>NZ_CP052766.1:1848938-2465250 GCF_002499975.2 Alteromonas pelagimontana
GCGTTGAGTTGAGTTACAACCAGTATTTCGAAAATGGCTTCTTTCTACAGAGTAACGCGACTCTACTGGACAGTGAAGCCACCTTGGACAGTTCAATTCGCCAAGGCAAAGTTGCACTACCTGATCAGGCTGATACCACGTTTAATCTGGTAATTGGGTGGGAAAGCGAAACCTTCTCAGCACGCTTAATTGGCAACATTCGTTCGGATGTTTTAGAGCAAATCGGCTCATGCCCTGCATCTGCTGACTTAAGCGATCCACAAGGCTGTAAAATCTGGGGCGACCAATATCAGGCTGACGTGAAAAGTCTCGACTTTAAAGCACAATACGACGTCACTGACATGATTCAGGTTTACTTTGATGCCATCAACCTGACAGAAGAAGCTGACCTGCGTTACTTCCAGGGTAATGCCATGAGCGGCGGTAACATTCTATACCAGAAAGAAGAGTACGGCCGAAGCTACCAGCTGGGAATGAATATTAAATTCTACTGATTGTCCGTGTCGGGTGCTACGCCCGGCAAATCCAACTACTCATGCTTACGCGGACAAAGGTAACGTGCGCGTGGCATATCATGGAGGTTGAGTACGATGAAACTCACAAATGTCGCAGCCATTATTGGCGGTATCCTGCTGATAGCAGGGTGCGGAGAGAAAAGTTCCACAAACGTAAAATTGCCCCCTGATCCCGCTCTAACCGGAGTGTTTGTAGACAGCCCGGTGGCAGGACTTGGATATCAGTCCGATTCGGTAGCCGACGGCCAGACCAATGAAAACGGGGAATTTTTCTACTTTCGCGGTGAACAGCTCACATTTCACATCGGTGAACTGACGTTTCCTGCCGCCCCTGCTTCCAGTGTCATGTCGCCGCTGGATATGTTTACCACCGACAACGCCTTTCACCAATCGGTCGTAAACACCCTTCGTCTGTTACAATCGCTGGACACGGACGGCGATCCAGATAATGGCATCAGCTTAAGCAGCAGTGCTGCCAGCGTCGCAACCGCCACGTTAGACGAAGGGCAAACATTGGCTGACTTTTTTAACCAATCAGACGCTGACTTCGCCGCAGACGTTGAGGTGTGGCTGGGCGCAGCAGGTGGAGCAAGCAGTACGCTAGTGGATAAAGCCACTGCCATCAGTCACTTTGTGAACTACCTTGAAAACGAACGTGGCACCCTGTTTCCCAATACATTTGATGTCACCAAGTTCACCGGCGACATCTACGCGCCATATCTTTCGGGCAAAACGGTAATTCAGCGCACTTTCTCCTTCACTCCCGATGATGAAAATAACGTATCGGGAACCTACTCCAGCGTCTCAGATGAAAAAAGCCACAACGGCAACTATCATTTTGCCTTTGGCCGCAAAGTGCTCGTACTGGCGAGCGAAACCGAAACTCAATATTTGATTTCGCGGTCGTACAATACGGTGAATGACGTGTACAGCCTGTGCACTGTTACCGCGCAGCCGTCTTCGTCGCTAGTCTCTTATGTTGAAACCTGCCTGGCTGCAGACGACCCGATGAATGCTGTTTTCACCTTTACTGAGGCCCAGGCGGCAGCAGAATCCGAACGATTAGAAGAAGCAGCGAATTCCATACAAGCGGCACTGGAAGAAAATTTCGATACCGATACCGATACCTTTTTCTCATCTTCGTACAAAAGGCTAAGCGACGCACCTGACGCCGGCGCGCTTTATTATGTCACCGGTGGAAGCCCAATGGTTGACGCCTCCACAGGCCAAATGACGTTAGAAGGCGATCGGTTTACTATCGGCAATGCAGCCGAAAATCCGGCTGCCGTCACGTCGGCATCAGATACCGTTGGGCAGGGTATTTATAACCTGAGCGAAGGCTTTACCATCAGCTTTGATGTCGTTTCTCACAGTAGTGCCGGTACGCTCAGTTTGTACGTCGACAATAATACCACCGGTCAGGATAACTCAGTTCACGGCGGTGCGTCGAAGTTCGCCAGCATTGCCCTGGCAGACGGTGATTTAGCAGGCAGCCGCTTTTCCTACACCTACGCGCCCGGAGATGACGTTTCGGGAGGCGATCCCACCGCCTCTGATGCAAAAATACTGGACAGTTCAGTTACCAATAGTTTCTTCCAGCTTCGTACGGACTCCAGCGGTGTTATCACCATTGATAACCTGAAGATTGAAACTATTGCGGGCGCGGTGGCACCACCTGAACCGCCAATCGCACCGGAGCCTGAGGAACCGGAAGAACCAGTGATCATTCCCACCACGCCTTTACCGGTAAACTACAGCTTTGCTAATCTCAGCGAAGACATCTTTTCTACCAATTTCTCCGCCATCGAAAACGCAGCCGGCGAAGCGGTGCCCATGCTCACAATTACTGGTGGCGGGGTCACACAACTGGCCACAGGTATTCAGTTAGACGGAGGCCGCTTTACATTGGGTAACACTGAACCGGATGTGCAAAGCTCAGGCGAAGATACCTCCGTCAACGGCGCATTGGACTTAAGTCGTCCTTACCGGGTAATTTTCGATGTCATATCGGCGCAGGGCGATGAAGGCGACAATAACTTCCAGATTTACGTAGATAACAACACCTCTGGAAGCGCCAACTCTTACTTAGGCGGTAATTCGCGCTTTTACAATGAGCCCGTAAGTAGCTTGGTTGCCGGCACCACAGTTAGCATCGAAGGTCAGGTGGCCAGCCAGAATTCATACCTGCAATTCCGATCCGAAAGCGGTTCAGTGGTGGTTATCGACAATATTCGTATTGAATATATTGATGCCCTTGTGCTACTTGAGGAAACGTTCGAAACCGATTCCGACGCATTCTTTACCGCAGGTTATAAAGCTACTGACGGCAGCGGCAGTACATCCTTTTACAGCGTCACAGGCGGTGGTTCGGGATTAACCATTTCCAATGGCGCGCTTACTCTCGACAGTGCTCGTTTTACTTTGGGCAATACGGCGCCTGATGTAGAAACCTCAGGCGAGGAAAATGTCACCACCGGCATACTGGACCTGAGTCGTGAATACGTAATCAGCATGGATATTGTTGCAGTTGAAGATACAGAAGGTAACAATAATTTTATTGTCTATGTAGATAACAACACCAGTAGCGGTAGCAAATCCATTCATGGTGACGATTCTAAATTCTACAGTGTAGCGATAACCTCTCTCACTGCCGGGCAACGCCTGACGATTCCTGGATTCACGGCGACTTCGTCCTCTTTCTTACAGTTTCGTACAGAAAGCGGTGGCAAGGTAACTATCGATAATCTAGTAATTTCGTATCTGGACGACGCCCCCGACACCACGCTTTTTGAATGCAAAAGCGAGCCGGACCTGTATTTTTGTGAGGACTTTGCCGAAAGTTCGCTGGATAATCTGGAGCTGATAGCCGACAGCGCAGCCAGTGCCGGCTCCCAAGGCACCTTCGACATTCTCAACGACAACGGCAACAATGTTCTGCGTTATACGGCTGGCGGTGAAGGCGGCGAAATCTTTCTTCTGAAAGAAAGTGCATTGGCCGGCGTACCTGACACGGGAGACTATTTTGTAGAAGCCCGCATTCGTCCCCGTCAAAACAGCACCACGCGAAACAAACAGCTCTTTTTGCTTGGACGATATGAAAGTGCGGGTAACTGGTACGGCGGTGGACTGAACGTACAAAATGCCAATACCAGTACTCAGGTAGAAGTTGCCATTAGCAAAGAAGGTAGTATCAGCCGCCCGGTGCAGCTGAAATCGCCGATTGAACTGGGAGCACAGGACGATACTGACGGGGTGTGGTATCGCGTTCGATTTGACATGGTGGGGGATGAACTCACGGTTTACCTTAACGGTGAAAACATGGGAACTACCACCGACTCACGTTTCACCGCAAAAGGCCTGATTGGCCTGTTTACCAATAATCGGTCTTTTGAATTAGATGACATAAAAGTGGGCGATCCCACCGTCAAACCAGTGCAGCTATCGCTGGACTATACCAGCGCTACGTGGGAAACCACGACCAGCGAAGACCCGCTGTACATGTATGTCACTGCGGTCAAAAATGACGGCATCACCGAGGATAGCTTTTCCGTTGCCAGTAGCGATAGCCGCGTGGTGAGTGTTGCGCAGAATGGGCCGCAAGTGGTGCTCACCGCCAGTGCTGCAGGTACTGCCACTATAACCTTTACTTCCGGCTCAGACCCTACGCTGTATAAGACACTCACCGTCTCCGTAGGAGAAGGCTTTACCATGCCAGCTGGCAGCTACGGCGATCTGTTCCCGCTCACCAGCCCGTTTGCGGGCAAACAGAACGCCTATGTCGACACCACCTTGCGCCTAACCTTTGATACTGCGCCAACTCTAGGCGAGGTAGGAGAAATTCGTATCTATAAGCTTAGCGATGATACGCTGGTGGATGTCATTTCTGTGGGTACCGATTTGGATGCCATTGGTTATGACGGGCAAGACCGGCTACGTCACGTAACTTATCGTCCGGTACAAATTGATGGAAACGCATTAGTGGTTAAGCCGCACAATCATGTACTGGAGTATAACGAAAGTTACTATGTGGCTATCGGTGAAAGTGTAGTTTCAGATACAACCTTAAATGGCACTGCCTTTAGCGGGCTAGGCAAAGATGCAAACTGGACATTCCACACCCGCGAAGCCATGCCAGAGGGGACATCTTTACTGGTTGATGATGACGGTGAAGCTGATTTCAGAACCGTGCAGGGAGCATTAAACTACGTGATGCAACACGTAGCTGCTGATACTGCCTCTACCATTACTATTCGCGATGGCAGTTATGAGGAGTTACTGTTTTTGCGCGGCCAGAACAACATTACCATTCAAGGGGAAAGCCGTGACAACACCATTGTTTACTACGACAACTTTGAAAGCTTTAATGGCGGCAGCGGTAAATCGTCTGCATCTGGCACCACCGCGTCTGAAGGAGGGCGCAGTGTATTTTTAATTGAAGGCGCTGATAATCTCACTCTACATAATTTCACGCTGAAAAATTCACATATCCGCAGTAATGCGTATTCCAATCAAGCCGAAACGCTGTATTTTAACAACGACGAGGGCCGCTTAAGTGCTATAAATATGAACTTTGTCAGCGAGCAGGACACCTTGCTGTTAAAAGGCTACAGCTGGTTTTATGAATCATTGATTGCAGGTAACGTTGATTTTATCTGGGGATACGTTAACACCGCTTTATTTGAAGACAGCGAAATCCGTACGATTGGTGATTCTAAAGATGGCGATCCGAATGAAGATACCGCAGGCGGCTATATATTGCAGGCGCGAGTGCCAGATGTTAGCTACAAAGGCTTTGTCTTTTTAAACAATAGCTTCACCAACGGCCCCGGCCCTATCGGCAATGGTGTTCTGAATGACTCAACTTATATCGCCAGAAGCGGCGGCAGTGACAGCTACTTTGATAATATTACGCTTATCAATAACCGCTTCGACACCCACATTGCCGCTATTGGCTGGGCCGGTGAAGGCGTGCGCGATCAGCCCGCCTCCAATCCAGCCACACCCAGCGCCAGTGCCGGGTGGAGAGAATACGGCAGTATGGATATGCAAGGCAATTTGCTTGATTTAAGCAGCCGTGAATCTGTCTATTTGTTATCTGACGCTGAAGTGACATCGCTTACCTCCCGCGAGGCTATTTTTGCTCACTACAACAATAACCAAGGGTGGCTACCGACGATGCCGGCGGCCCCTGACATTCAGGCTTCAATACCAACTTCATCCAGCGGCTTCGCGCAATACAATTACACGCTTACCGGCGGCGAAGGTGGCAGCGTAGTGACTGTAGACAATGGGGCATCGTTACAATCCGCACTGGATACTGCTAAAGCAGCCAATACACCTGTTACCATATATGTTGACGGCACCATTACTGATGCCAACACTGGAGGTACAGGAGCGCCTATTGAGATTCGCGATATGAATGACGTGTCTATCATTGGAGTCGCCAACCGTGGAGAACTTGATGGTATTGGTATCTTGATTAAGCGCGCCAATAACGTGATTGTGCGAAACCTTAAGATTCACCATGTGCTGACAGAAGGCAAAGATGCAATTGCCATTGAGGGGGATACTGATGGTTCAACCACAAGTCACATCTGGATTGACCATAATGAGCTGTACAGCACGCTTTCGGTAGATAAGGATTATTACGATGGTCTGCTTGACAGCAAACGCGGCGCCAAGAACATCACCATTTCCTATAACTATTTGCACGATCACTGGAAAGGATCGCTGCACGGCCATACTGAAGAGGACACCGACAGTGCGAACACCGACCGCATGATAACTTTCCATCATAATCGGTTTGAAAATATTGAGTCGCGCCTTCCGCTGTTCCGCTATGGTGTAGGCCATCTGTACAACAACTACTATAATCATATAACCTCTACGGCGATTAATGCACGCCAGGGTGCTGAGCTGCGAATAGATAACAATGTGTTTGAAAACACCCAAAATCCCATTGTATCGTTCTACTCAGATGTCATCGGCTACTGGAATACTTCGGGCAACCTGTTTGGTGAAGGCGTTACCTGGACAACCCCGGAAGGCTCAGATGTGGTGGCAGGACCGGATGCTACGCCCACATCCAGCTATGAGGTGCCGTACGATTATACACGGGACGACACAGCCAGAGTGAAAGCCATCGTGATAAACAATGCGGGCGTGGGTAAAATCATACAGGATCCAGACACTATCCCGGATAAAGCGAATTAAACTAACGCGCCCAGCGATGTATGTTTGAAGCAAATGAGCCGCCTTCTTCAGAAGGTGGCTTATCATTAATTGAGAAGTGACCTTTCTGTTTAAGAGCATTTTAACTTGCCGGCCTCTTGGGAGGCAGATATTCAGCAGTATTTGCAGTAACGATGACAGTTGTAGAATATTTTTATGCGCCGGTGGCTCTTGAAGAAGATAATTAACACATACTCCATAAAAGCAACAGTAACGCACTCTCCTTCAAACCACGTTATTCTTAATCATCAGTAACAGCAAAGAAGCCTGCCAAAACCATGGACATCAAAGCCTACATCGACCATTTCCAAGAAATTTCCGCAATGGAACGTTCGCAACAATTCGATATTTTAGAGCAAGCTCGAAAAGAAGCTGAAGCGCATTTTCATCTTAAAGCGCTTGAAACATTACAACCCCTAATTCCTATTCTTCTCGTACTTGCTGTTGCTGCGCTGCTTTACGTCTTTTGGAGCTTTACCAGTTGGTTGCCTATAGTCGCACTGTTGGTGGGGCTGCTTATTTCGCGAGTATTGGTCAAAGAACTGGAAGCGCATTTAATGGCAAAGGGATTGAAGCGGGTACTCGCGCGGTCATCGGATAAATCAGAATAGCACTTGGCCGAACAAGCTGGCATAGTGACTGACTTCCAATATGAATTAAGGATCGACGTGAATCTGGAAAAAGCAAAGAAACGCATTGCTAAGCATGTAAATAAAGGATTTAAAGGGTACCCGTTAATTTCGTTAACCTATTACGGCGATTCAAAAGATGTGGCTAATGCAGTGGTTATCAGCTTTACCGCTGAAGAAAACGAAGAAGTACAGGAGCAACGTTTTGCCAGTGCCACTGATGTTCGCGAAGACGAAGTAATTCAAACTACGCTATTGAAGATAATTGAGCGCGCCAACGCATGTTCGGTAGTGGAAGCGCCTGGCGTTGCGCCTCTTAATGCCGGAGATGATTAGAAATAGCGGTAGCTTGGCTCTCGTCGCTTCCTAAAGGTCTAAGTGTAGCGGTAAGGTGCTGGCAAGCTAACGCCGGTAAAGCGTTTTAATCAAGTGATAGCCAAAGCGGGTTTTTACCGGCCCGTGTACCTTAAGTATCTCTTTTTGAAATACCACATCATCGAAGGCTTTCACCATCTGGCCACGTCGAAACTCGCCTAAATCACCACCTTTTTTGCCGGACGGACAAAGCGAATACCGTTTAGCCAACGTACCAAAATCTTTGCCTTTCTGTAACTGTGCCAACAGATCTGTGGCCTGCTTCTCCGTTTTTACTAGAATATGAACTGCCGCTGCGACTGCCATTTACTATGCTCATCTTAAATTTGGAAAGGTTTTAATGTATCAGAGGTTTCTGCAGCTCTCATAAGTAATTGGTAAAGCTTGTTACTATTCATGTTTAAACTCGAATTTACTGTGTTCCTTCCAGAAATTTTTTCAACCAGGCGGGAGGTTCTTTAGGGTTTGAAGGACCCATTCGGGTAAGACGGAAATGACCCTGATCAATTAATTTCTCAGGGTATCGCTCAAATCTCTGCTCATAATCACCATTAATCACATCCCTTAAAACATAGCGAAGGGTAAGTTTACTTGCAAATAAACTTCCTTCCAGCTTTGTTTGTAGTTCTCCCTTATCCTGTACCAGCCACTTTGGATGAAATGTCATATCTGCTGTTAAATTTGTTCCCGGATAATATACCGTAAAAGTTGCGATTTGCTCTGGTAGATATTTTAGCGTAACAAGTTTAAGCTGATCGTCGTTAACGGATTCTAACACACCACCCCAGTAACCAAATCTCTGGTTTTTAAATTTGGAGGCAATGTCTGCAACTTCTTCAGACTCATGTAATAGAAAGCGTTCAGGAGTGCTCTTTCCTTTAATGGGGAAAAGTTCATACCTGTTACTAGATATCTCACCTGACTTTAATTTCACAACTTCGGTTACTAGATAGTTTTTTTCCACTCGCTCGGTGAGTAATATTTTTAACGGCAGTTCTTCACTTGCTGTCACAGTCATAATTTGGCACGTAAAATCATCACAACTTATATCTTTATTACTGAAAGTAGTGGTTTTTTTATGCTGCATGCCCGAGGAAATATAATAGGAAATAATACTGTGATTGCCATCGGCATTGATCGTTAGCACTTCAAATGAAGCACCAGAGTTGTTTATACCCTCCCATGTACCTACCTTTAAACTACGAGGTTGTATAACTTCGCTGTGCGAATCACCCAATGTAGGAACAGCTTCTTTCTGTATAACTTTCGCCGTGCCTTCTAATGATTGAGAAGAGCAACCCGACACAGCAATCAACAAAATAACAGTAAATATTTTCATCATCCATTTTCTCTATACTTCCTTAATGAACTGAGGCTATCACACTGTTGTTCATCACTCCATACTCACCTTTGCAGCGTTCTCGAGCCTAGATTTTCGCGATCCTCCATCACCGCCACGTTTTCCGGACTGGCAAGTAGAATAATTCTTCGCTACGGTACCAAAGTTTATTCTTTGTAATTGATCCAGAAGATGTAAGGCAGCTGCCATCGGTTGCTCACATTCATTTTACTTAACAACCTAAGATACTGACAGAAACAAAAAAGGCACCACTGGAGATGATGCCTTTGATTATTAACGTTTCATGGATTAATGAATCCAGTACATCCCATAACCGCTGCCGAACAGAATCTCCAGTTTGCCATCAGCCTGTTCACGAACACGCAACGAGGCGTCATTGGCGCTACCGATAAGGGATGGGCTCGACCAGATAACATACCCGTCACTGGTGACACTGTGGATATTCGAAAAGGCTGTCCCCCAACCGTCACTTGCATGTGAAGCAATGAGGAAGCGGTTTGGATCTGTAGGATCAACCTCTATATCATTCACTCTAAAATCTGTAGCTATATGTTTAATAGCGCCAAACTCATTATCCACAAGTGACAATGTTTGGAAATAGCTGTCAGCCCCCCAACAAACCAGGCTCTTATCCTCGTCCTTCCCAAAAAACCGTACATTGTTACAATACAAATCCTCTACAAAACCGTGAGCAGAGAATGACGACGCCCCCATCTTCAGCAGCTGGAGTAATTCGTATTGCGTTACCACCACATTGAGAGTGCCATCGATGATGACTGCGTCAAAGCCACTAATAGTGCTCGCGAAGCTGTAGCTTGCCAACTGCAGTTGGTTTTGAATATCGAATACTTTTAGAGTTTTGCCATCAGCAACGATAGCGTCATCATAACCATCGCCGTTCACATCCATGGCTTTTATTTGACCCACATCACTCGAACCATTGCTCGCCATCGCCCAGTGCACAGACATGTCACTCAGCTGGAAAACGCCGAATCCCTCGGTATTACTATCTGCCGCTGGCAAAAAGATGTCACCAGCACCATCGTTGTTAAAATCGGTGGTCGCGCTGTAGTTGCTATAACGCCAACCACTTGAGAGCTCGTTACTTGTGGTTAACTGGCCCTCTTGTGTAAGAGTCGCAACCGCCATTCCGCTGTATCCGCTTTCTGTGGATGGGACCAGGAAGACGCCGCGTTCATCGCCAGGGGCTATTTCGGACCACCCGGATGCACTAAAGCTATCCAACTGCGCACCAGTCGTAGAAGCCTTTAGCGTGGCGGAATCTGCAGTAAAATCTGCGGTTACCAATACATCTGCGCCAGAACTGCTGACGCCGCTGCCCCACAGCACCTCATTGGCTCCATCGTTATCAATATCGCCTACTGCGAGCGAGGTAGAACCGTGGTCCTGTAAATCCACCTGCCAAATTGCTTCAAGCTGATTACTGGCATTAAGGGTATACGCTGTAACATTACCCCACTGGCAGTCACTCACCAAAACTTCGACTGTGCTGTCGTTGTACAGGTTGAAAGCACGGGTATCACAGGTGTCGCTGACAGGAAGTGAAGACAGTTGAGATTTATCAACGGCAGAGAAAACGTACATATTGCTCCAGTTATCTACGCCAACGATTCATCAATGCCATCTCCGTTCATGTCACCAACAGTCACGAAAGATGATCCAAAACCGGTTCCCAGATACCATTCATTAGCGCCGGTTGTCAGGTCATACACTATGCCATTATTCAGTACCAGTTCCTGATTGGCGTCTGAATCCACGTTGCCTACCGCCATGTCGCTGATAGCGTCGGTATAAAAAGTGAAAATTTCGGTCAGATCATCATTGAGCTCAGCAACAGTCACCTGTGCTGTGTCAGACGAATATTCGCTATCAGATGTGCGATAGATAATTTCATCAGTGCCATCGCCATCTGTGTCTGCAATGATAGCTGAATACATATACGCTTCGGTTTCATATATCTTTCTGGCTGGCTTATTAATATCTTCAATCAGCCACATACCATGGTCAGTCAGAATTAAGATCTCTGGCGCGCCATCTTTATCTATATCTGCCGGAAGTACCTGACGAACTATTTCTTCCTCATTCAGCACGTAAGGATACGCCCATTTTTGCTGATATTTCCCCTCCACCAGTTCTAGCAGGAATATCCGCTGGTAGCTGTCAGTGCCTAACAACTCGTTGTTACCGTCACCATCAAAATCTGCTATCCACTGTGACTGATTATATTTGGGAACTTCTATTCCTGAACGGAACAGCGGCATAGGCTGTTGTGCAGTGGCAACCAGAGAAAATGTCTGTTCGATGTGATGATTTGGGTTTAAACGATTACTAAATCCAAATGAATAGCTTTGCTGATTGAACAACAGGCTCTTCGGCACCTGCCAGGTGACGGTGCCGTCATCTGCCATGCTCGCTCCTTCTGGGGCGTGGGTAAGCTTCGCCAGATTATCGTCGCCATTTATATCTGCATCGGTAAGCACCACTGAAAACGTAACCGTATCGCCTGCTGAAATGGATTCAGGCACCGATGAGGCTGTCAGAACAGCTGGCGTATCCTCTATCCAAATATAATGACGGTAAGATTCCACCGAATGGCTTTCATCAGACACCACCATAGAAACTTCTACCGTATCTTCCGGTGCAGCTGAAAACGCAGGCAATGTATTGCCATCCAGGCCCTCAACTAAAACGTTATTGATATACCAATTGTAGGAAACAGTAAGCTGCTCTTGGGGCGTTTCGTTATCGTAATAGATACCAGGCTCTACAACAATATCCGAAGAAACAACCGGTTTCTCAGTGATAACATTTAGACTTTCGGCTTGCGGCTGACTCGAAATGTCACTGAGTGGCAGTAATGCAAGATCAGTCACAGGCGTACTAATAAACTCATAGAGGTCAATAACTTTTCCGGAATCTTTTTCTCCATCACCGTCAGTGTCGGCAACGTACATAACCGACTCACCAGAAAAGTTAAGGTAACCCCAATCCTGTTTAAGAAATTGAACTAAAAGCCTGTTCCAAGATCGGATCTTTCGACAAAGAAATGACCAAATCAACAAGGAACAGGCATGAAGAATCTAGTTGAATTATTTTGCGATGTCGATGACTTTTGCAAAGTGTTTATTCCCCAATGGCAAAAGCAGCTACTTGAAGACGGCACCAGAAGACGACGACGTGAGTGCCGTATGTCAATGAGTGAAATGATGACAATCATCATCGGTTTTCACATGTCACATCATCGCGATTTTAAGAATTATTACTCGGGATATGTAAGAGTATTTTATCGCAACGCATTTCCGGATTTGCTTAGTTATACGCGCTTTTTAGAAGTGATGCCGCGAACAATTGTGCCCATGTGTGCCTACTTCAGTACTTTAAAGGGAAAGCCTACAGGCATTGAGTTCATTGACTCTACCAGCCTAAAGGTTTGCCATAACATTCGCATACCTCGCCATAAAACCTTTGACGGGATAGCGCAAAGAGGAAAAGGAACAATGGGCTGGTTTTACGGCTTTAAACTACACTTGATAGTGAACCATCTGGGTGAAATCGTGGCGGCAAAAGTGACGACGGGGAATGTCCATGACACAAAACCTGTCGAAGAATTAGCTCGACATTTACCCGACAAATTGTATGGCGATAAAGGGTATTTGAGCAAAGCATTAGAAGCTAATTTATTTGAGAAAGGCGTCAAACTTATCACCACGGTTCGCAAAAATATGAAAGCAAAAGCGATGTCTTTATGGGACAGAGCGATGCTATCGAAGCGCTTCATTATTGAAACTATCAACGACCAATTAAAGAACATTTCATACATTGAGCACTCAAGGCATCGCAGTATAAATGGTTTTACACTCTATTTAATGGCTGGTCTGGTGGCTTATTGTCTTAAAGAAAACAAGCCATCCCTTAATATCAGTGACATTGAGCGCAATGCGATGGTTGTTGCTTAAGCCGATCTGGGGTTAAAATAAACTGAGTAAGACGTTGCATCATCAAGGCTGTCGATGGAAATGGCGGCTACACCAGAGGTAGCAAAGTCATCATAAAAGGAAATACAGTTATCAAATTTTAGCGTCACCTTGCCAATTCCACTGTGCTGGAATTGACCGTTATAACTTACGCTGCCACCCCGCTCACAGTCTAAAGTTGTATCGATAGAACCATCTTCTGCTAATTCGCTAGCGTTTAGCTGCTCGGTGATCTCGGGCACGACCAGCAGGTTGTCGTCGAACATCATTCGATAAACCTGTTGCGCCAGGGCAATATCCAACCCGGCTTTGCTTTCACTGCCGTTATAGCCGTTGTCAGCCAGCGTGCGGGCTGCAGTATTTAGTTGAGAAGTGGTAAAAGATTTGGCATCAGCGATTATTTGAGCGGGCGTTTTTGCGGCGGGTTTCGAACCGCCCGTCGTGCCGCCATCAGAGGAGGATCCACCTCCCGATCCACTACCGCCACCACAACCAGCAAGCGCTATTGTTAACGCAAAAAGCGTAGATACACGACTAACATTCATGTTTTCTTCCTTGAACTTTTGATACTGCTAAAACAAAGGGGCGCTAATTTAGCGCTATTTCTGAAAATCGTCGAGAACTTATAGAGGCTTTTATTAGCCTCAACATCTCCTTTTTGTTATATGTCAATTTATCTGACGAACACAGAAAACGCACCTCGTTGTTCTTCTACCTGAGGCTACTGTTGTCCATTTAACAGTACAGGCTACCGCTCTGCCGAATCAAAATCACAGTTTCTCTGCGCTGCAATAGCTTTCTGAAGAATGTTCTCAGAAGTGATCTAATATTAAATGATTGGTTCTTTTCTGTTGCGATAACGGAATCGTTCGCTTTTATAAGCAATCGTAAATACGACTGCGCGTTGCGCGTAGCCAAAAAAATTGGTGATTCGGCCTTCGGTGTTGCTCCACGAATAGCGGAGGCGGTTACCCCAATTCGCGACTTGACCAATAAAAAAACCTCCACTGTTTCCAGAGGAGGTTTTTTAGGGTCAAAGCTTAAGTCTAAAACAAACTTATGCCAGGGCCGATTTTTTACATCATGCCGCCCATTCCACCCATGCCGCCCATATCAGGCATTGCAGGAGCGTCGTCCTTAGGAACTTCAGCAACCATTGCTTCGGTCGTGATCATCAGGCTGGCTACAGATGAAGCGAACTGCAGGGCAGAACGCGTTACTTTAGTTGGGTCTAGAATACCCATTTCCAGCATATCGCCGTAGGTGTCGTTACCGGCGTTGTAACCGTAGTTACCTTCGCCACCTTTAACTGCGTTAACTACGACAGAGGCTTCTGCACCGGCGTTAGAAGCGATTTGACGAAGTGGAGCTTCCATTGCGCGTAGCGCAAGTTTGATGCCGTGAGTCTGATCTTCGTTATCGCCAGTTAAGCTGTACAATTTCGCAGCTGCACGAACCAGGGCAACACCACCACCAGGTACCACGCCTTCTTGAACAGCAGCACGAGTAGCATGCAGCGCATCTTCAACGCGGTCTTTCTTCTCTTTCATTTCCATTTCAGTTGCAGCGCCAACTTTAATTACCGCTACACCGCCAGACAATTTAGCCAGACGTTCCTGAAGTTTCTCTTTATCATAATCAGAAGATGACTCTTCGATTTGGCCACGAATTTGTGTGCAACGGCTTTCGATAGCGCCTTGCTCACCAGCACCGTCAACCACGGTAGTGTTATCTTTGTTGATAACCACGCGTTTCGCTGTACCCAAATCTTCCAGCTGAACTTTTTCCAGCTCCAGACCGATTTCTTCAGAAATCACAGTACCGCCAGTCAGGATAGCGATATCCTGTAGCATTGCTTTACGACGATCGCCAAAACCAGGTGCTTTAACCGCAGCTGTTTTAACAATACCGCGCATGTTGTTGACTACCAGAGTTGCTAATGCTTCACCTTCTACATCTTCAGCGATAATCAGCAGTGGCTTACCCGCTTTCGCTACGCCTTCCAAAGTAGGCAGCAATTCGCGGATATTAGAAATTTTCTTATCAACAAGCAGGATGAATGGGCTATCCAGTTCAACAGTACCGTTTTCCTGGTTGTTGATAAAGTAAGGAGACAGATAACCGCGGTCAAACTGCATACCTTCAACCACGTCAAGTTCATTCTGTAGACCTTGACCTTCTTCAACTGTGATAACACCTTCTTTGCCTACTTTTTCCATCGCTTCAGCGATGATTTCGCCAACGATAGAGTCAGCATTAGCAGATATAGTACCTACCTGAGCAATTGATTTGCTGTCGGCACAATCAGTAGAAAGCGCTTTTAACTCTTCAACCGCGGCGATAACAGCTTTGTCAATACCGCGCTTAAGATCCATGGGGTTCATACCAGCAGCTACTGCTTTCAAACCTTCAGTAACGATGGCTTGTGCCAGAACTGTCGCAGTAGTTGTACCGTCGCCCGCTTCGTCGTTGGCTTTGGAAGCAACTTCCTTAACCATCTGCGCGCCCATGTTTTCAAACTTGTCTTCAAGTTCGATTTCTTTCGCTACAGACACACCATCTTTAGTGATTGTCGGTGCACCGAAAGATTTGTCTAATACTACGTTGCGGCCTTTTGGACCCAATGTAACTTTAACTGCGTTCGCTAGAATGTTAACGCCCTTCAGCATTCTTGTGCGAGCGTCATCACCAAAACGTACTTCTTTAGCTGCCATGTTTAATTTCCTCTCAAATACGGTTTAACGGGTGGATTACTCAACGATTGCCAGAATGTCGCTTTCGCTAACGATAAGCACTTCTTCACCGTCGATTTTCTCTGCTTTTACGCCGTAGCCGTCGCTGAAAATTACTGTATCGCCAACTTTCACATCCAGAGCTTTAATATCGCCGTTCTCAAGGATGCGACCATTACCCACTGCAATCACTTCTGCACGAGTAGATTTTTCTGCTGCGGAACCAGTTAATACGATACCACCAGCAGATTTTGATTCCTGCTCTGCGCGCTTAAGGATTACGCGGTCGTGTAAAGGACGAATTGCCATTTCCAAATCTCCTGAAAATTCCAACTATACTAATGTTTAGTTAATGCAAGTAAATAGACTATCTACTTACCCGCTTACCAGAATGAGATCGCTTCCTGACCTCAAAATCTATCTG
The DNA here is from genome assembly GCF_002499975.2 of Alteromonas pelagimontana. Taxonomy (NCBI): domain Bacteria; kingdom Pseudomonadati; phylum Pseudomonadota; class Gammaproteobacteria; order Alteromonadales; family Alteromonadaceae; genus Alteromonas; species Alteromonas pelagimontana. The sequence goes on from NZ_CP052766.1 coordinate 1,865,200, forward strand.
CGAGGTTAAATGGGGGGTAGCCAGATAATCTCAAGGGCTGTGTTTGAAAAAAAGTTAAAAAAATGGTTTCACTGGAAACTGAGAACCGAAGGGCTAAATCAACCAGTATGTCGCATTTGGCGCCCATAGACTTGATCACTTAAGCCTATGATCGCTATCGTTTTCTGTTCTATCTGTGTATTGACCTTCAATGATGTCGCCATTTTCATCTCGAGTAGCTTGTCTGAAGGGATTTGCGTCATCTGAAGAAGATCCTTGCTGAGTGAAAGACGCTGGATTGATTACCCGCAATGCCATTCGCTTGGCTACTTGAGCTGCGATCAAATGCCGGGAGATCGGAACAACCAAAAGTAGCCCCAGGAAGTCAGTAACAAAACCTGGCGTTACTAACAATACGCCAGCTATCACTAGCATCAGCCCTTCGACCAGTTCCCGACCCGGAATCTCATTTCGTTGCATTTTTTGCTGAGCAGTCTGTATCGTATTAAAGCCCTCGCGCCGAACAAAATAAGCACCTGCGAACGCGGTGAGAATGACTATAGCAATAGTGTTCCACCCGCCTATCATATCCCCCACCTGAACCAGCAAGGCAATTTCAATAATAGGTAAAATAGCAAACAGCAAAAATAACACGCGCAACGGATTCACCTCGTCGTAAAAATCTTTTCAGTGACAGAAATGGGGAGTATTCAAACAAAGCCAAGTTTTATTTATCTCGCAATCATTCTTATGCTTTGTTTCAGTAATCTAGCAAGTAAGGAAAATTATCGTTGATCAAATGAAGGGGGAGCAGAGCGTTAACGCGTACCGTCCACCCGAATATCGTCTCATTCAAAAAGCGTTAGCGCATAAAAAGAGGCATACTGTGAAAGTTAAAGATACAGAAGCGGGTCTGGATATGTCGGTAAATGTAATATTGTGCACTGTTCCCAAATATGAAGTTGCGAGAAACATTGCTCTCGCGTTGGTAGAAAATAATATTGCAGCGTGCGTCAATATTGTTCCTTCTGTAACATCGGTTTATCGATGGGAAGGAAAAACAGAAACTGATCAGGAATGCCAGTTACTCATTAAGACGACTGCTGAAAAGGTCGAGCAGGCTTATCTATTGGTAAAGTCTCAGCATCCGTACGATGTACCAGAGTGGCTGGTGATACCCAATGTAGATGGCAGTCCTGAGTACTTACGCTGGATACAAAATCAAACCCGCCAAACCAAAGATGGCCCAAGGAAGTTAATTAAATGAAGCAAGTACATGTTCTGTTTATGTTGTTGATCATGTGTATTTTTCTGCCCTTTACCGGAAAGGCGCAGATCCCCAGTGGCAATTTGGGCGACTTGTTTAGTGACGAGCCGGAATTCTTGCCGGTAGATAAAGCCTTCGCTTTCGATTACAACCAGCAGAACGGGAAACTCATAATTACTTTTGATATCGCCGAGGGTTATTATCTTTATAAAAAGCAATTTAAGATAGTGACGAAAAACGCCACTTTAGGTGAGCCTGCTTTTCCTCCGGCAGAACAAAAAGAAGATGAATTTTTTGGTATTTCAGACGTATATTTCAATCGTGTTTCTTTTTCTGTACCTATTGAAGAGTCTGTTGAGGATGGCGTAGTTAAAATCAGGTATCAAGGCTGCGCTGAGGAAGGGCTTTGCTATCCACCCACTACCAAAGTGGTGTATCTAACGGCGGTAAATTATGCGACAGAAAGCGGCGGTACTGCGCTTTCAAACGATACCGCCACTACCTCTACAACAGCCTCAGCTTCATCACCAGCATCGTCAAATGCCTTGGAGCCAGTGCAGTCTGAGCAATTTAGCTTGGCGCAGCGTCTTGCAGATGATGAAAACCTGGCCATTACGTTATTGCTGTTTCTGGCGCTGGGTATAGGGTTGGCATTCACGCCCTGCGTATTTCCTATGTATCCTATTCTTTCTGGCATTGTGCTGGGACAGGGTAAAAACATAAAACTGTCTCGCGCATTCTGGCTTAGCTTTATTTATGTGCAAGGGATGGCAATTACCTACTCTCTGCTCGGTCTAATTGTCGCGTCTGCAGGCGTGCAATTTCAGGCTGCGTTGCAACATCCGTTTGTTCTCGGCGTCTTTATCGTGCTATTTGTGGCGCTTGCTCTCGCCATGTTCGGAGCGTACGAGTTACAGTTGCCCTCCACCTGGCAAAGTAAGTTGAATAGCTTTAGTAACACCCAAAAGCGCGGCAATACTATTGGCGTATTTGTTATGGGGGTACTGTCTGGCTTAGTCGCCTCACCATGTACCACTGCGCCTCTTACCGGCATCCTTCTATTTATTGCGCAAACCGGCGACATGGTACTGGGGTTTGTTTCTTTGTATGTGCTGAGTCTCGGTATGGGAATTCCGCTTGTTCTTTTTGGTATGACTGGCGGCAAGCTGCTTCCCAAAGCGGGCAACTGGATGAATATTGTTAAAACCACCTTTGGCTTTATGATGCTGTCTGTGGCGATTCTTTTTGTCGAACGTTTGTGGAATAACGCCTATAGCAACTTACTATGGTCAGCACTTGGATTGGCAACGTTCAGTTATTTTGCGGTAATGAATCAAAACACCGCCGCTTCACTGGTCAAAGGCATACGATTGCTGATCATTTTTGTGGGCTTATTTGCCAGTGCGATGGTGGGATACACCACGTTTTATTCTACTCCTTTCGCCGAACAGGAAAATGCAGCGATTCCGGCTGAATCTGAGCATCCCACTTTTATTGTGGTGAAAAGCCTGGAAGATTTCGATACCAAACTAGCCACCGCAAACGCGCAAGGGAAATCAGTCATGGTAGATCTCTACGCAGATTGGTGTGTGGCGTGTAAAGAGTTTGAAAAATACACCTTTCCCGCTACCGAAGTTAAGCAAGCGCTGGCCAATACCGTGTGGATGCAAATAGATTTAACCGATAATACTGTCACCAATCAAGCCTTTCAGGAGAGATTTGATGTACTCGGCTTGCCGACGATTTTGTTTTTTGATAACCAGGGCAATGAGCTGAAAAGGGCAAGGGTGACAGGTTTTATGCGGGCAGCTCCCTTTGCAGCGCATGTGAATCAGGTGCTAAAGAACTAATTTCCCGTGGGAGCGCCTCTTCGTTGAGGCGGCCCGGCATGAAAAACATTGCCCCTTCTCTTGCCTACAATTAATCGAATTCAGCTTAAAGCCCACTAAGTTTCTACAACAGCAAGAAGCTTATTCATCGTTAGCTGCTATTTTTACTATACAATCAAATTGTGTGGCGATATCTCCTGATTAGACCAGTATTTTGCTGCTAAATATAATTCATCTACTATAATCAGCGATTAATTTAATAGTAGATGGTAAAAAATGATTTTTATCGTGCATACGAATGACTTTTTTGCTCAAATGCCACATAACCTGAAAATTTTCGCAAGATAGCTGCACTTTATGGAAATTTTGTTACTTAACGGTCCTAATCTAAATATGCTAGGCAAACGCGAGCCTGAGACTTATGGGCATCAGACCTTACAGCATATTGTTGATGATCTGCACTCCCGCGCGGATAAACAAGATATAGTCTTGCACCATTTTCAGTCTAATGCCGAGCATGAACTTATCGATCGTATTCACGACGCAATGGGGAATGTGGATGCAATTATTATTAATCCCGGCGCGTTGACTCATACCAGTATTGCGCTGCGCGATGCGCTACTTAGCGTATCTATTCCGTTTATTGAAGTACATCTTTCCAACGTGCACGCTCGCGAGCCGTTTCGCCATCATTCATATCTTTCTGATGTGGCAGCTGGTGTCATTGTCGGCTTGGGCGCCATTGGCTACCAACTGGCATTAACAGCTGCCATAAATTTACTTACTCCGAATAAATAACAGAGACAGAACATGGACATTAGAAAAATTAAAAAACTCATCGAATTGGTTGAAGAGTCCGGTATTGCTGAACTGGAAATCACTGAAGGTGAGGAATCTGTACGTATCCATCGTGGCCCGACGGGTTCCCCTGTACCAATGAACTATAATTATCCACCGCAATTTGCTCCCGCACCTGCGGCTCCAGCTCCCGCGGCGCAAGAACCTGCCCCAGCTGCTGCGCCTGAAGGCCCTACCGGGCATCAGGTGAAATCACCAATGGTAGGCACTTTCTATCGCGCCTCTTCACCTACTGCCAAGCCATTTGCTGAAGTTGGTCAATCTGTCAATGTTGGCGATACCCTCTGTATTGTTGAAGCGATGAAAATGATGAACCAGATTGAAGCTGACAAAGCAGGCGTAGTAAAAGCCATTCTGGTCGAAAATCAAGAGCCTGTTGAATTCGATCAACCTCTGTTCGTGATTGAATAAACAGGCCATTACCTATGTTAGATAAAGTCTTAATTGCCAACCGCGGAGAGATTGCGCTACGGATTTTGCGTGCCTGTAAAGAATTAGGCATCAAAACTGTTGCAGTGCACTCGACCGCAGACAGAAACCTAAAGCATGTACTGCTTGCCGATGAATCCATTTGTATTGGTGGCGCTTCGGCAACTGAAAGTTACCTGAACATTCCGCGCATTATTGCTGCAGCGGAAGTCACAAATTCTATCGCCATCCATCCAGGCTATGGTTTTTTGGCTGAAAACGCTGATTTTGCCGAAGCAGTAGAGAAAAGCGGCTTTATATTTATTGGCCCCACGGCTGAAACCATTAATTTAATGGGCGACAAAGTCTCTGCCATTAATGCCATGAAAAAGGCCGGCGTTCCTTGTGTGCCTGGGTCAGATGGTCCTCTTACCGACGATAACGAACGCAATAAAAGTATCGCCAAACGCATCGGCTATCCGATTATTGTTAAAGCTGCCGGTGGTGGTGGTGGTCGTGGTATGCGCGTAGTGAGAAGTGAAGCTGAATTGGTTTCCGCTATTGAAACCACGCAGGCCGAAGCTGCAGCTGCATTCGGGAATGCTACCGTATACATGGAAAAATTCCTGGAAAATCCGCGTCACGTCGAGATTCAGGTGCTAGCTGACGGTCAGGGGAATGCGGTTCACTTAGGTGAGCGGGATTGTTCAATGCAGCGTCGCCATCAAAAAGTGGTTGAAGAAGCACCTGCTCCCGGCGTTTCTGAGCAAATGCGCCACAAAATTGGGGATCGCTGCCGTAGGGCTTGTGTCGAAATTGGTTACCGCGGTGCCGGCACATTTGAGTTTTTGTATGAAAACGGGGAATTCTATTTTATCGAAATGAATACCCGTATTCAGGTTGAACATCCGGTCTCAGAAATGATCACGGGTGTTGATTTGATCAAAGAGCAGCTTCGTATTGCCGGTGGACAACCATTGTCAATGGATCAATCTCAAGTACAGATTCGAGGTCATGCGATTGAGTGTCGAATTAACGCCGAAGATCCTGATAACTTCATTCCCAGCCCCGGCACCATAAATATGTTCCACTCGCCAGGTGGTCTAGGTGTACGATGGGATTCTCACATCTACGCCGGGTACACAGTGCCTCCTTACTATGATTCTATGATTGGCAAACTGATCACCTACGGTGAAACGCGCGATGAAGCGATTGCTCGCATGCGTCATGCGCTTGATGAGTTAGTCATTGATGGCATAAAAACCAATATTCCGTTGCAGCGCCGTATTATGGCCGATGAAAACTTTTCGGCTGGCGGCACGAATATCCATTATCTAGAGAAAAAGCTAGGCATGGCGTAAAGCTATCCCTCTGGTGCTCATCAGCATCAGAGGGATTTTTCTGCTCATCCACAACCCCTTCTACAACTGCTAAACATTCTCAACTTCTGACTATTCGGTAGCTAACGGATGGAACTCTGCGCTGTGCTACCAAAATAGTATTACCAACTTCATGTTCTAAGCAGGTTTGACTTAACTTCAGGTTCTTTGTTAACCTGCTGACTACATTTTAAGCAACAGGTGAATTTATCCATCATCTTCAGCATCCTTGTCGAAAGAGTCGTGGAAATATAATCGAAGAAAAATATGTTCACAGGAGCAATCTGTATAAGGTTAGGTGCCGTAAGGATAGTGATTAGTTATAGCTTTAATTCTACTTCGAAGAGAAATGACTCATGTCGAACATGTACCGACAGTTAATCCACCAGCTTCCCGCTTCCCGGTTATCTGTTGACGTGCTTCTTGCTCTGCGGCTAATTTTAGATCCCGGGGAAGAGGTAAAACTGCAAAAGGAAATTCAGGCACTCGCAACCTCCCCTGAGCTTCTTAAACAACGGTTGCGGCCTGAGTGGGAGGCCTTTGTTTCTAAAGCTTTAGTCCAGTATGCCCGCTCACACTCCGGTGTCTCATCAGATGTACTATTTGATGATTTATTAAATAAAATTGAACAAATACAAAACAATGACCTTGAATATCAGGCAATGCTTGAACAGGTTAATAACGTAAAGCTGTTACAAGCCAACGAAATCGTTCAACCAGATACGGTGGAAGCGCCATGGCGCCAGCAGGTAATGGCACTGCTATTACCTGTTACTACGTTAGACAAAAGCGTAGAAGGATGAAATTTTACGCCTGGCTCGATTGAACAATCGCCAACAGAGATGCTGCCGCTTTTGCATCTGACAATGCTCGGTGATGCTGCTGCATTTTAATATTAAAGTGATGGGTAAGCGAGGCTAGCGAGTAAGACGCCAAGCCCGGCTTTGCTTTACGCATCTCTCTCACTGTACAAAGCTTGGGCCTGCGAAATGGTTGCTCAAGCCTTGCAAACTCCTGTTTAATAAAGCCGTAGTCAAAATTCACATTGTGCGCAACGAAAACAGCATCGTCAGTGAAAGACATAATGGCTTCTGCGACCTCTGCAAATATTGGCGCATCCGCAACCATGGCATCACTAATTCCCGTCAAGCGGGTAATGGAAGCTGGAATACGGCGTTGGGGATTGATCAGCGACTGCCAGGTGTCGACAACTTCACCGTTTATCACCTTCACCATTCCAACTTCGGTAATGCGGTTATAACTTGCATTCCCGCCCGTTGTTTCTATATCAACAACCACATACGGCTGCATTGGATCACGGAACCATTGTACTTGTGTAATTTGGACATCGAAACCGACCTGTTGCAGCCTCTGGACAGATACCAGTTGATTACGCCGTAGCTGATCTCCCGGCGCTTTAATTTCTTCAAATCGCAGCTGTCCTTTTTCATATACCATAAGATCCGGAAAACCATCACTAAGCGAGGAAAAATCTTTCGCCATCATGCGCAGAATTTCCTGCACCGCAGCCAGGTTGCCATAATTAAGCAGTGCCACTATCGGGTCGAGTAAAGCGTTACTCCACATAAAAAGGCTATTCACTTTGCCATAATGGGCAGCGGCCATAGTTGTGATGTGGGTCAATAGCGCTTCAGACGAATGACAACTGGTTAATAACTTTTCTATGTCTGCTTCAAATTTTGCGTAGAAGTTATTATTCTTTAATGCCAAAGGCCTTCGATCAAATTCTGTCACTAAAGCATCCTGGTCAAATAACAATGTCCAAAACGTTAGGCCGAATAAGCTACGCCAAAGCCGGTTTTCCGTTCGCCATGCTTGTATATTATGGCGGTGATAATAGGCTATAACACCTCTTTCCACCGCGTGATTCTGGCTTTCATCAAGAAGCAACGTGCGGCTGGCATTACGTAACATGTCGGTGACTGCGCTGGTACGCTTTTTATGAAATTTACGCGCCAGAAAATCTTCGGCAAACGCCAGTAGTGTATCTGAAGGAGGGTTGTCAATAATGGCTTCCAATTGACTCTTCACCGCTTCTTTTTCACCGTCCTTATACGCCTCTCGAAGCCATTTTTCCTTGGCATTATCGCCAGGCGCTTGTTGTAATGTCGATAACGCTAAAGGCCTGTCGATCTCCAGCAAAAGCAACCCGAGTTTAAACAGATATTTTTCCTGAAATTGCTGCGCCGTCACGCTGTCCACTAAAGGAAGAGGCGTTTTTGCAGCCTGGACAACGCCTTCTGCATCCAGGTACGGCAAAGCATCAAGATTGGTGGCGTAAAAAGAGGCAGCAACTGCATCGTCGGCAGTTTCAAACCTCGCCTGTCCGCCACTGGCATCTGCACGCGTTCGCATAATACCTAAATCGCGCATGGAAAATTGGTTCAGCCGCCCGTTAGTGTTACCAAAGTAGAGAAAAAGCAGATAACGTAATTGCTCGTTAAAAGTACAAACCAGGTAATCCTGAACCGGTAAACTCTCAGGCCAGCCTTCTATGTTAACTTGCTCAAAAAGAAGCGCTACCAGCTCCGCTTTTTTGCAGTTCGCTAGAGACCGGCCTGGCTGAAAACAAGCCAGATACTCCAATAAGTCTGATTTAGTTAATACCCCTGCGATATCCTGCTTGTTAGCGGCTTCAATGGTGGTAAACCAGCCCTCTTCCTGCAATTGATCAATTTGTAGTTGTGGAGAATCAATTTCATCATAATCGAAATGCTGGCGTTTAATAACAGCATATTTTCTATTCGCTGCTCGGGCTATAATGCATTGTTTGTTCTCGTCAAGTGCACGAAACGCGCTAATAAAACCCCCGGCTTCTGGCGTCAGCAGACTGCTACTGGCCCCGTCAAAAAAAGCCAGAAACTCATGAAAGTGATCAAGATAATAGCGTTCAGGAAGCGTCTTTTTCATACAACTGTACCAGAGAATGTTACTACCTAGTGTATATTTATACAGCTTCTTTTTCCACCTTCCTGTAATATTTGCTTGTTATGCAGTCGCAGCTAAGTTTTCCGTTGCTCTTTCCACTACTCTGCAATTTGCGTCAGTGAAGGAAATTTGCGAAACAATCCTCATCTTCTCTATAAGCGTATGCACTACAATGCTGGTTTAAATTTAGGTAAATTTATGAGTTTAACGCGAACAATGTCTTTCGGTTGCCCTTACTGCATGGCACCTAATGATGTGGAAATTGATAAAATAAACGATGTGGGCCAGATGCAGGTGCTTGATTGTCAGGTGTGTTGTCAGCCCATTGAATTAACTGTCAGCGGTCAAGACGACGATCTCACTGTGAACGCTGAGCGTGAAAATGATTGATTACCTTCACGGAACGGGCTTGTAAAAGTTGAAAAATTCTCGCGCTGATTGAGCACACGTCAATGCGAATTAGGTTATATCCTGCTTCACGCGCCGCCTGACTGGGGGAAAAGTACCTGCAATAACACGTAAAGTAACTGACAAGTTTCGATTGAAGGCGAGGTGAAACGTGGTAAATTATTAGCGGCTTCACCTTGCGCTATAAAAAAGAAAAGCAAAAAAAGCGGTTACCAAGACTGTGCAATTCGCAGGCGCGTTTTACTGTGTTTTTTGCAAAGACTGTTATTGCGGTACCGAAGAGCGGTATTCGCTGGAGCTTGTGAAAATCCACAACAAGCTTATCTGAAACAGCAACACCAGCGCCGCCATTGTGCCACTAAAAAACAGATCGCCTGCCAGCATGAAAGTCACAGCGAAAGCGGTAATAAGGGTAATCGCCAAAATGAAATACTTCATAATCATCTTTCTATTTATACGGTAGCGCGCAGTATCTCTAACAGTTGCCTTACAAGAAAGCGAAACTGTTTAATCACGATCATCGCTAAACCCGATTGAAAGCATGATATCTTGGAAAGATGCTACGCCGGTCAAACAGGAAGAGGTAGGCATACAACTGTTAAGCTCTCAAGACTGTTGCATCAGATATAAGGTTCTTATCTTATCACAAGCAGCTTTGCTCTTTGGCCGCTCTCGTGCGCGGCACTGCTCAAAAGCAAGAGCCAAAAAGCTCGAAGGTTAAATTTACTGGTTAAACGAAAGCCGGTTTTAATCTAGATCAACAAATGTTGCATTGTTAGTGAAAGTTCGTTCATTTATCGGTATAAGTAGGCTACCAGTTTAACCTGCCACCTTTGGGCGGGTTTTTCCGTTTTGGTGCTAGGGTAAAAAAGAATCATTATCATTAATGGGAGCTAGTTATGAAACCTGTAAACCGTCGTCATTTCCTTAGATTGACAGGGACCACGCTGTTAGGCATGACTCTCGGCGGTATCACACTTCGTGTCAACGCACAGGAACAGTTACAAGCGGATGATCCAACTGCAAAGGCGCTGAAATATACTTCGCAATCCAAGATAGATGGCTCACGGTGCGGCAACTGCATGTATATTCAAGGTGAAGACGGTAAAGAACATCGTCCTTGTGCTATTTTCCCAGGCAAACTTGTTGACGAAGACGGCTGGTGTAGCGCGTGGGTGAAGCGCCCGGGCTAAGCTTATAAAGCCGCGCTTTTAAATTTCATGAGGCAAATTAATAGAGGGGCGTGAAACTGCTAAGTGGGTACTTTCGCCCGCTGCAAATTAAACAGTGCCGCCCCTAAACAAACGCGGCGCCATACTGTGGCCGTAACCACGGGCGCGTAAGTAAATGCACCCGACATTAGCACAGCAGCTATCTGCCATATCCCCACCCATACCACAGCACCAATTTCTGACTGCCACTGTGTGACGCAATAAATAAGGGCAGCGGCATGATAACCCCATCCAATAGCCTGTAAACCCCAAAATTCGAAACCAGAAATATCTTTATCCGGATACACAACTGCACGATGCTTGCGGTTCACCATGGCGATATGCAGCCACCCAATAAAAGAAACAACTGTGATTAGCACTATCATACCCGTTGCTCCCTGGCTGCAGAAGGTGCTTGCACTGTGGGACAACTCACTGTTCTTGCAGGGCTGCGTTTCTGTTTTTGCAAATAAAATACTGCCATCCACAGGCTAGCAGCTACTATCAGACTCATACCGTCCACACCAATACGCAGCCAATCTCCGTCTATCAATGCCTGAAGAACACTTACCGGCGAGGTTACTGTGTCAAGAAAGGGTAAAAGAGTAAATAGCACAGCGGCAGCGGAAAGTTGAATAATCCATCCCAGGCGATCACGCTTGATGAACCCGGCTACGATACATACGGCCCAGCTAATGAAAAAGCTGTTGATTTCCCAGTCGCTACGTTCTGCCAATGTAGAGGGTATAAGCCGGTTGGCCCAAAAGTACACACCCGTTGCGCACGTTACGCCTGCGATGCTGGCGACATTCAGCCCTCTGACGAATTCAAATCCAGCCTGTCCCAGTTGCTGCTTTGCGCGCTTCACCGCCCAAAGCACCGAACCCGTCGCGACCATCAGCGTTCCTAATACGCCGGCGATAAACAGCAGCCAGCGGGTAATAACATCAGCAAACCTTGCCTGGTGCAGCATATCTAAAAAGTTGTAGATGGCTTGAGGCGTACTTTGCGCCTTGGCCGCTGGTTTTTGTCTCACTTGATTTCCGGCGTAGTCAAATTCGATGCTGGTGTTCCCGCCTCTTCCCGCGCTTAGCTCGGTACGGTTAGCACCACTTAACGTATAAACCGCCTTTTGCGTACCCGGGGATACCACTGAAATCGACGTTACCGGCACGCCCCATTGACTCGACGCTGACAACATCATTTCCTCTAACGGCGCGGCAATACTAAAATCCTTTTGCACCGGCGCCACATGCTCTTGCGCAGGCCTTTCTCCTCTGTTCTGCTGCCGACGATTTTCATCTGCATGCCAGGGTAAAAAGGCATTGGCGAGTAAAATTAGGCCTGAAAACGTAATCATGATATGAAAAGGCAAAGCAAGTACCGCCGAAATGACATGGCCGTCAATCCATGACAACAGCTTTTTCTTCGGCCGAAACATAAAAAAGTCGCTAAATATCTTTCTGTGCATGATCACGCCACTGATAAGCCCGACCAACATCATCATACTGACAATGCTGACCAACAATCGAGCTACATCCCGCGGCATACCGTACAATTCAAAGTGAAAGCGATAGAGAAAGTTACCCCCTGCGGTTTCCCGGGGAGCAATAATTTCACCGGTACTGGCGTCAAGTTCCGCCCGCGGACCGCGTCTGCGCTGTTGTGGTTCGCCGGGTGTCTGCCAGGAAACGCCGAGCGTACGCTCCCGCTCGTCAGGTAAGCTAATTTGCCATTGGGAGGCTTGCGGTGCATGAGTCTGCAGGTATTGGTAACCGACCATGGCTGTTGCTACACGTTCACCGGGTACAGAAACATGCTTTTCCGGCTGCATCCAGTGATTAATTTCTATCCGAAAAAACGCCAAGGTGCCGGTCAGAAAAATGGCAAATAAGATCCAGCCTGCAGTAATACTGCTCCAGGTGTGCAGCCAGGTCATCGTCTGACGAAGGGTTCCTTTCATTACGCAGCTCCGTTAAACAGCAATAACGCCAGCCACAATGCGCCGTTAAGTAAGGCCATTGAAACCATTGCAGAACGATTAGCGTTATAGGCAAAGGACCAAACGATCAGGCAAGGATAGATAATAAAGAACAGCAGCCGGGTGAGCACATCTTCAGTTCTGGGATCGCTCACAAAAGCTAGCTCCACCAGCAGGCAAATACCTGTTGCAGCAGCATAACCACCAACAACTGCCAGTAATACTCGCAGGAAAGTAAAAAGATAAGTGGGCTGAACTTTAGCTTGTATGCTGTTCATGGTGCAGGCTCATTCTCTATAGTAAAACGTAGGCGTCAGGACGCGTTTCTCACCAGGTTTTCCAGTGACTGAATATTGCCGAGAAGATCGTTTCTGCCTGGGTTTGCGTTATATATCTTTCTTAACAAGCCTAACGCGTCGTCATAATCCTGCTGGTTAATGGCGATTTGGGCGCGGCCGAGCATGGCCCGCTCTTTGTAATCTGATAAGGCTTCAGCACGCAGATAATACATTTTCGCCTGCTCTACATTTTTCTGCTGTCGATATAGTCCCGCCAGTGTTAATAACGCTTCTCCGTTATCGGGTGCTGCACTGACAGCGCTACGCAAATAACGTGTCGCTGAATCGTATTCGTTACTCGCCATCGACAACTGCGCTCTCGCAACATTGAGGCTGGCAGTTTGTGCACTTGTAAGCTTGGCATTGGTTTTATCCAGAGCTTGCAGAAGTTGACGTAATTGAGTCCAGTCTTGCTTTGCTACCAGCCAGTTCGCTAAGCTGTCGAGGGTTGACCATTCGCCGCTGTCATCATCTTGTAGAAAATCTTTTGCATGATCAGACACTAACCCCACCGCTCTTTCAGCGCTGCCAGCTCGCAGGTGCAAACGCGCAAGCATTGATATATTTTCAATTCTGGATTCACCCAGCTGCAGGGCAGTTTCAATACTGCTGATGGCGGCAGTTTCATTATTCTTTTTCATTGCGATCTGTCCGCGCTGCAACCACAATCGCGGGTTTTGGGCATCTTTTTCCAGCATTTCGTCAATAAGATTACTTGCCTGAGGCAGCGCATCGCTTTGTATAAAGGCAAACAGCAGCCCTTGATACCACTGGGAGTTGTCAGGTTCCAGCATCAGCGCATTCTGGTATGCCGCGATAGCGGTGACGGGTCTGTTTAAGTGCAGATTAACATAAGCCAGCTGGCCGTAGAGCTGGGCATCAGCAACGCCTAGTTCAATGCTACGAACAAGGTGTTTTCTGGCCTGCGGGAAGTCCTGCTTAATCATGTAGACCATGCTCAAACTTCGGTGGGCCATCGACAAACCAGGCATTTTCTTTAACGCGTTGGACAGCACTCGCTCAGCGTCATCAATTTTTTTAGTGCTTAACAATACCTGCCCGTATAGCTCGCTTAGTGCCGGAGTTAAGGTCGACTCATCCCGCTGTGCAAAGGCAGCGACGACACCAGCGTAATCGTTATCAGCTAAAAGTGGCTGAATTTGCTGCAGAAACTCGTTCTCTTCCCGGGCCAGACGCCCTCTTCTGTCTCCTATGCCGTCATTTTTAAGCACGAAGTTCCACTGCGGGTCCGCCAGTGTCACCACGATTTGCGCCTGAGCAGATCCGCTCGCTATTAGAAATGCCAATGCGGTGCAGAAATATTGTAATAGTTTATTTGAATATTTGATCATCATCGGCTTATGCTTCTATTTCAACAGGCCAGATAAACCTTGCACGCACGGCCTTGCTGGCCTTATGTGGCGCGGTAAATTTACTGCCTTTAACGAACCGCTGAATTTCGCGATTCAATTCGTGATAAGGGTTTTCAACAATATCAATAAGGGTGACGTCACCTTGTTCATCAATCATCACGTCAAGTTTCACGATGACTTTGGTCACCCCTCGATGACGCAGTTTTTTAGGAAAGTGTATTTTAACAGGCGTAAGTAATGATGGCTTACCGTCTAAATCGCCCAAGCCGTAGGCATCCCAGTCGACTTCCGGCACTTCCCACTGCGTTTGCTGTACCTGAACATCCGGCATATCCGGCTTGGCTATCTCGATGTTGGGATCAATTTCCAAATTCGCCATTTGTACCTGAACGCCACTTCCTTCTACCTGCATATTGACATCAGCTTGTTGCGTGACTTGTTGGCTTTGCGGCGGCGGTGGAGGTGGCGGCGGAGTCATGGCGGCATCCAGTTTTCTTACCACCAGAGTTTGGGAGTTACCTGAGCTTAGATAATGTCCCAGCCAAAGCACGCCTAACGACGCAGATAACACGGCGGCGCTTAATAATGAGGCGCTGAACTGCTTACGCATACTCGTCGCTCCCTGTACGTTATGGTTTCAAAGTTGCGATATTGACGGTTTCTGATCCCGCCAGTTTCGCGGCATCTATGACTTCTACCAGCAGCGCTGTGGGTACGGCTTTATCTGCCTGAATAACAACCGGCCGTGGCTCCTGCGCTTGCAACTGCTCTAGTGTTCCGCGCACGCCGCTTATGCCAATGTTACTGCCGTCGTACATTACCTGACCGCTTTGAGTAATCGCCAAAAGAATTACCATTTGATCCAGCTTTTGCGCCGATATCGCCTGGGGTTTGTCTACTTCAACGCCCGTTTCTTTGACAAAAACGGTAGAGACTATAAAAAAAATAAGCAGAATAAAAACTACATCCAGCAAGGGTGACATGTCGATAGTCTGCATTTGCTGGGCATCAAGACGGCGCTGTAATCGGCTAGGCATGATGCTGGGCTTCCTTAATTTGTGCACTGTGCATCGCGGTTTTCACGTACATCAGGCACAGCCAGCCGGGTATTGCCAGAATCAGCCCTAGTTGCGTGGTCAACAATGCATCGGCAATACCGCCACTTACCACCTGACTATCGGCGCCTTGAGTGACTATTCCTACAAAGCTGTCTTGTAAACCCATTATTGTGCCAAGTAATCCCATTAGCGGCAGCGCCCCCACCAGCACGCTCGGAAGTAGCTGGCGCTGGTGAATGCTGTCTTCCCCGTTGATGTGCTCCGGTAACACCTGATGACGTGTGAGAAACAACAGCCATATTTGCTGATATGCAAACCAGGCGACTACAATCATTACCCAGCAAAGGCTATTTTCAAGAATCTGATTTACCACGGCATCAGGCTCCTGCTGGCTGTGGAGCCATTCCTAATAAAGAATCTTCTTCTCTTTGATTCTGCTGATTATCCTGAACATGACTGCTAGCCTCAGGGACATCGTCACCACTAAGTAACAGCGCAAAACTTTCTAAATCAGTGTAATACTGGCGCGCTTTGCGAGACAACAGCGCGTTAAGAATAAGCGCGGGAATAGCAACAACCAGACCCAACTCAGTGGTCACCAATGCTTTAGCAATGCCGCCTGAAATGACTTCAGGATCGCTGGAGCCAAACGAGGTCATCATACGGAATGTTTCAATCATACCGCTGACGGTACCTAACAAGCCCAGCAAAGGCGCGACTGCGGCGGTGACCGCTATGGCATTGAGCCATTTTTCTAACTTTTGCTTGTTTTGCTGAAGCTGTACAAACAGATGATCATCCCGCTCCCTGGCATTAAGTGCATTACGAGCAATATCCAGAAGCTGGCGCTGCATACCTTTTATATGTTGCGCAGCTTTGCCGGTGCCGTTTAGAAGCGGTGCCAGCGCACGTGCGGAACTTACCGGCACAACGGCAGGTAAACGCCATAACTGTAATACTTTAACTATTCCGATTACCGTGGCAATTAAGGCAAAAAGCAGAATCGGCACAACCCACACGCCGCCTTTAATGACATGTTCGACCACCGTTTCGGATGCTTGCTCTCTGGTCATAGCACGACCCATAGTTGGGTCAAATACAACACTTCCCTGCGGTTGCTGACGAAGCGCAATAACGGGTTCGCCCAAATCGCCTTCCAATATTCCAGACGCTCGCAGCATATCTTTTTGTTGCTCTGCTAAGCCGGCTAGCTGCTTGTCTTGCTGATAAAACCAGGTCACCGGCCCCAGGGATAAAGTTGCTGCCTCGGCAATTTCGCCGTTGCCCAACACCACCTGCTTTTGTTGCCATTGTGGACGCTGTGCCTGCCCCAGCGTTGCCGCAATAGTTGTCGCTTTTTGCATCTTTTCTGCCAGCGTTAACGACTGCAGTTCGCCGTAATTTAAGCCGTTTTGTTGTAAAAAACGGTCAAGCAGATTCTGCTGAAAATTTTGTTGCTCTTTCCAGGATGCGAGTCTGTCTTCCATTTGGGTTAAGCTAAGCGTACGTTCATCTACCAGCCGCCTGGCGACAGCAGTGTCATTGCGTAGCGCTATCACCTTTTGCTCAAGCGCCCGCAGTTCATCCGCTAGTTTGACGCGTTCTCTGACAATTCGCGATTCAGTGCTGGTAAGACTGTGCTTCGCCTTCTCGATGTTAGTGAGTACGTACTGCTCCACCGTAGTGGCCTGAGCCATAGGAAGAAGATTAAAAAGTAAAAGGAATACTGCAGGAAGCGATGTTCTCATCGTTAGCGGCTCCCTACTGACTGGCTAGTTAATGCAGCAGACGCCGGATCCTCAAGGAGGACGGGAAGCTGCACCAGCTCAGGTTGATGACGTTTTTCAAAAATGGCTATGGCCTTGCTGATTTGCTGCGCATCGATATCGCTGTCAAATGTCCATCGCCAGTTGCCTTCAATGGCTTTGCCATAGCCAGCGTACTTGCCATCGCTGTTTGAGAACCATGCGTAACTACTGCCTAAAAATAGCTGCTTCACCACAACATCGCTGCCATCCGGCGCAGCAAGAATGCCTTCGTTGACAGACACTTGCTGATTAAACTGACCCAGCCGCGACAATTTTGCCAGTACGACCTGCAGTTGTTGTGAGGTATCAGCTTCGTTGTCCAGTGCTGCCTGTTCTTTATCCCAGGTGACTTGCACAGGTTCAGGCAACGCGCTGTACAAACTATCGCTGCGCTGGCGCAGACCCTGTAATGCCCGGCTTACCTGAGACTGCTGCTCTTCAAGGGAGTTTTGCTCTGCCAGCAGGGCGTTTCGCCGCGCTTCCACATCATCCTGGGAGGCGGAACTTTGCTGTAAGATTTGCTGGAGTTGCTTTTGCTCTGCTTTTAATAAAGCAATGCGCTGTTCGAGTGAGGGCTTACGCTCTTTCCACTCATTCAACAACAGCTGTTCTTGCTTTTCTATCTGGAGCCACTTGCCGGTAAGCTTATCCAGTTCATCGGCTTTGCTGGCCGCACAGGCACTTGCAGAAAACGCACCTTCAGCGCAAAGGGTAACCAAAAGCAGCCCTACCTGCGAAAGTTTCGAGGAAAAGAGTAAAGTATTCATGGTTTTCCTTCAGGAAAGTCTGCTTCTTTGACTATAAAACATGCTATCAAACACAATATTCCAAGTAAATACGAATTGTTTTCATTTATATTGTACCAAGGTTCCGATAATAGATGCGAGCTATGGCCCTGATATAAGGGCCATATAACGACACGCTAAAAGTGATAAGTTGCGGCTACCAAAAAGCTTCGCCCTAACTCATTGTAGGTGTTAGCACCAGCGGATAACGTAGTACCTTCCCGTTTTACTGACTTATCAAACAAGTTTTTAACCGAGAACGTCACATCAAACCCATTATTCAGTTGAAAGACGGTATTGGCGTTAAAAATTGTGTAGGAGGGACGATCTTTGGGATTCTCAACAATATCACCACTTCTTGGATCTACCGTTGGACTTTCAGTTTCACCATAATGCTGGGCACTGAAGACCAGCTCCCATTCCTCAGTGACCTGCCAGGAAAATAAAGAGTTAATCGTATAGTCAGGCACAATTGACAATGGCTGATTGGTCGCTTTGTTTTTCGATTCCAACATCACTGTGGCATTAGTCGACCACTCAATGTTATCAGAGATAGGAATCAGCAGGTTACCTTCCAATCCTTCAATAACAGCTTCGGGTGCATTGGCCCACCGGAACACCTGCAATACTCCGTCCCGGCTACCATCCAGGATGTATTCCGGCGCGTTGTTTCCCGTCATAATCTTGTTGCGATAGTCGTTGTGAAAATAAGTGACGCCCGCGTTAAGACCTTCGCTATTTGCGTACTGCATCCCAAGTTCTTTGTTCACCGAGGTTTCATGTTCAAGATCAGGATTACCTAAAATAGAGCAGCCGCTTCCCTGGTTTGGATAGTCAGCCGGGCAGCCGTTACCTCGAGTGGTATAGACATAATTAGGATTTAGCTGGTAAAGGTTCGGCGCTTTAAACGCACGGCTGATACCAGCCTGGAAATTCAACTCACCGGTAGCCTGCCATGACATATTTAGACTGGGCGACCAGTTAGTGCCGGATTTACTGTGCTTGTCGAATCGCACACCTGGAGTAAGCATAATATCGTCAGTCAGTACGATATTGTCTTCTACATAAACCCCGAACAAGTCTGCTGTGCTTATGGGATCGCGCTTCTCAGGATCTATTTCAGTTCCTTCAATTAGCACGCCATCGGCTGTGGCAAGACCGGCTTGATTGGAAGAATCGTCGTCCTGACGTTCGCCCCGGTATTCAGCGCCCAAAGTCATGGTTTGATTTAATCCCGCCAGTTTAAGAGGTATGTTCCACTCTGATTTGGCTGTCACGTTGCGCAGCTTGATGGTATTCATTTCACCGGTGTCGGTATTGATTGACCCTTCAGGCCCGCCAGCCAGACCTTCGCTTAAACGGGAATTTTTAGTTCCTTCCCACTGCAGATAGCTAAAGCTATCACCGAAACTAAAATCTCCGCGATGGGTAAGGCCTAAGGTTTTGCGACGCACTACACTGGTTTCTTCGCCAATGTATAAGTTACTGGTTTCGTGATCGACCCCCTGAAAAGCGTTATCACCAGAGTAAATGTTGCCTTGGCGGCTGTAAGCGCCTTCCAGCTCCCATACGTTCTGTGCGTTTTGATCAAACCGAACGAGTGTTCTGGCGTCTATATTTTCCACACCTTCACGGCCCGCCGCGACATTGCTTTCCTCCTCCGTATATTCACGGTTTAGGTCGGTAGAATCGCCATCCTGCTTATTATAATTAAGGATGGTGCGTTGAGAAAAGCTCTCTCCCAGCGGCCCACTGACAATCACATTCGCTCTTTTGTTCTCGCCTTCCAGCGAATTATCGGGAATTTCTGTTTGTAGTGTCACTGACGCAGAGGCAGAGTCAGGCTTTTTGGTAATAATATTGACCACACCACCCGATGCGCCTGAACCGTATCGAGCCGCTGCCGGCCCCCGAATAACCTCAATACTCTCAATGGCTTCTGCCGGAACCCAGTTACTGTCACCTCGGGTATCGCGCTCACCAGTTCGGCCCATTTTCACACTATTGCGTGACAACACCGGTTTGCCGTCAATAAGAATAAGGGTGTTTTCCGGTCCCATACCGCGAATATCGATTTGACGCTTGTTTCCGTATTGGCCGGTACTTGAATTACCCGTCAGATTTACACCAGGCATAGTTCTGATAAGTTCGGCCACGTCGTTGGTAACCGGGCGACGTTTAATGTCTTCGGTGGTGATAACAGATACACCGGGAGCTTGTTTAAGCTCTTCAGCTGCAGATTGCACAACAGTGACATCAAGCGTCTCAAGCTCACCGCTTTCGTCGGAAACCTGGGCCAGTACTGCAGGAGACAGCATAGGGAACAATGCCCCGATGAAAATGATTTTACCGTATTTCGACATTCCACAATCCTTGAAGTAATGAATAAGGGATTGCACGCACATGAGCTGAAAAACAATATTATGAGGAGTGCGTGCTTAAGCGGGACGTATTCAATCACACATCTAAATGAAAATCATTATCATTGTTGGTGATAAATTCTTAAGACACTTTGAAAAATTTTTCAACAATTCAATCTCTTGTTCCTCAAACTGCTGTCAAAGCTAAATAACCTGTTTTCCCTTCAATTATCCGTAGAAGCGTTAATTTCCTCAGCCTGACTTTCCATCCAAAAAATTTTTTAACGTAAACTCCCCCGACTTAGCCGCGAATTTATTGCCAGACTTGAGCTTTTTTGACACTCTGACAACATTCATGCCTAAGCGTGAACCTTCAACTCACGGAGAACCTAATGCGTAATATAAAAAGAAGTACACGCAGTCTGGCAATAGTCCTTTGTCTCATCTGGCAACCTTTTGTGCAGGCTGAAGACGCCAAAGCTTCCGCTCCCGCGCCCGAACCTGAAGCAAAAATGCAGGTTACCCAGCACAAAGCCACCATCAACGGTAAATCGATTAAGTATTCTGTTCACGCCGGCGACACACATTTAAAAGACAAAAAAGGCAAACTGACTGCCAGTATTTTCAGCATTGCCTACATTCGCGAAGATGTTGATAAACGTAGCCAGCGCCCTTTGTTATTTGTATTCAATGGCGGGCCGGGCTCGTCCAGCGTCTGGATGCATATGGGCTTGTTTGGCCCTAAGCGTGTCGTTTTGCCTTCTGACGCCACTAACGTAGGCGCACCGCCATTTCCTGTCGAAAACAATCCACAGAGCTTATTAGATGTAGCCGACATGGTGTTTATCGATCCGGTGGGAACGGGATACTCTATCCCGCTGGGTGAGAAAAAAGGCAAAGATTTTTGGGGTGTAAACGAAGACGCAGCCTCGTTAGCAGAATTCATACGCGTATTCATTACCAAAAACAAGCGCTGGAATTCGCCGAAATATCTGTCTGGTGAAAGCTATGGCACTACTCGTGCAGCCGCACTGGTGAAGTCGTTACAGGAAGGCTGGGGCAGTATTGATTTAAATGGTGTAATGCTGATTTCTTCCATTCTGGATTTCCAAACCGGTGACTTTACTGATGGCAACGACTTACCATTTGTCACCTTTTTACCTACCTATGCAGCCACAGCCTGGTATCACAATGCCATTGATAAATCTCAATACAAAAACCTGCAGGAATTTGTAGAAGAAGTACGCCAGTTTGCGCTAAACGATTATGCATCCGTATTGCTGAAAGGCGCGTTGGCATCTGAGCAGGAAGTCTCAGCCGTGGTTAATAAATTACACCAGTACACCGGCTTGAATGAAAATTACATTCGCCAGTCCAATATACGCATCAACGAGTTTGCGTTTATGAAGGAATTGCTACGGGATCGCGGTGAAGTGGTAGGGCGGTTGGATAGCCGCTATATAGGCGAAGATGCCAATAAAGTCAGCAGCCGGTTTGAAGCCGATCCCGCCTCCTATGCCATAGACGGCGCCTACACTGCCGCGTTACAGGATTACATGGCCAATGAGTTAGATGTACTTCGTGAAGAACGATATAACGTACTTTCGGGCGAGGTATTTTCTAACTGGAACTGGCTGTATGGTGATAGCCCCCGTAGTCAGGGGTTTGTGTCAATGACTCCGAATCTTGCGCGGGCAATGCGTCAAAATAAAGATTTTCGCGTATTTATCGCCAATGGCTATTTTGACCTAGCGACCCCGTTTTTTGCCACAGAATATTCCATGAATCACTTTGGCATTAATAAAGATAAAGTCACGCTGACATATTATGAAGCCGGTCACATGATGTATATCCATCAACCTTCGCTCGACCAATTAACCAAAGATATTCGCGCCTTTATTACTCCGAAAAAGTAAGCCGTCTTTTTAACCCCAGGCCCCAGTGTGGTGCTTGGGGTTCTGCGGTTCTCTGTCCTCATCAACTTTTCAGTCACCCCAGTTCCCGTTACCTTTCCAAGCCTGCTACACTAGCGCCATTAAATACCCAATGACGAAAATCATGGCTTGGATACAACTTAGAATCGATACTTCTGCAGAATTGGCAGAGCAGGTCGGTAACATGCTGAGCGCCAACCGCGCCCAGGCAGTCACATTTCTTGATGCCAAAGATACGCCAATGTATGAGCCGAAGCCCGGCGAAGTGATGCTGTGGCCAGATACGCAGGTCGTCGGTCTTTTTGACGCTACAGAAGACATGCAACCCATCATTCAACGGTTAGGCAAAGCCAAAATCCTCGGCAGGAATTTCAGCTACAAGCTTGATCCTCTTGAAGATAAAGATTGGGAACGAGAATGGATGGATAATTTTCATCCCATGCAATTTGGTAAACGTTTGTGGATCTGTCCAAGCTGGCGCGATGTTCCTGACCCAAACGCCGTCAATGTCATGCTTGATCCCGGGCTGGCGTTCGGTACCGGCACTCACCCCACCACAGCGCTGTGTTTACGATGGCTGGATGGCTTGGATGTAAAAGATAAGACCGTGGTAGATTTTGGCTGCGGTTCAGGAATTCTTGCACTCGCCGCTTTAAAATTAGGTGCCAGCAAAGTGATTGGCATTGATATCGATCCACAGGCTTTGGAAGCGACCATGGAGAACGCGCGGCGTAATCAGGTACAAGATCGCTTAAACGTGTATTTACCCAAAGATCAACCTGCGCTTGAAGCCGATATTGTCATGGCCAATATTCTCTCCGGACCGTTGATTGAACTACAAAATATCATCACCGGCTACTGTCGTCCGTCTGGTTTATTAGTTCTTTCAGGGATTCTGGCCGAACAGGTAGAAAAAATAGAAGCTGCATACCAACGAGATTTCACCTTAAACAAAAGTATGATTGAGGGTGAATGGGCGCGGGTATCTGGTAAACGTAACGCCGTAATTTAGCTTGAAAAATAGTAGTAATTTCACTGCAGCAGCCTGTCTCTATGCAGGCTGCCCTCTCTCCTGTGCCACGCCGCAGCTCAAATGAAATCAAAACTGTCAAGAGCCTGACACTAAATTTTGTGTGATTTTTAGCCTTTTCAAAAGTAGCGAAAATGCGTACACTTAGCGCCCCGTTTTGGACAAGTGTACAAATAGTGTGCAGCTCTAGGTTGTTTAACATGCGAATTGGGTCATATACGCTAGATAACAATTTGATGTTAGCACCGATGGCAGGCGTAACAGATCGACCATTCCGCCAGCTATGCCGGCGCATGGGTGCGGGATTGGTAGTTTCTGAGATGCTTTCCAGTAATCCTCGGGTATGGAACACGGATAAGTCTTTGCTGCGGATGGATCATACCGGTGAGGACGGCATTCGGTCGGTTCAAATAGCCGGGGCGGATCCGGCATTGATGGCACAGGCGGCACAACTGAATGTAAGTAACGGTGCGCAAATCATCGATATTAACATGGGTTGTCCGGCTAAAAAGGTAAATAAAAAACTGGCAGGCTCAGCATTGCTGCAGTATCCAGAGCTGGTTGAGGCCATTGTTCAGGCAGTAGTAGGTGCAGTTGATGTTCCGGTTACCCTGAAAATACGCACTGGCTGGGATACTGATAATCGTAATGGGGTAGAGATTGCCCGTATTGCAGAAGAAAGCGGCATACAATCGCTGGCAGTTCACGGCAGAACTCGGGCCTGTATGTACAATGGAAACGCGGAATACAACACTATTCGCGCAATTAAACGTGCAGTGTCTATTCCCGTAGTTGCCAATGGCGACATTACGTCTCCTGAAAAAGCACAAGAGGTGCTCAACTACACTGGTGCGGACGGAATAATGATCGGCCGCGGAGCGCAAGGTAACCCCTGGATTTTCAGACAAATTCAGCATTATCTTGCAACAGGTGAGAACCTACCGCAACCGCCATTGTCAGAACAGCATCAGGTGTTGCATGAACATGTTGCGAACGTGCACGCATTTTACGGCGATTATTCCGGTGTCAGAATTGCCCGGAAGCACGTGGGCTGGTATCTCGCGGAGTTTGATAAGGATCGTCAGTTTCGCAAAACGTTCAATGGTCTTGAGCAAGCTGATGAACAGCTCAACGCACTTGACGATTATTTTCGATCGCTGCATACACGAGAAACCCGACAGATTTCTCCTGCAGCTTAGTGATGACTAACTAATAGAGCAAGAAAGTATTATGTTCGATCAAAATGTGACTTCACCATTTACTACGACAGTAACTACGCCTTCACAAACTCAAGCTCAGAAGCCGCTTCGCGACTCCGTTAAGCAAGCAGTTAACAAGTACCTCAAGCAACTGGATAATGCCAACATCGATAATCTGTATGACCTGGTTCTGGCAGAAGTCGAGGCTCCGCTTCTGGAAGAAGTCATGACTTATACGCGCGGTAACCAAACCCGTGCAGCCATCATGATGGGAATCAATCGCGGCACGCTGCGTAAGAAGCTCAAACAGTACGGCATGAACTAAAATATTAGGGGCCACGGCCCACAATCAAGAGCACCATTCGGTGCTCTTTTTGTTTCACACACCCAACTAGCAAGACACCACTATGCAAACACCAAAACCTATTAAACGCGCGCTGTTAAGTGTTTCTGATAAAACCGGTATTATAGAATTTGCCGAAGCTCTGTATCAATCAGGTGTGGAGCTGCTTTCTACCGGCGGTACTGCGAAACTACTTGCTCAGGCTGGTCTGCCGGTTACAGAAGTTTCTTCGCATACCGGGCATCCGGAAATTATGGACGGCCGGGTAAAAACTCTGCATCCTAAAATCCATGGTGGGATCTTAGGTCGCCGCGGCCAGGACGAAGATGTTATGGCTGAGCATGAAATTGCCCCCATCGATTTGGTGGTGGTGAATCTTTATCCGTTTGCTGCCACTGTTGCTCAAGAAGGTTGCAGCCTCGAAGATGCCATAGAAAATATTGATATCGGCGGTCCTACCATGGTGCGAGCGGCAGCAAAGAACCACAAAGATGTCACTATTGTCGTTAACGCTGCCGATTACCCACGAGTGCTGGAAGAAATGGGCAACAACGGGGGGTCGTTGAAGTATCAAACCCGTTTCGATTTAGCTATAAAGGCGTTTGAGCATACTGCAGAATATGATGGCATGATTGCCAACTACTTTGGTGCCAAAATTGATGCCGTTGAGTGTGAAGATGACTGCGAGCATTCTCACAGCGAGTTTCCTCGTACCATCAACATGCAGATGACGAAAAAGCAGGACCTGCGCTACGGTGAAAATTCTCATCAAAGCGCGGCTTTTTATGTGGAAAATCAGATTCAGGAAGCATCAGTTGCCACCGCACAGCAACTTCAGGGCAAAGAGCTGTCGTTTAATAATATTGCCGATACCGACGCAGCGCTGGAATGTGTTAAAGAATTTGAAGAACCGGCCTGTGTTATCGTTAAACACGCGAACCCTTGTGGCGTGGCAATCGGTGACACTATTTTAAGCGCTTACGAGCGGGCATACAAAACAGATCCAACATCAGCTTTCGGTGGCATTATTGCGTTTAACCGCGAGCTGGATGCTCAGACTGCTCAAGCTATTGTGGATCGTCAGTTTGTGGAAGTCATTATTGCTCCGGCAGTTAGTGAAGACGCCAAGGTTGTCGTTGCCACCAAAAAAAACGTACGTCTGCTTGTGTGCGGCAATTGGCAAGGTCAGCTCACCGATGGTTATGACTTTAAACGAGTCAACGGCGGCTTACTGGTGCAAGAGCGAGACTTCGGTATGATCGACATGGAAGATTTGCAGGTAGTTACTAAACGCCACCCCACCGACGAACAGCTACGCGATTTGATGTTTTGCTGGAAAGTAGCGAAGTATGTGAAGTCCAATGCTATCGTTTACTGCAAAGATGGCATGACGATTGGTGTTGGTGCAGGACAAATGAGTCGCGTATATTCAGCCAAAATTGCGGGTATTAAAGCCGCCGACGAGAGCCTTGAAGTGGCAGGTTCGGTCATGGCTTCAGACGCATTCTTTCCGTTTCGAGACGGTATTGATGCCGCCGCTGCCGCCGGAATTAAGGCTGTGATCCAGCCGGGCGGTTCAATGCGTGACGAAGAAGTGATTGCCGCAGCCAATGAACATGATATTGCTATGGTCTTTACAGGGATGCGCCACTTCCGTCATTGATATTTCAACGACGGTAAATGAGGAGTAAGTGGCGTTGCCAAGTATTAGGGGAAACTGGCGTTTTACTAACGCTCAGTTACCCTTATATAAACAAAAAAAGTGCCAGTACGCTGGTATAACGCACCGTCACTATACACAAGGAAAAACCTTATGAAAAAAACGATAGGAATACTTGCTGCTTCCCTTTTTCTGTCAGGCAATATCGCTATGGCAGATCCAATCACTGATGCCGTTAAAAACGAAAATCGTACCGCAGAAGCAAAGTTACGTGACGAGTATCGTAATCCGCAGCAAACCTTGCGATTTTTTGGTATAGAACCAGATATGACCATAGTAGAAATCTGGCCAGGCGGAGGTTGGTATACCGATATATTGGCGAACCTGGTGAAAGAAGATGGTAAATTTATTGCTGCCCATTTCTTTCTGGATGAGAGTTCGCCCGGTTATTTCCGTAGCTCTTTGGAAAGCTTTAAGCAGAAAGTCGCCAATGATGCCGCTTATAAAGATATCCGGATAACCGCGTTTCACCCCGTTAAAGCGCCGGATATTGCTGAACCAGGCAGTGCTGACGCCGTTCTTACCTTCCGTAATGTTCACAACTGGTATATGGGTGAGGGTGAAAAAGACGTAAAAAGCGCATTTAAAGCGTTTTATAAAGCACTTAAGCCGGGTGGGATCCTCGGCGTGGTAGAACACAGATTACCAGAATCGGCTGCTAACAGTGCCATGAAAGAGAGCGGCTATGTGAAGCAATCATTGGTGGTAAGCGCAGCCGAATCAGCTGGTTTTAAACTTGTGGGACAAAGCGATATTAATGCTAATTCTCAGGATACCGCTGACCATCCAAAAGGTGTCTGGACATTACCGCCGACACTGGCTTTAAAAGATCAGGATCGCGACAAATATCTTGCCATTGGTGAGAGTGATCGTATGACGCTGAAATTTATTAAACCGAAAAACTAACGGAATGCTTTGATGAACGTACTTGTCATTGGCGGCGGTGGCCGCGAACATGCGCTTGCTTGGAAAGCGGCACAATCTTCAACTGTTTCAACCGTATTTGTTGCTCCTGGCAATGCCGGAACAGCAAACGAACCCAAACTCAGTAACGTTGATATTGATGTCACTGACATTAATGGATTATTGAGCTTTGCTAAAGAGAATACTGTTGCGTTGACCATTGTCGGCCCGGAAGCGCCGCTTGTGGCAGGTGTTGTTGATGCGTTTCAGGCGGCGGGCCAAGCTATTTTTGGTCCGACGCAAGCTGCGGCGCAACTTGAAGGGTCGAAAGCTTTTACTAAAGATTTTCTGGCTCGTCATAACATACCCTCTGCGGCTTACCAGAATTTTACTGAAATTGAACCCGCACTTGCATATGTGCGGGAAAAAGGCGCGCCCATTGTGGTGAAAGCCGACGGCTTAGCCGCAGGTAAGGGCGTAATTGTTGCTGCTACACTTGAAGAAGCTGAAGATGCTATCCGCGATATGTTAGCAGGCAATGCTTTTGGTGAGGCCGGTAGTCGCGTAGTAGTAGAAGAATTTCTTGAGGGTGAAGAAGCCTCATTCATTGTAATGGTTGACGGCAAAACTGTATTGCCTTTTGCTACCAGTCAGGATCACAAGCGTGCTGGCAACGGCGACAGCGGTCCTAATACCGGTGGTATGGGTGCGTATTCCCCTGCTCCTGTAGTGACACCGGAAATTCATCAGCGGGTAATGGATGAAGTCATTTTGCCTACTGTAAAAGGTATGGCTGCAGAAGGGAATCCTTATACAGGCTTTTTGTATGCCGGATTAATGATAACAGCCGACGGCTCACCAAAAGTGATTGAATACAACTGCCGCTTTGGGGATCCGGAAACGCAACCAATTATGATGCGTCTGCAATCCGACATTGTAGAATTATGTCTGGCGGCGTCAAAAGGAGAGCTTGCCGATAAAGCCATCGCTTTTGATCCGCGGGCTGCCGTAGGTGTGGTGTTAGCTGCTGGTGGATATCCAGGAAGCTATAACAAAGGCGATGTGATCACCGGTTTAGCCCACGCTGGCGAACTTGATGGCAAAGTGTTTCATGCTGGTACGGCACTTAAAGACGGTAACGTCGTGACAGCCGGTGGAAGAGTATTGTGCGCCACCGCACTGGGCAACAATGTGACTGAAGCCCAACAAAAAGCTTATGAACTTGTAAATACGATCAACTGGAACGATGTTTATTATCGCACAGACATCGCGCATCGGGCCATTGCCCGAGAAAGTAGCGCAGAAAGCTAAGCGTTCATTGTTACTTGCTGCTGTACCTGCTTAAGTTGTTGCTTTCAGGTACAGCGCGTTGTTTACCTCTGCACTCATCACGCCCCCTCATCAAGACATTGCAACCGAACTACACTATTTGCTGCCTGCCACTGCCCCACAGACCAGTTTACTTCCTTTACCTTTGGCCGTAGCATTACTTTCATAGCAGATAAAAATTTCAATAGTGTGAGGTTCAATATGCATTTATCGCCACTTCGCAGCAAAATGTGAAGAGTTACAAGCGATCTTATACTCATTTTTGCTATTATCAGTACTCTTGATTATTCAACCTGGGCAGCTTATAACTAGAGTCCGGTTTTTAGCGAAAGAAACTTCATGTCTGTAAAACATCCAATAATTGCTATCACCGGTTCCTCGGGCGCTGGTACGACAACAACGACGAATGCGATAAGACATATATTCCGCAATTTAAGTATTAATGCGGCTGTAGTGGGAGGCGATAGCTTTCATCGCTTTACCCGTCCTGAAATGGAAGTTGAGATCCGTAAAGCGCAGGAACAGGGAAGACACATTAGCTATTTTGGTCCTAAGGCTAACGATTTTGATTTGCTGGAAAGCCTATTCAAAGATTACGGCCTGTCTGGGCAAGGTCAATTTCGCCAATATTTACATACGTTTGATGATGCCGTTCCTTTCAACCAAATGCCGGGCACTTTTACGCCGTGGCAGGATTTACCGCCAAGCACCGATTTATTGTTTTATGAAGGCTTACACGGCGGCGTGAAAACAGAAGAAAACGATGTGGCGCGTCATGTTGATCTTCTGGTAGGCATGGTGCCCATTGTTAATCTGGAGTGGATCCAGAAAATAGTACGCGATACCACAGATCGTGGCCACTCACGTGAAGCGGTAATGAGCAGCATTGTGCGTGGTTTAGATGACTATTTCCATTACATTACCCCACAATTTTCCCGCACCCACGTAAATTTTCAACGAGTTCCTACAGTGGATACATCCAATCCATTTAGCGCCAGGGAAATTCCCTCTCAGGATGAAAGTTTTGTGGTGGTGAGATTTCGCCGTGAGATGAAAACGGTTAATTTTCCTTACTTGCTTCAAATGATTGATGGTGCATTCATGTCGCGCATTAATACACTAGTGGTGCCGGGAGGGAAAATGGGCCTGGCGATGGAGTTGATCCTAACGCCGCTGATAGAAGAATTGCTAGATAAAAAACGTCGAGCAGGTCAACAAATGGATTGGGTATCGGAGGATTAGTCTGTCTCTGTTTTTACTGCATAAACAAGTAACGGTAGCGTGACAGTTGTTACAACTTAAGGTCTTTTGATTCACGCGCTGTTTCCATCGCTTTTTCATGAATTTCACACGCAGCTATTATATCCGAAAACCTGGGAGATACGGCGTATTACCGTTTCCTTGATGAGGAAAGAAAGCGTAAAATACTGCCCTCAAAAACCTACGGTTACTACAATGCTCGATCTTCTGCTGATTGGTATAGCGATATTGGCACTTGCAGGTGTGATATTTGAAGAAGCACTGCATGTTAACAAAGCAAAAACCACCCTTTTCCTTGGCACTCTGGCTTGGATTATACTTTTCATTAACGCCGATAAAGGTCCTGGTTTAGTCGAAGTTAATGACAGTCTGCTGCACAACATTACAGAAATTTCTACTCTGTGGTTATTTCTTGTTGCAGCAATGACATTTGTAGCCTATCTAAACCGTAAAGGCATGATCGAGAACCTTCTTAATCTGATTATGCCCGCACAGATCAGCCTGAAAAAGCTGCTATTTTTTACTGCTCTCTTTAGTTTTTGCTTTTCTTCCCTGGCAGATAACATTACCGCTACCCTGGTATCTATAGCGTTAGTGCTTTCGCTGGGATTACCGTTTAATCAAACCCTACGATTTGCGGTGTTAGTGGTGTTTGCGGTGAATTCCGGTGGCGTGTCTCTGATAACCGGTGACGTGACTACGCTAATGATATTCATGCAGGGTAAAGTCACCATCACACAATTATTGATGCTACTGCTGCCTGCTCTTGCGGCGGTACTGTTACTGGCCTGTATGCTCAGTTACGGCTTGAAAGGTACCGTTAAAATAAAGCGCACAAAGCGTAAAATGCGCACTGTTGACTATGTCATTGCTGGCATCTTCCTTTCTACCATTGTGCTCACCCTTGTGGGCAACGTGCAGTATGGCATTCCTCCCATGCTCAGCTTTTTAACGGGAATGTCAGTGATGTTTTTGGTAGCTACATTTATGGGCGATAAAGAATCTGATAATGACCCTATTCTTGATTACATCCGCCTGATCGAGTTTGACACACTGCTGTTTTTCCTCGGCGTATTACTGCTTGTGGGTATGCTGGAACATATTCACGCCCTTGGCGCGCTGCTACACGTATATACGTTACTTCCGCCCACTGGCGCAAATTATGTGATGGGCGTGTTGTCTTCCATGATTGATAACGTTCCCTTAACTGCAGCCCTGCTAAAAGCTAATATTGACATGAGCACACCAGAATGGATGGCGTTAACTTACGCAGTAGGTGTGGGTGGCTCACTACTGGTTATTGGATCAGCAGCTGGAATTGTGGCCATGAGTAAAGTAAAAGGCTTAACCTTTGCGCGCTACGGAAAATTCTCGCTGCTACTGTTACTGGCTTACAGCGTTGGCTACGGCTTAGTGCTTCTGCTTTCTCAGGCTTTGGTGGAATAACAAAGCGCTGACAAACTTTGTAACACTCCAGACCCATTGGCAATGATTGTGCGCTTTCGTCTATAAACGGTTGTGGTTATAGTGGAAGAAAAGTAACAGGAACAAGTCAATGGGCCAGGAAACTTCAAAAATTCTCGTAGTGGACGACGATATGCGTTTGCGCAGTTTGCTTGAACGCTATCTGGTTGAACAAGGGTATCAGGTGCGCACTGCGGCGAATGCAGAGCAAATGGACAGGCTGCTTGAACGAGAAAATTTCCACCTGATGGTACTTGACCTCATGCTTCCCGGCGAAGATGGTTTATCCATATGTCGCCGCCTGCGCCAGACCGACAGCGATTTACCCATTATCATGCTTACCGCCAAGGGAGACGAAGTAGACCGTATTATCGGGCTTGAAATGGGTGCAGATGATTATTTACCCAAGCCATTCAACCCTAGAGAATTGCTGGCAAGAGCCAAAGCAGTATTGCGCAGAAAAACAACCGAAGCACCTGGAGCTCCGTCCAGAGGCGAACAGATTATTGAGTTTGGCGAGTATCGTCTTAACCTTGCCACCAGAGAAATGTCTGCCAGCGGTACGCCAATGATGTTAACGAGCGGCGAATTTGCGGTGTTAAAATCGCTGGTTACGCATCCCCGCGAACCGTTATCACGTGACAAATTGATGAACCTGGCAAGAGGCCGGGATTACAGCGCGCTGGAACGTAGTATTGATGTTCAGGTATCGCGGTTGCGTCGAATGCTGGAAAAAGACCCCGCCAATCCGCGTTATATTCAGACTGTCTGGGGGTTAGGCTATGTTTTTGTTCCCGACGGCGAGAGCGCATAATACAGAGTAGCAGCAGTGCGATTACTCCCTAAAAGTGCCTTCGGGCAAACGGTGTTGCTCATCGGCTTATTGTTACTGATTAATCAGGTTGTCTCATATTTGTCGGTGACTTATTACTTTATTCGCCCCACATCGCAGCAAATCAACAGCTTATTGGCCACGCAGGTACAAAGCCTGCGGGCGCAGGGATTATTAACCGCTGATAAAAGTGAACGCCAAGCCTATGCCCGGCAGACTCAGGTACAAATTCTCACTACCGATCAGGCGCTGGAAAAGGGCTTGCGAGCGACCACTTACTACGGCTTAATGTCTTCTCAGGTCTCTTCACAAATTGGAGTAAAAGCCGATGTTCGCGTCAGCACTCCCACTGAACAAGTGCCCAACGCTCCCTACCTGGTTTGGATAAACCTGCGTTCTTCTCCCGAAACCTGGATCACCATCCCGCTATCCGGCTGGAGCGACGCCAATATTTCACCGTTGACGATTTATCTGATGGTTATAGGCATTCTCAGTGTGGCAGGCGGATGGCTGTTTGTGCGGCGCTTGAACCGGCCGCTGCAAGCGCTGCAAACAGCGGCGCTTCAAGTGGGTCGCGGCCGCTTTCCTCCACCTTTGGAAGAACAGGGCAGCAGTGAAATGATAGCGGTAACGCGGGCGTTTAACCGGATGAATCAGGGAATTAAGCAGCTGGAACATGATCGTACTTTAATGACTGCCGGTATTTCTCACGATTTACGCACGCCTTTGACAAGAATTCGGCTAGCCACAGAAATGTTACCTGATGAGCAAGACTGGATCCGGGATGGCATCGTTATCGACATTGAAGATATGAATGCCATTATCGATCAGTTTATCGATTACGCCCGCAAAGATCGGCCGGAGCAATGGGAGGATACGAACCTTAATCAGCTGATTCTTGATCTTAGCCACGCGCGGCATTTTGACGAGTCCCATCATATCGAACTTAAACTGAACGACTTGCCGGAGTTACGGCTACGTAAAATTGCCATTAAACGCGTGCTGGACAACCTTATTGAAAATGCATTTCGTTATGGCGGTGAGCGCATTGTCATCAGCAGCTTCCATGATCCGCAGCAAAAACGCGTTTACTGTCGGGTGCGGGACTTTGGTCCCGGTATTCCCGATAATGAACTGGATTCTGCTTTCATGCCGTTTTCTCAAGGCGATAAAGCACGGGGAAGCCTGGGGTCGGGTTTGGGTTTAGCCATTACCCGACGGATCATTGATGGACACGATGGTGAAATTACTTTACGTAATCATCCTCAAAAAGGTCTGATTGCCGAGTTCTGGCTACCTGTAAAATCCGAACATTATAACGCAGCAGGATCAACATGATCGACATGCCGGCGTTTTAGCTCGCGGCTATAATACCAGGCGGTGAGCCAAAGCCAGGCTCCGGCCATGGGAATTACCCAGAAGGCTTCTCCTAATGAAGCAAAATTTGCCCATACGCCGGTGCTAAAAGACGCCAATTGAACCCCCAAAGAATTACCGATAATGGAAATACCTGAAAGCACGGGTCCTTTGTCTGCATCAATACTCATTGCTGCAGACAGAATGAGCGGGAACAATCCGCCCAGCCCCAGCCCGAGTATTAAATTTCCTATACCAATAAAATAAAAGCTGTCAGCTAATTTAATAGCGAGTGCGCCAAAAAAGGTCATAGTGGCCAGAATAACTGTGAGTCTGTGCGTGGTAAACCAACGCAGTAAAAACGCAAAGCACAAGCGGCTGATAACCATCCCTGCGGTGAAAAAAGCCAAAAGATTACGGGCATCTTCACCGGAATAAGACATGGTCTGCTGGGCGTAGCTAACAAACCAGTTAGCGTTACCGAATTCTACCGCCCCATAACCAAAGCTAACTAGTGCCAGCATCAGAAAAACAGGCTGACGTATTATTCCGCCATACGCAAGAGACCGCTTTGGCTGACCGGATTTTACCGGAGCCAGCCGCTTATTTTTCGCCGCCGCTAAGAACGTGTAAGCTGCCAGTACCAGCAAAAGCACCGTAAGCACGCGTAACGGCCAACGCCAACTATTCTCAAAAGAGTAGATAAACGTTACGTAAAAAGAAGCCGCGAAGGTTCCCAGGCTAAACATGAAATCCATGACCCCCATCATGGCAAAACGTTTTTCAGCGTAAAGCTGAGCGATGAGAGTGTGCCCGATAGTAATTATTGAAGAGCTAACCACGCCGACGGTAAATACGGCAAACAAGACCCACTGCCATTGCGATAGCACGGAAACAATCAGCAGTAGCACGGCATTTACTGAGATAAGTAACGCCAGAAGGCTTAGGAAATCAAACTTGCTGACATATTTCCCTCCGACGATAGCGCCTATCATCATGCCCATAGAAAACAGCAGAAACAGAGCGCCGCTCACCATTTTGGACATTTGCAGATTTGCTGCAATGTCAGGTAACAAAATTCCCCACATCAGAAACAGCATGCCGAGCAAGAAGAAGCCGGAAAAAATGACTACAGTAATAGGACGACGGCTCATAGATTCTCCTGAAAGGCCGGATAGACAACTAATACCAATGGCTAGAACAGCCGCGATAGAAGGAAAGGTACGCTACAGAGGTTGCGGTGGTTCCATTTTCTCGTTTCACTACATTCCATTATACTGGCGAGTTAAGGCATCTGACTTTACGATAACCTGTGATCATATACCAACATGATCCAGCGTGAAAGCGCGGCCGCTATGGTATTCCCGGTTGCTTATCATCGCTGCTGTCTTTATCCTTTGGCAGTCTGGAGTCAATAACTGAACACGATAAAATTTATATTGCGTACATAGGAATATTAATGGAAATTAGCTGGCAGTGGGGAAAACTGGAATCGCTTTCGCAGTTGGCTCTGGTAGAGATGTTTAAACTTCGCCAAGATGTTTTTATCGTGGAGCAAAACTGCATTTATCCAGATATTGATGGTTTGGATGAAGATGCCCAACATTTGCTGGGTTGGGCGAAAGAAGACGGCAAACCACTATTAGCAGCTTATGCGCGCGTGCTCGCGCCGAATGTAAAATTTCCAGAACCCGCCCTGGGTCGCGTGTTAGTTCGCCAAAACTATCGCCAATTAGGCATGGGCAGAAAGCTTGTCGCCGAATCCTTAGAACGTGTTTATACGGCTTATCCAGATCTGACTATTCGCATATCGGCGCAAGAATACCTCATCAATTTTTACGCCTCATTTGGCTTTCAATCGGTATCAGAAGTGTATCTGGAAGATGGCATCCCCCACATAGAAATGATAAAGACAGCTTAGAAGCACTTTACTTTGGAATAAGACGTATTATGGGCATAGAAGCCATTGATCATTATAATATTCAGGCGCCGTGGAATGCGCTGCTTCAAACCCGCAGCTTTTACATTGACATTGTTGGCCTGAGAGAAGGTTTCAGGCCGGAATTCCGTCACCGTGGCTTTTGGTTATATGCTCACAAACTGCCTCTACTGCACCTAAGTGAAGGTACAGAAGTGATGCGCGAACCGCGCAGCAGCATTGATCATGTGGCTTTTAAATGCACCGGATTACAAGAAATTGTGACCCGTCTTAACGATAAGAAAATTCGCTTCAGGCAGCAAGGGATCGCGCAGTTGCAACAAACTCAGCTCTTTTTCCGTGACCCGCTAGGGAATGGGATTGAACTGAACTTCAATGAAGTATGTTAATAAATTGTGAGATATAATTAGTAAAAGTCAGACGGGATTTTTGTCCGCCTCAGGTATTGAGATTATAATTATGAGAAAAAACCGGAGAGTCACTTCTTGGGGTATAGCTATATTCTGCTGTCTTGCCTCACTTTCTACTTTTGCCGCAGAGACATCAGAGCAGCACAAATGGGCGATTGAACGTATCGATAGTTACCTCACACGTAGTGTGGACAAAGGCTTTTCCGGTGCATTGCTTATCGCGAGTGACGAAAATATTCTGCTGAAAAAGGGTTACGGGCTTGCTAACCGTCAAGCCCACGAGCCTGTTAATCCCTCTACTCTTTTCGATATCGGGTCGGTGACAAAACAGTTCACCGCCGCCGCAATCTTATTACTGGAAGATCGAAACAAACTCAGCGTTAATGACACATTAGCCAAATATTTCGACAATCTTCCACCAGAGAAACAAGTAATTACACTTCACCAGCTACTCACTCATTCCTCCGGACTAATTAGCGATACCAGCGCAACCGATTTTGAACTAACAGATACTGATGCTTTTTTTAAAGAAGTGTTTGCTGCCCCGTTACAATTTACGCCGGGAAGCGGCTTTGCCTACTCCAACGTCGGCTACAGTTTGCTCGCTCGAATTATAGAACTAACTTCCAACCTCCCCTATGAACGCTTCATGCATGACAATATTTTTATTCCTGCTGGCATGAAGGATACCGGTTATCTCCTGCCCGACTGGACAGAT
Organism: Alteromonas pelagimontana; assembly: GCF_002499975.2. NCBI lineage: Bacteria > Pseudomonadati > Pseudomonadota > Gammaproteobacteria > Alteromonadales > Alteromonadaceae > Alteromonas > Alteromonas pelagimontana. The sequence continues at coordinate 1,901,628 of NZ_CP052766.1, forward strand.
AACACTGCGGCTGTCGGTTATCACTATTCGGTACTCAACACTGGAACTACGCTTTCAAAATATCAGAAGGATGGTGACGTGGCGTGGTCACTAAAGGGCAACGGCGGATTGCTTTCTTCATTAAACGATATGTTTCAGTGGTCATCTTCATTACGCAATCACACTGTGCTTTCCACAGCCCAAACCAAAAAGCTGATCACGCCCTATGTAAAGGAAAATGAAGATAGCAACACCTACTACGCCTACGGTTTAGCGGTGTTTGACTCACCCACTAACACACAAATGGTGGGCCACAACGGTTCCAATGGCACGTTTTATTTCGATTTCCGATGGTTAGTTGAAGAAGACATTGTAATTCTTTACGCCAGTAATGCCATGGTAGACCAAACAGCAGACGTTAGCGTAAATGCTGAATTAATGCTGTTTGACAACGTATTTAATCCACCTGCTTTTTCCCGCGGAGTCAGCGCCAGAATTTTGCATTTGGCTGCGCACTTCAACGGCACGCCAGAAGCACTGAAAAAAGCAGTAGTCGAGCAATTCGGTTCAGAACTGAATAAGCGCTATTACCTGAACCGCGCAGGTCTGGCGCTGTTGCAAAACGGGGCTTCCGAAAAAGCTATTGTGTTGCTATTGCTGAATGTAGAGCGCTTCAAAGACGACGGTAATCTATGGGACAGCCTGGGCGAAGCCTATTTTATTCATGGTAATAAAGCAAAAGCGAAAGAAAGCTTCGAAAAAGCGTTAGCGCTACAGCCGGAGCAACAGTGTTATTGGTGTGAAAACGCCCAGATGCGTTTGAATATGCTTAATGCACAGCCTTAATATGTGCTCCCTCAGCGCCAGAATTTTTCAACTTTTGACAAGCTATTTCGTGAAGGTAGTGGGGCTAAATAGAACACAGTTGGCGCAGCTAAAAAAGCCCGCTCAATGAGCGGGCACAACGTTCACCATCTCGTTGATGAAGAATGAACGGAAGGGTAAATCAGTAACCCGGTCCTGCTTTTACAATCGCCTCATCGACTTCATATTTTGCGAAGTTGACTTGAAACTCTTTCACCAGCTTTTTCGCGTAATTATCATATTCTTCCGGCTTGGCCCAGGTTTGCCGAGGAACCAGCAGGTCGCTATTTACTCCAGGTACGGCAACGGGAACATCAAGATTTAATCCCTCAAGATGCTGCGTTTCAACGTTATCGAGTTTTCCAGAGACTATGGCATCAATCACTGCACGAGTGGTGGGAATATCGAACCGTCGTCCGGTTCCGAAGGGCCCGCCTGTCCAACCGGTATTCACTAAATATACTTTGGCACCAAACGCTTTTACTCGTTTGATAAGAAGCTCTGCATACACACCTGCCGGGCGCGGGAAGAAAGGCGCGCCGAAGCAGGTTGAAAAGGTAGATTCCACATCTGCAGTAGAGCCGATTTCAGTTGAGCCCACTTTTGCGGTATAGCCACTTAAAAAATGGTACGCAGCGGCTTGTTCGCAGAGTATAGATACAGGAGGAAGGACACCGCTGACATCACAGGTTAAAAAAACCACCGAACGCGGCTCACCACCGCGGTTTTTCTCCACCCGCTTTTGAATATGTTCCAAGGGATACGCAGCGCGAGAATTTTGCGTTAACGACGTATCGGAATACACCGGTTGACGCTTTTCATTCAGCACAACATTTTCTAAAATCGTCCCAAAGCGGATCGCGTCCCAGATAACCGGCTCATTATGTTGCGATAAATCTATGCATTTCGCATAGCAACCGCCTTCAATGTTAAATACGCTTCCTTTCGCCCAGCCATGTTCATCATCGCCAATTAAAAAACGTTGTGGATCGGCAGACAGCGTAGTTTTACCCGTACCGGACAAGCCAAAAAATAAAGTGACATCTCCCTCTTCACCAACGTTAGCCGAACAGTGCATAGGTAACACATCTTTGGCTGGCAGAAGAAAGTTTTGTACAGAGAACATTGCCTTTTTCATTTCACCGGCATAGCGCATACCCGCCAGCAGCACCTTTTTTTGAGCGAAATTGATAATGACGACACCATCGCTATTGGTGCCGTCTCGCTGGGGATCACATTGAAAACCTGGCACATTCATTATCTGCCACGGCACGTCATTGTTCGGATTCCAGTCTTCAGGACAAATAAACAGGTTGCGCGCAAAAATGTGCTGCCACGCCGTTTGGGTTCTCACCTCGACAGGCAATGCATATTCAGGGTCAGAACCTACCTGTAAATGCGACAAAAAGTGTTCCTGCGTATCTAGATACTCCGCCACTCGCTGCCACAAGGCATCGAACTTCTGCGCATCGAACGGTTTATTGACTTTTCCCCAATCAATGTCTGCCTCAGTCGTTGGCTCTTTAACAATAAATCTGTCATTGGGTGAGCGTCCTGTTCTCGCGCCAGTTTCTACCACCAACGCACCATTCGCAGACAACACGCCTTCACCACGTTGAATGGCTATTTCGATTAGTTCTACGATTGTTAAGTCAGTCAACGCCGAAGATGTTAACTGAGGAGTAATAGCTGCAGCCACTGCCATGTTCTGAAACCCTTATAATAAACTTTCACATTAACTTACAAAATTTATCCACCAATGGATTGTATATAGATTACGACACACAGCAACAAAAACTGATTAATCTACAACGACAATGTGATAGGAGTTACAGAGTTTAAAGATCGAAGTTGGAACAAGATAGCGGATTTTTAGTTGGAGAAAGGATAAGTATACTGATGCAAGCAGGTAAAACAGCGATATTGGGTTAAGTAATGCTATTTGAAATATTTCATAACCACCTACAAAAAAGCCGTAACAAAAGTTACAGCTTTTTTAGCTTTGCGATATTTTTTGCGGCTACGCTTATTGATCTGAAGGTGTCTCGCCAAAATGCCCTGCATGAATAGCTTCAACATCTATACTGTCGAAACGGTATTCCGTATGACAATACTGACAATTCATTTTAACTGCGCCTTCCTCGGCTATTATTTGCTGCAGCTCAGATTTATCAATGTTTCTTAGTGCTTCGCCACTACGTTCGCGGGAACAGGTGCAGGCAAACTTCACCGCATGTGGAGGATAAACCTCAACTTCTTCCTGATGATAAAGCCGATACAAAATGTCCTGAACGGGAAGTGAAAACATTTCGTCTTCGGAAAGCGTATCTGTCAGCGTGCTGAGGTGGTCAAAACCGGTATCTTGCTGAACATTGGTGGCCGACGCTTGCGTTGGCATAACCTGTAACAGCATTCCCGCTGCCTTGGTTTGCTCGGGCTGACTCAGATCAGTCATTAACAACACCTTCGTGGTAAGTTGCTCTGACTGCTCAAAATAACCTTCTATACATTCTGCCAGTGTGGGTTTATCCAGTGCTACGATTCCTTGATAACGCTCGCCCTCTTCCGGAGTAATTGTAATTACCAACACCGCCTTATGCACCAGATCTTCAAACTGTTCAGGGAGCGAGCTCAGCTCTTCATCCCAGCGCGCAACACCGCGTAAAGTGTAATCATCAGTGGCGTTAATGACCGCATAGCGAATGGGGCCTTCGCTTTGAATTTGTAAACCAATTTCGCCTTTAAATTTCAGGATTGCGGTTAATAAACACGTTGCGGCCGCCATTTCACTGAGCAGACGTTGCACCTGGACCGGATATTCATAGTTGTGCACAATCTGATGCAGGCTTTCATTCAGCCTGACCAGTTCGCCGCGCACATTCGCCTGATTAAATAAGTATCGCTGTAGTTGATCGAAATCACTCATAGTAAAGGTATCCTGTTTTAACACCTACTGGTGTTTAAATTTAATAATTTGCCGGCGCTGCTTTTTGTCAGGCTTATGATCGGGTTTAGGACTGTGAAACGAATCCATTTTCCGGGCGATCTGATTTTCCTCACGCTTCGCTTCACTTTCGACGGTTTCTTCATATAAGGCCTGCGCTTGCGGCGCGCTTAGCCGCTTATCACTGATGCCCAGAATTTTGAGCTCTTTCACATCCCAGCCTGCAGGTACTTTCACCATAGCGCCAATTTCTACCGTTTTGCCGGGTTTAGATCGTTGACCGTTATAATGAACTTTTCCGGCCTGCACCATGTCTCTAGCAAGCGCTCTTGTCTTGAACAGACGAGCTGCCCAGAGCCATTTATCCAGCCTGACGCTTGCAGGCGCATTGGGGGGATTATGATTGCTCATGTAATATTTTTGTCACTCTTAAGTTTTACTGTTGTGACCCCTACCTTGACTAGGCTATCATGGGTCGGCTAACGCGCGGTTAACCTAATTTTTACTAATAAAAGCAGTACCATCGTTGACAGCATGACATTCGATAAATTTAATTCCCAGTCACTGGTTCAGTTCTTTAACCAGTATCAGAAACAGCTGCATTTATTGGTTGTCGTACTGTTGTGTCTATACCTTATCGCTTTTGCCGCAAAACTGGTGTGGCGAATTATACCCGAACCAGAAATCACTGCGACACCCGCACTGCCTACTCAAAAACAAACCGCCGCGTTATCAGACCGAAATGGGGTCAACCTTCGCCAATTACAACAACTAAACCTGTTCGGCAGTGTCGACAAAACAGCTCCGGCTGAAGAGACCACGCCAGTTACCGATGCGCCACAAACTAAACTGAATCTTACCCTTACCGGTGTCGTCGCCAGTTCGGAGATTGATGAAGCCGCGGCTATTATAGAAAATAAAGGGTCGCAGGCTGTGTATGGATTAGGCGAAAAAATTGAAGGCACCAATGCCACGCTTAATCAAGTATTGCAGGATCGGGTCATTATTAAAAATGGTGTACGTCACGAAACTCTAATGCTCGACGGTATTGATTTCGAGGAAGCAAACAGACGCCGCAGTAGTGGTTTTTCGCCAACCCCCAACTCAAGTAACCCCTTACCCACACGTGCTGTGCCAGCGGCTGGTTCTACGCGCCGGCTGGAGAGCGAAGCTGCAGAGGTTACCAATACGCTACGTGAGCAACCTGCGAGTTTTACTGATTATATTTCTATTTCACCAAAAACTGAGAACGGTCAGCTTGTGGGATATCAGGTAAAACCGGGAAAAAACCCGGTGCTTTTTGAATCCGCAGGCTTGAAAGCCGGAGATGTGGTTGTTCAAATTAACGGAATGGATTTGACCGATACGCAACAGTCAATGGAAGCAATGAATGAATTGCGCAACGCCCAGACCATTGAACTGACCATGACACGGGATGGTGAGTACATCACCGTTTATCTGGACATGCCAGAGCCCGAAGCAGAGTAAATATAGGATGACAGGATTATGAGGCGAGTTAGCCCCACATTGTTTTCTCGGATAGGCACAGCGGTCATTGCGGCTTTATTGTGTGCATCTGTGACGGCAGCCGAATATATGCCTAATTTTAAAGATACCGATATCAACGAATTCATTAATATCGTCGGCAAAAACCTCAAAAAAACGATTATTGTTGATCCTAACGTGCGCGGAAAAATTAGCGTGCGCAGTTATGACATGCTCAATGAAGATCAGTATTACCAGTTCTTTTTAAACGTGCTGCAGGTTTATGATTTTGCTGTGGTCGAAATGCCGAACGGCATTCTAAAAATTGTTCGTTCTAAAGACGCCAAAACGTCTAATATTCCCGTCGTCGAAGGCGCAGCACTAGACGGCGACGAAATGATCACCCGCGTGGTACCCGTTTATAACGTTCCCGTACGCGAACTTGCTCCCATTCTACGCCAGTTAAACGATCAGGCGGGCGGTGGCAATGTGGTTAGCCATGACCCTTCCAACGTAATGATGCTGACAGGCCGGGCGGCGGTGGTTAATCGCCTGGTAGAAATTATTGAGCGAGTGGATCGCGCGGGCGATGAGGAAGTGGAAATTGTAAAACTACGCTATGCCTCGGCATCGGAAATGGTGCGGATTATTGACAGTATTAATAAATCTCAGGGCAAAGCCGCCACTGGCGCTAAGTCAGATCCGCGAGCGGTGGCCGACGATCGCACGAATTCGGTCATTGTCAGCGGCGATGTTAAAGCGCGGCAACGAATTATTAGTCTTATCCAGCGAATGGATCAGGAGCTGGAGACAAGCGGTAACACCAGGGTAGTCTTTTTAAATTACGCGAAGGCCGAAGATCTGGTTAAGGTACTACAAGGGGTGTCGGCCAGCATTCAAGCAGAAAGCCAGGGCAATGGGACGACAACGCGCAGGGCATCCAGCAATCGCGAAATCAGTATTGATGCCCACGAAGATTCCAATGCCGTTGTCATTACTGCAGAGCCCGACATGATGCGTTCACTGGAATCTGTAATTCGTCAGTTAGATATACGCCGTGCTCAGGTACAGGTGGAAGCTATTATTGCTGAGGTTTATGAAGGCGACGGGACGTCGTTGGGTGTACAGTGGGTGTCAGAAGAAGGTGGCGGCACACAATTTAATAACGGCGTCATTCCTGTGGGGTCTTTGGCAGTAGCAATTAAAGAGGCCGAAGATACCACGCAAACTGAGTCTTATACGACCGAAGATGGAAAACTAGTGCCCATCACGACCACCCAGGAAGGCGACTACTCTTCTTTAGCAAGCCTGTTAGGCAGCGCCAATGGCCTTATTGCCGGCGTTATTAAAAATGGCTGGGGCGCCGTGGTGCAAGCAGTAAGTAATGACACTAATTCTAATATTCTTTCTACGCCGCATCTGACCACCATGGATAATGAAGAAGCTTTCTTCATTGTGGGTCAGGAAGTGCCGATTATCACCGGAACCACAACTGGCGATAATAACTCTAACCCTTTTCAGACGGTAGATCGTCAGGAAGTCGGTATCAAACTTAAGGTCACCCCGCAGATTAATGAAGGGGATGCGGTGCAGTTAACCATTGAGCAGGAAGTTTCCAGCGTCAGCGGAGCGACATCCGTGGATATTTCTATCAATAAACGCCAAATTAAAACCACTGTTATTGTCGATGACGGCGGTACCATTGTGCTGGGCGGGCTGATTGACGAAGACGTTCAGGAAAGCGTCTCGAAAGTGCCTATTCTGGGAGATATTCCTATCATCGGCAATTTGTTTAAAAGCACCACCAGCAGTAAGCGCAAGCGTAACCTGATGGTATTTTTACGGCCAACCATTATTCGCGATGGTGCTACCACCAATTCCATCAGCCATAGCAAATACAACTATATTCGCGCCTTGCAGCTTCGCCGTCAGCAAGAAGGCGTAAGCTTAATGCCGCAGACCGATACTCCGGCTCTGCCAGAGTGGAACGATGCGTTAGCGTTGCCGCCTACTTTCGAAGAATTTATTAAAGAACAAGAAAAAAATAAAGCGCAGAAGATGAAGGAAGAAGAGTAGTTATGGCTGGTAACGACGAGCAACTTCAGCACGCCGCCTTGCAGGCGCAGGAAGAAGCCCTGGACGCCCTGCCCGCAGATCTTGAAGAACCTTTGGTGCAGGAAGGCGGCCCGCGTCAGCTCGGATTTGGCTTTGCCAAACGTAATCATGTATTACTTGAAACCAATACCACACCTGCCATTCTTTATTACACTGCGGATACGCCCTTTCACGTGTTTGCTGAAGTTCGGCGCTTTTTTGGCGAAACGTTTACTTTAAAAGAAATTCCTGTCGACCAGTTTGAAAGCTTGCTCACTCAGGCGTTCCAGCGGGATTCTTCCGCTGCCAAACAATTAATGGAAGATCTGGGTAACGAAAGTGATTTATTTGCCTTGGCTGAAGAACTTCCCGATACGGAAGATCTGCTGGATAGCGAAGACGATGCGCCTATTATTAAGCTGATTAATGCCATGCTCGGTGAAGCCATTAAAGAAGGGGCTTCAGATATTCATATTGAAACGTTTGAAAGCCAGCTTGTGGTGCGGTTTCGGGTAGACGGCGTACTGCGGGAGATCCTGCGTCCAAACCGTAAACTGTCTTCGATGCTGGTGTCGCGTATTAAAGTTATGGCTAAGCTGGATATTGCGGAAAAACGGGTGCCCCAGGATGGCCGAATTACATTACGAATTGCAGGTCGCGCCGTGGATGTTCGCGTGTCCACAATGCCTTCAAGCCATGGCGAAAGAGTAGTACTTCGCTTATTGGATAAAAATAACGCTCGGCTGAACCTCGAAGACTTAGGCATGACCAAGCCAAACCGGGCACATTTTTCGACGTTAATTCGTAAACCCCACGGCATTATTTTGGTTACCGGACCCACGGGCTCGGGTAAAAGTACCACCCTGTATGCAGGGTTATCGGAAATTAATTCTAAAGATCGCAATATTCTTACCGTTGAAGATCCCATTGAATTCGATTTGGCGGGAATTGGTCAAACCCAGGTTAACCCTCGGGTGGAGATGACCTTTGCCAGAGGCCTGAGAGCTATTTTGCGGCAAGACCCGGATGTAGTGATGGTGGGCGAAATTCGCGATATCGAAACTGCACAAATTGCGGTGCAGGCCAGTTTAACCGGTCACCTTGTGCTTTCCACTTTGCACACTAACACAGCTGCAGGTGCCATCACCCGGCTTGAAGATATGGGAATTGAGCCGTTTCTGTTATCTTCCAGTTTATTGGCTGTACTGTCACAAAGACTGGTTCGTACGCTTTGCGCAGAATGTAAACAAACTCATACGCCAACACAACAGGAAGCAGAAGTGCTGGGAGTGGCAGATATGTCTGCCGTACCGACTATTTATGCACCTCGAGGTTGTGCAGCCTGTAATCAAACTGGCTATCGTGGCAGAACCGGTATTCACGAGCTCCTGCTGGTTGATGAACGCATCCGCGACATGATGCATGAGGGCAAAGGCGAGCAAGCAATTGAACGTTATATTCGCCAGAGTACGCCCAGCATACGCGAAGATGGCTGTAAAAAAGTGTTAGCCGGTGTGACTTCATTGGAAGAAGTTTTACGCGTCACCCGGGAGGACTAAATGGCCGCCTTTGCCTACAAAGCGGTTAATGCCCGCGGACGCAACAGCAGTGGCGTACTGGAGGGCGACAACCCCCGCCAGGTCCGCCAGCAATTGCGTGATCAAGGTCTTATTCCGTTAGAAGTGGAGCAAATTGCTGAACGTACCAGCAATAAAAAAACAGGTTTTAGCTTATTTAAACCCCGTATTTCGGCGTCAGATTTAGCGCTTCTTACGCGCCAGTTAGCCACGCTCGTTGAGTCAGCCCTGCCGATTGAAGAAGCGTTACTCGCAGTAGCGGAACAAAGCGAAAAGCCGCGCCAGAAGAACATGATGATGGCGGTGCGCAGCAAAGTAGTGGAAGGACACGGTCTGGCTGATGCGTTGTCTGAATTCCCCAGCGTATTTGATGATTTATACCGCGCTATGGTCGCCGCTGGCGAAAAATCAGGTCACCTCGATACCGTACTCAACCGCCTGGCTGATTACACCGAGCGTCGCCAGCAAACCCGCAGTCAAATCATTCAAGCTATGATTTACCCTTCGTTGATGATGTTTTTCGCTATTGGTATCGTGCTACTGCTACTGACAGTAGTGGTGCCAAAAATTGTGGGTCAATTTGATCATATGGGGCAGGATTTACCGGCTATTACCCAATTGTTGATTACCATTAGCGAGTGGCTGCAAAATTATGGAATATTTCTGTTTGTGGCACTGGTGTTGTTGATAATTATTTTTCAGCGACTGGTGCAGCAACCTGCTATGAAGCTGAAATATCATCAGTTTATCCTTAAACTGCCATTGATTGGAAAAGTCTCCCGGGGGTTAAACACGTCGCGTTTTGCCCGCACGTTAAGTATATTAACGTCAAGTGCAGTGCCTTTGCTGGAAGCCATGCGAATTTCCAGCGATGTACTGGAAAACCAGCACATGAAAAATCAGATTTCCGCTGCAACCCTGAATGTCAAAGAAGGGAGTAGTCTGCGGGCGGCGTTGGATAAAACCAAGATGTTCCCTCCTATGATGATGCACATGATTGCCTCGGGGGAAAAATCTGGTGAGCTTCAACAGATGCTCGGCAGAGCGGCAGATAATCAGGACAGGGAATTTGAGGCGCTAATTGGGGTCTCACTCAAAGTCTTTGAGCCAATGTTGATCGTAACAATGGCGGCAATTGTGCTGTTTATTGTAATGGCCATCTTGCAACCTATTTTAGCATTGAACAATATGGTGAATATTTAATGAAAACATTAACTCGCACTTCCGGTTTCACGTTGATTGAAGTAATGGTAGTTCTGTTGATCATAGGCATAATGGCTTCTATGGTCGCTCCCTCCATACTGGGAAATCAGGAAAGTGCACAGTTGAAGAAAGCGGCGGTGGATATTCAACAAATGGAAAGCGCCATGGAAATGTATAAACTGCGTAATAACCGCTTTCCTACCACGGAACAAGGTCTTGAAGCTTTGGTGAGCGCACCAACTATTGAACCCCTTCCACGTAATTATCCAGAAGGTGGTTTTATTAAACGTCTTCCTGAAGATCCCTGGGGCAATCCTTATACGCTTATCAGCCCTGGCGAGTTAGGCGCTGTGGACATTTTTTCCAATGGTCCGGACATGGAACCAGGCACTGATGATGATATTGGTAACTGGAATATCAACGAATATTTGAACTAACCCATACTTTATTGCCGTGTATGACAATCACCCGCTCGTCTTCCTTTTTGCGCAGTCGCAACAGTGGCTTTACTCTGTTGGAAGTCATGCTGGTGCTGCTGCTCATGGGTATGGCAGCAAGCTATGTTGTATTTAACGCATTTGGTGCCAGCGAATCCGATAGGCTAAAAGAACAAGCAACGCGGTTGCAGGTTTTGGTAGACATGGCCAGCGACTACGCTGTGCTGAACCAGATGGAGCTTGGGCTTCACATTGAACCGGAAGAAAATCGGTATTTCTTTAGCTATCTTGATGATGAAGATAAATGGCAGAGGATAAGTGAAGAGAAGATTTATCAGGATTACACGCTGCCCGACCCCTTCACTATGACCCTGAACCTCGACGATTTGCCCTGGAACACCGAAGACCAGCTTTTCGATCGGAGGATCTTTGATGAGTCTTTTGGTCTTGATGACGTTGATGTCAAAATTGGTGAGGAAGAAAAGCGCCTGCCGCCACCGCAGGTTCTTATTATGTCCAGCGGCGAAATTACGCCTTTCACGCTGACATTTAACTATGAACCTGGATTTGGCAACGATGTTCCAGCGTATTTTATTCTTAGCAATGAAGATATGCCGCCGCTGCAGCTAGAAGGGCCGCTGGAGCAGCTTGAATGATACCAAAACGGCGCAGTCATCAAACAGGTATGACGCTACTGGAAGTTATGGTGGCCCTATTAATATTTGCGGTTACCGGAACAGCGGTAATGAAAGCAGCGTCAGAGCATTTGAGCAGCGTCGGTCAGATAGAAGAAATTACCTTTGCCACTTGGGTCGCTGATAACCGTATAAACCAGTTAAAGCTCGCTGGCGTGTGGCCACCAAAGAATAACCTGAAAGGCAGCATGGAAATGGCGGATCGCACCTGGTACTGGCTGCAAACGGTAAAGAAAACCAACGACAATGACTTACGCGCTGTCGACATTCAAGTGAGCCTTGACCAGACATATAGCGGTAGCTTAACAACGGTTACAACGTTTGTCGCAAAGCCAGCCCAAGCAGTTGGTGGCGGCTGATGCAAGGCATTCCTGCCCGTGGCTTTACGCTGCTTGAAATTCTCATTGCCATGTCTATTTTTACTCTGATTGGGCTAGCATCTACAGGTTTGTTGACCACAGTTATTGACAGCAACGAGCTATCTGAATCCCGCTTCGATAAATTGCAGCAGTTACAACGCGCGATGACAACTATTGAACGGGATATTCTGCAAGCTGTTCCGCGGGCGGCGCGTCTAAACGGTGAACGCACCGATGTAGTAATGCGAGGGGGACAACTGGACGATAGCGACGGTGATAGCATTGGTTTTGTTCGCAGCGGTTGGAATAACCCACAGCTTATGCTGCCGCGCAGTACTCAGCAATTTGTGGGTTATCGGTTAAAAGAAAATAAACTGGAACGGCTTTACAGCAACTATGTGGACAATGTGATCGGCTTTGAACCGAAAGTTCGCGTATTGCTGGAAAACGTCACTGACTTTCAAGTGGAGTTCTTAGCCGAAACAGCTGCCCAGCAAAATACCGATGAGGACGAGCTGGACTGGCGAGAAAGTTACACCGGTGCCGCACTGCCCAAAGCGGTAGCGTTTGAGATTGAAACTGAGGACTTTGGTCGTATTCGTCGCGAGTTTTCATTAGGTGGAACAGCACTATGACACCGTTCGGTTCACAGCGCGGTGTCGCATTGTTAATTGTGCTGATGATTGTTGCTCTGGTTACTGTACTGGCGACCCAAATGGGCACTCGTCTGCAGTTGCAAATTCAGCGCACCATGAATATCAAAGACAGCAACCAGGCATACTGGTATGCCATGGGCGCAGAAGCATTTGCCAGAAAATCGGTAACTACATTAATGGAAGAGACTGGCGATAAAATCTCTATCGATCAGCCTTGGGCAAAGGCGTTCACCTACCCCATTGAAGGGGGCGGCATTCAGGCCAGGCTTGAAGATATGCAAAGCTGTTTTAACCTTAACGCACTGGCGGAACAAAATAACAACAAAAACCAGCAGCAGGCTTCAGAGCCAATGGAGGCGTTTCACCATATGCTGCTGTCCAGCGGCTTTGAAATAAACAGCTACACTGCCGATACCGTAAGAGACAGCCTGGCTGATTGGCTTGATAGCGACGATAGCATGCGGCCTTATGGCGCGGAGGATAGCGAATATGAATCCCGCGAATTTCCGTATCTTGCGGCCAATAATCTGATGTCTTCACAATCGGAAATTCGACTGGTAAACGGTGTGGAAGCCAGCTGGATTAATGATATTCTGCCTCTGATATGCGTTATTCCTGATGTAGATAGCCTTGCTATCAACGTCAATACGCTAACTGAAGAACGTGCCGCTGTTTTAGCTGGCGCGACCGGCCTATCGTTACAGCAGGCAAAAAGCTTGATTAGTAGCCGTCCGCAAGAAGGATGGGATGACGTAAATGATTTCTTAAATGAGCCGGTGCTGGCAGCGATGGATTTGGATGAAACCCGCCGTAAATGGTTTACCATCACCTCAGAATATTTTATTTTGCATACCAAAACCCGCTACAATAAAGCCTCGTTTTCCCTTACCAGCGTACTGCATGTGCAGGGCGAGAAAGAAGTTAAGGTGTTAAGACGTGAGTTTGGAGGAGTAGAGTAATGGAACAACTTCTGGTTCGTCTTGGTTCAGGCTCCGGTGACGCCATACATTGGCTGGTATGGTCCAGTACAGAAGAGGAAATTATTGCTTCTGGTGTGTTGGCCGATGCAGATCAGTTATCTACTCTGGCGGAAAGAGCCGGCCAGCGGCCAATCATTGCGTTGGCGCCTGGCAGCGATATTTTACTCAAATGGGTAACGCTGCCTCCGCGCGCGGGCCGCAAGGTGTTGTCCGCCATTCCTTTTATGCTGGAAGATGAACTGGCGCAGGATGTCTCAACCCAGTTTTTTGCTCTTGGCCCTCGTCAGGGTGACCAGCAGGCGGTGGCGATAGTGTCTCGTGCGCAAATGCAAGCGTGGCAAAATTGGTTAAAAGATGCGGGCTTGTTCTGCGATACTCTGCTTCCGGACGTGCTGGCTGTGCCGCAAAATCCTGACGGTTGGTCGGTGTTGACTATCGGTGATCAGATGCTTATGCGCGAAGATGAGTGGAAAGGTTTGCAAGGTGAAGCCGACTGGATGATACCGGCATTCCGTCATCGGCTCAGGAATCAGGAAACGCCAGTAAATGTAGTAAATTATTCCGATCTTCCCTTGCATGACATCGCTCAAGTTGAGCAGGCCCAGGTTCCCCTTGAGTTGCCCTTGCATGTGCTCGCCAAAGAAGCCATTGCATCTAAATTCAACCTGCTGCAAGGGAACTACAAAATCAAGCGCAAGCGAACTGGTTATGGGTACCAGTGGCGACTTGCTGCTATTCTTGCCGTTGTCGCCCTTGCCACCAGCCTGATTGATAAAAGCGTTACGCTGTATCAACTTTCGGAACAAAACGAGAAGCTCAGCGTACAAATCAATCAAACAGTGGAAGCCGGATTTCCAGACATTGGCGTATACCGTGATGTTCGCAAAAAAGTACAGTCGGAACTGGCGCGGCTTGAGAACGGTGGCGGTAAGGTTTCAATGCTGATAATGCTAGACCAGCTAGCACAAGCTTTTGCCAGTTCCGATGTTCGTCCGCAAACCCTGCGTTTCGACTCCAATCGCACTGAAATACGCATGCAAGCCATGGGCAAAAACTTCGAAGCTCTGGAGCAATTTCGTAAGCAGGCAGAAAGCGCGGGCTTCATTGTTGAACAAGGTGCTATCAATAACCGTGACAATATGGTGATTGGCAGCGTCGCAATCAGGAGCGAATCATGAAAGCGCTATGGGAAAAGTACCGTGCTTTAACAGAGCGTGAGCAGTATCTGGTTCTGATTTCTGGCGTCTTTGTTGTTATTGCCATGTTTTACTGGTTAATTTGGGCGCCCCTTACCGCCAGTGTTGAGCGCGCGCAGATACGCCTGGAAAGCCAACAGAACCTTCTTAGCTGGGTGCAGGAACGCACCACCAGAGCCCAACAACTTCAGCGCTCTGCTACGGGAACAACCCGCTTTACCGGATCACTGCCGCAAGCAGTAAGCAGCACGACAAATCGATATAATATTGCGGTTTCCCGAATGCAGCCGCAGGGGGAAGAAATTCAGGTGTGGATTGATCAAGCGCCATTTAACGATGTTCTGAGCTGGCTACAGGCACTGGAAAGTATGGGCATTGTTATTCTGCAGGCTGATATTAGTGCAGCCAACGCTTCTGGTCACATAGAAGTTCGCCGTTTACAGTTAGGAAAATCATGAAGTTTCGTTTAGGTTGGATAGCCGCAGGCATATTGATTTTTTTAACTTTCCTGATCGCGTATTTGCCCGCCAACCAGATAGTCGGGCGATTAACCTTGCCGGAAAATGTTCAAATGTATGGCGTTTCAGGCACTATTTGGAACGGTAAGGCACAGCAAGTACTAGTTCAGGGCATAGAAGTTTCCAATGTCAGTTGGGACGTGCAGCCATTACACTTACTGGTTGGCGAGTTAGCTGCGCACGTTCGAGGCGGTAATTTACGTCAAGCAGACACTGTAGCCTTTGAAGGACCGGTCAGCGTAAATTTGTTCAATACAGACAAAATAGAAGCTGACGGATTCTTGCTGTTTCTTCCTGTCGACCGGGTTTTATCCCAGGTGCCGCTGCCGTTGCCAGTGAACGCTGGGGGACGATTCCGGGTGCGGTTAGAGGAACTCGAATATGGCCCGGATTGTTCTCGTCTAATCGGAACCGGTGATTGGCTTAACGCCACGGTAGCGGGAACGCAGGGACCCATTGATTTCGGCAGTTATTCCGCCAAGCTTCGTTGTGAAGGCAATGGTATTGGCGTTACTGTTGAAGAACCCAATATGCTGGGCCTCTCCATGGATGCCACAGTAAGTGCCGGTTTTGAAAATTTCTCCGTCTCCGGACAATTTAAACCTGACGATAGCTTGCCAGAAGAAGTACATCAAGCCGCGCAATTTTTTGGAAAGCCGAATGCGAGTGGATATATCCGCTTCGAGCTTTAATACTAATCCACGTTGATGCGTGATCAGTATTAAATGCTGTTCCAAAGGCAGTCTTTTTAGAAGATGTCTTTGGAACTGCCTTGTACTAAACCGTATTACCTTCACTGTCTCTGTTCACTCACTGCGTTCATTTGCCTTACCGGCAATCTGTCTTCCTCTGGTAACCGTAGTTATCTCGACTACCTGTATTGTTATGTGGAAAATTTTAAGCCCCCTGCTATTCAAGATATTGCTAATACGCACAGCTCACCACATGGCCGAAATAAACTGAAGTCCTGACACAACCCTTGAGGAGAAAGGAATGCCTAAAATATTAGTGCTTTATTATTCATCCTATGGACATATTGAAAAGATGGCTCATGCCGTTGCCGAAGGCGCAAGAGAGACCGGCGCGCAAGTTGATGTAAAACGAGTTCCGGAAACCGCACCTGCTGATGTCGTTAAAAATGCAGGATTTAAAACCGATCAAGCTGCGCCCATTGCTAGTGTCGAAGAGATAGCCGATTACGATGCTATTATTGTGGGAGTAGGTACGCGCTATGGACACATGGCTTCTCAAATGGCTGCCTTTTGGGATCAAACCGGCGGATTATGGCAAAGAGGAGCACTGGAAGGAAAAATAGGCTCTACTTTTTCCTCAACAGCAAGCCAGCATGGGGGGCAGGAAACCACGTTAATGTCCAATATAACAATGCTTATGCATTTGGGAATGGTAGTTGTCGGTTTGCCCTATTCCTACAAAGGATTACTGGATGTGAATGAAGTTTCTGGTGGGACTCCCTATGGTGCCACCACTATCGCTGACAGTGATGGATCAAGACAGCCTACTGAAAACGAGCTGGGTGCAGCGAGATATCAGGGTAAGCACGTTGCCACCATTACCGCCAGACATTGCCGTAGCTGATTGATAAAAGGCGCAACTGGCCGAAGTGTTTTTTAAAAACTGCTTTTTTCACTGCCTTCTAGCTGCCCGTCTCAAGATGAGACGGGTAGCTGTCATTAATACCAAGAACTAATTCGCAATAAAAATTGTTTTAGCATTTACAAATTCGCGCATGCCAAAACCGCCATGTTCACGGCCATAACCACTGTCTTTCACGCCTCCAAAGGGTAAATTTGGCTGTGCAAGCGTGTATCCGTTAATATTCACCATACCCGTATCAAATTCTTCACGCGCTAGTTTAATAGCCTTATCCTTATTGGCTGAGAAAATGCCACCGCCCAGACCGTAGCGGGAATCATTGGCTACTTGCATTGCTTCGCGATCATCGGAAACGCGAATAAAAGACGCCACCGGACCAAACAGCTCGTCATCGTAAGCGGGCATGCCAGGTTCGACATTTTCTAAAATTGTCAGCGGGTAATAAAATCCTTTCATGTCTGGAATTGTTCCGCCGAGACTACAGGTAGCACCAGCGTCTACTGATTTTTTTACCTGCTCATGTAGGCTGTCCCGCAAATCGCGACGCGCAATTGGCCCAAGATCAGTATCTTCTTGTGTAGGATCGCCCATCTTCAGGTTTTTAAACGCGTCTAAAAATGCGTCTCTGAATTTATCATAGACTGCATCAACAATGATAAACCGCTTTGCTGATACGCAGGTTTCACCGTTATTGACAATGCGCCCCTGTACGCAGGCCTTAACTGCCTGTTCAATGTCAGCATCTTCTAAAACAATATAGGCATCGTTACTGCCTAGCTCCATAACGGTTTTTTTCGCCAGACTGGATGCTTCTTTCGCCACTTTCTTCCCTGTTTTATCGCTCCCGGTAAAGGTCACGCCGCGTATTTTCTCATGTTTAATCAGAGCGCTTGCCGTCTCGCCGTCAATAATTAGGGATTGATACGTATTTTCAGGAAACCCCGCCTCTTCATATAATTGCTGAATTAGTTCAGCCATTCCAAAAACATTTTCTGCGTGTTTTAAGACCGTGGTATTCCCTGCCATTAAGTTTGAGGCGCTGTAGCGGATTACCTGATAAAGTGGGAAATTCCAGGGTTGAATACCTAGAATTACACCTACAGGTTGGTAAGTAATGATTGCGCTGCCATCTTCGTAAACGCGGTTTTCGTCCTTTAACACCTCCTCAGCATTATCAGCGGTATAACGGCAAATCGCTGCACAAAGGTCAACTTCTTGCTTGCCCTGCGCCGCAACCTTTCCCATTTCGGTGGTCATAAGCTTAATAATGTCTTCACTGCGAGATTCAATTAAATCGGCCAGAGCATGAAATAATTTGGCGCGCTCTGAAAATGACGTTTTTCTCCAACTAAGAAAACTTTCATGGGCTTTATCTACCGCAGTTTCTGCTTCATGCTGGGAAAGCAACGTATAAGACTTCACTTCTTCTTCAGTTGCAGGATTAATTGTCTTAACGGATTGTGACATGGTAACCATTTCCTGATTATTATAAAAAGTACTAAGTAGGGTGCAACATTAAGACCAGCTTAGAAAACACACGCTCAGGCGCGCCCCAAGGCGATGCGCGTACTTATTCGCTGCCGTTTAACCAATGGCATAATAGAAAATTTACTTATCGTTCAGAATATTTTCATGGTGTTCAGGAGGCAAAATGCGTGTGGTAAAGCAGAAGATAAAGTCGTGAGCTTCCTGTCTCTGCGAGTTTGCGCTAAATAACTTTTCCTAGCTATGATAGGGACACCATTCAGAGCACGTTTAAACTCTTCTTTCTGCAAGATGTACCCTTCTTGCCTTTTCACGTGTAGCACATTTATGAACAGCTATTTCTACTAATCCGCAGTGATGTGTGCTAACTCAGGCCTGAATCCAGGTCACAAATACAACTGTGGAAAATTAAACTTTGCCATGGCAAGTGTCAGCGCAAGCTCATAAACACTTTGGCGGGTAGCGAGATTTTTAGTGAGCAGTCCAATTGCACCGCCTTTTTGCTTAATATTTTCTGTCTCGAATATGTTATCCATCACTGGCCCCAATTCTTCTCCTTCCATCAGCGCCTGGTATATCTTAAAGGGTAGCGGCAAGTTAGCGCTTCGACCGATAGACCAGGTGGATTGATGATAAATGGCGACATACGCAAACGTGGCAGGACCGTGGCTAAAACGCTCTACTCCACCTTCTATGGCAACAAACCAGTCGCTGGATTTCGACTCTTCGCTAGCCATTGTAAGTAAAGCATTCACGCGATTGACTGCACCTGTGCGAGTCTCAGTTTCCGTCATCGGTTGTTCAGATACTCCGCTGGCAACGCCTATGCCTTGCGCAGTAAGCGCCGGTATATCTAATGACTTCGCTAATGCAGCCTGCGCGGCACCAATTTTTACCGGATTGGTGGAGCCTACAATACACACTGTCATATTAATTCCCTCTGCCAACCGGAAACTGACGAATGTCGTCCAGCATCGTTCGATAATCGTTAACCGCAGGAAACTGAGTAATGTTTTTTATGGCTTGCTGACTGTCGGGATTATTCACCGCAAGCAAATGGGCGATCCCAAAACGCTTGGCCGACTCCAGAATTACCAGGCTATCATCTACGAATAAAGTGCGATCTGGATTAAATTGCAGCCTTTGCTGCAATTGTTGCCACAACGATTGTGATTCTTTCGTTACCCCAAATTCATGAGTCGAGATTAACGTATCAATATGAGAATCAAGTTTAGTATGTTCCACTTTCAGCGATAAGCTGGCTGGATGAGCATTAGTCACCAGCACCACCTCACGCCCGCTTTCCTTTAGCGCGTTGAGAAAAGGTATAGTGTCATCACGCATGGCAATAAGATGCTCAATTTCGCGTTTCGCCGCAACAATATCCATGTCTAACGTTTTTGCCCAATAATCCAGACAATACCATTCAATTTGTCCCATTATCCTGTCATAGTGGGCAAGCATTTCAGCCCGACAAATCTCCAGCGGCTTACCTGATCGTTCGGCGAGTTTTTTTGGTATGTGATGGATCCAGAAGTGATTGTCGAAGTGTAAATCTAATAGAGTTCCGTCCATATCCAGCAGAACCGTATCGATTTTATCCCAGGGCAGAAATGGCAAGCGCTTTTCCTTATAATACATTAAGCTTTAACACTGGAAGTCATGATAACGAAAGTTGTAACTGATAAACATGAGTAAAATAGATCCCGCCAAAACCTTACCGCTCATTCACCACCGCGAGATAGTTGCGCAAAGCCGCTTGTTTAAAGTTGAAAGGCTGGATTTGGAATTCTCAAATGGTGCTACGCGACAATTCGAAAGAATGGCTGGTCACAATCGTGGGGCAGTTATGATTGTGCCCTTACTGAACGACGACACCATGGTACTGATACGTGAATATGCCGCAGGCACCCATACTTACCAGTTAGGCTTTCCTAAAGGATTGATTGATCCGGGTGAAAGCGTTCTTACTGCTGCAAATCGTGAATTACAGGAAGAAGCAGGCTTTGGAGCCAAAGAGCTTCATGAAATTCATACCGTCAGCATGGCTCCCACTTTTTTTAATTCAGACATGACCATTGTTATGGCACGGGATCTGTATCCTCAGTCGTTACCCGGCGATGAACCCGAACCACTTGAGGTGGTGAAATGGCCGCTTTCTGAGGCTGACAAGCTACTTGCCAGAGAAGATTTTATCGAAGCACGTTGTGTAGCGGCCTTATTTTTAGCTCAGAAGTGGTTAAAGGAGCAATAACGAATGCCAGATATTGATATCCAGCGTTTGCTGGAACTTGCCAAAGAGGTTGCGGTAGAAGCAGGCAGAGCAGTGTTGACGATTTACGACAATGGCGAATACAACAGTTATCAAAAAGATGATAATTCTCCTGTCACCAGCGCTGATTACCTTGCCAACGATATTATCAACGAGCGCCTGAAAAAGGCCACTCCCGATATCCCGATTTTGTCAGAAGAAACTAAGCATGCCAGTCTTGAAGAACGTAAGAAGTGGCCTTGTTACTGGTTAATTGATCCCATTGATGGTACGCAGGAATTTATTGCCAGAAGTGGCGATTTCGCAGTAAACGTGGCTCTTATTGTTAATAATGAACCCGCTATAGGCGTAATTTTTTGGCCCACTGGCCAGTCGTTGTACTATGCCAGCAAGGGCAATGGTGCATTTAAAGATTGTCCCGATGAACATAAACAGATACGAGTCCGTAAGCTGGATGATCCACATCAAAGTGTGGTCATGATAGCTATCAGCCGCCGTCAGTCCCGTGAAAAAATTATGTCTCGGCTATCAGCCAAGCGAGTTTATCAAACTTTACCGCTGGGTAGTTGCTCGCTGAAGTCCTGCTTTATCGCCGAAGGCAAAGCTGATGTATTTATGCGTATCGGTATCACCGGGGAATGGGATACCGGTGCATCCCAATGCATAGTGACAGAAGCTGGCGGAAAAATACTTGCCGCAAATTTCGAACCCCTTACTTATAATCAGCGTCACTCGCTGGAGAACCCTGACTTCGTTGTTATGGGTGATCAGCGGGTGCCTTGGAATGATATCGTTCACTATAAAAAGGAATAATAATATGATGAAGCAAAGCTTGCTTGCCTTGTCGGCTTGTTTGGCATTACCGGCATCTGCAGCATGGCACTTGGATGAAGACGCTTCCCGTTTACATTTTATGTCTACTAAAAACGCTCAGGTCACCGAAATCCATAGTTTTAAAGCGTTGTCGGGAGAGCTGTCAGACGAAGGTAAACTGACGGTAAAAGTCCCGCTTAGTTCAGTAGATACCGCTATTGATATCCGCGACACTCGTTTGGAAGAAAAAGTGTTTGAAGTCGCTAAATTTGCCGAGGCCACCTTCACCGCTGATGTACCCCAGGATATGTTGTCACTAAAAGCAGGTGACACTATTCAGGGCAGCGTAGAAGGCACTATGGATTTGCATGGTGTAAAAGCGCCTGTCACTTTTGATGTCATAGCAAGTAAAGTAAACGACAACGAAATGGTGGTAACGACTGTAACACCAACCCTTATTAGTGCTGAAAGCTTTAAGTTGAAAGAAGGGTTAGAGACGTTGCAAGCTATCGCATCGCTTAACAGTATTACTTTTACTGTACCGGTAACATTTTCGGTGACATTTACGCAGTAGCTTTCTGCCGTTACCTTAAATAAAAATACCGAGTCCTAGCTCGGTATTTTTATATCTACAATTGCAGCGAAGAGAGTCTGTCTATGAGTTCACAGATCTGATGGCAGCCCGCATAGGTAAAGGCTTTTTGTGCAACTGCTGCTCGTGCATCTTTTGCCAGTTTTCAGCAGGTAATGCCGGAATTTTAGGGTCATAGTTAGGCGAAATATAATGTTTCATACCTGCGCGTACCCGTTTTAGAGCATGACATTCTCTGACTTCTTCATGGATAACGAAAATACCAATTTTGCGGCTCGCCTTACCCAAAGTAGTACTGCTTGTTAAGCGGATCACTGGCGCAGCTAAAACCATACCGGTTAAAACCGGAAGTAACCATAAAAACAGTGTGGGTGTGTAGTACCAAGTAGTGACTCCCCAGGCTACGGCAATAATACTCATTATTTGAGTATGACTGAAAGCCACCCCCCAGGGCACCATTCGCCCTTCCCGTTCCTGAGCATCCCAGTTTACCTGGTGCCCTACGAATACGCTCAACACGAAATAACTATGGTAAAACATCATAATGGGCGCAATGAGTACAGCCATAAAGAGTTCTACAATTCCGCTAAACAATAGGCTGAAAAATCCGCCGAATTCTTTACGGCGTTGGATCATCGCGAGTAAAAGCCCCAATACCTTGGGTAAAAACAGAAGCGCAGCTGTTCCCCATAACGTTGCAACCATCATGTCTTGCTTGGCTATTTGCCATGTTGGAAACAACTGGTAATCAGACGTAAAAAATTGCGGAATGGTAGTGGCGCGAATTAGCGCATCGGTGGTGCCGAGCATTAGCATCACAAAGAGGACGAGTGAAGACATATAGGCGAACGCGCCAAAGCTAAAGTGCATACGATTCGTGGTTTTAAGACCTTTAACCCCCAACAACCCCAGATGCTGAATATTTCCCTGTACCCAGCGCCGATCACGAATAGCATAATCAACGACATTACTTGGTACTTCTTCATAACTACCGTCAGTATCCGTCAGCAAATAACATTGCCAGCCGGAACGGCGTAATAAAGCGGCTTCGACAAAATCATGACTGAGAATATCACCGCCAAACGGCGCCCGGCCTTCTAACGTAGGCAGGCCACAGTGTTGCATGAAGGGTTCGATTCGAATAATGGCGTTATGCCCCCAATAATTGGCGCTGTCCGTTTGCCAAAATGAAAGCCCTGTGGCCAGCATTGGGCTGTAAAGATGCGCAGCAAACTGAACAAAACGCCCAAAAAAGGTATCTTGTCGCACTGGCATAGGAATAGTTTGAATAAGAGCAACGTCAGGGTTTTCTTCAATACGTCGGGTCAAATCCAACATCCGCTCGCCCGACATTACACTGTCTGCATCCAGGACTATCATAGATTCATAGTTAGCACCCCAGCGCTGGCAAAAGTCTGTAATATTCCCGACTTTGCGGCCGGTGTTGACTTCACGACGGCGATAAAAAATGCGATCTGAAAAACTTCCTAAGCGTTTCTGCATCCGCTGCCAGGCGCAGAGTTCTGCTTTAATCATGCTCTCGTCGCGAGTATCACTAAGCATGAAAAAATCGAATTTATCTGCGTGGGGCGACCGCATGATTTCTTTTACACATGCTTGAAAACCCACCATAATACGTTTGGTATCTTCATTATAGACAGGCATCACGATAGCATGGCGGTTACGGACAGGAGCTGCCGCGTCAGTTTTCCGTAGCTGTCGACGCAAACTTAGTGGGTCAATATGGAACAGCTGAAAAATAAAACCGATAACGGCTGTCCAAAACGCCATCGTCAGCCATAGAAACAGCAGCATACTTAAGCAAAGCTGAGCAATTTCTAACTCGGTTAATCCATTTGGACGGAAAATCTCAAACAGGCTCCAGCATGCCAATGCTGTTGAAGGCAAAACTAGCAACGCCATAACCACCAGACGGCTGCGTTTTCCTACAGCTGTCAGATTATTCGTTTTTGTTGCTACCGATGATTTAGCAATAGGATCAACGTGATTCTTATTCCGGTTGGTAGACATAATTCCAAACCTCACTAATTTTTTCGTCTTGCTTGGTGTTTATAAACAACCGCATATCCACAGGATTAGAGCTTGCCGGTGTAAGAAGAAAGGTAGCGCGGAGTTCTTTGCCGCCGTTAACAGGCTGAAGCCGCGCTTGGTCAACGGCACCGTTAGAGGCTTCCAAAATCAAATTTAGGTTATCGGGATTTGATTCTGCTCCTTTAGGTAGCGCAAAATCTACGATAAAACGACGTACAGATTTCTCGTTAGTAGATTCAAAGCCAGGTAACTGGCTCGCACCTTGTCTAGTCCGCAAAACTGTCGCAATACTCAGTTTTTTATGAGGGCTTTGCTCTACCGTTTTTAAGGTGTACCGAAAGTAGCGGCCCTGTCCTGCAGTCATGGCTTCCTCAGGCACCCAATAAGCGGCGATGTTGTCATGAATTTCGGAATCTGTAGGTATTTCAACCAGCTCGAGTCGACCTTTTTCGAAACCATCTTGGGGCGTCACCCAAAAACTGGGACGCAAATGATAGTTGGCTTCGGCATCAAGATAATTTTCAAAATTATTATCCCGCTGCATCATTCCAAAACCTTTAGGTGCCGTCGCGCCCAGTGATGTAATTTGTAACCGTGCAGGATTAGTGAGTACGCGCCAGACCTGTTCGCCTTCCTGATTGATCATCATCATGCCGTCACTGTCGTGGACTTCCGGGCGGTAATCATCATGAGACCGCTCGGTGTTTTCACCGTATAAAAACATGCTGGTAAACGGCGCTATTCCTAACTTCTCAATATCCTGGCGGGCAAATAGCCAGGATCTTACTTTCATTTCAGTATTGACGCCGGGGTCGATAATAAATTCATAAGCGCCGGCGACAGACGGACTTTCTAATCGCGCATAGAGAGTAATAGGTCCGCCTTTAGCAGGCTCGATAAGCCAAAACTTGGTGAAATGCGGGAACTCTTCTCCCTTGGGTAAGGCCGTATCGATAGCAAGTCCTCGTGCTGACAATCCATAAACCTGATTTTTACCCACAAGGCGGAAATAAGAAGCGCCAAGAAATACTGCGAATTCATCTTTGTATTCCCCGGACTTCAGCGGGTAATGCACACGAAACCCTGCGAACCCTGATTTCTTATCGGTCAATCCTGCAAATTGTTCTGCATTTTTGTCATAGCGAAACATTGAACTGTCAAAGGGGACCGTTTTCTCTTTATTACTGCGATCTACTGTTACTACCGTAACTGGCTGTTGGTAGAGAAAGCCCGGGTGAAAAAACTGAATCTCATAATCATTTTTACCCCGCCACAAGCTTTTATCTGCTTCAAAACGAATTGCCCGGTACTGCTGATAATCCATTTTCTTCAATTTTTCGTCTAAGCCATGGTCATTCTCGTTATACTGCTTTTTTGCAGAGGCTTTGGCATCTGCAATCACAGACTCCAAAATGGGTTTGTTCGAAGGAATGTTATCCTTGCTCACCTGCGCCGCATCGACTTGCGTAACCCAAAGGTTCATTGCCATACATAAACATGCAGATGAAGACAGAATACGGCTCAAGGGGGAAAAAACTGAGCTTAATACCGCTAAAATCGAGCCTGTATCTCGTTGTTGCTTCGCTTTCACTAGCATGTAAATTTTACTCCATTCAATGATTCAGCTTTTGAGTTTGCAAAAGATGATCCATCCATTTTCGACCACGGAGCCTTTATTAATTTATTTTTCAATTTCAAGCAGTTAACTACACGCCTTTCTCGCTGGCTGACTACGAGCTAGATCTACAATGTTATTAAAATCAAATACCTACAAAATAACTGTTGTTTTTAAGCGACGCCGGTAAAGAGTAAAAACAACATACACTGGAAATTTTTTACCATTCAACACTTCTGCATTATTGCGTCAATATTCTTCTAAAAATTATAAAGCGATGGTTTACAGTCAGTTAGGTTGCGTAAACAGAGTCTAAACTTGTACGTAAATCTCCTGGCAAGTAAATTGCTTATAACTAAATTCATTAAAATTATTCATCTCAATACTTTTTCTGAATAATTATCTAACGCAATACCTAAGGAGTTCTAATGCGTAAATTTTCTTTAATGGCAACGTTAATAACCGGCGCTCTCTCTTTTTCTGCACTTGCAGATTCCCCAGATTGGCAGTACGTGGAAGGCGGTTACACAGCGCTGGACATTGATAACGCAGGCGGTTTTGATCCTGATGGCGCTACTATTGGCGGTAAATATATGCTTAAAAATAATATTTATTTAAGCGGCGACTACAGTTTTTTTGAAGATCATAGCATTGATATCGACATGTTAAGCCTGGGCGCTGGTTACCGGATGCGAATTAATGCCATGACTGATGCCTACGTTGGCGCTAATTACGAGCGTATTGATTCAGATTTCGACGACGAAAATGGTTACAGCGTGAATGCGGGCATCCGTTCAAGAGTCACCGACCAGGTTGAACTGGCTGGAGAGATCGGCTATTACGATGTAGATGAAGGCGATGTGACAGTAAAAGTGGGTGCCAATTATTATTTCACGCCCCAGTGGGCCATCGGCGCCAGTTACGAAAAGCTTGATGACGCTGATATCACCCAAGTGACTGCCAGGTACGCATTTTAAGTTTTTTCGTACTTATTTCAGTTACACTAAGTTTAAAGGCGGCCAAAGACCAAGTTTGATGCTAATAAAGGACGTTGCCGCCTTTTCTATTCCTCAAAGTTTCTGTTATCTCACCGTTCCAGTTGTGCGCTCTATTCTTCCGTGCAAAAATCTTACATATTCCGCTGGCGTAGAAAAGTCAGAAGATTTGTTATTTTATTCGAAGCACCTTTAGGCTATCCACAACAAAATTTAGCGAAAATACAAGGAATGTTATGCTTGAAACCTCTTTTTCTCCCTCTGCACGTATAACCACTTTACAAGATGCTTTAGTTTATCGTCAGGAGAAGGGCTCAAACCCAAACTGCATTCGCGCGGGAATTTCTCACCCTAACTTGCCCCAATGGGCGCATCAGTGGCGTGGAATGGGTGTTAATAAAGCGGTTCGAACACTAGAAATAGCAACAGATACCGGTCATCTAAAAGAACAAAAATCGCCAAAGAAAAAGCTAAAAGGAAACTTCCTCTATGGGGGGCCACTTATTATCCCTTTTGGACATTTTTTAGCAGAAAGTATCCACAGATGCTGGGCTTACGAATATATTACAAAAACGCAAAAGACTGGAATTGATGCGGTAATATTACAGCCTGGAATACAGAATAGACGTTGGTTTCATAATCGAACATACCGATCATTGCCCCCGTATATACGTGATACATTTAACTATTTAGGCATTCCCGAGAAGAAAATTCTACTTCAATATAAGAACGTTATTGTGGAGAACCTGGCCGTTCCTGAACAAGCTTCTTACTTTCGTCCCATAGAGCCTATCAAGGCTCCTTATCTGGATTTTTTAAGCCGCTGCGAAAAAAATAGTAATGTCCAAACAGATGAGAATCTTCCGAAAAAACTCTACGTCTCTCGCCAAGCCTTTCGATATCGCGGTGCTTTTGCAGGCGAAGCTTACATAGAATCTTTTCTATCTAACAAAGGCTACCACATCCTCCGCCCTGAGAATCACAGTCTGCTAGACCAGTTACGCTTTTATAAATCAGCAGATACTATTATTTTTGCCGAGGGCGGCGGTATTCATATGCTGGAGTTGCTGGGGAAACTGGCGGCGAACGTGTATGTTATTAATCGGCGCCCTTTAAGTCCAAAAGTCTTTAAACCTATACTGGAGGATCGGGTAGAAAAACTAAGCTTTTTTTCTAAAGCGACGACTTTACCTTCTTTGTTTTTAGCCTCAGATGGCCGTCCAGCCCATGGCAGTGCGATTAGTGTGCTTGCCCCTAAAGAATTAAATTCTTTCTTTGAGCACATTATGGAATCTGACGTTTCAGATTTTGATCTAAAACTCTTTGAAACGCAAAGTTGCGAGGATGTTCTGAGCTATTTCAATCATTATCAGAAGCCAAATAAGCGTTTTCCAATTCAGCAACAACAAGCTATCAAGGGTTTCAAAGAAGCGGCGCACAAATGGCTCTAACCGCTACTTAATGTAAACTGAAATACGGCGATTTCGACTACATCTGATCCCGTTTCCTGATATCAACTGTTTCATGTAATTCGGAGTAGACTAAAACTGACTCGCCGGATTTTAAGCTTGTTAGCACCTGCTCTACTTTTTTCTCAAAGCTTAATTCTTCCTCGCCATAATCCGTACCTTCGCGCAGCACAAATGATTCTGCAATACTATGTAGGGTGTCTTCTTCCAGCGAGTTAATCGGGATAATCATAGGGCGTTCTCTAAGGGAAATAATAGGTTAGGCGTTCACACATGTCGGCAAATATTGTTCAACAAAACGCTTAACCCGCTGTTGCAGCCAAACGGTTGGATTTAGTGGATTTCCCTGCATAAACCCGACATGGCCGCCGCGATCACTTATTTCCACTGTGACAGCGCGCGCCAATTCGGTTTCCTTTGGAATCACTAAATGGTTCATAAAGGGATCATCAACGCTGTGAAGTAACAACGTAGGGCAATGAATTGCGCTTAGAAAATGGTAGGCGCTGCATTTTTCATAGTAATCCTGCGCATCGGCAAAACCATGCAAGGGAGCCGTCACTTTTTCATCAAACGCTCTGAAGCTGTGGATTGCATCGACATCATCCGGCGTTAGCGAGATAAGCTCATGGTAATTGATATACTTCATTTTCTGCTTAAGCGTAGATTTCATACTGCGTAACAGATACTTCTGGTAAATGCGGGAAAACCCGTGGTTTATGCTCTGTGAGCACTCTGCCAGCTTCAGGGGAGCAGAAACGGCTATCGCGCCTTGCAACCATTGCTGAGCAGGATTCTCGCCCAATAGCTTAAGTAGCATATTGCCGCCTAGTGAAAAGCCTAAGGCGACTTTGGGTATAGTGGGAAAGCGGGCGGAAAGGGTATCTAGAAAAAAGGCAGGATCGCCGGTTTCGCCAGAATGGTACGCGCGCGCCAGACGGTTAGGTTCGCCGCTACACCCTCGGTAATGCATCATTACCACTTGCCATCCGTTAATGCTTAACGTAGCCATAATGTCGTTGGCGTAGTGGGATCGAATACTGCCTTCCAGCCCATGAAAAAGCGCCACAATTCCCGTCATTTTTTTCGGTCTCGGCCCCCACGCAAGATCAACAAAATCGCCATCGGGCAGCGTCAAGCGTTCCATAGAGAAACGCAACGGCAATCGTCGTTGTAAAAACCGCGGCCAAATTGTTTGTACATGACGGTTACGCGCCCACCGCGGCGCGGAAAAATCACTTTTAATGATTTTTCCATGGGAAAGATTTTTACGATTCATGCTGACATCAGGGATTAATAGGGATCTGCTTGACAATAAAGGTGAGTTTGGCAACTGCCTGGGGGCTCTGGCGCAAATTATACAAATGAATAAATGCTGGCAGAGAGCCGTTTATACCTTCAGACGTCATAACGGGTAATTGCTCGAAAGCTTGTACCAGCTGTTGCTGCTGAACAGCTTCCATCTGTAGTTCTTGATGCTTGAGGCTAAGATAACGATCATGATCCTCAGAGTCAGGGTCTTTCGCGGCGGTGCGATTCTTACGATGCTGGTGCAGCTTCTGATCGGTATCAGCAACGGCAACCTTTAAAATTTGCCACTGTTTAAGCGTAACCACCTTATTAAACGAAAGGCACCAGCACATCAGCAGCAATAAGTTAATATTCACGCCATGTTCGTCCTGAAGCTTCAGACAAGCTGCCGCCACACCTTCAATACCATAGAGTTCGATACTGTATTCCCAGAAATTATCCGACGTCAACTGACTCATATTCTGCCCTTGCAGTTTCTATTGCTTCTTGTGCGTCAAGCCATGCAATTTCATGCTCTTCAAGCGATTGTTTTAGCTCAGCCTGTTGCGATAGTATTTTCATCAATTCCGCTTTATACGTATCTTCGTATAATTCGGTACGTGAGAGTTCTGCTTCTATTTTAGCTAACGCGGTGGAAGCTTTTTCCATGGCTTTTTCGTGTTTATCAATTGCCTGCTTCAGCGGCGCTATTGAATGTCGAAATTCGGCCTCACGTCGTTTCTCTGCTTTACGATCTATCTTAGGTTTTTCTTCTTTATCCGATTTATCTTCTGTCTGTTGTTTTAGAATCCAATCACGATAATCATCTAAATCACCATCAAACGCGCTAACGTTACCGCTGTCTACGAGATAAAAATCTTCACAAACCGAACTTAACAGGAAGCGGTCGTGAGAAACCAGTACCATAGCGCCTTCGAATCCTTGTAATGCCAGATTCAACGCATGACGCATTTCCAAATCTAGATGGTTGGTAGGCTCATCCAGTAGCAGTAGATTCGGCTTTTGGTAAACAATCAGCGCTAAAACAAGGCGAGCTTTTTCTCCACCAGACATAGGCGCCACCGGTGAGAGCGCCTGATCACCGTGAAAACCAAAGCCACCTAAAAAGTTGCGCAGTTCCTGCTCTGTAGCTTTATTATTCAGCCGTTGAACATGCAACAGTGCCGATGCCTGAGGATCCAGCGTTTCCAGCTGATGCTGGGCAAAGTAGCCAACATTTAAACCTTTGGCAGCATTAAATTCCCCTTGCATGGGGCTATGAACGCCAGCCAGCAATTTTATAAGCGTAGACTTACCTTGCCCATTGCGACCCAGTAAACCAATACGGCTGCCCGGCACCAGGTTTAATTTCACCTGCTCCAGAATTACCTTTTGATCATACCCCAGCTTCACATGCTCCATTTGTACCAGCGGGTTGGGCAACCCGGTTGGCGACGCAAACGCAAAGTTAAACTCACTGGCCATGTGTGCAGGCAAAAGGGTTTCCATTTTTTCCAATTGCTTGATCCGGCTTTGCGCCTGCTTGGCTTTACTGGCCTTAGCCTTGAAACGATTTATAAAGGATTCAAGATGCGCCACCTTGTCCTGCTGTTTCTGATACTCGATGTTCTGCAGCCGGATTCGCTCTGCGCGCTGGGTTTCAAACGCAGAATAATTGCCGCTATACGTGATCAGTTGCTTTTGTTCTACACTCACAATCTGATTAACGGTGCTATCAATGAAGGCTTTGTCATGGGAAATAAGCAATAACGTGCCAGCGTAACGCTGCAACCACTTTTCCAGCCAGATAACGGCGTCTAAATCCAGGTGATTGGTGGGTTCATCCAGTAAGAGTAAATCAGACGGACACAATAGCGCCTGCGCCAGGTTCAAACGCATACGCCAGCCGCCTGAAAAATCGGTTACGGGTGCATTGAGTTGAGCGGTAGAGAACCCTAATCCTGCAAGAATAGTCGCAGCTCGTGCTTCTACGTCATACGCGCCAGCTTGTTCCAGCTGACCGTGCAACCGCCCCATTTTTTCGCCGTCCTGCTGCTCTTCGGCGTCCAACAACGCCGCTTGTAGCTTGCGAAGCGTTTTATCGCCATCAATTACATAATCAATGGCTGCGCGCGATACTGCAGGCGTTTCCTGGGCAACACTAACAATCCGCCAATTAGAAGGCAGCGCACATTCACCAGCGTCTAACGTCAGTTCCTGACGTAACAACGCAAATAGGCTGGATTTACCACAGCCATTGCTACCAATAAGCGCTACTTTGTGGCCCGGGTAAATCTGCGCGGATGCCTCTTCCAAAAGAACTTTGCTACCGCGCATTAGAGTGATGTTTAAAAGGTTGATCATGCCTGTGTTTTTCCTCCGGCTCAGGCCGCGTATCTTAGCAAACCTAGGATTTTTACGCTTGTTTTTCAACGTCGACGGCAAATGCTGATCCAGGCCGATTGAGGATGGGCTATAATGTAGTTTCGTAATGTGACTTTGAGTAATTATGCAAAAACGAATGAAACGCCGTTTTATTGCGGGCGCAGTGTGCCCAAAATGTCAGGCTGTAGATACCATCACATTGTTTATGGAAAACAATGTGGAAAAGCTGGAATGCGTGAAATGCGGCTATTCTGAAGCACAAACCGATCAAGAAGTGAAAACTGCTACACGCCCGAAGGAAAATGTAATAGGCGTGTTCAAGCCTGATTAGGACCTGATGGCCTTTGCCAGCCGAATTTTATTCAAAATAAATCTGTTTGGAATGCGGCTTGAACTATGAGCACAAAAAGCAAGGCAGGTTTATGAAGAATCCTGCAACCACAGAAAAGGTCAGCCCGCCTTAGAAGCCGCTCGTAAATATTACTCATTTTCGCCCCCTTTGGGACACTTCCACAGCGGCAAATAAGTAATTTGCCGCCGCGCATATAGCTGAACGATTTCTATTAAGCGCGTACCGACAACCGCTTAGCAATGTGTTCCGTTTTATCAGCGGGTATGGAGAAGTTGGCACGAGCCTTGTAATCGGGGTTAAGATACCGATACTAAATATGGCTCGCGTGGAGGAAAACATGGCACGGACACATCGCTTTGGCTGGAAGAAGTGGGTAATCGTTGCGGTAATAGTGCTAGTAGCAGTTAGAGTCTCCCTTCCTTACGTGGCGCAGTCATATATGAACAACACTCTGGCGCAAGCAGAAGAGTTTACCGGAAGGGTGGGCGATGTTGATATAATGCTATGGCGCGGCGCGTTTAGTATCGAAGATATTATCATCACCAAACGAAATGGCGAGGTAAAAGAGCCCTTATTCCAAGCCACAGAAGTGCAATTTAGTCTACTTTGGTCTGCGCTAGTCAATGGTGCATTTGTCGGTACAGTGGATCTCTATCGTCCCGAGATAAACTTTGTTGACGGCGACAGCGAGAAAGATTCCCAGTCAGGCGAGTCAGAAGACTGGCTGAATATAGCGGATCAGCTTTTTCCATTAAAAATCGACAAACTCAACATTCAGCAAGGTCGCATTGTTTTTCACAACCCGACCGTCCAGCCCGAAATCCATCTTGCTCTACACGACATTAAAGCAGAGCTGAAAAATCTGGTTAACAGCAGAGATTTATCAAAAGATTTGGTCGCCACATTTAACGCCAAAGGACAAACTGCCGAAGCGGGTACCTTAGCGATTTCCGCATCACTTGATCCCAGCACCAAAAAACCCACTTTTGATGTAGATATGCGGGCAGAGAACATAGCGCTGGTCAATTTTAAGAATTTTCTTGATACTTATGCACCTTTTGATTTAGAGGCCGGATCTCTGGAAATGGCTATGGAGCTAGCGAGCAGCAACGGCCAGATTAAAGGCTATGCTAAACCCATTCTTCATAACGTGGAAGTGTTTTCCTGGAAAGGTGATGTTGAACGCGATAATGATGGTTTCTTTCAGACTATCATCGAAATGGGTTCAGCACTGATAAGCGAAATATTTGAAAATCAGAAGCAGGATCAGATTGCCACGCGTATTCCTATTGAAGGGTCCCTTGATAGCCCCGACACGCCAATTCTTCCTGCTCTTGGTGGAATTTTAAAAAATGCATTTATCGAAGCAATGCGGGCATCATTAGAAGGAAGCGTAGAGCTGGAAAACGCTGAGGAGGAAGAATCTCAGGAAGAAGCTGCCAAAGATGATTCGTAAAGGTCCACCTGTTTTGAATTTCTAATCATAGAAAAACTTTATATTCTGCTACACTTAATTATTACCATTCGCGCCACTGGATATAGACACCTATGGGTCTGAGTTTATTTACACTGCTGGCAATGGTAATTGCGCTTGGCCTCCCACGTGCTGGAGCTGCTGAATCAGAGATGCTTATCAGCACCGTTAATCATCCGGCAGTAAATTATATCAAGCCCGTCGTGACTCGGAGCTACAAAGATTTGGGGTTGGAAGTTTCTTATGTACAAATGCCGGTCACCCGACGGCTGATTGCCTTGAACGAGGGGCTGATAGATGGCGATCTGGCCGCGCGGGAGGACGCTGAAGACGAATATGAAAATATCCTTCGCGTAGGACCACCGCTTTGCGAACTCAGTTATATTCTTGTCTGCCCAAAAGATGTCCCGTGTGACACTTCCGTGTTTACCGAGGGGGAAAAGTCAGTTTATTTGAATCGCGGAACCGCCACCATTTTGCTTAACATTTTTGGCATGCCAGCACCCGTAAAAAGTCGCTATATCGAAACTCCTGATACGCTAATCAACCTTTTTAACCACAATCGAATAAACTATTTAATTTACACTTTAGTCGATGAGCAGCATCAGTTTGTAATTACCCGCGAATACACGACACACTTTATCGGCAAGTCTGATTTTTACCATTACATTCATAAACGTCATAAAAATCTGGCTCCTTTACTGGCAGATGCATTAACTGTGAATAAAAACAAACTATTGGTAAAATGATCTTTTTGCTTATGCCAAATTTCATTTCTACCCACAGACAATAAGATTGGGTATGCTATTCACCATTCTGCTTTTTTGTAATATCGATGAATATTGAGAGTATTTTTTCTATTGACCCTTTTGACTGGTGGCATATTGGCGCCTCCATCCTTTGCGGCGCCATAATCGGTCTTGAGCGTCAGCTGCGTGGCAAACCTGTTGGTATCCGGACCTCTGCGCTGATAGTCCTGGGCACCTATATGTTTATTACCTCTTCCATGTCTATTTCAACCGACGTATCAGATCCATCCCGGATTATTGGTCAGGTAGTCACCGGCATTGGCTTTCTTGGCGCAGGGGTAATGCTGGCGAAAGATGGCATAGTAGTGGGCGTAACATCTGCCGCTACAATCTGGGCGCTGGCCGCCGTAGGGGTATGTATTTCCGTTAATGGTGGCTGGGTGGCGGTTAAGCTTTCAATACTTGTAGTAGGAATACTGTGGGGGGTAGATATATTGGAAGAATATTCCTCTGCATTTACCCGGGGCGTTCACACCCGCTACAAATACTGGCGTCGTAACGGGTAGCGCGTGAATGTTGTTCCCATCTGTAGCAATAACTAATCGCTATGGATGGATATTAGCTAGTAGTGCGGCGGCGGTACTTCTTCTGACATCTTAGCAATATTTGATGGCTCCATGGTTTTGACTCTATCCAATATATGCTTAAACTGTACCTGGAGTTTTTCTATCTGGTATTGCTGATGCGTTAAAGCTTCATTAAGTTCTTCGATGGTGTGCTCCTGAAAGGCCAGCTTAGTTTGCAACTCTTCAATTGCCTGCTCGGCGTTAGCTAACCCACTTTCTGCGGTATGTTTACTCATTATTTACACTCCAAAGTTCAGCTAAACCGCTGCTACTTTCTGATAATATCTGGCCGTCAGCAGTAAAGCCTACAGCATAAACTACCGCTGTTGCAGGCCGGGTATTTTCTACGGGCGCCACTCGCCAGCCACCAGCGGACTCACCGGTCTTTACATTCCATCGATAAATTCGGCGGGAAGGCGCCCCTGTTAGCAAATACTCACCGTCTTTTGAAAAGACCGCATCGGTAAAGATTTTCTGGCGCGCAATATACTGTAAGTTGCTGACAGGCGCAGCTGTTTGTGCGTTCCAGATTTGTGATTTCTGCTGACTGTCGGCGGTGAATACGTAACGCCCTTCATCATCCAAAGCGACCAGGGTTACGCGACTCGGATGAGGGAATGTATGCACTATCTGCCCGGTTTTGGTACTCCATAAATAAGCAACATAATCATTGCTACCCGTAAGGGCATACTCACCATTGGGAGACAAGTCCACGCTGTTAATCTTTTCCTGATGTCCTAAGAATTCCAACCGTCTCCCGGTCGAGGGTTCAAAAAACATCGCTTTTCCATTGGCTCTGCCAACCAATATTCCTTTGCCGCCGGCAGACACCGCAACATCTCGAATTGATGATTCGTCAATTCGCCAAAAACCTACAGGTTCGCCACTCTCCATGTTCCATAAGGCGAATGCCTCCCGATCAGAAGTCACTACAAATTTTTCGTCTGCGGAAATATGAATAATGAAAACCCGATTAGCGCCTTCTCCCTGGTGACGCCATTGATATAGTGGCTTGTTGTCTTTCAGGTGCCAAACCGTAATCTCACCATTCACGCCTGATACCACTGCGTACTGTCCGCTAGGTGAAATATCTGCTGCAAAGGCACCGTCTTGTGCATGCCGCCATTGCGCAAGCGGGGTTGAATCGGGCACACTGCAACCTACCAGTACACCGGCTAATAATGCCATTAAAAGCAATCTTTGGAACAATCGTCGATGTTTCATGTCAAACTGGTTTCGCTTTACTGACGCTAGGTTTACCATAGCACGGAAGTCTACTAACGTAATCTGCGTAACAACTTCAATTGGTTTAGCAAAGTGCAGAAAGAATATTTTGCTAAACCAATTAGTTTACATTTTACTTTGGTGTCCTGCCCCGTTGCTGTGGGATAACTTTGCAAAACAAGATATATGATAATTACAATTTAAATGGAGAAGTTTTATGCGTAAGTCGCTCGTTGCAATATCGACACTAGCTGCATTAGGTTTGTTTGCATGTCAGCCCAATACCACTGACACCGCAAAAGAAGACACTGCCGCTAAAGAAACCGCCACTCAAAATCCTAAAGCAGAGTCAATGAGTGATGCCCAGAAGCATGCTTACGCAATGGGCGCAAGTATGGCTATTTTCGTGAACAATCGTGCAAAACAGCAAGAACAACTTGGCGAGCCGTTGGATAAAACGTCGCTGAAACAGGGCTTTGAAGAAGGTTTGGACGGAAACATGCAGTTTTCACAGCAGGAGATCCAGGAACTGGCTCAAGCTGGCGAAGAAGCATTACGCACTAAGCAACAGGAAATGGCCACCAAAGCTGCTGAAGAAAATGTTAAGGCAGGCGAGGAATACCTTGCTGAAAACGCCAAGCGCGAAGGTGTGACTGTCACCGATTCAGGCTTACAGTACGAAGTGTTGGAGGAAGGTACCGGCGAGCAACCTAAAGCTGAAGACACAGTAAAAGTGCATTATCGCGGCACATTACTGGATGGCACCGAGTTTGACTCATCTTACTCGCGTAATGAACCTGCAGTATTTCCTTTAAACCGCGTAATACCCGGTTGGACTGAAGGCGTCCAGTTAATGAAAGAAGGCGCCAAGTATCGTTTTGCTATTCCTGCTGAACTGGCCTACGGCGAACGCTCTACCGGACTGATAACGCCGAACTCTACCTTACTTTTTGATGTCGAGCTGTTAGACATCGTTGAAGAAGGCGAAGAAGATACTGCGTCAGAGTAAGTTTCACAAAGCAACAAGAGCCGATATGAAGTCGGCTCTTATTTTTTAGAAACATTAGCGCGTTAGATACCGGGAAGATTGGCGTTCTGCAAATAAACGTTTAGGGAACTACATGACGCCGACGTTCTGGTCGAACCCGCAGTGTTGCGCAGTGGCGCATCATCATATGCCCCACTTTGTAGCAACCGAGTCCTAACAGCAGGTACATAGCCGTACGTAAACTGTCGATACGAATTAAGATATCTATTAAACCGATGGTAAATAAAATTACCCCGGTTAGAAACAGCATGAACCCCATTATGGTTAGACCATTGCTTCTCGCCGTGCCAGACTTGGCCTGTCTGGGTGGATTTAAAAATCGGTTATGCATGTTATCTCTCATTTGGATTTCACGATGAACTACAATATAAGACCACCGCTGGAAACAGTTGTTCACTTTTTATGCAACATTTGTGCATGAAAATCGAACCCTATAAATATACTTTGCTTTTCCCCACAGATCCACCAGACAGATACATTATATTAACGTTGATGTAACAAATTAAGGTATGGCGCTTGAGAACCCCGCTGATCACTCGTAAAGGTTATGTAAAATTACAACATGAGCTCGATGTACTCTGGCGTAAGGAACGGCCGGAAGTCACCCAGAAGGTTACCTGGGCGGCAAGTCTCGGTGATCGTAGTGAAAATGCGGACTTTCAGTACAATAAAAAGAAGTTGCGGGAAATTGATCGTCGTATCCGTTATTTAAGAAAATGCCTGGAGCGGCTAAAAGTGGTGGATTACCATCCGCAGCAGGAAGATAAAGTATTTTTTGGCGCCACAGTAGAAATTGAGAATGCCGAGGGCAAAATTCTGCGCTTACGAATTGTAGGATACGACGAAATTTTTGGCCGTAAAGACTATATTTCGGTAGATTCGCCTATGGCCAGGGCGCTTATCGGGAAACAAGAGGACGACGAAGTTACAGTAACAACAGAAGCGGGAACGTTTACGTGGTCGATAACGAAAATCAAATATGATCCCACAGATAAAGTTTAACCCGCTTGCGAATCTTTTAAAGAAAACCGCCAGACTGTAGCTTAAGGGAAATATGTTTTTAAACGGCATCTCTTAATGAGAAGTACAGCGCGCCCCGAGCGTTCTTACTCATGGTTTTTACAGGCACAAATGTCAGGAAATTATAAACACCGGAAACTCGCTTTTACTAACATAAACAGGGTTCTCCCTCCCGTCATCAATGATATACTGACCGACATATTTCACACTTATTATGCCTGTGCATCGGCCATTTTTCTTTCTGCCGGTGGATCACCTACAAACACGCCATAGAGCTTTATATGATTATCAATAAAATTGCCGAAGAACTTGCCGTCAATCCAGCCCAGATACAAGCGGCTGTCGCTTTATTGGATGAAGGCGCCACTGTGCCCTTTATTGCGCGTTATCGAAAAGAAGCGACGCAAGGTCTTGATGACACGCAGTTGCGTAACCTTGAGCAGCGCTTAACTTATTTGCGCGATTTAGAAGATCGTAGAGCCGTCATTCTGAAATCTATCGACGAGCAAGGCAAGTTAACCGATGCGTTAGCCACGCAAATAAAAGCTGCAGACAACAAAACCTCATTAGAAGATTTGTATCTGCCGTATAAGCCTCGCCGCCGCACGAAAGGCCAAATAGCCATTGAAGCTGGCCTGGAACCGTTAGCTGATAAATTATTTGCTGATCCCACTGTATCACCAGAAGACGCGGCTTCTGCATTTGTGAGTACAGAAAAAGGGGTTGGGGATGTAAAGGCAGCTCTCGAAGGTGCGCGTTATATCCTGATGGAGCGTTTTGCAGAAGATGCCGCGTTGCTGGCTAAAATCCGCGTTTATCTAAACGACAACGCCTTTGTCACCAGCTCTGTTGCGCCGGGTAAAGAGCAAGAAGCCATTAAATTTAAAGATTACTTTGCCCATCAGGAAAAGCTTAAAACGGTTCCCTCTCATCGTGCATTAGCTATGTTCCGCGGGCGCAATGAAGGCATGCTCCATATCCAGCTAAACGCTGACCCTCAAAATGAAGATGCTACACAGCCATCCTATTGTGAGCAAATTATAGCGAGCCATTATAACATCTTAGATCATAACCGCCCTGGCGATGCATTTATGAAGCAAGTGGTGCAATGGTCCTGGAAAATCAAAATCGCACTGCATATGGAAACAGAACTTTTCAGCAAGTTGCGTGAGCAAGCGGAAGAAGAAGCTATCAGCGTGTTTGCGAAGAATCTGAACGATTTGCTGATGGCGGCTCCTGCTGGCGCAAAAACTACCATGGGATTAGACCCAGGCCTACGTACAGGTGTTAAAGTAGCAATTGTAGATCAAACCGGTAAGGTGTTGGCTACCACTACAATTTTCCCCCATGTACCGCAAAACCAGTGGGACAAATCATTACGCACCCTTTCGACGTTATGTAAACAACACAAGGTCGAATTAATAAGTATTGGTAATGGAACTGGCTCAAGAGAAACAGACAAACTGGTCGCGGAAATGCTGAAAGCTAACCCCGAACTGAAAGCACAGAAAATTATGGTCAGCGAAGCCGGGGCATCCGTTTATTCAGCTTCAGAATTAGCGTCTGCGGAGTTACCGGGTATGGATGTATCATTACGCGGTGCTGTGTCAATAGCCCGCCGGCTACAAGATCCATTGGCAGAATTGGTAAAAATAGAACCTAAAGCCATTGGTGTCGGTCAGTACCAGCATGACGTCAGCCAAAGCCAGTTGGGTAAATCTCTTGACCGGGTGATTGAGGATTGCGTAAACGCCGTAGGCGTAGATCTTAATACAGCCTCACCAGCGCTATTGAGCTATGTATCGGGTCTGAATAAAACACTGGCGAATAATATTGTTCATTTTCGTGATAGTCATGGCGCGTTCGCTGACAGAAAAGCATTGAAAAAGGTTGAGCGCCTGGGCCCAAAAGCGTTTGAACAAGCCGCAGGATTTTTGCGGATCACTAACGGCAGCAATCCGCTTGATGCCTCTGCGGTTCACCCGGAAACTTATCCTGTTATCGACGCTATCGTCGATCGCACCGCAGTGGCCGTGAATGACCTGATTGGCAATACCGATTTGCTGAGAAAGCTTTCTCCAGAAGATTTTACTAACGACACTTTTGGTCTACCCACCGTTAAAGATATTTTAAAGGAATTAGATAAGCCAGGACGTGATCCCCGTCCCGAATTTAAAACCGCGGCATTCAAAGAGGGCGTGGAAACAATTTCGGATCTCAAGCCGGGCATGATTTTAGAAGGTGTTGTAAGCAACGTAGCTAACTTTGGCGCCTTTGTCGATGTTGGCGTACATCAGGATGGCCTGGTACACATTTCTGCGCTTACTAATAAGTTTATCTCAGACCCTCGCGAAGTGGTTAAGGCCGGTGACATCGTAAAGGTAAAAGTTGTAGAAGTGGATGTTCAGCGCAAGCGTATTTCTTTTACTATGCGGTTAGACGATACCCCGGCTCCTGCGGCAAAGAAACCTTCGGATGCAAACAAACCAAACCGTTCAGGTAAAGGTGCGGCCAATGGCTCCAATCGGGCTAAACCGCAAAAATCTAATGCGCCAGCCAATTTGGCAATGGGTAACGCTTTTGCAGATGCGTTTGCCAAAGCAAAACAAAAGTAAGCCGAATCAGGCGCTGGCGCGAAAGCCAGCGTCTTTGGGCAAAGAAGTATCGCTGTAACGCTGCTGGATGACACCGATTCTGGTTTGCATCAACGTATCACTACTGCGCAAAGAAGGTGTATACGACACTTTACTACTATCTTGCCCCACATATTCTTGTGAGCTTTCGCTATGTGCGTGAACTTCTTCATTTGCATTTTCTTTTGCTAACGCCTGACGCGCCTCAAGCGTTTTTTGCGCAGCTTCACTAGCTACCTGTAAATCCTGAGCAGAAGGTTGCGCCGGTGCCAGGGCAGCTGTTCTTACCTGCTGCATTTTTTGCACGGTTTGTGCAGGAGTCTGGGCCTCTGATACATCAATAGCCACTTCACCGCCTACCGC
This sequence comes from Alteromonas pelagimontana, assembly GCF_002499975.2. Lineage (NCBI taxonomy): Bacteria > Pseudomonadati > Pseudomonadota > Gammaproteobacteria > Alteromonadales > Alteromonadaceae > Alteromonas > Alteromonas pelagimontana. Next base: position 1,942,686 of record NZ_CP052766.1, read on the forward strand.
GTACCGTTTTCCGTCAGGCCCGTTTTCAAATTCGTACTGGGGCGATCCCGCATGTTGTCCACCCAATGCTGCATGAGCTTGCTCGTGAGTACGAACTTCAGCATCCCGCTCTTTTAGCGCCTTTACTTCTTGAGCGGTTTGCTGTTTTTGCTGCGCGTCTTCTTTTCCTGCGCTCTCGTCTCTGGCGTTGTCCTTCTCGCCGTGAGCGGTGATGCTCTGCGATTCATCATAGGAAACCACTGATTGGATCTGCGGACGCTCATAGGTAACAGGCGCCGGTTTTTGCCCCGGCGTTCGCGCACGCTCAGCGTCAGAACCCAAACCCTGTTCAGACGCGCCTTTATCAGCATCAGCAGACGGGGGAATGGTTTCTCGAAGAATATTCTCACGTCGAGCCGCTTCGGTATTTACGTTAGCAGGCGTAAATACTACGTTGGTCGAAAGCGGCATAACAATATTCATGGGGAAGTCAGGTAAGGGTATCGATAATAGTGCCTACCGTATCAAAGGCTTTATCCAAAACCTTGGCGGAAGCTTGAGCATTCATGCTGTTTAATTTTAGCGATAACAAATCTGAAGTCGGGCTATTCGCACTTTGCGGAAGCGTATTTTTAATATTTGCTAAATTGTTTAATGATGCGTTCGCCAACACCTGACCAGGACCATTTTCGGCCACATGAGTTTGCGCTGAACGTTGTGCTATATTCAATGACGCCTGATTCATACCTTTAAAGGCTTGCTGTAAGCCAAACTGACCAGACATAATTGCCGAATTGATATTATTACCAATAATGCTCGACATAATTTACCTCCACCCTCTCACGCCTAATTATTAAACAATAACGTCGAAACGAAAAGCTTTATTTATATACCTGCGCATAAAATATAACAGGTTCAGAGGATTTCTTTTTTTAACAATAGAGCACGGAATAAAATGCTGACTGAAGTCAGAAAGAGATTGTTTGCTTCACATCCTCCAGCGCCTCAAGGCGAAGGGGTCGGCTGAAGTAGAACCCCTGAATGGCATCGCAGGCGAGCGAACGTAGCCACATTACCTGTTCTTCACTCTCAACGCCTTCTGCAATAACCGATAGATTGAGATTTTTCCCTAACGCAATGATGGTAGCGACTAAATTACGATCCACCTCGTTATCAGCCAGACGATCAATGAATGCCTTATCAATTTTTAAGCGGGATACTGCCAAAGAACGCAAGCGACTTAGCGAAGAGTAACCGGTGCCAAAATCGTCAATAGCAATAAAAACGCCCAGTTGCCGAAGCTTTTGCAACTTTATACAGGTCTCCTCAAAATCAAGTGCAACCGCCGTTTCCGTAATTTCGAGTTCGAGTTGAGCTGCAGGAAAGCCAGTCTGGCGTAAGACATCTTCAATCTGCGCGACGAAGTCTGGCTGCTGAAATTGTCTTAACGATATATTCACGCCTAGCTTCTGCTGTGCTTGTAGCAGCGGGCGCATTTCTATCATTGATTTAACTAAAATCCAGCGGCCAATCTCTATAATTAAACCTGTTTGCTCTGCAACGGGAATGAAGTCGGCGGGAGAAATGACATTGCCGTCTTTCACCCACCGTAGCAGCGTCTCATAGCCTTCTATTTTGTTGTGCGTTAAGTTGAACTGCGGCTGATAAACCAGATGTAGTTCGTTCTGCTTAAGCGCGCTGGATAAACCAAGTTCAAGTTGAAACTGTCGAAGCAACCGTTCGCTTAACGCTTCGGTATAAAATTGAAACTGTGCTTTTCCCAGTTGTTTTGCTCGAAATAGCGCAACATCAGCCGCTTTTAATAAAGCCGAAACACTTCTGCCGTCTTTCGGAAACACCGAAATTCCCTGGCTAAACTTTAAATATATATTTTGATTGTCTACCGGATAAGGCTGGTTTTGCGTATTTTGTATGGCATTGAGGAAAGAAGGCAGCTCATCCTCATCGTTAACAAATTTAAGGATAATAAATTCATCGCTTCCCAGACGACCAAGTGTATCGCCGCGTTGAATGACTTTCCGCAATCTCACCCCAACTTCTTTCAGTAGTACGTCACTTTTGTCATTGCCGTAGGTATCGTTGATGGCTCTGAAATTGTCTAAATCCAAAAAAATAACACACAGTTTGAGATACCGTCGTTCTGAGGTATCGAGCATCTGAGATAGCCTTTCCAAAGACAATACGCGGTTAGGTAATTGAGAAGTCGGGTCGATAAACCCTTGGGTGGCTATAGCTGTGTTGATGCGCTTAATGTCCCCCAGTCTCCGCGCGCCAAACCACATGGCCAGTATGGCAATGACGGTCATCAGCACAATGATTTCGTCGAGCTCCCAGCTTTCATGGGCGCGTGTAAATAAATAAAAAGATTCCAACAGATCAATGTCAATACTGAAGCAGAGGGCTGCCGCTAGCCCGGTAAGCACAACTATGATGGCTAAATCTTTTTGAGAACGCGCTTTTAAAGGTCTCGAAATGCTATTTTCGATGAGTTTGTGGGTTAGACGTTCCACCTCTATCCTTATGGTGTTGTCGAAGATATAAGCCAAGGGCTTAAAATATCTTTTATTTATAGCTGATACTTAACTTTTATAAGGTATAAATTTATATACGCATTAGATTTGAATGTTACTTTTACCATAAAAAGTGATGAGAAAATAGAAGCAATTTGTAACCACGTAATAGAAGGTGTTTTTGCGGTCTCTTTGTCATCGTAGAAAAGGCAGAACAGTGTACGGCGCTGGGGAGAACGCCGTAATCACCGGCTTTAGATAAAGCTAGGGAGTTTTAAAGCCTATTTCCTGGACGAAACAAACTGCCTGACAATATCTGCGGACTGCTGAGGATGTGAGATAAAAGGGGCATGAGAAGCATGAGGTAAAACCACCGTATCCGAATTTGGTTGTAGCTCACAGATTCTGTCTATTCCGCTAGTGGGTACCAGACTGTCTAGCCGGCCATACAGACGCAATGTTGGCTGCCGGATACGCCCGATATGCTGGCGTAAATCCTCTTCCGACAACAGTCTAAGCGCGTCTTTCAATGCCACAGATGAAGGTTGGGGAAACTGTGCGACACGTTTTCGAATTGTTTTAATATCCTGTTTGGCGGAAGGACTTCCCATGGCCTGAATAGCTAAGAACCGCTCTAGTGTTTTCGCATAATCTTTTGCCAGTTGTTGTTCAAATTGATTGAGCAGATCACCGGCAATACCCGGCCATCCCGGTCCAGCCAAAAATCGTGGTGTCGATGCAATCGTCACAAGATCAGTCACCACATCAGGTTGGCTTAGCGCCAACTGCTGCGCCACGAGTCCCCCCAGTGACCAGCCAATAACCACGCAGGAGGAAGGTAATACTGGTGCTATCGCGTCAGAAAGGCTGGCAATAGTGTAAGGGCTGGGCACAACTGCATTGTTTTCACCAAAGCCTGGTAAATCAATGGTAGTGACCGCGAAATCTTCGCTTAGATAAGGCACAAACTCACTGAACACGCCGCTATTCATTCCCCAGCCATGCAGAAGAACCAGATCTTTTCCTGTTCCCTGCGTACGGGTGATTAATTTCTGCTCAATGGTAGTCTTTAACACTTCAGATTATCCTTTTGCCGAGTCCGAAATAGTAGCACGCAACTTTTCGGGTTCTTCACATTAACGTCGAAATAGCGGGAATTATCTATGAGAGACTTTAACTGCATTCCCAACTACGCCTGCCTGCTGTGCAACCAGTTTAGCAACATCCCGATATGTGAATATTGCAAAAACGATACCCTCTTTTTTAACGCAATGGATTATCCGGCTAATCTGCTTCACCGTCCTGATATTGCTAAAGGCGTACGCCATACTGCATTTCATATATTAAGAGCTTGTGGCGCTTTCGGATGGCCCTTCGACACACTCATCCACAAATTGAAATTCAACGGAAATATTTTATCTGCAAAGGTGCTGGCGCAATGGTTTTGCGAGAATTGTATTGATTCCGCAACACCCCTGCCAGAATGTCTGCTTCCTGTACCCATTCACTTTGCCCGTTATTTCAAACGCCGATACAACCAATCGGTGGCATTAGCTGATTTTATTTCCCGAGATCTTGGTATTCCAGTACGAACTCAATGGAGTCAGCGTGTCGCCGGTCAGGCGCAGCACCAGCTAAACCGGGCAGAACGTTTATTAAATCTGCGAAAAGCCTTTAAAGTATTACCTATAAAATCTTATGGCAGGGTTGCCATTATCGATGATGTAGTGACCACAGGCTGCACCGTCGATGTGCTTTGTCGGCAGCTTAGACAGCAACAGCCGGGTATACAAATAGAAGTGTGGGCAATGGCCGTAACGCCATCGCCCCAACAACGGCGGCTAGCTGTCTAATAGGATTTAAGCAGGGCAGATTGATATATTGCGTTACTCATTAGTTTACTGGTGCCATACCAGTACCCTCTGAAGTTCACATTATCAGTAAAACCTATAACAACGCCGCGCCCGCGGGGTTGCGCCACTACAGCGGTGGTATTGGCAATAAGTTTAGTTAATTCACTGGCGCTATATCCTGCCATTAACGGATTGTCGGAATATGTTGCCGACGTAGCAAATGGTGAGTTATCGCTTTTTACTATCATGTTATTGGTTTTGAACATCGGCAGGTAGTCATTCTGAAAGCCATAAAATAAAGGATGCGTGGTATCAATCCGTGTGCGATATACCGCTCCGGCAATCAGCTTTTTGGCATACAGGGAATCTTTATCGTCAAATTTCAATTTATCGACAGGAAAGGCATCGTCTATTACATCGTCAGAGACGATATCAATATCCAGCCATTCCTGATCGGCAAACAGCTTCAGGGCCGCTTTTTGTCCGATAAGCACGCCACCTCGCTGAATCCATTTGTCGATAGCGCTGCTGATATTTGCGCGTAATGTAATGTAGCGCCCATCAGCGAAAATGATGTGTGAGTACTGCGAAAGGTCAATGCCGTTAAGATCGCGCTGTTCGGTAATAGTGACCGGAATTCCCACGCGGGTATCAAGGTAGTGCCAGATTTCCCCAACTTCGGAAGAATCTGTCCCCCTGCCTCCCACCAATAATACTTGCGGCAATTCGACAATACCCATTTTTCGACTGCCTAAGTCCATTCCTTTCACCGTTAACCCAGTTTGGACTGAAAATACCGGCACATCAAAAGTGGTCGATGCCTCGGATAGTAACGTTGCCAGTTTCTCTGGTTGCGCTAGCGCAGTGGGAATTACAATTGTGCCAGGGGAAAATGCGTGTTGTTTGCCATTAGTCAGCGTAGCGGTAAAGCTGCCGCCTGCAGTACGTAGACTGGCTCCGGCTTCCAGCAACGATTGCACCACCGCTGGAGTGTAGTAATGGTGCCACTCGATGGCGTAGGCGTACGCATTATCCTGCACCTGCGGCAAAGATATTGAAGATGTAGTGGTGGTACCACCGGTTTTTACATCACGCCGGTCCCGCTGCATTACCTCTGCATAGTCGATGTTGAAGGCTAACGGTAAATTCCAGGTAGATACGTCATAGAAGGTGTTGTCCGCAAAGGATTTTCGGGTAGAAAAAATGGATTTAATCAAGCGATAATTCGGTTGATCCAAAGGAACAAAAATGGCTTCATTGGCAGCAAATGTGATGTTCTCCAGCGCCAACTTTTCTGACAGTAACTGGAAACTGACATTATGTTGATCAAGAATATCAGTCATCGCGTTGAAGCGACCTTTGTCTTTGGGTATTTTTAGGGCATAACCGAATACATCTTCTTCATCAATCTGCTTTTGCGTGTCCTTAAAGAAGCTTGCCTGATAATTTAAAATAGCCGGCTTATTCGCCAGCGCGCCCGCAAATGTACTTAGCGATGTGCGCACTTGATTTTGAATGGTATCTTCAAATGTCAGCAGACCATTTTTAGTATTTTGTACATGACCTCGACTACTCGCTTGTTCAAACAGAATACCGATACTGCCATGAGCGTCAGGGTACGAGGAACCTTTACCATAATAAAAGTCATCGAAGCCTTCCTCGCTAAAATATAATTCCTTGGCATCGTCAAAAGCTTTTGCGTGAAACTTGGCGAGCGCTTCGGTTAATGTGACATTGCCATCCGGCGTAAACGGATTTTTCCGCGTGGGAACACCTGGTTGAAAAAAGAAGGTACTGTCTGATCCCATTTCGTGAAAGTCGGTTAATATGTGCGGACGCCACTGTTGAAACTGTGAAATTCGAGCGCGGGATTCGGGGTGGGTTAACAGCAACCAGTCGCGGTTTAAATCAAACCAGTAGTGATTGCTGCGTCCTGAAGGCCAGCCTTCTTCATGTTCACGATGATTGGGATCGGCGACCAGATTTTTGCCTTTGTGCATATTCGCCCACTGCGCAAACCGGGCAAGGCCATCAGGGTTTAAAGCCGGGTCAAGTAACACTATATTATCTTCAAGTAGCGCGTCAATCTGCCCGCCTTGACCAGCGGCAAGGTAATACGCTATCAGTAATGCAGCGTTGCTGCCAGAAGGTTCGTTACCATGAATGCTGTAACCCATATAAAAAATGAGCGGCGCGGAACTACTTACCCGCTTGCCTGCTTCAATGGCTTGCTGGTGCGCAGCTTTTATAGAATCAATTTTTTGCTGATTCTTTTCAGCAGTGATTGTTAACAGTAGCAAAGGCCGGTTCTCGTGGGTTCGGCCGGTTTCCTGTAACGTAACCCGGGGCGAGGCATCAGCAAGAACTTTCATGTAATGGACTAGCTGATCATGCCTGACATGCCAGGCGCCTACGTTGGCTCCTAAAACGGCTTCAGGACTGGGAATGGTTGGATCATAGCTAATATCGCCGGGCAAATAGGTTGAAGCTGGTCGGCCGCCGTCATTACTTTGATAAAATGGCGCAGCTTGTAACGGCGAAGTAAGCAGCAAAGCCGCTGCTAGCGTATAAACAATATGAGCAATGCTGCCCTTGTTCATGGGGAACTTGAACAATTTACGCATCATAATATTTCCGTGTTGTTCTCGGTTAGTTATGAATGAATACCTTAGAGAAAAACCAGCTAATACTTGACTGTTTTACTCAGGTAAATTTGTTATCATATACCCTATCACGAATAAACGTAGGACTTGTTAATGATTACTATATCAGAAGAAGCACAGGCTCACTTTGTAAAATTACTGGAAAAACAAGAGACTGGCACCTGTATCCGAGTGTTCGTAGTGAACCCAGGTACGTCTACTGCTGAGTGTGGTGTATCTTACTGTCCGCCTGACGCTGTTGAGCCCAGCGACACCACCTTGCCATTTAACGGTTTCGATGCCGTTGTAGATGAAGAAAGTGCGCCTTATCTGGATGACGCTGAAATTGATTATGTCACCGATCAGATGGGTTCGCAGTTAACGCTAAAAGCCCCCAATGCCAAAGCGCGTAAGGTGGCAGATGACGCCCCTCTCGTTGAGCGGGTCAGCTACATGATAGAAGCCGAAATTAACCCTCAGTTGGCCAGCCACGGCGGCAAGGTGGTGCTAACAGAAATTACCGAAGACGGTTACGCGGTTCTTCAGTTTGGCGGTGGATGTAACGGCTGTTCAATGGTAGATGTGACCTTAAAAGAAGGTATTGAGAAGCAGATGCTTGAACAATTTGCCGGAGAGCTTACAGGCGTGCGTGACGCCACATCTCACGAAGCTGGTGAGCACTCTTACTACTGATGTGCCAGTAGAATGCGGCGCTGGTTTATTTCTCTAAAGGACCCGGTCACCAGTTGGAACCGGTTTAAACTCGGCCTGGTTATCTTCCTGGTTGGCGTTGCATTATTGTTTATTGCAGGCCCAATTCATATTGGGCTGCATTTTTTTGCACTGGCAGTACTGCTTTGCGGCTTTGCTATTGCCATGACAGGCTACGCGGGTATCTTTTTGCAGCGGATCACCAGCTTAAATCCTAAGAAGCACCAGTCAATTCATCGCGACGATTAAGGCGCCAGAATGTTGCCGCTAATGTCACACCTCTAGCCAGCAGGAATGCCAGCAACGCGTACCATAGCGCCATATTGCCCTCTTCTTGCGTTAACCACCACACCGGAAAGAACACTGCCAATGCGCTGATAATCATGGTATCCCGCATTGCTGCTGATCGGGTCAGCCCAACAAATACACCGTCAAACAAAAAGCACCAGTGGGCCAGCAAAGGTAGCCACACCATCAAAGACAAATAAGGTAACGTTGCCTGGTAGAGACCAGGAAGATCAGTAAGTAACTGAATAATCTGTGGGCCAGCATGATAGAAAACCAAAGAGTAGACGATAGCGAACAGGCTCGACCACAGTAAACCCCGTTGCGTTTGCCGAACAATCAGCCGCCGGTTATTAGCACCTGCAGCCTCACCCACCAATGCTTCTACGGCAAAGGCAACGCCATCTAGTCCTAAGGCTATAAGCGCAAAAAACTGCATTAAAATAGCGTTAACTGCAGCAGGCGTTTCACCCAGCCGTGCGCCCTGCAACGTAAGAAACGCCAGACACAACTGAAGTGCCAGATTACGCAGCAGCATATCGCCATTGAGCTTTAGCAGTATTTTTCTTGCTGCCGAATTAAACCAAGCAGCTTCAATACGGATCCCTTTGCATCTTCGCCACGCTGCACAACCCGCCATTATCGTCATCGTATACTCTGCGATAACGCTTGCCAGCGCTACGCCGGCTACAGACATGTCCAGCCCTGCGACGAAGAAAATATCCAAACCGGCGTTTAGCAGATTGCCTACCACCTGCACCAACAGCACGAGGCGAGTTTGCTGCTGCCCGATTAGCCATCCTATTAATACCAGATTCATCATTGCGGCGGGCGCTCCCCATACCCGTACTGTAAAATACTGGTAGGCGAAATCAGCAACGTCCCCGGGCGGCGCTGCCAGCGACATGCCCGCATTAATAATCGGCACTTGCAGCAACACAATTCCTGCACCCAAAACCAACGCCATTGCCGCCGCCTGACATAGCACCATGGCAGAACGAACTGTGGACGCTTCAGCACTACCTCGTGCTTGCGCACTTAAACCCGTTGCTGACATCCGCAGGAAGCCGCAAACCCAGTATATCTGGGTGAGGATCAGCGCACCCACTGAAGCACCTGCCAGCATTGCCGATGAATCCATATGACCCATTACTGCCGTATCCACCAAACCAAGTAAAGGCGTGGTAATATTGGCAAGAATCATGGGAAAGGCGAGTGCAAGCAGGGTTTTGTGGGCCTGCCAGCCGCGCAAATTCTGTGTATCAGTCACAATTCATTAGCTGTTAATTGAGGGGGAAACGTGCAGTGTAACATGAGAATTATTAATCGCGGTGTGGCGCAGTTACAATACTGGGCGCTAGCGTTAGTCTTGCTTTTTAGTCCGCTATCGTTTGCGCAAAAGACAGACAACGCCGTGATACTGCTGTACCACCATGTTGCCGAAAATACGCCGGCCAGCACCAGTATTAGCCCCGAGCAGTTTCGCCAGCACATGGCTTTTATTAAAGAAAATTATACTGTTGCTCCTCTTAAAAACGTTGTAGAAACGCTAAAGAACAAGCAGCCTTTGCCGGACAGAACCCTGGTAATTACTTTTGATGACGGCTATGACGACATTTTAAAGAATGCGCATCCGATTCTGGAAGAGTACGGTTTTCCCTATACTGTTTTCATCAATCCTGCACAAATCGGGCGCCAGTCTCATCAGCTTACCTGGAAAGAAGTTAACGCTATGCAGAAACAGGGCGCGACCTTCGCTAATCATACGCAGGACCACCTCCACATGCTGGCTAAAAATGCAGATGAAAGCGAAGCGAAATGGTTATCGCGAGTATGGCAAAATGTAGAAGAAGCCGAAGCCATGTTGAAAGAAAAAACCGGCAAGTCACTCAAATATCTGGCGTATCCTTTTGGCGAATTTAATACCATGCTTGCCGAAAAACTTAAAGAGGAAGGATATACTGGATTTGGCCAGCATTCTGGCGGAGTTAGCCATTATTCTGATTTTACAGCACTACCCCGATTTCCGGCGGCTGGTCCCTACGCTAAACTCGACAGTCTAAAAACTAAGCTGGACAGTTTAGCAATGCCTGTTTCTTCAACCACGCTTTCCAATCCCCAACAGAAACAACGAACCTTAACTCAACCTATAGCCTTTACTGTCGCTGTAGATGATGTAGATTTAAATCGGGCAGCCTGCTTTTATCAAGGAGATCGGATAAAGCATTCGGCAGAAGGAAAAACACTGTCTTATGAAATTAGTAAAAAGCTGCCAGTCGGACGTTCGCGCGTAAATTGCACAGCTCCGTCACAAAGCGAAAACGGGCGTTATTACTGGTATTCGCAGCCGTTCTTTGTGACTGATAAAAATGGCAACTATCCAGATTGAACAACAAATTAAGCAGCGATGGCTACTAAAGCGGTATCAACGCTTTCGTCATTCGGATAAACGGCGGTACAACCTGATAACGGATAAAACCGTTACCTAAGTAAAACTGGATGGCGCTGGTGTTTACCTGCTCTACATCAAGCACCAGCGAAGGCTTTTTCCGCCTTTGTGCTTCCGATTCCATGTATTGAATAAGCGCGGTAGCCACACCGCGTCTGCGTGCTTTTGTTGCAACGCAAAGATGTCCAATAGCCAGTTCCCTTGCTGTGGGAGGTTGTAGTGCAGCGCTGATGTGCTCACTCTGCATTACAATATTCATTGCGTTATCCAATCCAAAATAATCGGTTATGGAGCGCAATGTATCCTGGTCAAAATTAGTCGCCAGATTATCGTGCCAGCAGGTAACCAGGCCTACTATCTCCTTGCCGATACACGCCACCCAATGGTTTCGAAAGCCGTATTGCCCGCTTCCGCGCTCCCAGGCAAATGTGAGGTACTGTTCCGCTCGCTCAGCGTCACCTGCTCCGAAAATGGAGATCAGTAATTCATTTCCTGCGCCGAGCAATAATGGCACTGCACTGGCAACGTCTTGAGCTTTCGCAGGACGAATACCTATAGCCACAGAAATCAGCCAGTTTTCATTATTTTGGGCATATCAGCAAGAATCTGCTGTGCGTCACTGACAGCCATCTTGCCTGGCTCTAAAACTGGCTTGAAGCGTCCAATGACTTTAGCCGTTGGATCAATGAGTACGATGGATGCGCTATGATCAACCAGATAATCAGAGTTTTCAGTGCTCTCAGCAATGGCGTACATCATTCCCATGCTTCTTACCAGCGGAAATAGCTGATCGTGATTGCCGGTAGCGGCGATAAAGTCGGGACTGAAAAAGCCTATATATTCCCCCAGTCGCTCTGAAGAATCCCGCTTAGGATCCACAGAAATAAATAATACCTGAACAGGTGAATCGCTTTTTATTGCCGCCAGTTCTGGATAAATCTGATTAAGATTTGCCAACGTGGTAGGACAAATATCCGGGCAATAGGTGTAGCCCATAAAAGCGAGCGTCCATTTTCCTTTTAGATTGGCTGAGGTAAAGGGCTGGCCTTTATGATCTGTCAGGGTAAAGTCCGATAACCTGCGCGGCTCAGGGTAGCGCTGCAAGTACTCTGTATCTGAGGGATCAGTTACATTAGGTGGAGCAATATAAATTGCTCCGATAATGCCGATGACAAGGGCAACGGCAGCGGCGATTCCAGCAACGGCTCTTTGATTCATAAACTTAACGGTACGTAATGGTCAACCAGTAATACCACAAAGAGGACCATGAGGTGAAGAATTGAGAATTTGAAAGTTTGCATTGCAGTATCGCAGTCTGCAGCAAATTTAAGCTTCCAGGCGTAATACATAAATCCGGCGTTAAGCACGGATGAGCCCACTAAATAAATGATGCCTGTCATAGCTACAAGATAAGGCAGCAGGCAGACCAGACAAAGTAGCACTGTATACCCCAGCACCGACGTTTTAGTAAATTCGACGCCGTGAGTGACAGGCAACATAGGCACTTTGGCTTTTGCGTAATCCTTTTCCCGGTGTATCGCCAGCGCCCAGAAATGCGGCGGCGTCCAGGTAAATATAATGAGTACCAGCAGCAGAGCATGAGCATGAATCTCACCGGTCACCGCAGTCCAGCCTAACAGGGGAGGTGCAGCTCCAGCCAGCCCGCCTATAACGATATTCTGCGGTGTAGCGCGCTTTAGAAACATTGTATAAACCACTGCATAGCCGACCAAACCAGCCAATGTAAGCATGGCGGTAAGCATATTGATGTACAACGCTAGCAGCAGGAAGCCAACGACTCCTAACGTCAATGCAAAATAAAGTGCATTGGGAATCGTTACTTTTCCCTTTGCTACTGGCCGGTTAAATGTTCGCGCCATTTGGCTGTCAATACGGTGATCAACTACATGATTAATGACTGCTGCGGATGAAGCCAACATGCCTATTCCCACCAGTCCGATAGTTAATACCCGCCAATCTACCCAACCTGGAGAGGCTAAACACATACCGACCAGTGCAGTCAGCAGCAGTAGCATTAATACTTTTGGTTTGGTCATTTCGTAATAATCGCGCCACGACGCACGCGCGCGTGAAGATACGGATGAAGATGAGGCTATAAAAGATACCAGTTTAGCCACGAAGACCTCCCTTGGGCCGGGACAAATGATAGGTGATCCAGACCATCACCAATAATAGACAGGCTGCCACAGCATTGTGTGCAACGGCTATAAACACGGGCAGGCTTAACACAACATTGCTAACGCCAAGACCGACCTGCGCAGCAAGAGCGATAATTAATACTATGCCAGCCGCTTTTAAAATTTGATAAGTATTGCTGCGGTAAAGACGAATACCAAGCCACAGCAAGTAGCCAAAAGTAATTAAGGCGCCAGCCCGATGCAAAATATGCATGGTCATGCGCTCATTATAGCTATGAACACCAAATTCGTAATTTTCTGCATAAGGTACGCTGTAAGCACCTTTAAGTTCGATTTGCGTCCACCAGTTACCTTCGCAAATAGGCAGATTGGTGCAGGCTAAGGCAGCGTAATTAGCCGATGTCCAGCCCCCCAGAGCAATTTGCGCAATGAGAATGACTACACCAATCGCTGAAAGCTTTGCTAACCTTTTAACGCTAGAATCGCTAAAGTTATAGTGCTGTTGCTGAAAAATACGCTTATCTAATCGCAAATATAGTAAGAACAAGCCGGAGAGAACGGCGAAACCGCCCAGCAGGTGGCCCATTACTACCACCGGCAGCAAATTCAAAGTCACTGTCCACATGCCTAATATCGCCTGAAACCCCACCAGAGCCAGCAAAAATAATGGGTGCTTCAGCGGTAGCCCCTGCCCGCGTTTCAATATAGCCATAATGCAAATAGCTAAAATACATAATCCTAATGTGCCTGCGAAATAGCGGTGAATCATTTCGTTCCAGGCTTTGTGAGATTCCACCGGCCGGTGTGGAAATGCAGCATTTGCAGCAGCCACTGTTGCGTTGTGCTCCGGCACCAGCATCTGACCATAGCACCCGGGCCAGTCAGGGCATCCCAGACCCGCATCAGTCAAGCGAGTATAGGCGCCCAGCACAATGACCACCATTGCCAGAAAAATACTAAATAAAACCAGCTTTTTCATTGGCAGTCCTTATCCAATGCGAGATAGTTTAAGCAGCTTTTTAACATCAGCAAGAATGTCGCGGCTGGCCATTACCGCTTGCTGTTTATTGTTGTGGACCTCGTAACGAAGCATAGCGTTGTTCAGCGTATCAACCAGGAAAATCTTATTTTTAAATTCATTATTTAATGTCTCATGTATCTGCTGTTCAGAGGCTTGCAGCGTGTGAATATTGTTGTTAGTTAATAGTGTAGAAACCATCGCACGATCACTTTTTTCCGTCAGAAACACCGTTGCTTCTGCCCGATCTGACTCTTTTCCCAGCGCCAGCCAAACTTGGTGGATGGAATAAATCGCGTTTTCACAGGCAGCATCACATTGTGCAGGTACAGTATAAACAAGGCGCCACTTCGGCGGCTGGGCATTTAGCACTGGGGCCAAATTCAGCACCGGCTGGATCAGCTCTCCCTTGTTAGTTGAACCGCGATCAAACCAATTGTAATCCAGTGCTATTTTGGCCAAAACTACCGGCAGAACAAAAACGCCGATCAATGCCAGCATAAACATTTTTTTTGAACCCTCTGTTCGATTCATACTTTTTTGTTCCTTGCAAAAACGACAAAATAAGTGACACTGGCCGCTGCAATTGCTAAAGCGAACCATTGGATGGCATAAGCAAAATGCTTTTCAGGCGGCATAACGACAGGCGCCCACGTTCGAACAAAAGATGCAGAAGCCGGGGCATTGAGCTGAATCACAAAAGGTAGCAACGTTTGGCCGGTAAGCTCACCAATAAAATTTAAATCCAGTTGCTGAATGACTGCCGGAAAAGTCGCATTGGGGGCCGCAGTTTCACGTACTAAAGGATTATTTTCCGGCACCATGATTATTCCGCTGAAATTATTAGCATTGGCCTCAATCTGAGTAGTGGGTAAGGTCATTCTGCTTTTATTAGCAGCCACCCAACCCCAATTTACCAACAACCATCCTTGCGCGGTTTGAACCGGAACAATTACATCGAATCCCACCTGGCTTTTTTCAATCTGATTATCCAGCAACATCGTCATTTCAGGATGTGGAACCCCCTGAAACGTCACGCTGTAATCTCGAATATCTTCACTGACGGGATCAAGCGCAGCCAACGCCACCGTGCCGTTTTGCTGCTTTTGCGCTATGCTCGTTAAACGTTCTTCCTTCTGACGCATCCGCTCCAGTTGCCATAACCCCAGAGCAACCATGCCAATAACCGCTACGGCCGCTATACTGATAGCAAAGAGAGGTCTGGTACTTCCTGTCTGCGTCATCATTGAACACACCCCCTAAGGAGACAAAATGATTATTAAAATTATCCTGGTTGGTTTGCTGATCTACATGGTGATCAACCTTTTCTTGGCGATGCGCGTGATGATGCAAAACAATCCCGATGGCAAACCTATGAGTAAATACATTGGTCGCAGGGTTCTGACCTCTGCCATCATTGTCTCTATTATTCTTATTGCCATAGCCACGGGTCTGATTACTCCCAATCCCACTCCACATTAGTACAGGTGCGGCTTATAGCACATACACAAACATGTAAAGCATCACCCATACAACATCAACAAAGTGCCAGTACCAGCTACCAGCCTGAAAAGCAAAATGGTTGTGGGCGGTAAAATGCCCTTTGAGAACCCGGAAAAACAGTACAATGAGAATGATGGTGCCTAACGTCACGTGCATGCCGTGAAAACCGGTTAACATAAAAAAGGTGTTGCCGTACACGCCCGACTGCAGCGTCAGCCCCAATTCTTGATAAGCGTGCACATATTCTTCTACTTGCAGCGCCAGAAAGGTGCTGCCGAGCAAAATGGTAATTCCCAATAAAACTGCCAGTTGTTTGCGTTTATTTTTTTCAAGTCCGACGTGGGCAAAGTGAAGTGTTACCGAAGACAGTAGAAGAATAACTGTATTAATGGCGGGTAAGCCAGCCGCGCCCATTTGCTGGGTTTCAGTTCCTGCTGGCGTAGTTAGTAAAGGCCACGCTGCTTCAAACGCAGGCCACAGCACTTCGTTTGTCATCGCGTTGTTTGACGCGCCACCAAGCCAGGGAACAGAGACAACCCGGGCATAAAAAAGCGCGCCAAAAAAAGCGCCAAAAAACATAATTTCGGAAAATATAAACCAGCTCATTCCTTGTCTATAAGAGCGTCCGAGCTGATCGCTGTAAAGCCCGCTCATCGATTCGTCAATCTGGTTCTTAAACCATCCCACAAGCATTACCAGCAACGCTACAATTCCTGCCATCAGCAGGTATTTGCCGTATCCATCTTCACCGTGGGAAACTTCAATTACCAGGTTCCCGGCGCCAATCGCAATAAGAAACAATGCCACTGCGCCCACTATCGGCCACGGACTCTGCGCCGGCACGTAGTATTTTTGATATTCTTGCTGCATAACTTTCTCCATCTCCCTTATGCGAATTAACCTGTTCCCGGAGGGAGCTAGTTCAAAAAGGGATTTGCCGTTTTAGCCAAGTCAGCGGCATTGGCCGTGACGTCATATAACGTATATTGCACAGTGAAATAATGAATATCTTCAGGTAGCTGCGTATCGACAAAGAAAGACATAGGCATATGCGCTTCTTCCCCGCCACCAAGAGGTTGCTGATTAAAACAAAAGCATTCGGTTTTATTTAAAAATAACGCCGCCTGCCCTGGCGAGACAGACGGAATCGCCTGTGCAATTATTTGTTTACCCAGCGGGTTATGCACATAGAAAGATACCGTGTTCAACTCTCCGGGATGTACTTTAATGCGTTTCGTTTCAGCACGAAATTCCCAGGGCATTCCTGTATTGGTGCGAGTAATAAACTCAACAGTAACAGTCCGGGATGTATCGATGCTGCCGGCCTGATACGCCGCGGCGGTATTAGCCGTTTTTCCATTGATGCCCGTAAGATCACAGAAAACATCATAAAGAGGCACTAACGCAAAACCAAAACCAAACATGCCGATAACGATGAACACCAAGCGGATAACGAGCTTCTTGTTTTGCTGGTTTTGTGCTTCCATAAATTGCTACTTCACCACTGGTGGCGTTTCAAAGGTATGATAAGGCGCCGGTGAGGGGATTTCCCATTCAAGCCCTTCTGCACCTTCCCAAACCTGGTCAGATACAGGTTCACCTTCTTTACGGCACGCTTTAATCAGCAACGTTAGAAAAATCAACTGCGATAAACCAAAAGCAAAGCCACCGATACTGATCCACTGGTTGTAGTTGGCGAACTGGAGCGAATAATCGGGAATACGACGGGGCATTCCAGCCAATCCTACAAAATGCATCGGAAAGAACAAGAGATTGACCGACACCAGTGAGCACCAGAAATGCCATTTCGCCAGCGTGATATCAAACATCCTTCCGGTCCATTTAGGTAGCCAGTAGTACACAGCGGCCATTATGGAAAAAATAGCTCCTGTTACCAGCACGTAATGAAAATGGGCGACAACGAAGTAGGTATCGTGGTACTGGAAGTCTACCGGTGTAATGGCCAGCATTAACCCTGATAGCCCGCCAATGGTAAACAGAATAATAAACGCCAAAGCAAACAGCATAGGCACTTCAAAAGTCAGGGAGCCTCGCCACATTGTCGCCACCCAGTTAAAAACTTTAACCCCCGTCGGCACAGAAATGAGCATAGTAGCGAACATGACAAACATCTCGGCGAATAGCGGCATTCCTGTAGTAAACATATGATGCGCCCACACCAAAAATGATAATAAGGCGATGGAAGCGGTGGCATACACCATTGAAGCGTAGCCAAATAGAGGTTTGCGAGCAAAAGTGGGAACAATCTGAGAGATAATGCCAAATGCTGGTAAAATCATGATGTACACTTCGGGATGACCAAAGAACCAGAAAATGTGCTGGAACATTACCGGATCGCCACCACCAGCGGCATTAAAGAAGCTGGTACCGAAAAACTTATCTGTCAAAACCATTGTTACTGCACCAGCCAAAACGGGCATAACAGCAATAAGCAAGAAGGCGGTAATTAACCACGTCCAGACAAACAGAGGCATTTTCATCCATGTCATTCCTGGGGCGCGCATATTAAAAATTGTGACAATGACGTTGATTGCCCCCATGATGGAAGAGATCCCCATAATATGGACAGAAAACACAAATAAGCCGGTGCTGTCACTGCTATAGGTGGTGGAAAGTGGCGCGTAAAATGTCCAGCCAAAGGCCGGCCCACCGCCTTCCATAAATAACGAAGACAGCAAAATTGCAAAGGCAAAAGGCAGAATCCAGAAGCTCCAGTTATTCATGCGGGGAAGCGCCATATCAGGCGCTCCAATCATCATTGGCACCAGCCAATTGGCAAGACCAGTAAACGCAGGCATTACAGCACCAAATACCATTATTAAACCGTGTACGGTTGTCATTTGATTGAAGAAGTTGGGCTCTACAATCTGCAATCCAGGTTGAAATAATTCAGCGCGAATTATCATTGCCATTGCGCCACCAGTAAGAAACATAATGAACGCAAACCATAAATAGAGCGTGCCGATATCTTTATGGTTGGTAGTAAATAACCAGCGGGTGATTCCTTTGGGAATATGATGATCATGATGCTCATCGTGGTGCTGTTCTACCGGGCCGCTCGCTCCGACAATTTCTGTTGCTTTACTCATGATGCTCTCCTATTGCCCTTTAGCGGTAACATTGACATCTTTCGGTTGCACAATATCGCCGGTGGCATTGCCCCAGGCGTTACGCTCATAAGTCACCACCGCAGCAATCTCTTTTAACGACAACATTTTGCCAAACGCCTGCATAGCCGTGCCGGCCCGTCCGTTGTATACAACATTAATGTGTCCCTCCATGTCTTCCAGAACAAGCGGACTACCTTTAAGCGCAGGAAATACCCCCGGAAGTCCCTCGCCATTAGGCATGTGGCAGGCGGCGCAGGTCGAGTTATAAATTTTTTCTCCTACTTCCATGAGTTCTTCCATGCTCATATTCATCGCGAGTAAACGCTGCTCTTCTTCTTTGGCTTTCCGCTGCCTTTCTTCCTGCTCACCAATCCAGCTTTGAAATTCCGTTGGTGTTTTTGCAATTACCACTATGGGCATGAAGCCGTGGTCTTTTCCGCACAGTTCGGCGCACTGCCCGCGATACACGCCAGGCTCATTAATATTGGTCCAGGCTTCATTAATAAATCCAGGGTTTGCATCTTTCTTAACGGCAAAATCTGGCACCCACCATGAATGAATGACATCGTCAGAGGTAATGAGAAAGCGTATCTTCTGGCCGGTGGGAACCACCAGAGGGCGGTCTACCTCAAGCAGATAATTTTCGCCCTTGGCAAAGCGGTTCTTAATTTGTTCTTGCTGAGTGGCTAGTAGAGAATAATATTCAACGTCGCTGTCCATGTACTTGTAGTGCCACTTCCACTGTGAGCCTGTGACTAGAATTGTCAAATCCGGTTCAGAAGTATCTTCCATTGCTATGAGAGTGCGCGCCGCAGGAATAGCCATAAGAATAAGAATAATAAACGGCACAATAGTCCAGGCTATCTCCACTCTTACGTTTTCGTGAAAGTGCGCTGGCTTAGCGCCGCGAGATTTTCTGTGCAGATACATGGAGACAAACATGGCACCAAAAACCAGCACGGCGATGCCCACGCAAATAGAAAACATCAACATGTGCAAGTCGTAAACCTGGCCGCTAATGTCTGTCACACCTTCACGCAGATTCAGTGCAGCACCGTGAACCTTGTCTTCTTCTGCACGAACAGGCCCCGCCAAAATCGTTGTTACTAGCGTTCCTATAACCATCCAAACGTCATTCTTGAGTTCGTTCACTCAAACACCTCCGTGATGGAAGAACCTATTCATTAATAGCGTTCATAAGGCGCTATTCGGTTCTATCTGTTAGTCAAAGCTATGCGAGCAATGGATAAGATTCTCATTTTCTTGTTATTTTTATGTTAATAACGGTATAAGAATTAATCAAACTTGCGCTGGCGTCTAGTCTTTTCTACTAAAAAATTTTTGAACGGGAAAGAAACCGAGGCTGTTCCCGGTGTTTGGCAGGATGAGTGTAAGCATAGCCTTTGTACAATATTTATACAAAAGATATTATTTGATCTATAGTCTGGGTAACGTTCTTATAGAAGAGTTTAGTGATTCTTCTGCCGTCGTATGTTGATTGAAATAAGCGGAAGCGATTCTCTTACGGATCAGTCGATTAATCCAATTCAGCGTATGATGGCTATTAATACCGATTGGCAGATAAATGATCACTTGGCGAGAAACGAGTGGGAGCAGCTCTTCCTACATAGCACTAACGGGTTCAGTAACCGTTAGCTACGTTCTGAGCGAGTCATTATCACTACGGGTAGACATAAGACTTTATGTACGGCAATGACCTTCTTTTAATATCGGCACGTTCATCTGAAAAGGAAAAGTTATGTTAAGAAAGAATGCAAAATTAGGTACAATTTTGGCGATGGGATTATTCTGTGCGGGTGCTAATGCAGCCCCTGAGACCTATAAAATTGATCCTGGTCATACAAGCGTTATCGCCTCGTGGAGTCACTTTGGCTTTTCTCATCCTACCGCTGCGTTTAATGGCGCAGAAGGTACGATTACTTTTGATGCTGACTCGCCTGAAGATGCAAAAATTTCGGTTAGCATGGACGTTGAAACTGTAGATAGTTTTGTGGAAAAGCTTAACGAAGAGTTTTTAGGTAAAGATTATTTTGATGTTGAGAGCCATCCTAAAGCTACCTTTAAAAGCACGAAAGTGGTTGCCAAAGGAGGCGACAAGTATGACGTCCACGGAGACTTAACAATAAAAGGTATTACCAAACCTGTGGTAATGCACGCCACGTTAAATAAGCAGGGTAAACACCCAATGAATCAAAAGCCTACTGTTGGTTTTGATGCTGAAGCAGAAATTATGCGTTCAGAATTTGGATTAGGAAAATATGTACCTAACGTAGGTGATAAAGTTAAATTGCGTATTACTACCGAAGCGCAACAGTAATTTGTCCAGCGGTTCGCTCCGGCGAGCCGTTATCATTACTTTTGTTACACAAAATTATTAAATAACCTCACCCCGGATAAGCCGCGCCGCTCAATATCGATCTTTTCGCGCCTAGCATCGTTGCGCTTTCTAATCATAGCCTGCTATGACGTATCAAATCCCGCCTTGCTATGCGCAAAAAGCTCGTCATCAAACCAGAATTAGCTTAAGAACAATCGAAAAGATACATATAACAACCTGATTTAAAAGGATTTTTAAAGTCAATACGCCAATTCTTATCCCAAGTTGGGGTTAGATAAAACAGCAACACCCAATCACTCTTGAAAAACACTAACCCAAACTGTTGCCTGACCATAACCTCTTAACGCTCTTCCCCGCAGGACTTTTGCGCAAAGCTTTAAGCAACAAGTGAAGGTTATTAAGCCAAAATGCTGGAATAAGAACGGTCAAGCAGAGCCATCAAATTAAATTTTTTCCCGCATCGGATAAAAAAGCTTGCTCACTTTTCGCAGTTAAAGAATTATTCTATCCTAATGCGCTTACAATTAGGTTACCGAGGCTCCCAAAATAGACGCAAAAAAACGAAAGTATTGCGGCTATCAAGGCTGCGAATTACATCCAATCCGCATTGCGGATTACACCTACTGCTATTCCTTCGATAGAAAATGGCTGCGAGGCCAAATCTACCTTAATAGGTGAGAACTCTTCATTCTCGGCATGAAGCAGCACTTCGCGACCGCGCTTCTCAAGTCTTTTAACTGTGACATCTTCATCCACCCGAGCCACCACAACCTGACCATTATGAACATCATTAGTACGGTGCACAGCGAGTAAATCACCATCTAAAATACCAATATCTTTCATACTCATACCGCTTACACGTAACAGAAAATCTGCTTGAGGGTGAAACAATGCGGGATCAACTTTATAATGCGCTTCAATATGTTGCTGGGCCAAAATTGGCTCACCGGCAGCCACGCGTCCAATCAGTGGTAACCCTTCCTCTTCATCATTATCTGCTTCCAAAGGAATGGTGAGTTTAATACCTCTGGAAGTGCCAGGTAAGATTTCAATTACCCCTTTTCTTGCCAGGGCTTTTAAATGTTCTTCTGCCGCGTTTGCCGACTTAAAACCCAGCTGGCGGGCAATTTCGGCGCGTGTGGGCGGCATGCCAGTATCCAACATGGTAGTTTTAATAAGTTCGAGAACTTCCGTTTGTCTTGGGGTTAGTGGACGCATACACAGCCTGATTATTTATACAGTTGAAGAAAGTATATACCGTTAACAGTAAATCGCAACTCTTTGTGTGGGTTCCGGTTCAACTCCCTAAAATTCCACCGGAGTTGAACTGAATTACTCATTTATACCTTTATGTATGTCCTGTCCATGGACACTTGAAACGCCTTTGTTACTTCAATCTATGCTGAACCTTCGCTATTTAAAAAATATCAGGGAGGTAATAACTTATTGTTATAATCGTTGCAGGAAGAGCGTCATCCCATAAATAACTTCGGTAGACGCAGTATCGAAAAAGTGTATTAATCGATAGTATGTTAATCATAATAGAGAATGATATTCTCGTTGCTTTTATGGACAGAGGTAATTATGGACTTTGGAATGTTTAGCGACAGCAAACGCAACACCGACGAGATCGGAAAGCTTTGGGAGAGGCTAGTTCCGCTTGAGAGAGCATTAGAAGAACAAAACAAAAAATTATCTAAACAAGAAAAGAAAATATCAATTCTCGACGAGAAAATAAAAAAGCCCTCCGATACAGCAGAGGAAGCTAGAAGTGCCTTTCTCTCAATTACTCAGCATAGATCTCGTATAATGAGGATGAAAAAAGAGATTAGTCAATACCATGTAGAAGCTGAGAAAATGCTAGAAGCAGTTAAAGGTATTGATGAAGACGCTAAGCATTACTCCACAAAGCTTGCAGAGATTAAAGGCTCATCTTCCGAGCACGCAAGCCAAATAGAGATACTCCTGAAGGATTCGGAGGAACTGAAGTCATCACTTACAGCCAACACAAAACATCTCAGTGAATTAGTATCTGAAAACACAGAGCTAGAGTCTAATCTGATAAAAATTGACCAACAGGTCTCTGATATTGACGAGTTTCACTCAAAGTCTGAGTCCATGCTAAAAACAGTTGTGTCTAATCACGCAAAAATTCGCGACCTTAGAGATGAAATCTTGGGGTACGAAGAAAATGACGAATCTGGTGAAACTCAGAAAATAGAAGGCCTAAAAGACGAACTTGAAAGTAGCTATCAGAAAATTAAAGACCAACTAGCAAACTTAGAGTTAGAATTGGAGAATACTTCTGAAAATACATTAAACAGGTATCACGAAATACTTAAAACATCCGAAGACAAAAGCGAGAACCAATTAAAGTCATACAGAAATAAATATGAAGAAACTTTCGAAGAGATAAATAAATTATTACCTCGTGCACTGACGGCAGGACTAAGTTCGGCGTACGATGAAAAGGTCAATGAAGAAAGAAGGTTCCAAGAAAGTCACAATAGCTCATTTAAGAGGGCAATCCAGGGGCTTATTGCAATATCAATTATTCCATTTTTTGTCGATATTTACTTATTGCTGGCACTTAACAAAGATCTTGTTGAGGTTTTAAGCGACACTCCTAAACTAATAGTCTCTATTTTACCACTGTACTTACCTGTTTTATGGATCGCTTATTCTGCAAGTAAAAAACAGAACCTCTCTAAGAGACTAATTGAAGAATACACACACAAAGGTGTACTTAGTAAAACTTTTGAAGGCTTATCTAATCAGATAAATGAGCTTGATGATGAAGTATCTGAAGAACTAAGGGTTAAACTATTATTCAACCTATTACAGGTAAACTCAGAGAATCCAGGGAAGCTAATTTCAGATTACAACACTACTGATCATCCGTTAATGGATGCATTAGATAAAAGCAGTAAGCTTGGCATTGCTATTGATAAACTTAATAATATTCCAGGATTTGGAAAGCTCGTAAAAAATTTAGAGAAAAAGCAAGAGAGAGTATTAAGAGATGAGGAAAAAAGAGTATCAGATGTATAAGAAAAGGAAGAAAAAATAGATTCATAGAAAATAATTAGTGATAATCGACAATTTTAACGAAAGTGAAGTTCAATTTTTGATATTTGGAAGATAGCTGGCGAGTAAATCTAGGATAGTAGAGTATGATAAAAACTAGCATTAGGAATAATACATATAACTAACTCATCGAAAATTTTTAAACTCGCTCACGATTGACAGCTCTTGTTTTTCATTGAGACCATATCGTATAGTCCTGACAAACGGTTTAAACCATAGTACAGGAAAAAAGAGACGTCTGAATATTAAAATTTGATTGAGAAAATATTTTCGTGGATAACTTTTTATCCGTTTTTTAATTAAGATATCAATTTTCTATCATCAAAGCAGGCCAAAATGCAGGGTTTATTACAAAAGTATTTTTTTTATTTTTCTTTATCACTCCATCCATCAATTTCATACTGTAGCTAAAATTGTATACATATCTAGGTTCGTCTTTTACAACAACACCTAAAAATCCATACCACAATAACAAGGAAAAAATATTTTCCAAAAACTGATGGCTAATGCCGTAATCAGTTAAAGTAGAAAAAATTTCATCTTTGAAAAGGTGCGACTTGCTACCAATGAACGCATATAAAACATCATCAACATTATTTTCTACGTCATGGATTTCGTAACCCACATCAGCTAATAAATCTGTTGAAAAGGCTACAAGTCCTTTTTCAATATCTTCCTCTAATATCTTTTCGTGATTCAAATTAATAGCAAAGCTTTTGCACAAGCTGATTAAATTGAGTAAAAACCTAGGTCGCATTAATGAACGATCAATAAGATATTGAGAACTTTCTTCTCCCTTATAGTGGCTAACGCATACTTTAGGCCACATGGCTTCGAATTCTTCGCTACCATTAATATTGTTAGATACTAGTCTAAGTCTTACTAACTCACGCAATAGATCTGGGTCTGTCCAATCGAGTAAAGCACTCGCTTCTTTTCCTCTGTCAGAAGTATGTTTTACTAATAACTCGTAAACATCATTTCTAAGAAAAACAATAGTATTGACTTCTACATTTGATTTTCCAAATTGTCTCTCAATTTTTTTAGTGGCATCAATTAGCGCACGAATAATTAACAGATCCTCATCTTCAAGTCCGCTTGTAGGCCAGCCTTTATCGATATTATCGAACAACAGCCAACACATATCTTTATTAGCCATATAGCTAATTATTTGTTGAGTAAGTTCTTTTACATCATGACTATAAAGCATCTCAGTAAGTTTAGAGGATGATAGTCGAACGCTTTTAGCATCACCATGCTTTGAGCGGTACTCCGTCGAGATCTTTTCCATCAACACACTCATGCGTTCAGAAAAATCTCCCTCTGTCTCGTAGCCATCGGCGTGGTATAGATCAGCTAAATTACGATAAGGTTCATACAATTCATGATCATGCTTATGTTGTTCTCTATCCTTTTCAAGAATTTTATAACAAATCTCAAGCAGTAAAACATATTCCCAAAACGCCATTATCGTGTGCTGAAAAGTACCTTCTTCTAAAAACGAAAGGATCAGCTCCTTAAATTTAATCAGCTTATATCCGTCTGGCTTTAGATCTAGAACGATATTTCCCTTTTTATTTCTTTCCCTATCTCTTACCTGTAAAAAAATAGCAGATTTTCCAGACCCCTTTCGGCCTACTACTATATTGGCTTCTCCTCTTAAGGATTTTAAAAATTGATCTGTTTTAAGATAGTAACTTTGAAGAGTTCTCATTTCATTTTCAGCAGATGAAGAACCTAGATCCAATGATTGTAAGAAAGTATCTTCACTTCCAGTATCTTTATTGTCACCTAGTTGAAATGCTTCAGCTACTTCACCTGCAAACTCTGCTATGTAGTCATTTATGTCATCAGGGTGATAGACCACGTTAACAAAGTCCCGATAATCAAGTGGTACTGGCTCGTCTTCTCTTTGTAACATGCATAGAGCTTTCCCCATTCCATTTGCCAAGCCAGCGATAAACGCGCCTCGCATGTTATGTATTTCAAAATCCACTGCGTCGTTAGAAAGGAAAGGAACAACTACACCGTGAGACTCCGCAACTTGATTAATCGCGTCATTAGCAGATAGTCGAGGTTGCTCATTCGGGTCAAAAGAACGAAATAGAAAACGTGCTTTTTTAATTCTAGAGATAATTCGAGTTGCGAAATCGGTCTTGTGATAACCCTCTAGTAAATAAACAGGTGACTTCATGTTTATTTTTTTTGGTATTTTCAATGGCTCGGATTTGGGTGCCTTTTCAAGAAATAATTCAAGTTCTTTCGCATTTTGATATTCGCTATAGCCTAGGGTGTCGAATATCCCAACTTCTCTAACGGTTGGCGACTTTTCTCTGATCGATGAATTTCTTGTTATTAGAACTCTCTTGCCAGCTCCAATTGCATAAGCAAGTTCGTAAGTAACATTAAAGTTAAGTACAGAGATATCGGCGACAAGGTATTCCGATTCATCAATAGCTTCCAGAACCTGTTGAGAAATAAAATGACCTGGAATATCTAGTGCTCGCCAGGTATTTATGGAGGAATCACCAGCTTTTCTTATTGAGTCTACTGCGTTTTCGATTGTATGCCCTATCGCTGTAGGTTGTGAGGCATAAGCAAAAAATCCATTCATAAATACATCCAGATCCATAAAAACGCCGAAGCGTTAAATTAACTGTCCCTTTAGAAAGCTACAAAGCACACAGTAGTCGCCCGTGCTGTTATAGCGCAAATAACAAGCTACCGTATATCAAGCGATTTCTCAACTTATGAGCTTGCTGCCTAAACTAATAATAATTTTGCGAATTTGGGTGTGATTTTACTCAAATTAACGATTAACTATTGGGTTGTTAACGTTAACTTCAGCTTATAAAGGTGGCCCCTATGAAGTAGTAGTAAAGTCTACAACCCTTACACAGCGGTCATCTATATTGTTCAGGGTCAACGTCTACTGCTTGGCTGAATCAACTTTTCAATTTAGTGAAGGTACTTCCTAAATGTTCTTTTGACGACTAACATCCCCTATTATCTCGATCATTCAATAACTTAGAAATTTTCCATGCATGGTCGTGAGTCTAAGTGAGAGAGGATAAGCTTTCTCCCGCGATTTGCCTCACACTTTGTCAGCTCATTGCCGGAAGCCCGTGGTAGGTTCCATTTTCGAACCTACCACGCTGTTATACCGTCTCTGGAATCGCCCGTCCGCTTGTATTAAGGTTAATCCGAAAGTGCGACAGGACGAGATTATACTGAGCGCATTCCGCTGCATCGTCTGTCTAATTATGGCGAATTCGTTACAATTAAAATCATTGGAACCCGATGGTGAAGTGAATAGCAGATAACATTCAACTAGCTATCCTCATCGGCACAGTATTGACGTTTGCCGTGCTCCTTGTATGAGCGCTACCGCATCACCATGAGTAATTATTAGTGCGCCCCAGGTTACGTCACTTGTATTGCTTATTGGTACTGCCATGGCAAGGTGGCCTTTACTTAAGCTCTTCGATGGGTTGCACATGATGAGCTGTTGTATTTAATACAACATCTCGTTGCAAATTGCCGAGCCGAAAAAAGACATGTGACGCGTGGCACACTTTAACGGAGGAATCCGATGCCTGAGGAAATCACCTTTTTATTGCCTTTGGTATTGATGGTAGGTGCTACGATGTATGCCATAAAATACGAGAAGCGACGTAAAGGGAAGTGAACTGCCCATTGGCTCCTAACGTGACGAATTAAAAGCGCAGGCACACAGATAACGCCGATGGCGATAGTCACCGCTGTCGTCCTGATGCTTAGCACCACCTAATTCCTTACGAAATAGCTCAACAGGTTTACTTATTCAGGCTTTTTCTCGTCGCGAGGCCTTTTGTCGAAATGTTCACGCAGTTTTACCCACCGCCGCATGTTTCTACGAACCTGCGCACGCTCCTGCTCCCGTAGTGTCAGCCCTTTATATTCGCGATTTTTCATCATCTCGCCACCTTTCCCTTGGGTTTGTAAAACCGTTTAGTTGGTCATAATGAAAGTTTCATAATGATAAAGTCATATGAAACTTTCATTATGCGATTTATCTAATGTGCTAGTCGGGTCGCGATTATGCTTGTATACCCCCATTACCAAGTTATCCCGTCATGCAAGAAGAAAAGGGGCACTCTATACAGTTCGCTTTCCAGTAGTTAACAGCTAATCCTTCGCTAATCCCATCCAGGTAACCGTTTCACCGTTGTCCGGTGTCGAGATAGCAATATGGGACATGGATGAGTCGGGCGCTGCGCCATGCCAATGTTTGGTATTAGGAGGGATAGTGACAACATCACCTGGTAGTAAGGTTTTCGCCTCGTTGCCTTCCCGCTGAACTAAGCCTTTACCAGAAATTATGATAAGTGTTTGTCCCTTAGGATGTGTATGCCACGCGGTTCGGGCACCTGCCTCAAATTCGACCATCGCGCCCCTGTAATGCGAGGAGACCGGAGAGGTAAAGCGTGACGTGATTTTTGCGTTACCAGAAAACTTATCCGCTGTCCCTATTGTGGCAGTTCTATCCCGATTGACCATAACGGTAGCTATATTGATGTCAGTTATCGCGATATTCAGCTCATCAGTCAGTATCTTTTGTGCTCTGATGGCACTATCCTGGCTCACGGTTTCATTTAGTATCTGCGTAAATTCGCGAAGCTGCGAATTTGTGTATCCAACCCGTTGAGCTAGTTTCATATGCGATGTGAGTTGCGCTTCAGCACCAGTCATTGCCGATAACATGCTGATGGTAACCAACTCCCTGTCCTTGACGCTTAAAACATCCCGATAAAAAATATCGGCAAACAGGTGCTCTACAAGAAAGGTATCAATAGTGGGCACAAATGCCGCGTAGCCTGTTGTGCGATTTGAAATATCTCTGCCAACTAAATCGTTACGTATTTTATGACCGACGTCATTTGCGTTGTAGTTAGCGGGCACAGGGGTAGCTTCTGCGCCTGGTTTATCGGTGATCCCTTGGGCCTTGCGCTCTTCTGTTACCGCGATGAAAGTATTGATTCCATTCAACGCGCGAGGGAACCCCGAGTAGGCATACGAGTGAATAAAGATCTCTTTGACTTCATTTACTGTCAGCCCCCTATTCAGCCCATCGTTGAGCGCCTGCTCTAGCGCCTGTGTATCTCCTGTCGCAGTGAGTGCAGCAATAGGGATAATGGCTTTCTGCCTGTCTGATAGTCCGGTGTCTGCTTCTTTGGCATAAGCAGCAGCGGCAGTGAGCATACAAAAGCACAAACCCTGCATTACGAATAACAATGTCTTAGTTACAATTGTCGTCATGTTCATTTTGTGAGCCTTCTTATTCGGAGAATGCCTGGAGATTAGTCCAAGCCTTTTTCGCTTAGCCAGTCAGCCATCAATTCAGCGATTTCGAGATTATTCAGATCAGAAAAGGGGAAGTGCGTATTGCCATAGATGCCCACCTTCGGTAAGTGCACCACCTGGGCGTCACCACCATGTCGATTAATCGCGTCTGCCCATTCATAGGCCATTTCTAAGCGCACCCGCCAGCCATCCTGCCCAGGCATATTACTGGGTTCTTCGGGGATGTTGTCACCATAGTAAATGACGATGGGGATAGTGGTGAGCTTGTTAAATTCTGACAGCGACACTTCCTTTGCGGTTAGTTCACCACTTGAGCTTGGTTTGGGTTCAGGCACTTCGCCTGGGGGGAATACAAAGTTACTGCCAGGCTCGTAAGACACAATGGCCTTAATGTTGGGATTTTGCATGGCTGCCTGCCAGCCCATACCGCCGCTATGCGAGTGCGTCACAAGAATCCCCTCGCCAATTTTGTCGAAAAGCGCATCCACTGCATCAGCATTCACATCGACATCAATCGGGCCAATGTCCGGTGTCATCTGCCGGAAATACTGCTCCAGTGATGCATTATCAGTGGGGAACTGTACATCGGTAAAATACTCCGGCCATTGTCCTACCCGAAATACGTTAAACCACTTTTGTTCATCTGGTATTGGTGTGTATGTGCCAGGCTGCGTACCTTTTCCCGCATTTCCGCGCCGAGGCTGGTCAATCAGATAAACGCCGTAATCTTTGCGTAAAAAGATGTTTTGATACCCCTCACGCCCGTCCGGCGTAGACTCCCAGGTTTTAGAAAATTGACCGAAGCCATGCCACATCACTAGTGGATAGGAGCGCTTGTCTACCGGAACCTGGTAAAACACATATGCGTGGTCACCATGCAGGGTCTGTCCATCGGTGCTAAGATCAATGGGATCGAATTCGCCTTCACTTTGTATTGTAGAGCCACCCACGGCAAAGCTACCCTGTTCAGCAATCATCATCGGGGATTGCGAAGCGGTGCGTTCTGTTGTCGAACAGGCACTCACGATAAGCGCAACCAACACCATCAGCATTCCGGTATAGCTGGCATTCATCTTAATTTTCATGTTACGGATTCCTTAACCTAGCGTGTCGGCAAAAAACGCGGTGAATTTAAACATGGCCTCATCAACATAGTCGGGCTGCCAGTAAGTTTCTATATGCGTCGCCCCATCAATAAGGTGCATCGCTTTTGATTCTGTTCCTGTTGCCAGCGCATAGGCCTCTTTTGTCATGTAGAGTGAGTCGGCCTCACTTCCTGCCACCATCAATAATGGCTGGTCAAGTAATGCCATATTCGTGGTGGTATCAAAATTCATCAGTGACAGCAAACTACTCTCAGTGTAGCGAAATGTAGAATTTGGATGAGCGTGCGTGTCCCAGTAGTATTCGAATCCCTGGCGATAAAGTTCAAACGGTAGGGCCGCAATTTGTTCCTCGCTAAGCCTAGTGTCACCAATATAAGTGACTTCGCCAGTCAGCGCTTCTCTTTGTCTGGCATCAGAAGCAGATACTAGTCGCTGCTGTACTGTGTCCAATGCAGAATCCATGTAGCCGTTTCGCCGCACCCGCCCAGTGTTAAACATGCTTAAGGTTGCAATCGACTGAAATCGCTTATCTGTCTGGGCTGCCTTCAAAGCGTACCCGCCACCCCCACATATTCCCAGTAAGCCAATGCGCTCAGGATCAACGCCTCCAAATCTGGATATAAAGCCTGCCATGCCGTGAATGTCGTCTATACGATTGGCGGGTTTATCTACATTTCGCGGTTCGCCACCACTTTCTCCCTGGTAGGCAGCGTCAGCGACAATGGTGATGTAACCTTGCTCAGCAAGCCGCTGAGCATACAGGCCAGCAACCTGCTCTTTGACACCGCCATTGGGGTGGGCAACAACAATAGCCGGATAGCTTTTTGAGGTATCGAACTCAGGCGGTGTATAAACGTTTGCGGCGATGCTGATTCGGTTTAGCACATACCTGACTGAGCGAATATTGACTTCACCATTTTCATTCCCAGTAATTGCGCCGTTATAAACTAAAGAAAACGGGTTTTGCTGATAATCAGCGGAGCTTGTCTCCCCCGACAGTAAATTTGCGGTTAACAGCAACGCCGCTGTTTTCGCTATCGCTCTCATTTAAATTTCTCCTCACCCGCACTATCTGGCGAACCCAGCAGTGGCTTACAATTATTCATGACACTGGTAATAACATAGCGACTAAGCGGCAAAGCCAGTATTCAATTCCTGCTCAATGATTGCCTATTTCTCTGGGGCGCAATTGAATCGGTATTACCGTGTTTCATACGGCGCTATACTTAACACATGAGATTTGGCATACCAGGTGATGTGAATGAAGACAGATTCAGTGTTAGCGAACCAGATGGAAACCCTTGCTTTAAGTATTGCAAAGCTGACCGAAAACGAAGGGCATTTGCCGACAGAGGTGCCAGGCCTGACGGTGTTCAAAAAGACGGATGCCGCCAAGCCTATTGCCGGATTGTATGAGCCGAGTGTCTGTCTTATTGCCCAAGGTGCGAAACGTGTACAACTAGGAGACGAAAAGTACACATACGATACTCAGCATTACCTTTTTTCTGGTGTCCATTTGCCCGTTGTTGCACAGGTTATCGATGCGAGTGAGGAAGTCCCATACCTTGGCCTTAAACTCACATTTGATTATCAGGAAATTACTCAGTTAATGACCGATAGTCAGCTTCCGCCTGCGCGAACAAAACGCGCTGAACGAGGCATGGTGACGGGAAAGTTGTCGCCGCCTTTAGTAAACGCGTTTCAACGAATGATCGACCTGGTTGATGAAACAGAACAAATCGCTGTGCTGGCTCCCTTAGTGAGAAAGGAAATCTTCTACCGACTACTGATGGGAGAACAAGGCAATACACTGCGGCAACTTTCTGCTATGGGCACACAGACTTATCAGGTCGCTAAAGCGATTTCCTGGTTAAAAGCACACTTCTCAGAGGCCGTTCGGGTAGAACAGTTAGCCCAGATAGCCAACATGGGCGTGTCTACGTTTCACCATCATTTTCGTAACATGACAGCGATGAGTCCATTGCAATACGTCAAACAGCTACGCCTGCAAGAAGCTAGAAATCTAATGCTCACAGAATATCTTGATGCAGCTTCGGCAGCGTTTCAGGTTGGCTATGAAAGTCCGTCCCAATTTAGTCGGGAATACGGTCGCTTTTATGGCTGCTCCCCAGCCAAAGATGTGAGCGAGCTTCGAAGTAAATTGGCTCAGGCTTGATTATCGTAGAATGTGAATTGAAGTTAGTAACTTATCTAAAAATGAGTAAGAAGCCATATTGATAGCTCGCTCACTGATGAGTAACAAAGGAACCTGACATTGTTTCACCTACTTTTTAATAAGCAGATTCTTTTTGGCGGATAAAAAATCCCCGAGGCTCCGTGAGCTTAGGTGCGCGTTCATCGCTCAGCTTCAAACAGTAAGCGCAATAAAATAATAAGTTTCCCAACGGAGTCGGCCCTGTTCACTTTACTATTACATTAATGTAGTACCAATGAATCGCTAGAATTACCGATACCTTTTTAGAGAAGTATTAGCGTCATGTTCAAAAATATAATACTCAAGTGAAAGTGAAGAGCTGAAGGGCAACAATACAAAGCAATATAGAAATGACGGTATCAAAAACACGCCACCGGAATGTAGAGCTAAGTAATCGCTTAAGTTTTGGGGAAAATGATACCAAACTTACGAACCAAACAATTGAGCCAGCACATGCACCAATCGCAAATAAGGTCGGATTTGGTTGTAACGCCCCAACACCTCCAAGCAAAAGTACCGTGTCTAAATAAACATGAGGATTGAGTAAACTTATTGCCAGTGCGGTAAATGCAGTTTTTCGCCAATCAGTGGTAACCGTTTGAGTAGTATGCATTGCTGAGGAGCCATTGTACGCTCGCAACGCTGAACCAAAAGCTAGATAGAGCAACAATGCAATCCCCGCCCATGTGAACCAGGGCACAAACTCTGGTATCCATTCCTGTAATTCACTTGCAGAGTACACGCCGATAACGATGAGTGACGCATCACATAAAATGCACACTAAAGCGATTACCAGCCTATTTGCGCCTGCCATACTTTGACTTAACACCCATATATTCTGAGCGCCTATCGCAATAATTAAGCTCAACCCTAAAATTAAACCTGATACAAAAGACACCTGAGCACCACCTCGTTACCAGAAAACATTCAAATGATTGGCGTAACTGTATTCAGTGCAATACTATGCGTCTAATGAATAATACTATCCACACATGAATTTTAATCATGATCGACTATCAGTTGCTTGAAGCGTTATTCGCAGTAGTCTCGGAAAAGGGATTCGAAAAGGCCGCTAAGAGGTTGTTTTTGACACAGTCTGCTGTTAGCAGACGCATACACCACCTGGAGTCTTTGCTGGGTGAACCCGTCCTGATTCGAACAAAGCCGCCTAAGCCCACTGAGTTGGGAACCAAATTGCTGATTCATCTACAACAGGTTCAACAGCTCGAATTATCCTTGAACCTGAAAAGCAGTGACTTCCATTATAATAATTGCTTGCCTATAACCGTTAAGCTTGTAGCAAATGCTGACTCCTTAGCAACATGGCTGCCTGAAGCGTTAACAGTTCCTCAGGAAAATTCTAAATTTAATTACAGGTTTGAGATTTTAACGGAAGACCAAACAGTCGCACTGAAAAGGATGAGGGCTGGAGAAGTCATGGTTTGTATATGCTCAAATGCTAACCCTGTAAATGGCAGTAAGGCATATGAGCTGGGAGCTTTACGCTATCAGGTTATATGTAGCCCCTCTTTCATAAAGCGTTACGACATTACATCTCCACAACAACTTGCAGACCTTCCATGTTTGGTATTTGATGAGCACGATAAATTGCAACATGAATTTCTCGCACACCTGAACGATTCAGCCCCTAGCTATACCCACATTTGCCCCTCACCAGAAGGATTTAAGCAGGCTATGCTTGCAGGGTTGGGATATGGGCTTCTTCCTATCTTGCAGTTGGGAAATTCAATTGAGAAAGGGGAACTTGTTAACCTTATGCCAGACTACCATTTGGATACGCCTTTATACTGGCATTGCTGGGAAGCGGAAAGTCCTCCTTTAACAGTGTTAAGGAAACATGCAATTAGTGTCGCAACTGAACGTTTAATAAAAATCGCTTGAAGTGTAGTGGCTCATACTCGATCTGACATATCTCCTGAGAAGTTTCAACCTAGCCGAACAGGCAGCAACGAGCGGCTTGCAGCCCGTCAGCACCGATAATACGATGATCTCCCTTAAGACAAACAGCAGACCTTCAGGAGGTTGATATAGGACTTCCTAGTTATGCCATTAGCAGACGTTAAGATTTATTGCAGCAACTACTTCCTTCTTGAATAGGCGGGCACTTAACAGTCCCAAAAGAGCAATAAACGCAACAGTCACCTATTAAAGGCTTGAGTAGCGCATTGCATCCCTCACATTTGTAATACCACTGGCAAGCGTTTGTTGGCATGGTCTCGACCTTGCTAAAGCCGCATTCGGGACAAGTAATCTTAGATTTCAATTCTATACCTTGCATACGGGTTCCTTAACTGGCTTAACGACATCCAATAGTGACATGAATACCATCCATGTGATCCCAAAGTAAAATAAGTAAGTGCTCCAGTGGTATTGCCACAGTGGATAAAGAGTCAGCAATACTGCAATTGGGCCAATTACACTTGATATGCCCCTTACCACATGCTCATGTTGATACCAGTTGTACGAGTTGACCAATAAAGCGAGCGCAGCAAACAATGGTAATAAAGTATTAACCGCTATCCCTTCAAAATGTGATAGGAAACTGAGTCCTAGAGCTGATGCTAGTGAACCAAGTGCTGGGAAACATGCTGTACAGCTAAGTGCGGCTAGCCAAACGCCACCAGAGCCTACTTTATCTAGAATTTTATTCATCATAATTACCTCTACTTTTGAGGCAGTATAAACTCCGTACATAGGTACGGAGTCAATAGTTAATTAAGCGAATTTATAATTGGGCAGGAACTAGGGTCATGGTTGGCTTTACAAGAATTTGTCATATGTTGAATCACATGTTCTAACCGCTGCAAATTAGCAATTTTCTCTCGAATCAACTTAAGTTTCTGTAATCCCATCGATTCGACATCAGAGCAGTTTCCACTCATCGTCATGAGCGAAGCGACTTCATCAAGTGTAAAGCCCAAGGCTTTAGCTTTTAATATGAATTTAAGGTGACTCACATGGTTGTCGCCATACATGCGATAACCACAATCAGGTTTTAGTGGCTGTACGATAAGTCCTTTACGTTCATAGAATCGGATTGTTTCTACGTTGATGTCTAGTTCTTTAGCCAGCTTTCCAATGGTTTTCATAAGCGGATTCTCTAAAACAGCTAGCCTCAGTCTTTCATTATTAGACCAGTGCTGAACTGAATCGCCAAATGCTCAGTAGTCATATAATAAGTAAACTCTGAAGTGAAACTAAAAATTATTGTCTAACGGCTGTTAAATGTACACAAGCGACTGTCAGTTTTAGTCGCGTTCTGTTTTTGAAGATGTCAGATCAAATATTGATCAATCTACTTGAAGGTTACTTTTTGAGCAAAGCTGTCATTCAGATTCAATTAAACCCATACCCTTTATTCGCTCTTTGCTGCCTGTCAGGTCGTCCTTGATAGCTGTAACGTATAATAATTTAACGTTTAGCACTTTCGCGAAATTTCTTCTTAAACGACTTAGGGATAATTCCGTCATCGCAAAAGAGTGCATTTTTCATACGAAATATCTTGTCGATATCTACTACAGGCTCTGTAATGAAATGCCTTAAGTAATACAATTCAAAACTATCTTGCCTTCCTCTTCCACGAAACTTCGCGCTTGTTACACGACGCACGCCTTCTGCCAACGCAAACTCTATCAGCGCATCTTTACTTACTCTGAAAAAATCACAGGCACGCTTATATTCCTCTACTTTCTCAGCTGGCATATCACAATAAATGGTCTTCACATCTTTCGTGTAAAAAGGATCTTTCCCTCTTTGACGTCGTGTAAGAAAAGCTTGTGCAACAGCGGAGTTGGGCTGTAGCTCATCCCTATGCTTCTTACTCCGATGCACGAACCATAGGTTGTCTACTTCTTTAAACAAGCACTTCGAATACCAGCTCTTTTTCACAAGCCCTAATCTCTCTACTACTTTACTAAAGTCTTTGACTACTGCTGTTGAAACATAGAATCGCTGAGTTGCCATGTCACCCCTGTGATAATTATCACAATTTTTCTCATTAAAAGCATGATAAAGAAATTTTCAATAAAACTCACAAAAAATGTTTCTAAGAGCGTTCCTTCAACTAAAAATAGAAGTCATTTACACTCAAATTTATGCCTATGCATATATACGCCTTTCGATTAAATGCATTTTTAACTGGTCTGATGAGATAATAATATTTAAAAATTTTTTTTGCTTATATATTTCAGTTACTTAAAAAACACCTAAGATTAAAAACTATACAAAAAATTTTCATCAAAACTTTTTTGCATTAACAAAAAAATGGGATTTAAACTTAAAAAAAGATGTCAGGACGACCAATAATCAAACAGTTTGAGGGCGTTTTGATGAGTTTTTGCTCTAATTTGCAGAAAATAAGAAATTTCATGATTGCGAAGGTGATTTCATCTTCGACAGGTGTTAATTTTTTTGTTACCCAACCTTTAAACGTAGCAAATAATGTCTATAGTTCAAGAAATGAGCGCATTTTTTGTGCAAAAAATCATCTTGGACGTCGCAGCATAATAAGAACAAAAAGCAGCTTGATGCTTTTTTGCGAGATAGCAACATGCCTATTCGCGGAGAGCCATGTCATGTACCGACAACGTAAGCTGCCACATACCAGCAAAATATTACGCCTAATAGGGTTTAGCTCATTCAAGAACGAAGCGCGGATGTATTGCGAAAGCGCAATGGAGAGCCACGCGCTCTTGCTATGCGAATTTGATGACTCAGTGCTTCGCTATACCACCCAGCCGTTCACATTGACCTATCGGCTTAATAACCGTAAGACGCGTTATACTCCCGACATTTTAAAGATGATGTCGAACGGAGACTATCAGAGTGTCGAAGTTAAGCCGCTCGACAGACTCCAGAGCGTTCATAACGTAGAAAAGTTTCAGGTACTCCAAGAGCTGTTTCCCAAAGTTGTTGGTCATGAACTTAGGTTGCTTTCTGATAAAGACATTTATGCAGGAGGACAGATAAAAAATTATCAGTCTCTCTATCCTTTTCGTCGCCAGCCTCTCACAGACCAGGAGAAAACGGTTCTCTCTATAACTCCATCAATATTGTCTTTCAGAGAGCTATCTGAGGTAGCCCACTCTTCGTTCACTATCGCCATGCGTCTGGTCGCTCACAACAGCTTCACGTGGGATGTTCTTAGCCCGTTAAACCCAGAGTCCTTACTCAAAAAGAGGGCAGCATAGTATGTATTCTCCTACTATGACCGTCGGTTCAACATTTCTATACCGAAACAAGAAGGCAACGCTGGAGTGTTTCGGGGGAAAGTACATCGTGCTAGAAGTTGAGGGCGTACCTTCTCCTGCAACCATCTGTGTCGAGGAGTTCTACAACGATGTTCAGAACGGTTTAGTTCAAGAGGCTGAGCCGAGCACAATCTTGGTAAATCACAGTGAACTAGTAACAGAAGATGACCGCCTTCTTGCACAAAAATACGACGATTATATTACCCCTCTGCTCAGTGAGGAGAATCCTTGCAGCCGTGAAACGCTCAAACAAGTTATAGATACAGTAGCTGCGAGGCGGGGAGACATTGACAAAAATAAACCATCAACCTCAACGCTTTATAACTGGTACAAAAAGTTCCAAAGCCCCGAAGTGAACCGTAATTTTGCTGCACTGGTCAACCCTTGCAGAAAAAAGCGGGGACGGCAGGCTAGTGCTTGGGTGCAAGACCTGTTTCATGATGTCGTTGATGAGTATTATTTGAAGCCCATTGGAGACGGAGCATTATCAGCAAAGGAAACCTTCGATAAGTTTGATAGGGCGTTTCAGCACGAACTTTTAAAACTGCCGGACGAAGACAGGCAGTCTGTTAAAGGGATTTGTCGATCCGTTTGCTACGAGATGCTCAATAATTACGACCCTGTTGATGTTTGTATTGCAAGAGAGGGCTATTCAGTAGCCGTTAAACGTTATCGAAACTCTACTGAACATTTTGTTGCCGAACGGCCATTGGAATTAGTTCAAATTGATGCCGTACATTTGAATCTAGCGCTGCGTGATGACGACGGGAATTACATTGGATTGGTTGTTGTATTTTTCGCCATTGATATATGCACAAGAGCAATTCTCAGCTACGTCATCTCCGTAGCAAAAAAACGTCGGGAAGATCTATCAAGCGCGATTGACTTGATAAAAAGCGGGATTCGCCCTAAAGCAAAACCTGGTCACACCCGTAACGAATGGCCTCTGTATGGAATACCAAACCAAATACAACACGACTCTGGGATCTTCTCTAGTAATCACTTTAAAGCGTTTCTTCAAGAAGCAGCCGTTCACACTTATCAGAATCCAGCAGGACGCTCCTGGTTTAACGCCTTGATAGAACGCTTCCACAGAACCTTTCGCGATAAATGCTGTTCGAAAATTCCAGGTTACGTTGGTCGTCGTAAAGATGAAATAAAGGACTCCGTGGATATCAAGGCGACACCATACACAACGCCAGACCAGCTACAGCGACTGGTAGAGGCGTATATTTTGGATGATTATCACCAAAAGCCCCACAAAGGACTGGGGGGAGAAACGCCACAGCAGGCATGTAACCGTCTCGAAGGGTTTTTATGTCCACCGCCCCCAGCTACGATTCAAAAGCTTGAAAACTTTAGGGGTGTGCTTTGCAAAGCCACAATCCAAGCGCACAAGGGTATCCAACGTGATGGCCTGTTTTACAATGACTCACAAGGGCAGCTCCTAAAGCTCTGGGAAAAGCTGGGTGGCCCGAAGTCCCAAAAGAACCCTGAAGTTCAAT
Source organism: Alteromonas pelagimontana (assembly GCF_002499975.2). Classification (NCBI taxonomy): domain Bacteria; kingdom Pseudomonadati; phylum Pseudomonadota; class Gammaproteobacteria; order Alteromonadales; family Alteromonadaceae; genus Alteromonas; species Alteromonas pelagimontana. The sequence goes on from NZ_CP052766.1 coordinate 1,981,832, forward strand.
TTTATAGATCGGAACTCGACATCTCTGTTATTTCTGTCGTTGATCCGGTTACACGTACAAGATTTCCTGTTTCATGTACGTCGGTCAAAACGAAAACTTCTCTCGCAGAGCACAAAGCAAAACAAGCAGCAAAAAAAAGGGGGACAGTTCATACAGCTGACTTGCCGCAAACCATGGCTCCGATACTGGAAGAAATTAAAGAATACAAGGCTCAGAAGCAATCGGAATCGGAGAAGAACTCACAAAAACGCAAGCAAGCTCGCCACTCTGTTCAGCAGAGTATAGAGACTCCATCACCTAAGACACCCGAAGAGTTGAACAGTATTATTGAAGAGAATACGGCGGGTATAAATAACCCACCTGAAATGGTTGAACAAACTAGTTCATTTGATAATACGCCACAGCATTCGCGTAAACGAAGCAAGAAAGCCATTATTTCCAAGTTTGAGGTATAACATTGAGAAATTGTATTAGCGCTGCCAATGAGGCAAGTCAGTTCAAGCAGCACTATTCTTACGTTGATAAATTCGACAGTGTCATGCAAGCCATTACTGACAACATCGATTATCGATTCGCCGAAGACTGCGGCATCATCATCGCAGGAGACTCAGGCACGGGTAAATCAACCTTATCTAAGCGCTTCTTACTCGATCACAGTGGAGCAGATACAGATGAGACAGATTCAATCTTCGGTATCTATGTAGAAATTTGCGGCAGTGGTTTTGAAGCTTTGTACGAAGATATGCTCGAACAACTGCACTGCAAAGACCACCGACTTGGCAGTGTTGCATCAAAAAAAAGACGCGTTATCGAGTTAATAAACGCCCTTGATGTAAAGGTTATTTTCGTTGATGAAGCGCAAGAGGGCTTACCAGGCGCAGTGCTTCCCAGTTCAGGTTATATCAAGTTACTAAAGGAGTTCACTAATAAAACTAATGCGAGCTGGGTGTTGCTTGGCCCCGAAAAGGTGAAAAGGATCGCAGATATTGATGAGCAAATGGGTGAGCGATTTACGCAAGTCCTGACACTGGAGGCTTTTAACTGCAAAGGAAATGAAAATATCGAAGCCTTTATGGAATATATCATCGAGTTGCTTGGGGTACTTGGCCGCAAAGCACCATTTTTTAAATGTCTGCGCGAGTCAATGAACGAGGAAGGTACTGACTTTGAGTACAAAGATGATGTTGACTATGAAAACTTACTACGCTTTTTGCTGGCTACAAAAGGCAGGCCTCGACGTATTACAAGGTTACTAACTGACTGTATTCATCATACTGCCCCTACCGAAAAAATAACCAAAGCGTTACTTGCTCAACTTTATGAGAAAAAGTATCGGAATGACGTTGAGATCGATAACCAGGAATGGTTTAACCCCTTCACAGCATCTAAAGCTAAAGTGATTGCGAAGCTCAGGCTATGGGGGCTGTATGCGTGATCATTTTCCTGTTCGCCCACGTCCAAAACATGATGAAAGTATTCGAGGCTTTCTAGTTAGACTTGCAAAACGAAATGGCTTTTTTTCCATAAATGATATTTTTAGATTACTTGGACTGAAGTATTCTGCTTCATCGCTGGATGTTACAGATTCACGATTTCGCAAGTTCATTGAAAAGCTCGCGCCTACATTGAAGTGTGCATTTGAGATGATATTTAGCCCTCTTAAAGAGGCAACAGCAAACCAACACGATGATTATCGAACTGTAATCGACATTGCATCTCAGAAGCCCAAGTTATGCCCTGACTGCCTTTGCTGCGCCGAGCCTTATATTAAGGCTAGTTGGCAAATGGTACATATCACCCATTGTGTTGATCACTCTGTGCCTCTCATCGACACCTGCCCTTCTTGCAAAAAGTCGCTTAAATGGAATGCTGACTTACTTGAAGGCTGTTTCCAGTGCGGTCACCGTTGGCAGAAATCGTTTGAACCAGCCAGTGATATATTACCTTTGCATCAGGTTATGCATTTGAGGCTGGAGAATGAAGCACTTCGGCTTTACCTGATGTCCCTGTACACCGCCGCCCAGTATTTGCGTAATCCTTCCGTGTTCATTTCTCACCAAAGCAAATGCTGTGATATGGGGGCTGCCGAAGCTGCTGAAATATTTCCCCAAGCGTACGCAATAATCCAGGATTCATTTTACTCAAGTCAGTATCATCGGTCAGTCTTATCGCTTTTAAATAATCAGTATTGCTTTACTGACAAGCAGTCGTTGCAAAACCTCCCTAATATTTTAAGCACATTGCCACAGCTTCCCATGTACCTGCCTGCTGATAAGAACTTCGAACGTAAATTCGTAGATCCGAATGCAAATCTCGTTACAGCACTAACTGACTCTCAAGCTGCGTCATTATTAGGTATATCCGCAAAGGAATTAAATGAGGTTTCCCAACAATTCCTGCTGCCTGTAGGAAAGATAAGTAGGTCTTCTGTATACCAGTTAAAACACCTTGATGCGTTCACTGCTCTACTTCTTGAAAAAGTCAGGTTTACCAACCGCCAAAGCGATGCGATTTCAATAACAGCGATTTCCAGTATTTCACATAAATTCTTGTTCAATTATGGTGAAGCGCTAAAACTTATTCTGGATAACGACCTTCCACTTCAAAGTGATAGAAAGAGTCCTATATTCAAAGATATAACCGTAAGTAAAACCGCCCTCTTGGAACTTCTTCACTGTAATGAAGCTAAGCAATTTACTCGCTCGCTCTCACCGTCCGAGCTGGCAACATACTTCTGCGTTGATACATTGAAGATAAGAATGATGGCCGACCTATTTGGCTGGCAGCGCATTATAGAGACTAGGAACAGCTACCGATTTTCTCCTGATGAAATTTGGAGATTTGTTAGCAACTATGTGCTACTCGATAGGTGGTGTAGTTTTCAACTTTATGGACACCTTACTCTCCACAGATACCTTAAAAACATAGGCTTCAAGCCTCTCGATAGTCCAGCCGATAACAAGTCCAAGTTGTACATATACAAAAAATCCGACAGCCTAGTTAAAGCAATCACTCAATTTGAAAAAGAATGGCACAGATTTGAGGCTCCAAGATCACTAAAATATCTTTACCAGACTAAGAAGCCAGCGATCTTATCCACGTCTGCGCTAGAGCAGTTTCAACAGCGCTGCAAGTTCTGAATAGAAAAGTAATAATTCACTTCTTCCTGCTGAAGGCTGCATGATGAACCATGCGGCCTTCATCTACTTTTTGCCAACAAAAAATATTGAAACCTTCGTGGTTTTTCTATAGCTTGATCAAATTGCCCACAAGCGGCCTTAGTTATTACTAACTGAAATGACTAGCGTTTTTCTCCCGGTTTAACGCTATCGTAGAATTTTTGCGTCCGGTTTAGCGTTTAGCTGGAATCCGCATAAAGTTTTTCTGGAATACTCCTTTCTAGCTCAACAAATTCGACAGTGGGAATTCACTCGTAAACTGGAACCCACATTTGCGAGTACAGGGGCGTGTTTATTATAAATATCAATGTCTTCGAGGCCAAACCCACTGGTTATCTGTAAACGCGACATCCTATATAGAAAAAGCGAACAAAGCACGGAAGTAACGGTAACTACATTCGCTGCCGTGACAAGGCAAACAGTTTTCTTATAACAGTTATGACTGTTCCGAATTCTGGCCTTGGTGATATTTTATCTTTTCTACGGCGTTGCTGTCGTTGTGCTGGCTTTTCGACCCACCTTACTTCTACGTTGAGAAACAGCGCCTTTGCGAGATTTGGACCAGGGGCAGCGTCGTCACTACGCTGCTTAGCAGCATGGACGTCGCCTAGATTGAATAGCAAATTCACCCATTGATACAACATACACTGGTATTTCTGCAGTTCGAAAAGTAAAATCTGCGCACATTTGGTTCTTTCGCTTGATAACTATGCAATTTCTTCCATTCTCCCCAGAACTGGCACCTTATTTTGATAGTATTAACCGGCAGTGGATTCAGACAATGTTTACCCTGGAGCCGGTCGACGAGAAGGTAATAAGCGATCCTCAGACCTATATTATTGATAACGAAGGTTATATCTGGTTTGCTCAACATCCTGAATTCGGTATCGTCGGCACCTGCGCTTTGATGAAAAAGGATGAAGGCATTTATGAGTTGACCAAGATGGGCGTAAGCGAACATGCCCGCGGGAAAAAAATCGGTGAGCAGCTCCTGCGTCATGTGCTCGAAGAGGCTCCTAAAATCGCCTATAACACGCTGTTTTTGTTAACTAACAGCCGTTGCGAGCCAGCAATTCACCTCTACGAGAAGTTGGGATTTGCCCATGATGGTCAAATTTTGCAACAGTTTGGCGGCGGTTACGCGCGCTGTAACGTGGCCATGCGGTACTGTCGTTTCTAGTATTCCCCTAAGGATACTCGATGAATATCCTTTCATTATGAACCTTTGACCTTGTGTTAGGCGTAAGGAACACTTACTCACTTATGATACACTTGGTCTGATACATTAATACAGGATCCTTTTTTCATGTCGTGGATGCGCAAAGCGCTGCTTTCAGTGTTTCATTATCCTGTAAAATGGCTTGTCAGGGCTCACACCATTCCCGCGAATGTCGAAACTGAGCTCGCTATTGATAAAAGCAAACCCATAATCTATTTGCTGCCGACGAACTCAGTTACGGATCAGTTGGCACTGCGCATGGCGTCGAATCAGCTGGGCCTTCCCAGCCCGACGGCATCTCTAGAACTTGCAGGACGCAGTTACCCTGCAAGTCTGTTTCTGCGTAAAACCCAACCGCTATTTAATCGGCACGCCTCTGATACAGATATTGAATCTATCTTTACCGATTTAATCCATTTGCATCGGGATAACCCTGAACTGGATGTGCAGGTTGTGCCGGTATTCGTCTCATGGGGACGAGCACCGGGTAAAGGTAAACCTGATATCGGCGATTTAATTACCGATAGAGCAGCGCCCAGTTGGTTGCGTAAGTTGTTTATTGTCATGTTTTTGGGACGAGATAACTTTATCAGCCTGAGTAAAGCAGTGTCGGCATCTTCAATGTCCCTTCAACATGGCAGTGATAAACTACTGGCTCACAAGCTGGCGCGCGTAGCAAGTACTCACTTTCACAGGAAGTTTCAAAGCATGACAGGACCAACGTTGCTGGAGCGACAGGAATTGTATAACGCAGTTCTAGGTTCTGACTCGGTAAAACGTGCAATGAGCGAAGAAGCCAGAGCCAAAAAAATTGCTCCCGAGGAAACCAGAAAAAGTGCATTGGGTTATGTTGATGAAATTGCTGCCGACTACCGCGAAGGATTGATTCGGTTTGGCGACCGGTTGCTTACCCGCATCTGGAATAAAATTTATAACGGCATCAGTGTCGGACACAGCGAGCGGATTCGCGAGCTAGCGCGCAATGGCCATGAAATTATCTACGTTCCTTGCCATCGCAGTCATATGGATTATCTGCTGCTAACTTACGTAATTTATCACGAAGGCATGGTAACGCCACATATTGCTGCCGGCATTAACCTGAATTTTTGGCCGGTAGGGAAAATATTCCGCCGTGGTGGTGCCTTCTTCCTGCGCCGCAGTTTTGCTGGCAACAAACTATACACGGCTGTATTCAGAGAATATCTGGAACTCTTGTTCAACAAAGGCTACTCGGTTAAGTATTATCCAGAGGGCGGCCGCAGTCGCACCGGCAGGTTAATACCCCCAAAAACCGGCATGCTCGCCATGACCATGCAGGCTTTGGTAAAAGGCGTAAATCGCCCGGTGAGTATTGTGCCTGTGTACATCGGCTACGAAAATGTGATGGAAGTCAAAAGCTACCTGAAGGAACTAAAAGGCAATAGTAAAAAGAAGGAATCAACGTGGCAGGTCTTCTCTGCCATTCGTAAACTTAAAAACTATGGTCATGGTTACGTCAATTTCGGTGAACCTATCCATTTAAACAGTTTTCTAGAAAAGTCGGTGCCGAACTGGCGGGAAACCTTACCGTCTGATCCTGAGAAAAAGCCTACCTGGCTTACTCCTACAGTGAATGATTTAGCCAATAAAGTCATGCTGGGAATAAATCGCGCAGCGGCAATGAATGGTATGGCGCTGACGTCGCTCTGCCTGTTGTCGTCGAAAACCAAAACCATGAGTGTGGCAGAACTATCTCATGCATTAGGTGATTATCTCGCCATGTTCCGTCAGGCGCCCTACAGCAAAGATGCAACGGTGCCAAATATGGACGCAGAAGATATGTTGAATGCGACGTTGAAACTCAACAGGTTCGAAATTTCTGACGACGGCTACGGTCGCTTAGTCAGTCCGCAGGAAGCGTCAGCGGTATATCTTACCTATTACCGGAACAATATTATTCACTTATTTGCCTTACCCGGCGTCATAATGGCAAAGGTTTTTGCTCATAATTGTGCACCCAAAACAGCTGTTTTTCAGTTGGTTGCTGCCCTTTATCCTCTGCTGCAACGTGAGCTTTTCATTTATATGACACAGGATCAGGCGCTTGCCTATACTGATCACTTGATTAAAGTGATGGTGGATCAGGGAATGCTCAAGCAGGAAGGTGACATGTTGTTGCCGCCGCCGGCAAATGATAAGTCATTTCATTCAGCATGGTTGTTAAGCCGTTGTATGCAGGAGACTTTCCAGCGTTACGTGGTCGTGCTTACCATTATTGAGAAAGAGCGGGTAATCAGCCGTAATCAGTTGGAAAAAGTAAGTCGTAATGTAGCAGAGCGTCTGTCGACTTTGTATGGCATGAGCTCTCCGGAATTTTATGATAAGAATGTGCTTTCCAGTTTTATATCAGCGTTAAGGGAGAACCACTGGCTGGATTCGACTTCCGACGGTAGCCTGAAATATTCGGAAGAAAGTGCAGCCTTACGTAAAGATGTCATGGCACTCGTTTGGCCCGAAATAATCCAGCATCTTGAAAATGTTGAACTACATCAGTAAAACTACTAGCTAAAGCTGGACGTGCCAGCGGATGGGTTTCCTACTCCCAGCTTCAGTAGGCACTTGAGCAAAATTACCAAAGGACGATGATGTTAAAACGGTACTCTACTTATCTGACTGCATTACTGGTTTGTCTATTTGTTGTTACCGGCTGTGCGGCCAAAAAAACTAAGCCGTATAAGGTAAATACCTTTGCTTTAGAGTCCGGCCGCTATGGTGAGGGTTTGGCCAATGACGGCGACAATATTTATGTGTTTGGTGGGTCGGGCAAAGGCGGCTTACTTGGCGACGTGGAAATCATCGACCCGGAAAATAAAAATATTCAGGTGCTTAAAAATCATGTTATTCCCCGGCGATATTTTTCTGCAGTGTATGATGACAACCATTCGATTTATCTGATAGGCGGTATCTCCGGCACGGTAGAGGACGCAAAATACGAAAGTCGTGTCGAAGTGTTTAATACCAAAACGCGAAAAGTCACGTTAGCGGCGCCGCTTCCTTATCCAACGCGCATTAATTCTGCGGTTCATCTAAATGGTAAAATTTACGTTGTGGGCGGCAGTCATCGCGATTGGGAAACCCGCAAAATGAAACGAACCTCGCTGATGGCAGTTTATGATATTGCCACTAATCAGTGGTCGCTTGCTCCGCCGATGCCGACAGAAAAGGCCACTTATGCCGTAACTCACGATAATAAGATTTATGTGGTCGGCGGTTTCAATGGTGAAGAAGCATTAACGGCATTTGAACGTTTTGATCCTGCAACCAACGAGTGGGAAACGCTTGAACCGTTACCGTTGACGCTAAGCGCCCATTCTGCCGCTGTGTGGCAAAACAGTTTATTCACTTTTGGCGATTACGAAGACATGGGATCTACCTATGTTTATAATTTTGAGTCGCAAAAATGGAAACAGGTTAAATTAAATTTCCAGCCCGCGCGCCACAGTAAAGCCACCACGTTGAATAACACTGTTTATGTAATAGGCGGTAACGTCGCGACCCAGGGATCTCATCTAAATTATATTCAGGTGTTTGATAGCAAAGCACTAAAAAAAGCGGCTAAATAAGCCGCTTTTCTAAATGGGGAAATTGGCTTTATTTCTCTGAGTGGGAGAGGAAAAACTGATAAGCAGGGTCGTTAGTCACATCAGCATGTTGATACTTAAGCGCTTCAAGATGCTCATCGAATGCACTACGGCTTTCTGGTGGAATATCGAATCCCGCTAATACCAACCCTTCCGCAGCCCCGTGATTACGGTAGTGAAACAGAGTAATGTTCCAGCGTTCACCCAAGGTATTCAAGAAGTTAAGTAACGCCCCCGGATGTTCTGGAAACTCAAATGCAAATACGGCTTCGTTTAGAATTGTGGGAGGGCGGCCGCCCACCATGTGACGTACATGCAATTTCGCCAATTCGTTATCTGAAAGGTTGAAGCAATCGTATCCCTTCTGCATCAGAGATTCGCTTAGGGCAACGAATTCGGCCTGGCCACCTTTAAGCTTTACCCCCACAAAAATGTGGGCTTCGTGTTCATTGGCGTAACGATAATTAAATTCGGTAATTGCTTTGCCGCCAATACATTCACAGAACTGCTTGAATGCACCCTGGCGCTCAGGGATCTTCACCGCGAATACAGCCTCTTTCTGCTCGCCTAGCTCACAGCGTTCAGACACGTACCGCAGCGTGTGGAAGTTAATATTTGCGCCACACAAAATACCCGCTAGCTGCTTACCCTGAAGGTTATGCTGTTTGCTGTACTTGCGAATGGCGGCTACTGACAATGCTCCCGCGGGCTCAGCAATAACGCGGGTATCATCGAATATGTCTTTTATTGCCCCACAGATTTCGTCATTGGTGACGGTAATAATTTCATCCACCAGCCGGTTACACAGACGAAAGGTTTCCTGTCCCATAATTTTCACCGCAACGCCGTCAGCAAAAATGCCAACCGATGATAACGGCACAGGCTCTCCTGCCGCCTTTGCTGCAATAAAACATGCCGACTCTTCCGACTCTACCGCCACAATGCGAATCTCGGGCTTAAGCTGCTTTAAATAAACGGCGATTCCCGCAGCAAGTCCACCACCGCCTACGGCAACAAATAAAATATCCAGATTTGGATTTTGCTCCAGCAACTCGCGAGCTACGGTGCCTTGACCTGCAATAACATCAGGATCATCAAAAGGTGGCACGTAGGTATAGCCATGGGCTTGACTTAGCCCCTGCGCATGCTGGCTTGCCTGATCAAAGCTGGTGCCGTACAGTACGATCTGTACATCTTTACCGCCAAAGCGGCGCACTGCTTCAATTTTAATTTCGGGCGTAGTTTCCGGCATAACAATAGTCGCTTTTATGCCTTTCATGTGCGCACCATACGCCAGCCCTTGCGCATGGTTGCCTGCCGACGCCGAAATAACGCCAGCGGCAGCCTGGGCTTCGGTTAACGAACAGATACGATTGTAAGCGCCGCGTAATTTAAATGACTTTACCGGCTGCTGATCTTCCCGCTTTAAATAAACGTCGTTACCGATTTCCTGAGAAAAGCGAGACATCAGCACCAACTCGCTGTTCACCGCGACATCGTAGACCGGCGCCAGCAGTATTTTTTTTAGATATTCGTGATCACTGACGCTCATATATCTTCCAGTTTGGATGCGTCTCTCACCGCGCCTTTATCGGCGCTAGTGGCAAGCATGGCAAACGTTTTTAAAGACAACGACACTTCGCGCTTACGGTTAACCGGGCGCCAGGGCTTGGCGCTGCTTTCCATGGCTTCACGGCGTTTGGCTAATTCAGCATCATCAATATCGATATTGATGGTGCGGTTAGGAATATCGATGATAATGGTGTCACCATCAGCTACCAGCGCGATGCCGCCGCCGCTGGCCGCTTCCGGGGAACAATGACCGATGGAAAGGCCGCTGGTGCCGCCAGAAAACCGTCCGTCAGTGATCAAGGCACAAGATTTACCTAACCCTTTCGATTTAAGATAGGAAGTGGGGTAAAGCATTTCCTGCATCCCTGGTCCGCCGCGCGGGCCTTCGTAACGAATAATTACCGCATCACCGGCTTTTACATCGCCATGCAATATACCTGCAACCGCGTCATCCTGGCTTTCATAAATTTTAGCTGTACCGGTAAATTTAAGAATTGATTCATCCACCCCGGCAGTTTTCACAATACAACCGTCCACTGCCAGGTTACCGTATAGCACGGCAAGTCCACCTTCCTGGCTATAAGCGTGCTCTACACTACGGATACAGCCATTTTGCCGATCGCTATCCGCATCTGGCCAGCGACAATCTTGACTAAACGCCTGGGTGGTGCGAATTCCGGCTGGGCCAGCGCGATAGAATAAATCGGCGTTGTCATTGTTGCCTTCGCTAATATCCCACTGTGAAATGACATCGGCTATCGTACCACCAAGCACATGATGCGTATCCCCGTGCAGTAAACCGCCTTTGTTTAACTCGTTGAGAATACCCATTACTCCACCCGCGCGATGAACGTCTTCCATGTGATATTTAGGAGTAGAAGGCGCCACTTTGCATAAATGCGGCACTTTGCGGGACAGCCTGTCGATATCCGCCATAGAAAATGGCACTTCACCTTCCATCGCTGCGGCCAATAAATGCAATATGGTATTGGTAGACCCGCCCATGGCAATGTCTAAACTCATAGCATTTTCGAATGCTTTAAAATTGGCAATATTGCGGGGAAGCGCCGAGGCATCATCATCGCCATACCAGCGCTTACACAATTCCACCACCAACTTCCCAGCATCCTTGAACAGTCGTTCCCGATCTGCATGCGTGGCCAGCATGGAGCCGTTCCCCGGTAAAGATAGCCCCAGCGCTTCGGTTAAGCAGTTCATGGAATTGGCGGTAAACATGCCTGAACATGAGCCACAGGTGGGGCAGGCGGAACGTTCGATTTCGTTGGTATCGTCGTCGCTTACTTTGTCGTCAGCTGCCGCTACCATGGCATCGACTAAATCCAGTTTAATAATTTGGTCAGAAAGCTTGGTTTTACCGGCTTCCATAGGGCCGCCGGAAACAAATACCACTGGGATATTCAGGCGCATGGCTGCCATTAACATACCCGGCGTAATTTTATCGCAGTTTGAAATACACACAATGGCGTCGGCACAATGAGCGTTGACCATATACTCCACAGAATCTGCGATAATTTCCCGCGACGGCAGGCTGTAAAGCATGCCACTGTGGCCCATTGCAATGCCATCGTCTACAGCGATGGTGTTAAATTCTTTAGCAACACCACCTGCTTCTTCCACACTGCGGGCTACCAGTTGCCCCATATCCTTAAGATGCACATGCCCAGGCACAAACTGCGTAAAGGAGTTAGCAACAGCAATAATGGGCTTGCCAAAATCGGAGTCTTTCATGCCGGTGGCTCGCCAGAGCGCACGAGCGCCTGCCATGTTTCTTCCTTGGGTTGTCGTTGCAGATCGTAACTTGGGCATAGTAGTTCCAGGTTTAAGGTTATTGATACACTGGCGTTAACCAGTTCCATTTATCTTCGGTAGTGCCGTTAAACAAACCAAAGAACATTTCCTGCACATCTTGTGTGATAGGACCGCGTCCACCAGCGCCAACTTGAATTCCGTCAACGCTACGCACGGGTGTGACTTCAGCAGCTGTGCCACACATAAAGACTTCATCCGCCAGATACATAGCTTCGCGGGCAATATTCTCTTCGCGCACTTCGTATCCTTTATCTCTAAGTAACGTCATAACGGTGTCGCGGGTAATTCCCGGTAAGATAGCTGCTGTTTTAGGTGTGGTCGTTACCACGCCGTTGCGAATGATAAAAATGTTTTCCCCGGCGCCTTCACTGATAAAGCCATTGCGATCTAACGCTATGCCTTCACCATAGCCGTGGCGGCGTGCTTCCATGGAAATAAGCTGAGAAGACAAGTAATTGCCACCCGCTTTGGCGCCGGTTGGCATGGTGTTCGCCGCCAACCGGTTCCATGAAGAAATTCCAGCGTCTACGCCGTTTTGCAAGGCTTCTTCACCTAAATAAGCGCCCCATTCAAACGCAGCGATAGTAAGTTCTGTTTCTTGTCCAAAAGGCACTGCTAAGCCCATTCCAATATCGCCGTAATAGGCGATCGGGCGGATATAAGCAGATTTAAGATTATTCTTTCGAATGATGTCCAGCGTAGCGTTATTTACCTGCTCCAGCGTGTAGGGAATAGTCATCCGGTAAATTTTCGCCGAATCAAACAAACGTTGATTGTGCTCATTTAAGCGAAAAACGCAGGTGCCTTTATCTGTGGTGTTATATGCGCGCACGCCTTCGAATACCGACGAACCGTAATGAATCGCGTGAGTCATCACGTGGACGGTAGCGTCTTTCCACGGAATGATATTACCGTTAAACCAGATAAATTCAGCAGGTTGCTTAGCCATGTTTAATCCTTTCAAAGTGGGTGATGCTTACCCTACGCCGCTAATTCGGCACTGTTAATAACCGTGAGGTTGTACAATACGAATAATACATGACCGGGCAGGTCCACCCAATACACATGTTACGAAGATCACGCGATCGGATAATTATTTTTACAGCGCCGTAAGAATCGACGGCATTGCATACCCAAGTGAATATCCGCTGTTTAGCGTCAACGAGAAAAGCTCGCACAGCAACACCGCCGTGGAGGACTAGAAACAAATTTTGAGGATGTTCGGATTAGGCAGCTTACGGTTGGCTGACCGTCAAATTGCCTTGGTTTGAAGAAATAGCATGAAACCCCGACCAGGATCAAGTAATTTGCACTCCATAGAAAAAATTTCCCAAGGTCAACAGGCCCGAATGAGAGAGTTGTAAAATGACTGACTGGTTCCATTGGATAAACCTGGCAGGTGTAGCCGTGTGTGCGGTGTCAGGAACGCTGATGGCCTACCAAAAGCGAATGGATGGATTTGGCGTGGTGGTGCTCGCGTCGGTCACCGCCATTGGTGGAGGCACATTACGTGATATTGTGCTGGATATTCCGGTATTTTGGGTACAGGACACAGACTATCTCTATTCCACACTGGTAGCCGCGTTAGTCACGATAATCTGGCTTCGTTTCAGCCCTCGCTTTCCCTATCACTATCTATTGATTGCCGATGCCTTTGGACTTGCCTTATTTAATGTGGTGGGGATGGAAAAAGCGCTTATTCACGACGCACCCATGGTTGTTGCCATCGCTATGGGCACAATTACAGGCGTATTTGGTGGCTTACTGCGCGATGTTATATGTCGCGAGATACCGCTGGTTCTTAATGGCGAGCTTTATGCTATTACTTGTATCATCGGCGGCGTTGCGTATGCCATTGCCCGACATTATGGCTTTGAAAGCCAGTGGTGCGTGATTATTTCTCTGGCTACTACCGTGCTGATGCGCCTCGGGGCACTGCGCTGGCATTGGCAATTGCCAGTCTTCAGAATTGAGTGAACCGGCTTTAGGATCAGTTTCTCTTCGGCAAGCCGACCGTTAAAGTGCTTTCTATTTAGGGAGCCAGCAATGGGACTGTCGGTGGTACTTACTCGCGCCGGAGAAGGCATTGATGCACCCCAGGTAAAAGTGGAGGTACATCTGGCTAACGGTTTACCGGCTTTTCATCTGGTGGGCATGGCACAAACCAGCGTTAAAGAAGCCAGAGACCGTGTGCGTAGCGCCTTGATTAACAGCGGTTTTGAATTCCCTGCGCGCCGGATTACGGTTAATCTTGCCCCGGCAACCATTCCCAAGCAAGGTGGCCGCTACGATTTACCTATTGCAATTGGAGTGTTGGTAGCAGCTGGAGTTATTCCCGCTCAATCTGTTATTAATACCGAATTCATCGGCGAATTAGGCCTAAACGGAGAAATTAAAGCAGTGCGAGGAATACTGCCAGTATTACTAAGTGCAACCTCCGCTGGACATACGCTTTTTCACCCTACTGAAAACGAGCAGGAAGCGGCGTTAGTAGACGATGCAGAACGTTTTGCTGCACCGTCTCTTCTTACCGTTTTTCAACATCTCATTGGTCAACAGAAATTACCTCAAGGTATGGCTAACTCGCCGGATACCTGCTGTCAGAAAAGCCCGAGATGGGATGATATTATCGGTCAAGGGCAGGCTAAGCGTGCTTTGGTGATTGCCGCGGCTGGAAGTCACAACATTCTATTCGTGGGGCCGCCAGGTACAGGAAAAAGTTTGTTAGCCAGCCGTTTACTGTCGCTAATGCCGCCATTACGAACTGCTGAGGCTCTGGAGGTTGCTTCTATTCATTCGGTGAAAGGAGAAAGCGTGAGTGCGAATTCGCTGCACCAGCGGCCCTTTCGTTCTCCTCACCATACCAGCTCAGCCATAGCCTTGACGGGCGGCGGCGCTACGCCGCAACCGGGCGAAGTGTCCCTGGCCCATCACGGCGTATTGTTTCTGGACGAGTTTCCGGAGTTCGGACGCAAAGCACTGGACGTATTACGCGAGCCACTGGAGACAGGAGACATTCATATTTCTCGTGCTTCCGGGCAGGCACGTTACCCAGCAAAATTTCAGTTAATCGCCGCCATGAACCCTAGCCCCACCGGAGATATTGCAGATGGTCGCTGTTCACCAGATAAAATTCTTCGCTATTTAAACAGTGTCTCCGGGCCACTACTCGACAGAATAGATTTACAAGTGGATGTGCCAAGGCTGCCTGATTATTTTCTTCAGCAAACGCCAGAAGCCACGGCACAGGATAGCGCCGTAGAAGCTTATATGCAGATTCAACAGGCCAGACAGCAGCAACTTGCCAGACAAAATTGCCTCAATGCTCATGTGGCGGTGGGTCAGTTGGCGGCAATCTGCCAGTTGGCAGAGGCTGATATGCAGTTTCTCCAACACGCTTCTTCCCGGCTTAAACTTTCCATGCGCACCTTTCACCGCACTCTAAAGGTAGCTCGCACTATCGCCGATTTGGAGCAAGCCGAGCACGTCACTCGCGCTCATCTGGCTGAAGCTTTGGGTTATCGGGCGCTGGATAAAATTATCAATCAATTTAGCTCCAATTGAAGCAGGGCATTAATTAGCGGTTCCTGCCGCCTTGCCTGTAAGCAGGCTAATCCCAGCTCATAGGCCTCTATGTCGTCAACAGTAATTTTTGACACACTGGTTGCCATACTGGAATGATCAAGCACCACCTGAGGTACAAAACCAACACCGCATTCTAACGCCACCATACTGACGATAGCTTCGTTTCCGCCCACAGAGGCATAAACGTTGGGGCGTATTCCATGCTCGGCAAACCAGTGATACACGATACGGCGGGTTGGGCCGTGTTCAGGCATCACCACCTGATGCTTACGCCAGTCAATTTGGCCTAGCTGATTTAACCGCCACTCTCGGGGAGCAATGAGTACCAGCGGCACGCGGTCCAGTGTCGAAAAGGACAAATCTGTCGGTAAGTCAGGTGAATGTATCGCGATGGCGGCATCACATTGCTTTTGCTTCACATAATCAATGGCAAGCGCCGGATCGCCAGTCACCAGGCGAATATCCACCCCCGGATAGCGTTGGCGAAAACGCCGCAATACTGCGGGTAAATGGCTCTGGCTGGCGGTAACCGAACAAAATAGGCTGATCTCCCCTTGCAACGTCGCGTTGTCGTTGCGAAGTTCAGCCTGTAAAGCTTGCCAATCCTTTAGCACGTGAGTGCTAAAGCTAAGTAACTTGTGACCAGCATGAGTCAACGCCACCTTGCGGTTATCACGCTTGAAAAGAATAGAGCCACATTCCTCTTCAAGCCTTTGGATGACACGGCTTAACGTAGAGGGTGAAACATACATGGCTTCGGCGGTATCACCAAAATGCAGGCTGGTAGCGAGATGACTGAATAGTTGCAGGCTTCGAAAATCCATGAACGTTTCATTTTATGAAATACTATTTTGCAAATATATCATTTTTCAAAACAAAGTTAATCCTTTAAGCTCGCTTTCAAGTTGTCATAGACGAGGTCATCAACACTGTGTTGGTGTTGGTTATGACTAGACAAATGATGTTCGGAAACTTTTATGGCTAATTACTTCAATACACTGTCTCTACGTCAGCAGCTAGACCAACTGGGTCGCTGCCGATTTATGCAGCGCAGCGAATTTACTGATGGCTGTCAGTATTTGAAAGGCAAGAAAATTGTCATTGTAGGCTGCGGTGCGCAAGGCTTGAATCAGGGCCTGAATATGCGGGATTCGGGGTTAGATGTCGCCTACGCTCTGCGTCAGGCAGCAATTGACGAAAAACGGGATTCCTTCCAACGTGCATCTGGTAACGGTTTTACTGTCGGTACCTATCAGGAATTAATTCCTCAGGCTGACCTAGTTTACAACCTGACACCCGATAAGCAACATGCCAGCGTAGTGGAAGCGGTAATGCCGCTGATGAAGGAAGGCGCGGCCCTAGGCTATTCTCACGGTTTTAATATTGTTGAAGAAGGCCAGCAGATTCGTAGCGATATAACAGTTGTTATGTGTGCGCCGAAGTGCCCTGGCACAGAAGTACGTGAAGAATACAAACGCGGTTTTGGTGTTCCGACGTTAATTGCGGTTCATCCGGAAAACGATCCAAAAGGAGAGGGCTGGGATATTGCTAAAGCGTTAGCCAGTGCCACAGGTGGTGATCGCGCAGGAGTGCTTGAGTCGTCATTCGTCGCGGAAGTGAAATCGGATCTGATGGGCGAGCAAACGATTCTGTGTGGAATGCAACAAGCTGCCGCCATTCTGGCATTTGAAAAAATGACATCAGACGGAATAGATGCTGGCTATGCTGCCGCATTAATCCAGTTCGGTTTACAAACCATTACCGAAGCGCTGAAGATTGGTGGCGTCACTAATATGATGGACCGATTGTCAAACCCAGCAAAAATTAAAGCGTATGATCTGTCGGTACAACTCACTTCGTTACTGCGCCCACTGTTTGAAAAGCATCAAGACGATATTATCAGCGGCGAATTTTCCCGCAACATGATGGAAGACTGGGCCAACGGAGACGCCAACCTTCTGAAATGGCGTGAAGAAACTGGCGAAAGCAGCTTCGAAAACGCGCCAGCTTATGAAGGCGAAATCAGTGAACAAGAATTTTTTGATAATGGTATTTTGCTCGTCGCCATGATCAAGTGTGGTGTAGAACTTGCCTTTGACGTCATGGTGGAAGCCGGAATTCTTCCTGAATCAGCGTATTATGAGTCATTGCATGAAACGCCGCTAATTTCTAATACTATTGCCCGCAAGCGTTTATATGAGATGAATGTTGTTATCTCTGACACTGCGGAATATGGCAACTATTTATTCGCCAATGCAGCTATACCCTTACTGAAAGACAAGTTCATACCAAATATCGATACTCAGGTTATCGGCAAAGGAATGAAAACCAGTTCAACCCAAGTGGAGAATCGTCGTCTGGTAGAAGTGAACGACTCTATCCGCAGCCATGGTGTTGAGTCAGTAGGAAAAACTTTACGCGGTTATATGACCGACATGAAGGCTATCATTGGAGTGTAACGATTTCTGTCGTTAGGTGCTTAACCAAAGCCCTCTTGCCCGACCAATTTGGTCGGGCTTTTTTATGCCCGTTGCAATAGAAAAAAAGCTAACTTCTTAATCAAGCTTTAAATAGTCTGCTCGAAAGCCGCTCTCTAAGACACTTCTTCTAAATAAAAGATGAATTCTTGCGCCCTCATGACTGTTGCAGGGTTTTTTCGGTAAATAGCGAAGAGTGTTCATTCAAGACCCTGTTCTGTAGAATGAGCTACACCGTGGTAGATATCTCATCCGGACTCCCGCTTGAAACTAGTTTGCAATTATTGTTGCTGGTGTTTTTTTACACAACTTTCTAGTTCCTTCTCCTTCTCATCGGAAAACCCTATTAAAGAAGCGTTAAAGCAAAGCGAACCAGATTACCAACACAATTTACTTAACCTAGCGGTGACTGGTGAAGCAGAATAGCGACAGGTGCAAAAATCTTTACATTTCAAACAGTAACAGGATAGCTGTTATTTAATTTCGTAATTAATTATCGTAAATGTTGCAATTTGTTACCATAAATCGAGCTCCTGTAGTCTTTTGACGACACTCAAAGCTGTCGCATATTTTTAACACCTTGTTTTCTAAGCATAAACAATGTTGGCACGGTGTTTGGTTGATCTTTTATTCCCACCTATATTTTAATAAAAATCAGAGGTCTATAAATGCAAGCAGGAATCTCTCGCTTTACCCAGATTGGCGACTGGATATTTGAAGTGAAGATGGTCCGAGCGTTAAGAGTGTCAGATTACGGACAACCTTATTCGGCTGTATCTACCCTTACTGCAAATGGAGATAATATTTACATTGATACTCAAATGACGCGCAATAATGAAGAACTCAGCAGAGAAGATTGCATGGCGTTTTACGAGTTCTGCAAGCAGTTGGAGATGAAGCAAATACAATATGACAAAGTTCGACAGGGAACACGATTTCCACGTGTAGTAGATATTGAAGAAAACCAGCGTCCGCGTCCCAGGATCCAATTAGTTAAATAACAACAGCTGTTTTTTAGCCGATAGCAACAGACTCTTCTAACAATCTTGAATGTTCGGCAAATCGCACTGCCAGAAAGGCAATAATATAAAAACAGAGAAAGCCAAGCCCGATAGGAAACAAGTTTCCCGACAAGAAGCTGTCTACTACCAGCGCAATAGGCACGGCGAAGATACTGGAAAGTGAACCGATAATAGCGGCACCTAGACCTGCAATGTGACCGAGAGGTTGCATAGCCATCGCATTCAGGTTGCCGAATAATATACCGACAAAAAAGAAGCCGATAAACAGGACTGTTACTGTTAAAGGTAACGGCGGTAGTCCTTCGTAAGCCCACAGTATTGCGTTAAATATAACCGCGAAACTAATTGCTCCTGTCAGCGCAAACTGACACAGCCGGCTCATCCCAAAGCGCATCACCATTTTGCTGTTAAAAAACGATGCCAAGCCAATAGAAAACGCCAAGGTGGCGAAGATATAGGGAAACATCACTCCGGCAGAGTAATATTCCTGAAATATGGTTTGGGAAGCGCTCAGATAAGCTAAGAAGGATCCGAAGATACAACCCATGGCGATGGTATATCCCATTACAGAACCATGAGTAAGAATGAATTTGGAGGAGCGGAAAAACTGCGCCCAGGAGAATGTTTTTCGATTGGCTTTAGGTAGGGTTTCCGGTTGTCTGGCAAAAAACCATGCGCCCGTTAGAACAGCAACCACTAAAAACAGCGTAAAGATATGCCGCCAGCTGAAAAAGGTAAGCACCGCCTGCCCCACCACCGGCGCTATCATTGGCACGAGTATAAACACCATCATGATAAAAGACATAACTTTAGCCATGGCCTCGCCAACATAGAGATCTCGAATAATTGCCATTGCGGCAATACGCGGCCCTGAAACACCAAATGCTTGAATTAACCTGCCAATAAGCATGGTCGTCATATCGTTGGCCATCATGCACACTACAGTTCCTACAACAAATATGCATAGCCCGAGTAAGATAGCGGCTCTGCGCCCTCTTGCGTCTGAAAAAGGTCCGAAAAATATTTGTCCAAACGCCATGCCACCAAAGAACACGGAAACAATAAGATGAGCGTCATTTATGTCTTGTGCATGCAGTTCGTGACCAATCTGAATGAGTGCGGGTAGCATAGCGTCGATACTCAACGCCACCAGCGATGTCATAAGCGCCATCAGGGCGACAAATTCCATCAGGTGCAACGTAGGTTGCGATGACGTAAAACTGGCTTGGGTAGACATGATAACCTTAATGGGAATGGCTGGGCGGCAATCCTGCCACTGGCGAAATATATTCAGCGGCATATTGTATAGCAAATTGCAGCGAATGCATGTTCTGGTGTGGAAAAATCATCGTTATTTGTCAGGACTCCAGCGCAAATTTGTCGAGCAGCAACCGCTGCTCGGTTAGATGTTTAGTGTAAATATTTACTGAGGAAAGTATCCAGTTCTTGGAAAAATGCATGGCGGTTTCGCTGAATGGACAGAAAGTGATCACCAGCCTCTAATTCTACATAGCGAAAATCTTTATCCTCGTCTTCCAGCTCATCAGCCATGATACGGCTTTGATCGACTCTCACTGTGCGATCTTCATCACCGTGAATAAGCAGTATTGGAGTTTTTATCTTTTCGACCAAGTAGTAAGGAGAGCGGGCTTCAAGATCATCACTGTCTTCCCCAATCTGATTTTTTACAAACTCGCTACCGAGAAAATAGCTGCTGGTTCGCACCAACTTTTTTAGGCTGCTCACGCCAGCGAAACTTACCGCGCAAGTAAATAGCTCAGGCGTTTTAACCGTAGCCATCAGCGCTGCGTAGCCACCATAGCTGGCGCCAACAATACATACTTTATCGGGATTGGTGACGCCGTCTTTGATAAGCCAATGGGTGGCATCGGTAATATCGTCCTGCATCTGTAGCCCCCAGCCTTTCATCTGTGCCTGAGCAAAGGTATAACCATAGCCAGAAGAACCGCGGAAATTGGGTCTGAAGACCGCGTAGCCACGGCTGGTAAAATAGGCAGTCCAATAATTAAAGCCACTGTATTCCCTGACGCCCGGGCCACCATGAGGGTTAATAATAGTCGGGTAAGGCGCTTTGCCGGTTTTTGGAATGGTAAGATACCCTTCGATTTCTACACCATCTCGCGCTTTAAACGACACCCTTTTATTTTCTGATAAAGCTTCTGGATCAAGGTCTGGGTACTGTTTGTAAAGAAGATCCAAGGAGCCGGCTTGCCGATTGCCGATGAGATAAGCGCCGGGAAACTGATCACTTTCTGCGTACAACAAATACGTCATCTCATCAGTACTGAAACTTATGACCGAATTTTCGTAATCAGGCAGCACAGCATCAACAGATTCCTGAAGCTTGCCGAAGCGGTTATCCCAGTAGTGTTCTCCATTCTCTGCTGCGGAAAAATAAACGCCAATCGCATCCCGGGTTTGTTTGGAATAGATAAGAGAACCGCCTACATCATAATGTTCATCCGACAACACTTCGGTTTGTTCCATTGTCGTCAGGTTTAACTTGTACAAAGCAAGATAATCGCCCTTGTACTGGTTGAAATATAATATGTTGGGATCTAGTGCGAAGCCTTTGGGAGTAATCGGTTTATCTGACAACGCGTTATAAGAAAACAGCGTTTTCCAATCATCTCCGTCTTTCAATAAAATTTCTGTTTCGCCATTCTCATAGTTCAGCGCTGTGCCCAGACGCAACTGGCTCTGTTGGTCTGTCATCCAGTCACGAATTCTTCTTTTGCCACGTTCTACCATCGACAACTTACCATTGTAGATGTTTACCTTGTATACCGAAGGCAGGTTAACCGTTTCGATGTCAATAGCAATTAAGATATGCTCTGGATCGTCAGGAAGCCAATCAATTACGTCATCTTGAAATTGTGGAGTAAAAGATCGTCCTCCCATTTTTCGTTGCAGACGTCGCGCATCCAGTAATTCTTCTGGTTTGGCCGTAGGTTTATTGAAAGTCATGGCAAATAAGCGGGTTTGATAAAACTTCTGTGAATGCTGCCGGGACTCATAACGAGCACTGATAACCAAACGCTCATTATTCGCCCAGTGATACCAATTTATTTTTACTTTTTCATTGTCAGAACCCAGAAGACTATATATTTTGCCCTCCTTAAGATCATAGGTGGTCAGTACACTTAATTCTTCAGGTACTGTCAGATTCTGAACGTAAGCTATGCGATCCCCTTGGGGCGACAGTTTTGGGTTTTTGAATGCAGGGAGTGCACTAAAGCTCTCGAGAGGTTGTAGCGGTGATTCGCCGGCTAATGCTGTACTGCTAAACAAAAAAGCGAGCAGCATCGCCCTCGCCGAATAGCGAAGGTAAAGAAATCCTTTCATGGTGTTGTCCTGTAATTACCTGTAAGTCTTGTGCAACTTCGAGCGGCTATACATGGTCGTATAGCGGTATCGGCGCGCTAGATAGGATAATGTAATAGAGTCCTTTACAGACAAACATATTTCGGCAGTTAGGTATAAATTACGCTCTGAAGAGACAGCTTTTTTATCACCAGCAGTATGGTTTATTTTAAGTATTCGTAGAGGGTTCTAACGTTAATCGCCTCATATCCAAAGGATTATTTTAGTTGTTCAAAGGTTCAACAGTGTTTAAAAGGCTTTCAAAGATCCGGTTTTTGTTTTCGGGGCTGATACTCCTGCTTACACCGTTAATCTCATTTACTACTGTTGCAGTAGATTTTACGGTTAAAGGCGTTGATGACGGGACCTTGAAAGATAATATACGTCTTCATTTGAATAATTTAGATGTAGAGAGCACGCTGCTGTCAGATCCTTTCTGGCAGGAAGAGGTGGGCAACACTGTTGCCACTGCGGTTGAGCCCTTTGGTTACTACAATAGCAGTACCACGATAGAAAAAGGTGAAGGAGAGAACGTTATTCTTCATGTGGATGTTGGGGTGCCGCTAAAAATCGCAAATGTTAACCGCGAAATCATCGGCGCTGGGCGGGAAGACAAAGACTTTCGCGAAAAATTTAATGCTTTTTCGCTAAAGCCCGGTGACATCCTCCGTCAACCGGTATACGAAAGCTTTAAGTCTTCCATGTTCAACTACGCTCTTTCCCACGGTTATTTCGATTTTTCATGGCAAGCCACCCGCCTTGATTTAGTACGTGAAGATCGCGAAGCCAATGTACTGCTAATTGCTCAAAGCGGCCCTCGGTACAACTTTGGCAAAATCACCATTTCCGGGGAAGAACGGGCAAAAGCAATTATTGAGCGTTTGCGTCCTTTTGAAGAGGGCGAAGCTTATTCATCGAGCAAGCTGACAGAGTTTAACCGCATGCTCAATCAATCCGGCTATTTTTCTCGTGTCATTGCCCGTCCGGTGGTGAGTGAGGCAGAAGGACTAAATGTACCCATTGAAATTACCATTGTGCATAAGCCAAGAGACACATTTAACGTGGGTGTTGGTGCTGCAACAGATACGGGCCCTCGACTGCGGTTTAAATGGGAACGTCCATGGGTGAACTCCCGCGGCCACTCTGTGACCTCGGAGCTTTTTTTATCAGAACCAGAACAATCACTTACCGTGGACTACCGGATTCCGCAACGTGATATCACCAATGATTACATCAGTATTGAGGCAGGGTATCAGTTTATCGAATATACCAATTCTAATACCGACAGTGAAACCTTGACGATAGCCGCTCACCGGTACTGGCAAAAATATAACTCCCCCTGGCAGCAGGACGGTTCAGTCACCTATTTGCGGGAAAAATATGCACAAGGGATTGAGGCGTATCAGACAACACAGCTTGTTATGCCGGGTTACGCTGTTAAATATGTGCAAAAGGATGATGCGCTGAACATTAATACCGGCACCTTTTTGCAGGCATTTGCGCAGTTGGGAAGAGAAGGTTATGGTTCGGACATAGATATAATAAAAAGTGTAGTTGAAGGATTAGTAATACGCACATTTGATAAGCATCGCGTTACATTACGCGCCGAAGCGGGAGCCATAGAGACCAGCGATTTTTCTCGCGTGCCGACATCTCTTCGCTTTTTTGCTGGAGGGGATCAAAGTATTCGCGGATTTGCATATCGGGATATTTCTCCTCGTGAGCAAGTTTTCGACCCGGAAACCGGAGAGCTCACCGAAGATGAAGAACCTATCGGCGGTAAATACCTGGCTACAGCAAGCGCTGAATATGCCTATAGGGTTGCGGATGCGTGGCGGGTCGCTCTTTTTACTGACGTAGGTACCGCTACCAACGATTTTGATACCGACCCCGCGTACAGTTTTGGTACCGGTTTTCATTGGCTTTCCCCGATTGGGCCTGTGCGAGTGTACGGGGCCCGAGGCTTTTCCGAGTATGAAAACAGCTGGCGACTGCACTTTATCCTGGGGCCAGAGATATGAAAAAGCGCTATATTACCCTATGGATCCTGTCTCCTATTCTCGCTGTTGTGATGATTGCGGGGCTAATAATCAGTCCGCTCGGGGCCCCGGTTATCCGCTACGCGGCCCAGTCCTTCGTTCCTAATCTTACAATTGCAGACGTTGAGGGCACAATTCTTAGTGATTTCTCGGTAAGCGGCGTTAGCTGGGAAAACGAAAATTGGCGGATTGAAGTCGGTCAGGCGACCATAAATATCGTGCTCGGCTGCCTGATGACGCCAAAAGTTTGTATAGACAAGCTCGCCGTTGACAAACTTGCGGTAACCCAAATCAAGCCACCGGCTGAAGACACTACCGAAGAAGAGACGGACGAGCCGTTCACTATGCCTGTTGATGTTGTGGTAAATGACATCACTTTCACTTCTACTTCGGTCACTCTGCCAGGTCAGCAAGTTATACTGGGGGAATTTACCGCTAAAGCTAGCGCCAGCGATACGATAATACTGCAGTCACCGCTATTGAAAAACCTCACGGTGACCCTTGCGGGCGATGATGAACCCGCTGCCCCCGCGTCCGCTTCCTTTGTTATGGAATATACCGCACCTGCGCTTCCTACCGTTGCGTTACCCATTCCTGTTTCCATTACAGAGTTCGCGTTATACAACGGCAAAATTGTGCAGGGAGAAAGCACACAGCATATCCCGGTGGCCAGGTTTGCAGAATTAGCTTTTAAAGATACGCAACTTAAGGCGGAAGAGCTGCATGTTGAACACGATCTCGCTACCGTAGACGCGTCTGCTAATATTGATTTAAGCGGCAACTACCCATTGTCGCTGTCAACGCGTGCGCAGATAAAGCTCAACGACACGCAAACTGAGAATATCCAGCTGGATGCCTCTGGCTCTCTGGAACGACTTGATTTACAGATGACTGCGCAGGGCGCCTATGAAGCGAAATTGTCGGTAAATGCAAATATCCTGTCCGACACATTACCACTCAACGTCACAGCAACCTGGCCCCGGCAACCTTTGCCAGCGGTTGAAAACAGCGCACTTTTCGCCGGCTCACTAACCCTGGAAGGCATCATGGGTCAATATCAGCTAAACGCAGAAAGTGGTGTTAATCTTCCAGAAATTGGCGACATTCCATTTACCGCAGATGCCACCCTTAATCGTCAGCATATTACCGTGAACGAGGCGGATGTCAGTATTCTTGATGGAGAAATCACCAGTACCGGTACCTTGTATCTTAATGAGAACCTAAGTTGGTCGGGTAAAACAACACTAAAAAATATTACCACCCAAAGCCTGGTTGCAGGAGGTCCTGCGGATCTTAACGGAGAATTTACCAGCCTTATGCGAATGACGGAAAATGGTCCTGAGGTAAGCCTCACCGGTTTGAATATTGAAGGTAAGCAAGGCGAATGGCCATTGCACTTTGAAGGTTCATTGGCGTATTCGGTTCCCAGTGATTTACTGGTCGGCACGCTTTCATTAGAGCAAGAGCAGAACCGTCTTGTCGTTGCCGGGCAGCTATTTAAAGAACGCTATCTTGATGCCAGTATTATTGTTGATTTGAAGGACGTCCAAACGCTGTATCCCGGCCTTAGCGGCAGTATCACCGGAAAAATTGAAACGCTTGGCGAATGGCAGGATCCTCAGGCTGATGGCACTATTACGTTGGCTGATGTTCAAGTGTCACCAACAGTGAATGAATTTATGTCGCAGCAAGGGCTGTTGAATGGAGATATCGCGGTCAATGGTAAACTTACCAACCATCACGTCACCGTGGATTTAAACCTTCCGGAGCACAAGGCTCAGTTAGCATTGTCTGGCAGTTGGCAGGATCAACGCTGGAAAGGCAATATCGAAAGCAGCCAGCTTGAATTGCTAACCACCCGTTGGCAGTTGGAAGCCCCCTTTGATGTGGCTGTGCGTCCTGAGCCTTTTAGCATGAAACTTACTGAGCATTGTTGGCAATCCCGTAACGAAGGGGAGCTGTGCATGGATGATCTGCTTTATAAAGATGATCAGGCCCGTTGGCTGATAAAAGCGAATGCGTTGCCGATTGGTTTATGGGCCCATGAGCTCGCACCCACTATTATTCCGGGAGCACCAGATTCTACATTAACCATTACCACACACGGTAAATTAGGGCCCGACACGCCTATC
This sequence comes from Alteromonas pelagimontana, assembly GCF_002499975.2. NCBI lineage: Bacteria > Pseudomonadati > Pseudomonadota > Gammaproteobacteria > Alteromonadales > Alteromonadaceae > Alteromonas > Alteromonas pelagimontana. Next base: position 2,007,891 of record NZ_CP052766.1, read on the forward strand.
CAGGCTAATTTTACGTTACAGGTTACTCCTGCTGTATGGAAGCTTGGCAACAATCAGCAGGTCGCATTGAACCTTTCCGAAATGACAGCAACAGGAACGTTTAAAGATGATGTGTTAAAGGCCCAGGCTCACCTTACCAGCGAAGAAATGGGCAGTATCGATGTTGATGTTCAAACTCAATCTACCGGAGATCAACAACCGCTTGAGGGAAACATTCAACTCACTGACATAAGATTAGCGCCGTTAAAGCCAGTTTCTCCTGCCATTCGTGACTTGGGAGGCGAATTAAACGGAAACATCGGCATAACGGGCTCAATCACTGAACCCGTGCTTCAAGGCAGTGTTCAGCTGCAAAATGGCGCAGTAGATATTAAAGACATGCCGGTGAGTATTAGCCAGTGGCAGCAAGACATAGCCTTAAATGGTGAGAAAGCCACTTTCGACGGCAAATTTCTGTTAGGGGGCGGGGAAGGAACTTTGACGGGCAACGTCGACTGGAGCAATGAGTTACTGGCAAACTTAAAACTTAAAGGTAAGCAATTTGAGGTACGCCAGCGAGACATCCGTATGCGGCTATCGCCCAACCTTACTGTAAACGCTGCACCGGGGAATGTAGAAGTGACGGGGAAAGTCGATATTCCGTGGGCGCGGGTGGTAATTGAGGAGCTTCCGGAGAACGCCGTCTCACCGTCCGAGGATGTGTATTTGCGCGGTGAGCCGCCTAAACAAGAGCCGCTGGATGTCGTTAACGCCAACATCATGGTAAACATTGACAAAGAAAAAGCCGGTGAAGTCAAAATTGAAGCCTTTGGCTTGACCGCCAATCTGCACGGAGGCATTCAGGTCAATTCTCATCCTTCACTGGTAGCATATGGAGATTTACAGATTCTGGATGGTCGCTTCCAGGCGTACGGACAGGATCTCATTATTCAGACCGGCGAGGTGCAGTTCAACGGCCCGCTTGACCAGCCCTTATTGCTGGTAGAAGCCATACGCGACCCGGACAAAACGGAAGATGGCGTAGTGGCGGGGATCCGTGTCGATGGCCCTGCTGATAGTCCGAATGTTAATCTTTTTTCTGAGCCAGCCATGAACCAAAGCGCCAGTCTGGCCTATTTGTTGAACGGCCGCGGCCCGGGAGCCGGTTCTTCAGAGCCTAACTATAACGCCTTGCTACTGGGCTTTGGTTTGTCCAATACTGAAAAGTTGCAAGGGAAAGTTGGAAGCGCGCTGGGAATTGAAGATTTCAGCGTAGGTACCACCTCTAGCCCCAGTGGTGGCGACACCAAGCTTTCTTTGAGTGGCCGGCTAAATGATCGGTTAACCCTGCAGTATAACGTAGACGTCGGCTTAAACAGTAATGATCAGACTACTCAAAATCTTCGTCGCCGCCAGGAAGCGCCAGATTTAGCGTTACGCTATCGCTTACTTCCCAAGCTTTTCGTCGAAGCTGTACAAACGACCATTGAAGAACAAACTGAATTTGCTGTGGACCTATACTATGAGTTTTTTGTAGGGGAAAGTACGCCTGTTATCAAAAAAGACAGAGATGAAAATGATGAGAGCGAAGCCGCCGCACAAGAACCATAAGCTGTCGAGCGAGGAGGCTCACTTTTTAGGCGTCTAATCCAGAAGGATGATAAGTACAAAATCGGCGTTATCCAGAGACGCCAGATAATGTAGATTCAGCTTATTTTATGCGGTCAGAAAAATCGCTTACTCCAGCTTTGGTGCGCTCTACCTCTTTAATAGTGCCGTCGCTATTGAACTGTAGATATTCTGCCGCCACTTTACGTTGTGGCGTAGGGCATGAATCAGCGGCATCTTTAAGCCAACGGTGGTAGAACAATAACCACTGGCCTTTATATTCGACGATGGAATGGTGATTATTGCTTTGGTTTTCCTGTTCCATAAAAACCCCTTTGTATGTCCAAGGTCCGGTAGGTGAGTCAGCCATGTAATACGCAAGTTCGCGATTATTTTCCGGCATTGTGAAGTAATATTTTTCTTCTCGTTTAAACACCCACGGCCCTTCCATTTTGGGCTCATACCCGCCCATATCCATTTCCATTAAATCGCCTTCAACGCTGCGCATATCATCTGCCATCCTGGCTACGTGAAAATCTTTGCCTGAGCCGTGAAAATATAAATACGCTGTACCATCGTCGTCAATAAACAGGCTGGGATCGTTGGCGTAAGGTTCGCGCCATAAAGGCTTACCAATCACATCTTTAAACGGACCAGTAGGCGAATCACTGACAGCTATACCAATTCCCATCCACTTGGTGCTGTTTTTCGGATTCTGGCGGTCTTTCATTCCAGTGCCTGCCGGAAAAACCAGGTAATATTTACCATTTTTGTATGCGGCGTCTGGTGCCCATGCAAAGTTATCTGCCCAGGCAAGATCGTCAACCGATAACACCGCACCATGATCTTTCCAATTCACCAAATCTTCTGATGAAAACACGTGCCAGTTCTTCATGTAGAAATCATCCTGGCATTCTTCATCATGGGAAGTATAGAGATACATTTTTCCGTCCTGCCAGACATGCGCGGACGGATCGGCAGTCTTAATATTACTGCCAAAATCCAGCGGATTCTGAGCGTAGCAATTGGCGCAGAGTAATCCCAGTACGAGAGATAAGCGTCTTACTGACGTATTCACCATTATTTTATTCTCACTTTAACTGTAGGATAGAAAAGAGATTAGGTGAAAAAGTAATACCGTGCCACCGGTATCCCGACGCAGGAACTGGTTTTTCGCTTACGTTTATTGGTGTTTTGCCCGTAAACCAGCCACTCTGTCTTTGCTATGAAATGACTTAGCGTCAACTAAGGAAGAATTAGCATTGTATAGCCAAATTTTGTGCGCCAGAGCCCGTTAATTTTCGCCGTTTTCTTCTTACGGCACAGGCTAATAAAATCTAAGAAGTTAAATCTGTAATGCGGCCATTCTTGAGGCTATAAATCCAGCTGTGGATCATGAGTTTTTGTCCCCGTGCCAAAGCATCTTTAACAATGGACGTTCGTTTCACATTTTCTGCCTGTTCACGCACATTGAGTTCGCAGAGTCTTGCGGAACGTTCGTGCTCTGGCAAAGCCGTGACCTCGTCCCGATGCTTGGCATAAATATCTTTAATATGACCCAGCCAATTGTCGATTAAACCAAAACGCTCTTCGCCCATAGCCGCTTCAATACCTCCGCAACCATAGTGGCCACACACAATCACATGCTTCACTTTCAGCACATCCACCGCATATTGCAGAACCGATAAGCAGTTAAGGTCGGTGTGTATCACCATATTAGCTACGTTGCGATGAACAAATATGTCACCGGGTAATAAATCAACAATCTGATTGGCAGGCACGCGACTATCTGAGCACCCTATCCATAGGTATTGGGGCGCTTGCTGCTTTGACAGCGTATCAAAAAAAGTGGGATCGGCTTTAGATGTTCTTGCGGCCCACTGTTCGTTATTATCGAGAAGGCGTTTTATTTCTTTTTTCATAGCATTGAACCTGAGAGACGAATTATCTTTATCGTAGTGTGACCGGCGCTAACGTACAAGTGAAACTCGGCTGACTTTCGTCTGTTATAAGTCACTCAGAAAGCGCTGCAGATGATCAACGGCGATATTAACAAGACGCTGTCGCGCTTCCTTTGCTAACCAGGCACTGTGGGGCGTAACAATCAAATTAGCGAGACCTGAATGTAGCAGCGGATGGTTAGCATCAGGCGGTTCCGTAGACAGTACATCCAATCCTGCACCGCCGAGTTGGCCGCTTCTAAGCGCGGCGAGTAGCGCTGTTTCGTCAATGAGGTCGCCGCGAGCAGTATTAATGATAAAAGCGCCTCTTTTCATCTTGCTAAAGCGTTGCGCGTTCATTAAGTGAAATGTCTGCTCGGACAATACACAATGTAAGCTCACAACATCGGCTTCAGGCAACAAACTATCTAAAGATGGTCGCGGATCGTCAGGTTCCCCTGGCCGTGCAGCAACAGACACTTTCATACCCAGCGCCTTTGCCAGCGCAGCAAAGCGCTTACCCAGCTCTCCATACCCTACAATCACCAGATGCTTGCCGGCCACTTCCATCACAGGATGCCCCAACAAACAAAAATGTGGAGACTTCTCCCACTTCCCCTGGCGTACGTCATCAGAATATTGAGAAAAAGACGTTGCCAGATTTAGCAGCAACATCAGGCAGTGCTGCGCGACAGCGTCAGTGCCGTACCCTTCAATATTCGCCACTTTAATATTGGTGTGCTTGCAGTACTCTACGTCAATATTATTCATGCCGGTAGCCAGTACTCCGATATAGCGGCAATGTGGTGCATGAGCTTTTAATGTCTCAGCATTTAACACAACTTTATTAGTTAGAATAACACTGGCATCGGCAATTCGTGCCGCCACTTCCGCAGGCGCTGTCGCTCCGAACACAGACCATTGAAGAGGCAGATTATAAAGGCCTGACATATCCAGTTCATCAGGGTTAAGCGTGTCAGCATCAAGAAGAACAGCGTGCATCAAAAAGTCTCCATAATATCGGTTAAGGCTTCTCGTACGATGGAAGGTATCGCGACCGCGCGATCCGTGTGACGATCAACGAAAACGTGGACAAACTGGCCGTGTGCGACCCGGCGCTGGGTTTCTCCGGCGTAGACAGAAAGCCCGTAGGTCACCGAACTGCGCCCTATTTTTATCACGCGCAATCCGACATAAATCATTTCTGGATAGGCAGCAGGCGCAATGTACTGGCACTGGGAACTGACAACATATGCAGCGACTTGCGCATTACGTATCTTTGCCTCCAGGCGATCAGTCAAAAACCGGTTAACGGTCGTATCAAAGAAACCGTAGTACACCACGTTATTGATGTGCCCGTAGGCATCGTTATCTTGCCAACGGGTGGTGATCTCCAGGTGATAGGGATAATCGGTCAAAGACGGTGAAAAATCTGTCACTTTTTGTCCTTATGATATGAAGATAATGCTGTTGGTCTATGTCAACCGGTAGCGATAACGGCCCCTTTAGGCGCCGCTACGCATAAAATCGCTGCATCTTGAGATAGCGACCGCGGCTTAGTTGCGAACTTCTCCATTGCCCATAACCACAAACTTCTCCGTTGTCAGTGATTCCGCACCCATGGGGCCGTAAGCATGGAGCTTGCTGGTAGAGATACCAATTTCTGCTCCCAATCCTAATTCGCCGCCATCGGAGAAACGGGAGGACGCATTAACCATTACTACGGCAGAATCGATGTCTCGCACGAAGCGATGGGCCGTTTGATAATCTTCGGTCACAATAACCTCGGTGTGACCAGAGCCATATTGCACAATGTGATCTACAGCTGCATCATAGCTATCCACGACTTTTACCGCTATTTCCAGCGCCAGATATTCCGTTTGCCAATCGAGAGCCGTGGCTTGGATGCCATCTTTAAAAAAGGGCAAGGCGCGTTCACATGCGTGAACCAGCACGTTATGACGAGCAAACATTTCTGCAATTCGCGGTAACAGAGTGTCGGCAGTAGCAGCGTGTACCAGACAAGTTTCCAGCGCGTTACACACGCCTACCCGCTGGGTTTTACCGTTTTCAAGAATAGTAATGGCCTTATCGGCATCAGCGTGCTGATCCAGATATAAATGACAAATGCCTTTGTAATGCTGGATAACCGGAATCTGACTTTGTTCAGACACGTACTTAATCAACCCTTCACCGCCGCGTGGAATAACTAAGTCTATATCGTCTTTTAAGGTGAGTAATGTGGTGAGAATTGCGCGATCAGGATCGGGGACTACGGTGACAGCAGCTTTATCCAGACCAAATTGTTTCAGAACATGGTGAATGCAACCGGCAAGCGCAAGATTGGAATGTAGCGCTTCTTTGCCTCCACGAAGAATGACTGCATTCCCGGCTTTAAAACATAATGCCGCCGCATCCACTGTTACATTCGGACGGGATTCATAAATCATTGCAATAACGCCGAGCGGGATGCGCATTTTTCCAACCTGAATACCGCTGGGCATAGTTTGCATAGCTGAAATTTTGCCTACCGGATCCGGTTGATTGGCGATGTCGGCTACGGCTTTGGCAATATTCATTACCCTCTCAGTGTTCAGAGTCAGCCGATCAACCATGGCTTCATCCAACCCTCTTTCGCTGGCATTCTCTAAATCTAAAGCATTTGCTGAAAGAATATTTTGGGTTTGTGAAACCAGATGTTTGCTGACCGCCATCAGCACGTCTTTTTTCTGTTCCGCGTTGAGTTTGGCTACCTGACGAGCGGCACTTTTAGCCGCTTTTGCGGATTGCTGAATGGAGAAACTCATATCATCTCCGTGGGTTAGTAAAAAATTTTGCGAAATAATTGCTACTCTATAACAGTACCAAATCATCGCGATGAATGACTACCTCTCCACTATCATAGCCTAAGGTTTCACCAATCTGGTGACTCTTTAGCCCTTTTATCTGTACTAGATCTTTCTCGTCGTACAGAGCAAGGCCCTTTGCCACCGGAATATTGTTGCAGCGAACCTCCACTGCATCGCCTGCTGAAAAGCCGCCGCTGACCGTGACAATACCAGAAGGAAGTAGTGATGCTCCCCGATCCACTATGGCCTGTTTCGCACCAGCATCAACATTGATTATCCCCCGCGTTTTTAGTGTGTGCGCAAGCCAGAGACGACGCGCTCGCTTGCTCGATTGAGTGGCAGTAAATAACGTGCCGACACTGCGACCTTCAGCGAGTGCATCAAAAACCTGACCGTTACGCCCATTTACTATCAACGTTTGAATACCGCTTTTGGTGCACTTATCCGCTGCTTCAATTTTGGTACGCATACCGCCGGTTCCCATTGCGGTGCCTGCGCCCCCGGCCAGCCCGTAAATAGCAGGAGTAATTTCACTCACTTTGGGAATAAGTGTAGCATCTGAATGTTTACGAGGATCGGCGGTATAGAGTCCATCGATATCAGAGCAAATAATCAGCGTATCGGCATGGGCCACCAGCGCGGTATAGGCACCCAGATTATCGTTATCCCCCACTTTGAGCTCGTTAACTGCCACGGTGTCATTTTCATTTACAATGGGAAGCGCCTGATGAAGCAGCAGTTCCCTTAGCGTGTTTTTGATATTGACGTAGCGCGTACGATCATGAAGATCGTCGGCGGTAAGTAGCACCTGCGCACAGGGAAAATCGAAAAAGCGCTGCCAGTTAGCCATCATCTGTGTTTGTCCGATGGCCGCCATTGCCTGCTTTTCAGCAATGGACGCCGGATGATGAATAGGAATTTTGCTGCGCCCAGCGGCCACGCTACCAGAAGACACCACAATAATTTCTTTGCCGGCCTCGCGACTGGCAGTAATAAAACGAGCAATAGGAAGCAGGTAGCGTGCACTGCACTGGTTACCTTCAGGAGCAATTAACGCACTGCCTACTTTTATTACAGCGCGTTGCCAGGAGAAGTTGTTCATCGGGATGAGCGTTTATCTAGGAGAACAAAATCATACGTCAAACCGAACAAAAAACAAACAGAGAAATCAGAGACTTCCGCTTTTTATTTTAATTTCAGAACCGGGAGGAACGCCTCACAAGGTTCGGTTACTGCCCAGCTGTCCAGATTGGTTTGCGGTGAAATCCGCTCTTATTACGGTTAAAAACTGGCATATCTTTACTTTTTACCTATAAAATGTCTGGTTTACGCCCCCTTTACCCAGTAGTAAGGAACCTGCATGAGTAAACGCAATAACCGTCTGTTCTGGTTAGCTCCCGTTTTAACGGTGTTAATGCTACCCACCGCCAACGCAGCGATAAAACAAACAAAAGGCGACTTTGAAGATAAGTTCCGGCAACTTGATGAAGCCCTTCCTACACCGAACGTGTATCGAAATGCGGCGGGTGAACCTGGTCATAACTATTGGCAGCAACAGGTCGATTACGTCATTAAAGCCAAGCTTGATGAAGAAAAGCGTCGAATTGATGCAACCGAGACCATCACCTACCACAATAATTCTCCTGATACGCTGAAATATCTTTGGATACAGCTGGATCAGAACAAATTCCGCGACGATTCCATGTCAGCGCTGACTACCACCTTTGGTGGCATTGGCAACCGAGGTCCGGCGACAAAGTCTGCCAGCGAAGGCGAGCCTGCTCAACTGAGTTTGGATGCGCTGCGCCGGGAACAGTTTGTTGAAGATAATGAGCTTGGATACCAGATAAAGAAAGTGGCCCAAAAAGGTGGCAGCGAGCTACATTATACCGTTGTAGGCACGTTGATGCGGGTGGATTTGGCGACGCCTTTAAAACCGGGCACATCTACCAAGTTTGATATCAATTTTGGCTTTAACATTGTTGAAGAAGATGCCGTTTCTGCGCGTTCAGGTTATGAGCATTTTGCCGACGATGAGCGCGAAGGCGGAAACGATATTTTCTTACTGGCGCAATGGTTTCCACGCCTGGCCGCTTACACAGATTACGAAGCCTGGACAAACAAAGAGTTCATTGGCCGAGGCGAGTTTACCCTTGAATTTGGTAACTATGATGTGAGCCTTACCGTTCCAGCAGATCACATTGTTTCCTCCACAGGAACGCTGCAAAACCCTAACGATGTACTGTCAAAAGAGCAACAGGATCGTCTTGAAAAAGCGAAGAAATCTGACCGCACAGTATTTATCGTTACAGCAGATGAAGCGCTTGAAAACGAAAAGGCTGGTACCAGTAAAACCAAAACCTGGCGTTTTAAAGCCGACAATGTGCGCGATTTCGCTTGGGCATCTTCTCGTAAGTTCATGTGGGATGCCAAAGGATATGACCAAGGCGGAAACGACCAGCCATTTGTCATGGCAATGTCTTTTTATCCTAAAGAAGGCGGTGACTTATGGAAGAAATATTCTACCGAGGCGGTAATTCACACCTTGGAAGTCTATTCGCGCTTTGCCTTTGATTATCCTTATCCTGTTGCGCAGTCGGTGAATGGGCCGGTAGGTGGTATGGAATATCCCATGATCACCTTCAATGGCCCGCGTACTGAATTACAGGATGACGGTTCTCGCACCTATTCGCTGTCTGAAAAGCGTTTCTTAATCGGTGTGGTGATCCACGAAATTGGTCATAACTATTTTCCGATGACAGTAAATTCTGACGAACGTCAGTGGACCTGGATGGACGAAGGTTTAAACAGCTTCCTCGACGGCGTTGCCGGACGCGAGTGGGATCCCAATATTCCATGGGGTGTGGAGCCAAGAGATATTACCGGTTACATGAAGTCATCGTCTCAGGTTCCGGTTATGACGCAATCAGACTCTGTATTGCATCTTGGTCCTAATGCTTACACCAAACCTGCTGTGGCATTAAATATTCTACGTGAAACTATCCTTGGCCGTGAATTATTTGACTTTGCCTTTAAAGAATACGCTACTCGCTGGATGTTCAAGCGTCCTACACCAGCAGATTTTTTCCGTACCATGGAAGAAGCATCAGGTGTAGATCTTGATTGGTTCTGGCGTGGCTGGTTCTATACTACCGATCATGTTGATATTTCTTTAGACCGCGTTTACAAGCTTCGCCTTGATACTAAAGATCCTGATATCGATTTAAACCGTCAGCGCGAATCTGAGCTGGAAAAACCATTGTCACTTACTGTTGAGCGCAATAAAGGCGAAGGCAGAAAGCTTTGGGTTGAGAAATTTGAAGATATTCGCGATTACTACGACGATAACGATCAATACACCGCTACCAACAAAGATCGCAATACCTATCGCGATTTTCTTAAAAAGCTGGAGCCGTGGGAACGTGAAACGTTTGAGCGTGCTGTACGTGAAGACAAAAATTACTATGTAATGGAGTTTTCTAATCTGGGTGGGCTGGTTATGCCAATCCTGCTGGAAATGGAATATGCTGACGGCACTAAAGAAACCATGCGTATTCCTGCAGAAATCTGGCGACGCACGCCTAAAGCGGTCAGCAAGCTTATTGTTACCGACAAAGAAAAAGAACTGGTTAGCGTGGCTGTAGATCCGCGTTGGGAAACAGCCGATGTGGATGTAGAAAATAACTATTATCCTCGTCGTATCATTCCTTCGCGCATTGAAGCGTACAAGTCTAAGAAGAGCACAAGTCGTACTTCGATGGATTTGATGCACGACAGCACGACGGAACTAAAAACCGGTGACTCAGAGGAAGGCGATGACAACTAAGTCGCGCCGTTTTTCTCTCTTTCAGCAGGGCCTGATGGTCCTGCTGATAGCTTTCTGCTCCAGCGTTTCGGCACATCAGATAAAATCTGCCATTACCACTGTGTTGTTCAATCCGCATACTGCGAATATTGAAGTAATGCATCGGTTTAATTTGCATGACTCTGAACATGCAGTAAAAGTTTTATTTGATAAAAATGCCGATATTCTTGATGACAAAGATACCCAAAAAGCCTTCGCCGAGTACGTTACTCACCGGTTTGCATTGCTAGACGCAGACGGACAGGAACTCCCGCTTTCCATTGTGGGCTTTGAAACAGAAGGAAAATTCTTTTGGGTTTATCAGGAAACCGCGCAACCCCCACAGCTTGAAGGGCTGGAAATTCGTCACGATGCTCTGCGGGATATTTGGCCTTCCCAAATAAATACGCTCAATGTGGAAGGTAACGGCCCCGTACAAACTCTGACATTTCAGGATAGCGCCACCTTGCTGGAAGTCTCCTTCGAAGGCCATAGCCACTAAAGTCTTACAGACCATTCATTGACCCACCAGCCTGCCGTACTTCATTATGCAGTTAACATAATTAAGCTCAGGCTGGTTCTATGACTGACAGTAATCCGCAAGACAGCTTCGCAAATAAGAAAAATATTCTTTGGGTAATCCTTTCCGGGGCAATGGCACTGACTTTTGTCGTGCTTCTCTTTTTACCTTACAGTGGCACAGGCGGCGATACGCTTTCGGTGTATAGCGCCATGTTGTGGTGCGGATTGTTTGGCGCTGCCCTTTTCCGATATTTAGATAAAAACGGCTGGATCGGTTTTGCTGCTGGCAGCGTAGTAGGAATGGTGTTGCAAGTTATTTCAGCGCTATTTTAATTCTGCCTTCGTTTATTTTCACAATGGGTATTGTATACCACCATGACCAAAGAGAAAGCAGGTAAAGCCATACCCACTGGCCGATTAAATCGTGTATGGGGACTCGGTTCTTTAGCGGGACGAATCGCAGGAAACGTGGTTTCTCAGGGCGCAGGTAAAATGCTTAAAGGCCAACGACCGAAGCTTAGCGAACTGGTCTTAACTCTTGGTAACATTAAACGTATTGCCGATCAGTTAGCCAACATGCGTGGCGCAGCAATGAAAGTCGGCCAGCTTATTTCCATGGATAACGGCGATTTTTTACCTAGGGAACTTGCCGATATCCTTGCTCGGCTAAGAGATGACGCCGAACCCATGCCTAAACAGCAGTTGGTGACGGTGCTGAATAAAGAATGGGGCAGTGAATGGCAAGCAGAGCTTCTTTATTTTTCCTTTGCCCCCGTCGCAGCCGCTTCCATTGGACAAGTTCACAAAGCCATTACTCAGGATGGAAGAACACTGGCGATTAAAGTCCAGTATCCCGGTATAAAAAGCAGCATCGACAGTGATGTGGATAATGTAGCAAGCTTAATTCGCCTTGCCGGGGTAATGCCCGCAACTATGGATATTTCGCCAATTCTGCAAGAAGCGAAACTGCAGCTCCATCAAGAAGCAGATTATCAGCGTGAAGCTAAAATGTTGGCTGCTTATCATGCACATCTGGGTGAATCCGTGCATTTTCTTATCCCCCAGGTGTTTGAGGAACGCTCGACCGATGTCGTGCTGGCCATGGATTTTCTTCCCGGGGAAGATATTCAGACATTGGCAGACGCGCCGCAGGTGGTTAAAGATTCCTTGATGAGTGCGCTCATGGAGCTTTTCTTTCGAGAAGTATTTGAGTTTCGATTACTGCAGTCTGATCCCAACCTTGCCAATTACCGCTTTCATTCGCAGACTAATCGTATAGCCTTACTGGATTTTGGTGCCACCCGGGAGATTTGTCCAAACATAGCCAATCAATACCAGCGATTACTCAATGCCGCGGCACATCAAGACAAAGATTTGATGCGCGAAGCTGCACTGACTATTGGATTAATGAACCACACTCACACTCTGGAACAACAGGAGAAAGTGATAGCTTTGGGAATGGCTGCCTGCGAGTCTATTCAGGTAAGCGGACCTTATGATTTCGGCAATAGCGATTTGATGCAGCGCCTTCATGAAATGGGTACCTCCCTGACTTTAGAAAGCGATTTTTGGCATGTCCCTCCGGCAGACGCTCTATTTATTCATCGTAAACTAGGAGGACTGTATATGTTGGCCAAGCGGCTAGGGACGCGACTAAACATGAGAGACATTGCTTCGCCTTGGTTATCGTAATTGAAAACCACTTAGACGTCGTGAACTTTGAGGATCGCCAGACCGTTAAATAAAGATACAAAGGCGTTGATAAGCGCCACAATGAATTTATAAATATCGGATAAACCGATCATTTTGCGGCTTTGTTGGGTAGAAATGTTTTATAAAATAGTAGGTTGAGAATTGTTATGGGTAAATTTATCTAATCATTATCCAACTTGCAGCAACATCTCTGTTAGTATAATAATTCAAGGGATCTATAAATGGTGGAGACATTATGAGCGAAAATTCAGAAAAGCGCACAATAGCGCCGCATATAGTCATAATAGTTGCGGTGATTGTAGTCATAATTGCAGTATTGCTATGGCCAACAAGCGACGAACCAGACGTGACTAAGCCGGATAACTCTGCAGTCATTGAAGAGGAACCAATGGCGCCAAATGAGCCAGAGGCCTTCGCTCCTACCCCCACACCAGAACCGGTAGAAATAGATCCGAATGCTGAAGTTGAGCCAATGCCGCAAACGCCACAAACGGATCCCGAGCCTCTGGATACCAGTGATGAAGCCATCAAAACGTCCCTTGATGACATTTCCGAATCTGAGCAGGTTAATCGGTTACTCATTAACGAGGGCTTACTGCAACGCTTCGTCGTTTCCGTAACCAATGTTGCGAACGAAGAAGTCGCTGGAAATCTGCAGCCGGTTAAAGCTCCTGAGCAGTCTTTCCGCGTTTATAGTCAAGCTGATAAACAATGGATTGATGCAGCCAGTTACAAGCGCTATACCCCTTACGTGGAAATGCTTGAGTCTTTTGAAAATGACGCCTTACTCGGGTTGTTTAACAAGTATGAAGGTCAAATTCAGTCCAAATATGCTGAAATTGGCGACCCGGACAAGCCATTTAATGAAGTGATGGTTGAGGCTATTGACCAGTTACTGAATACTCCTGAAGTGCCAGTGCCGGTAGAAGTGTATTCTGATTCCGTTGCCTATAAGTACACAGATCCGCAACTTGAAAACCTAAGCGGGCCACAGAAGCAATTGCTCCGCACAGGGCCAGACAACATGCGTCGGATCAAGGCAAAACTTAGAGAGCTTAAAGATTTGCTGCAAGCAGATGGATCTGAGTAAATTTAAACAGCAAATAGAGCGCGGTGCAGATGGCCGTGCTCTTCCCCCGGTAGAAAAATGGGATCCACCGTTTTGCGGCGATTTGGATATGCGAATCGCACTCGATGGTAGCTGGCATTACAACGGCACCCCGATTGGACGACATTCCCTGGTACAGTTATTTGCTTCGGTTTTGAAAAAGGAAGCGGGTAGCTATTTTCTTGTCACCCCTGTGGAAAAGGTTGGTCTGCAGGTGGAAGATGTACCGTTTATTATTACTGGCTGGCGTCAAAGCGACGACACACTTATTTTTGTCACCAACATGGATGATGAATTTACTGTCAGTCAGGACAATCCTCTTGAGTTAAGAGATCCCCCAGCGGCATTGCGCTCCAGTGACGCATCGCCTATCCCTTATGTGAAGGTAAGGCGCAACTTATGGGGGCGTCTGCATCAAAACGTGTATTATCAACTTATTGAGCTAGCCGATCCTAAGCCCATGGCGAACGGGCAAACGTCTTTCGAAATGAAAAGCGGGCAATACCTCTTCTCTCTTGGCGCGGTGACGGTTTAGCGTTTCATAAAGCACTATTTGCTCTCGTTGCAGCCTCGAAATCTTATGTTCCACTCACTAAATGTTACCTGAACTTGAAAACTTTTAGTAACGTGCTGGATAGCAATACCGAGAGTGCGCGCTATTCCGAGCTCAGGGGAATAAGTCGGTTAAATTTGTTTACTTTGCCCAAGCCATTACCTACAGTAAATTTTAGGTATTTTAATAATGATAAGAGATAAAAGAATGAGAACAACCTTAACCGCTTTGCTTTTATCCACCAGCTTAATATTGTTTTCCACCGCCACCTTAGCCGTTACACTCATTCATGCCGGACAAGCGTTTACCGGCGCATCCGAAACCTTACAAGACGAAATCACTATCGTTGTAGATGGAAACCGCATTGGAAGGATTGAGTCAGGTTTTGTGAAGCCTCAAAAAGGTGATTCAGTAATAGATCTTAAAGATGCGACAGTGCTACCCGGTCTGATGGATATGCACGTGCATTTATCTTCTCAAAACGGCGGTCCTCAAACTTACCTCGAACGCTTTACTCTAAATGAAGCAGACTATGCCTTGAACGCAGCTTACTATGCGAAGAAAACATTAATGGCGGGCTTTACCACTGTCCGTAATCTTGGCGATAGCTACAATGAAACAGTAGCCCTGCGTAATGCCATCAGCCGCGGCACCGCAATAGGCCCGCGTATTTATACGGCAGCAAAATCTATCGCTACTACCGGCGGACATGCTGATCCCAGCAACGGAATGGCAATGAATATTCGTCCGGATGTTGGCCCTGAACAGGGAGTAATAAATGGTGTTGCCCAAGCCAGGGAAGCGGTGAGACAACGTTATAAAGATGGTGCCGATGTCATTAAAGTTACCGCCACAGGTGGCGTGTTGAGCGTAGCAAAAAGTGGTCAGAACCCGCAGTTTATGGACGATGAACTGAAAGCAATCGTTGATACCGCCAACGATTACGGAATGACAGTGGCAGTACATGCCCATGGCGAGGAAGGAATGAAGCGTGCCATTATTGCAGGCGTCACCTCTGTTGAACATGGCACCTACATGACAGACGAGCTCATGGAAGTGATGAAAGAACATGGCACTTTCTACATTCCTACGATTATGGCAGGCGAATTCGTTGCAGAGAAAGCCAAAATAGACGGGTATTTTCCTGACTTAGTACGCCCGAAGGCAGCAGCAATCGGACCGCTTATCCAAAGCACTTTTGGTAAAGCTTATAAAGCTGGCGTAAAAATAGCCTTTGGTACAGACAGCGGTGTTTCGGCCCACGGTGATAATGCTCAAGAATTTGGATTAATGGTAGAGGCCGGAATGCCGCCAGCAGAAGCCATAAAGAGCGCCACAGTGACTTCTGCTAAACTCTTGAACATTAGCGCCGACATCGGCACGTTGGAAACTGGCAAACTTGCTGACGTTATTGCGGTTAAAGGTAATCCTTTGCAGGATATTCACGTAATGGAAAACGTAGTGTTTGTCATGAAAGACGGCATCGTATTTAAACAATAGCGGAATTTTATGTCTTTTCAGTCAAGGTTGAAAGAAAGAACCCATAAGCTGGTGAAGTCCAAGCATATGCTGACCAGTATTACGCTGGCTTCCTTTTTGGAATCCACCATTGTGCCTATTCCCCTTGAGGCTGTGCTAGTACCGCTTATGCAGGCTCGCCGGGATAAACTGTGGCAGATAGCCCTGATGGCTACCATTGGTTGCGCTGTTGGCGCCTTATTTGGCTATGCGCTAGGTTACTATTTATTTGATGCCATCGGGGATTGGGTAATTCAAACCTTTTCAAGTCCCGAACAGTTTGAACAGGTGAAGCAAAAAATGACAAACCAGGGTTTTTGGTTTGTTATGACGTTAGGTATTGCTCCTATTCCTTTTCAAATTGCCATGCTTGCTGCAGGTGCAACAAAGTACTCTATTCTTTCATTTGTATTGGCAACTATAATTGCGCGTTCCATCCGCTATTTTGGTCTGGCTCTTGTGGTGTATGTGGCTGGAAATAAAGCTGAGGAGCTCATTAAACGCTATAAAGGCTGGGCGATTTTAGCGCTTACACTGGCCGTATTATTGCTGTGGTGGTTATCGACACTTTTTAGCGGCGGCTGAAGATGGCTGAGAGAACTCTTTACTAATTTAATTTGATAATAATTCTCATTTGCATTAGTTTAGATATCAGGAGGTGCAAGCGATGAAAACAACATTTTTATGTCCTGGTTATTGGAAATGGTTACAACTTCATCCGAATGAAGCACGAATACATCGGCTAAAAGTGCAGGAACAAGCGCAACAGCTGCAAGCGGAAGGCAATTTTCGGCAAGCACAGGATGCAAGCGGGCAAGCTTTTGAAATAGCTCACGCTGTCATTCTTTCTCCACAGGAACTTATGGCGGACGTAAAAAAAACCAGTGAAGATTTTGTCGCTTATGGCGCCTTGGCAATTTATCTTGCACAAAGTTATGTAGTCACAGGTAACCTAATCCCCGCTCTGGACCTGTTAGGTAAAGCGCAAGAGCAATTAATGGCTCTTTCTCCGCTATTTTTCACCCAGCCCACCATTAGCCGCTTGATACAAGCAATTATTCACTCTCTCTACGAAGGGTCTGTCCATTTTGAACAGCAGACAATGCCTTCTACAGCAGTGCATTAACGGGTCGTAACCATGCAACTACGAGAGGTTGATCAGCAACGCTATATTAAACTTGAGGTTAAAATTTCCGCCCTGAAACGTATATTGCGTTGCCAGGAGCTGCATATAAGTGACGTCCACTGCCAAAATGCTGAAGAAAAGGCGCTTCTGCAGCGGCTTCTTCTTCAAGCGATCACCAGTAACAAGTAGTTCTCATCAAGATAATAAACTGCGCTTTTCCTGAAGCTACAGCCATAAAGATACAAATCTGGAAAAATGTCGTACCAAAAACCTATGGCGTCAGAACGAGTTAGTTGATTAATCTGACGCCTGTCCTTATCAAAGGAAGATTTTTCTAACAAAAAAGGTATTCGACAATGCAAAAGTACAGCCAGTGGATAAAATATATCGCCAGAACTGGGTATGGCGCTAAAACGATAGTTTACTGTTTACTTGGCATATTTGTTATTCAATACGCTTTTGCTGCATTTCGAAGCGATATGCCTAGCCAGAAAGATGTGTTTCAAAAAATCCTGCAACAGCCCTTCGGCTGGTTTTTACTGGCAGGAGTCATTATTGGCATGGTTTGTTACGTGTTTTGGCGCTGGATCCAGACAATGCTGAACACCGAAGGACTCGACATGTCTAACAGCAAAGATGTCATTATGCGAATATTCTATTTTATCTCTGGGCTAATCTACGCCTTTGGAGCTTTTGCGGCGTTTAAGGTTTTGCAAGGGTCGTCTTCACAGTCAGAAGGTGGTGGAGACAGTAGTCAACAGGTCTCGCAGACATTAATGCAGCAATCTTGGGGGGTGTGGCTGGTGGCTGCACTTGGCGCGATTGTGGTGTTTTTTTCCTTTATTCAGTTCAAACACGCGGCTAAAGCCGATTTTATGGATAAATTTGTGTTGTCTGATATGTCAGAAAAAGAGAAAAAAGCGAGTAAATTAGCCGGAAGATTAGGATTTTTAGCCAGAGGCATAATTTACGTATTAGTAGGCGGTTTTTTTATTCACTCTGCAATGACTGCTGACCCAGATAAAGCTGGCGGGCTGAAAAAAGCCTTTTCGGTTATTATCGAGCAAACCTTTGGTCAATGGATCCTAGGCGCAGTAGGCGCGGGTATCATTTTATTCGGTGTTTTTTGCGGATTCGAGACGCTTTATCGACGAACGCAAAAGTCCTCTTCTGCAACGTGAGAGCAGGTTAAAAAAGAAAGGCCTCACAGGCCTTTTCTAATTAAGTATTGATAGGGAATATTGTCAGTCTGTGCGCTAATCAATGTGTGCTGCATAAAGCGGCAAAAGCTGGCAATATCTCTGGCAGTGGAAGGGTCATCAGCAGTGACGCATACTGTCTCTCCCTCTTCCATTTTGCGGACTTTTAGTCTTACCATCATCACCGGCTCCGGACATCGTAGGCCCATTGCATCAAGCTGATAGTTGGCATGTGCAAACGCTTCCGAGTTTGAGGCATCAGATGCCATAGTTTTCTCTGTAGCGATTGATAGCTGAGATAGCATCTCGATGACTGTCCGATTCTTGCAGGTAGGCAACGACATCTGCTAATGAAACAATCGACACCACTTGTGTATTAAAATCTCGTTCCACTTCCTGAATAGCAGAAAGGTTACCTTGACCCCGTTCCTGGCGATCAAGTGCGATAAGCACGCCCGCCAATGACGCTTCATTTTTTTCAATTAAAGCCATTGATTCACGAATAGCCGTACCTGCGGTAATTACATCATCTACCAGCATCACCCGTCCAGCGAGAGGGCTTCCTACCAAGTTTCCGCCTTCGCCGTGAGTTTTCGCTTCTTTGCGATTAAAGCAATATGGCGTATCCACGGCATATTGATCAGCTAGTGCAACGGCTGTAGTAGTGGCAATAGGAATACCTTTATAAGCCGGACCAAATAATACATCAAAAGCTATCCCTGAATCCATCAACGCAGCGGCGTAATAACGCCCCAGCTTCGCCAGATCACCGCCACGATTAAACAAACCCGCATTAAAAAAATACGGGCTTTTGCGGCCGGATTTTAAAGTGAATTCACCAAACTTCAACACCTCACGGGCAATAGCAAATTCTATAAATTCACGTTGGAAATCCTTCATTAATTCTCCCTACGCCAGTGCAGCTTTCTGGATGTCAAACAGCTCCCGTAGCCCTTGTCTGGCAATTTCTAACATTTCGTTCATTTCGTCGAAGGAAAAAGGTTCAGCTTCCGCTGTGCCTTGCACTTCAATCAGATGGCCAGTTTCTGTCATAACCACGTTCATATCAGTGTCTGCTACCGAATCTTCAATATATTCCAAATCGGCAATTGGCGTTCCTTTGTAAATACCCACAGACAACGCTGCAACCATATGCTTGAGGGGATTCGTTTTTAAAATGCCTTTAGCGCGCATATATGTTAGCGCGTCCACCATCGCGACACAGGCACCGGTAATGGAAGCGGTTCGCGTGCCACCGTCGGCTTGAATAACATCGCAATCTAAAGTAATTGTGTTTTCACCCAGCATTTTTAAATCTACCGCTGCACGCAGTGACCGCGCGATTAGGCGCTGAATCTCTAATGTTCTTCCACCTTGTTTGCCTCTTGCAGCTTCACGCTGGCTGCGGGTATGCGTGGCCCGAGGCAGCATGCTGTACTCTGCAGTTATCCAGCCTTTACCTTGCCCTTTCATAAAGCGCGGGACGCCTTCTTCAACGGTGGCGTTACACAACACTTTTGTATTACCAAACTCCACTAACACCGATCCTTCAGCATGACAGGTAAAGTTGCGAGTAATGGTAACCGGACGAATTTGACTGGCAGTTCTGCCGCTTGGACGCATGGAGATCTCCTGATTTAGATTATGCTTTTGCTGCGCGGGAAAAATTAGGCGCAAGTATAGCGCACTTGACAGGTTAAGTTGAATTACATCAGCGCAATCCACCAGAGGATTCTATCATTTTTAATTATCTCACCTACGCTTGTAAACAGATGAAGCAATTGAAAAGACGTCAGGGGATCTGTTTTCACTGAAGCTATGATAGGTTACAAATGAAGATAATCCGAAAGCCTACGCTATCGCTATTTAGATAAGGTAGTATGGATAACTGTGTTTTAGCCGTTCCACATACAATTATTGGAAAATCAAATGATCTACAGTATGACCGCGTTTGCGCGCAGCGAAGTAAAGAAAGATTGGGGTTCAGCCGTTTGGGAAGTACGCTCCGTCAATCAACGGTTTCTGGAAACTTACTTTCGCTTGCCCGAACAGTTTCGCTCCTTGGAGCCGGTTTTACGGGAGCGGTTTCGCAAAAGGCTGCAACGAGGCAAAGTGGAGTGCGCTCTGCGTTTTACCGCCAGCGATACCGCTACCTCCACACTCACGCTAAATGAAAATTTGGCGAAGCAGGTTTTACACGCTGCTGATTGGGTACAATCGCACGGCCAGTCTACCGGTGTAAATCCGTTAGACGTATTACGTTGGCCGGGTGTAATAGCCGCGGAAGAAGCCGATATGGATGCCGTCCAATCTGATTTACTAGAAGCATTTGATGACACTGTAAATCAATTTATCGAAGCTCGAGCGGCAGAAGGCGCTACACTGAAAACCCTTATCGAACAGCGATTAGATGGCATTGAAGCTGAAGTGGCAAAAGTATCAGAAAAAATGCCCACAATAATTACCTGGCAGCGCGAACGTATTCAAAATCGCTTCGAGGAAGCAAAAATAGAATTGGAGGCAAATCGTGTAGAGCAGGAAATGATTCTGCTGGCGCAAAAAATCGATGTAGCTGAAGAACTTGATCGCTTAAAATCGCATGTGTCAGAAACCCGAAACATTCTAAAAAAAGGTGGTGCATGCGGCCGCCGCCTGGATTTTATGATGCAGGAATTTAACCGTGAATCCAACACGTTAGGATCAAAATCCATTAGCACCGAGATAACTCAGTCTGCTGTAGAAATGAAAGTATTGATAGAGCAGATGCGCGAGCAGATTCAAAACATCGAATAGTTTTTTCACCCGTCCAAGAATGTCTTAAAAGCCCTGTTATTTGCTTGTAAATACAGGGCTTTTTTATTTTTCCCGTCCAAATTGGTTTGCAGATGTCCGTTACCAGTTGCTGTTTAAGTGGTGGGCAAAATGGTGGGCAGTAAGTTGCCTAATTCTCGCATTTAACTCGCCACCACAACAGGTTAGCTGCTGATTCAATAAGCAAATCGGTGGTGGGCAGCCATTATTGCCCCCTCCATTATTTCAGCAACTATGGAGTAAACATGGGAAAACTCACAGCAAAACAGGTTATTGCATACAGCAAAGCCGAACCAAAAAAATACTCAGACGGTGAAGGGCTATACTTTTGCGTCCGCAAACAAGGCTCGCCTTATTGGATGATCCGCTACACCACAGCCAAAGGAAGACGAGAAGCAACCTTGGGGCAATTTCCTTTAATGTCGTTGGCAGACGCCAGAATTGCCGCCGCATACTTTCGAAAGGAAGTACGTGACGGTATAGATCCTCTTCTGGAAAAACAGAAAATCGAGTTACCTGAGATTGAAACCGTGGATCAACTGTTCCATGACTGGTATCGAACAGACCTGAGTCGACGACTGAAGCATCCCAAGATCCCGTATCGGGTTTACACCAAAGACATAAGCCCAGTCATTGGCATTAAGTGTATTGCTGAGGTGACCGCACGCGACGTGCGCGAAGTATTAGAGCGCATTCGAGAAAGTAACCGCCCTACCATTGCCAACGATACCTTGATGTACATGAAGCAGCTGTTTCGACATGCGATAAAGCTCGACTTAACGCTGAACAACCCAGCCGCAGCATTTACCGTGGACGATGCCGGTGGCGTGGAGTCCAGTAAAGACAGGATGCTCAGCAAAGAGGAAATTCACTACGCCTTCAGCGTGTTTCATACCCATATCAATAGCTTTGGCCGCGACAACTACCTCGCTTGCTGCCTGTTTTTGGTGTTGGGTGTGCGCAAAAGCGAATTGTGCGAAGCCATGTGGCGTGAAATGGATTTAACCACGGGCGTATGGGATCTACCCAAAGAACGCAGTAAAACCGGCGTACCAATCAGCATCCCCTTACCGCGCCAAGCCATTACCTGGTTTAACGAGCTGCAAATCCGTGCTTGTGGATCGCCTTATGTTTTCCCAGCCAGACGAGCAAGCCACCGTCCACATATGGGGCCAGATACGCTGAACCGCGCCATTTCTAAGTTGTTTGGTCGCGAGCCTGGGCGCAAAAAGCAGCCACCCAATAAAATGGGCAAACTTGAACACTTTACCGTACACGATTTACGCCGCACCTTTCGCAGTCTTGCTGCATCTTTAGGCATTGCAGGCAACGTGGCCGAACGCTGTCTTAACCATAAGCTAAAAGGCGTTGAGGGCATCTACGACCGCCACGATTACTTTGAAGAGCGCCGTATTGCCCATCAAACCGTGGCTGATGTGATCGAACCACTGGTGAACTTTGAGCCCCCTTCACAGCACAACACAGGAGGGCATTAACATGCAATTTATGATGCGACTCGCCCCCATTACCTTTCCAATAGCCATGCTGGCAGGACTTGGCTGGTGTATTGGCATTGCCCTACTCGAACAATCTCATGGCGTAGGCCACGCACTTACCCGGCATTGCCTGACGACATTGGTGGTTCTCGCCCCGTGGCTGACGCTAAAACTCACGTTCTACGTGATTGTCAGCCTAGGACGTAAACTTGGACTCATCCCGCCTGCACGCCCAACGTATAGCCTAGGTTATGAAGAATCCCTCTATTGGTTCAGAGTATTGGCGTTCTTCGATGGCAAACGCAGCCGTATGCCAAAAAAGCCAATCAGGCGAAACTAGCAAGCCCCCATTTGCTCACTTACTGTGGGCAGTTGGGGCAATGGGGCAACACTGGATAACACAAGCTTTAGACGGTGAATAAGAGGGATTTGAACCGCCCCAAGGAATGGGGCAGTTGGGGATGCGGTAACAACTCCTAACCGCATCAAGAATACCAAACTTGCAAAAGTCCCAATTTGGGACTAACATCTGTTTATGAGAATTATCGCACTATCAACCTTAAAAACATTTTGGGAAGACAGCCCAGAATACATCGACGCTAAAGAGCCAACTTTAGCGTGGTATAGGCATGCATTAAACGCTGATTGGGGATCACCGGCGGATGTGAAACAGGACTTTGGAAATGCCAGTATCCTCAAAGATGGGCGTGTCGTGTTTAACATTGCCGGTAATAAATACCGATTAGTCGTTTGGATCAATTATGCCTACAAGGTGGTTTACATACGGTTTATCGGCAGCCATGCACAATACGATCAAATTGATGTGCAAACGATTTAAAGCCAAAAGGTAGTAACAAGAGGTAAATATAATGGACATCAGACCTATTAAAACAGATGCCGACTACCGCGCGGCATTAAACGACATCGAAAACCTAATGATGTCGGAGCCAGATACCGTTGAAGGTGAAAAGCTGGACATTTTGGTTACGTTAGTCGAGGCCTACGAAGCAAAGCATTTTCCAATGGATTTGCCAGACCCTGTTGAGGCAATAAAGTTTGAGATGGAGCGCAAAGGCTTAACGGTTAAAGATCTTGAACCCATGATAGGTAAAAGCAATCGTGTTTATGAAATCCTAAACCATAAGCGATCACTCACGCTAAAAATGATTTGGAAACTTCATGAAGGGTTAGGTATTCCAGCAGAGTCGCTGATCAAGCCACCGCAAGTTCGCGCTTCATAGTGCTTCGAATCAAAATTAGTTTGTTATGAATGACGCTCGCTACCCAAACATTTCTGCTATTGATCACAGGCTAGCTGAGCTTGAAAACGAAAAGCAGCAGCTTCTCGCATTAAGAGAGGCTTTGCGTAGCGCTCAAAACGAGCGTTCAGTACAGACATTCACGCCAGAACAAAAGGTCACCCTATTCAGACAACGATTTCGTGGACGAGAGGATATCTTTGCCAATCGTTGGCAAAACCAACAGGGTCGCAGTGGCTATTCCGTAGCTTGTGATAATGAGTGGGTAAGTGGACTATGCAACAAACCCCGCATTAAATGCCAAGACTGTTCACACCGAAAGTTTAGCGAATTAAACGAGCACATTATTTACAGGCACCTTACCGGTCATCAAGTGGTTGGTCTATATCCACTACTTAAAGATAATTCGTGCTATTTGTTGGCAGCCGATTTTGACAAAGGCTGTTGGCAAGAAGAAGTCAAAGCAATGTCTAAAGCATGCCAAGAGTTTGATATTCCGCACGCGATAGAAATCTCGCGCTCTGGCAACGGGGCACACTTATGGATCTTTTTTGACACCAATATCCCCGCTAACCAGGCTCGGGCACTGGGTTTCGCTTTGCTTGATAAAGCCATGGAAATATTTCCAAATCTTTCGTTTGACTCCTATGACAGGCTCTTTCCTAACCAAGATGTCCTTCCTGAAGGCGGTTTTGGTAATCTCATTGCGCTACCACTTCAAAAGGAAGCTCGCCTTTCAGGCCGTAGTTGCTTTGTTGACAGTGACCTGAATGCGATTGACGATCAATGGCAGTACCTTGCTGAGCTTAAAACGCTCACGCAATCGAGTATTGATCAACTCATAACAACCATTTCACCCAACACCCTATTACTGTCCGAACAAGGGCTAACAGATAACCGCCCACCTTGGGAAATCACAGCCAAAGCCACACCAATAAAATTAGAGTCTTTGCCGAAAAACGTGACTATTACCTTGGCCAACCATATCTACTTTTTGATGAGCGAGTTACCTGGGCCACTACTGGCAGGACTAAAGCGATTAGCGAGTTTTTCTAATCCTGTGTTTTTTAAAACACAAGCGTTGCGCTTTTCAACCCATGGCATTCCGAGGTTTATTTCCTGTGCTCGTATTGAAAACGGTTATCTAGCACTACCGCGAGGCTGTCTCGATGACGCGATTGCTTTGCTACAAGAGCACAATATTTCGCCACTATTTGACGATAAGCGTGAAAACGGCAAACCATTATTAAAACTTACCCCTGAGTTCACTTTGCGAAAGAATCAGCGGGACGCAGTGGCCGCAATAACCAAACATGACTTCGGTATTTTGCATGCGCCGACCGCATTTGGAAAAACGGTTACAGCCATTGGTATGATCGTAAAACGCAAAGTAAATACCCTCATACTGGTTCATAGCCGACAGCTGCTTGAACAGTGGCAAGAGCGCTTGCGCACGTTCCTACCCGAAGTAACCATTGGCAGTATAGGCGGGGGTAAAAGAAAGCCGAGTGGCATTATCGACATTGCCACCTACCAAAGTTTGGTTAATAAAAAAGACAATTCCATCACGCCTTTCATCCAAGACTACGGCCACATTATTGTTGACGAATGCCACCATCTATCTGCGCCTAGGTTTGAAATGGTACTCAACGAGGTAAGAGCAAAATATGTATTGGGCCTAACAGCAACACCAGAACGACAAGATGGTCATCAAAAGATCATTTTTATGACAGCAGGGCCAATTCGCTACAAAGTGAAACAAAGCCCTGATGAGCAATTTACTCAAACCGTGATGATTCATCAGCTCTACGATGTACCGTCAGCAGAGCTATTAACAACAGGTGAGCGTCCAAAAATAAGCGATGCCTACCGCTGGCTCGTCGATAACGAACAGCGCACGTCAAAAATCGTCTCAGACGCCTACGAGTGTGTTCAAAATGGCGGACACCCGTTAGTCCTTACAGAGCGTAGAGAGCACGCAGAATCCATACACTCACGACTTACCGAAATGGGTATAAGCACTGTCGTACTTAAAGGCGCCATGAAAGCTGCGGAACGCAAGAACGCTGACAATCATCTGCAATCGGCTCAAGTTGTCGTCGCAACAGGAAAATATGTAGGCGAAGGATTTGACCTACCAAGACTGGATACGTTGTTTTTGGCCATGCCAATCGCATGGAAAGGCACATTGGCCCAATATGCCGGTCGTATTCATCGTGAATCGGAAGGAAAAACACAAGTGACCATTCACGACTATGTGGACTGCGCCCTCCCTATGCTGCAACGCATGTTTAAAAAACGCGAGAAAAGCTACAAGGCAATGGGGTATGCCCTTGAGTACATTGATGACAACAGTAACAAGCAACCTTCACTGAAGTTAGAAAACGTCCATTCATCAAATACCAAGCCAAAATAAACAGCAGCACTTCATTAAACACTTCCCCATGCCTTTATACCCATACGCCAAAACCACTATCCGTTTGGCTTTTGGATCGAAACGCCAAACAGGGAAATTAGCCCATTTACTGTTTGGCTTCTCGATTGAAATCCAACACTGCTAAGCATTGCAGCTACTGGCGCAACGCAAGGTTTAGCACTTTTTGCACCCTAAACCAACCTCGGCATCAAAGTACAAACCGTTTGATTTTTTAAACCCAGAATGCAAACGATCGTTTGGCGTCTCGATTTTTTTCACTAGCCAAATGCCGCCAAACAGCGCCGTATTGGACTACGTATATCAAACAGTTAGCCGCATACAGGTCATCATAAAAAACCGATTTGACTGGTTAGTTTGATAGCCATTTCTTTCATCTATTTCACCACCGAGTCTGTACCCGACCACTGAAAATA
This sequence comes from Alteromonas pelagimontana, assembly GCF_002499975.2. Taxonomy (NCBI): domain Bacteria; kingdom Pseudomonadati; phylum Pseudomonadota; class Gammaproteobacteria; order Alteromonadales; family Alteromonadaceae; genus Alteromonas; species Alteromonas pelagimontana. The sequence continues at coordinate 2,034,266 of NZ_CP052766.1, forward strand.
GACGGCATGAAAAACCAACAAGGTGATAAGTGACGTGTTATGGGCAAGTGGTAACAATTGGGATAGAGAATGGATAAAGCAGGTGGTCGATTTACTAGTTGGGCATGGCGCGTTTACCCTCTACCCAGCATTAAGCCAGTGCGATAATGCCGCCGAACGCTTAACCCGCTGGCTGACCTTTCAGTTACCACGCGTTAAACAAGCACACCCAGGCTGCCCGATTCACCAATGGCTAAATAGCATTGGCGCACAAGTGATCGTAGAAAAATGGCAAAGCCCCGAGCAATGGCCAAACCTGTATTGGCTACCTTTACCTGAGGTTGATGGCCATGCGCAAGGCGGGCTAGTTTTGCTGCCAGCTCATTTGTTACCGGCACATTTTTTACCGGTATATATGAACGGCACAATACAAACCAGAACATTGCAAGCAAACACACCAGCCAACGCCTGTATCTTTTGGTGCATCACGCCTTTGTCTAAAACAGGAAAGCGCGCTACCTTGCACCCCAAACAGCAAAACCGCGCATTTTGCCTGCCCAGTACGCCAGAACAAATAGGAAAATCGTGCACGGGGTTATTAGTGAGCGGTTTAAGAAAAGAAAGCCAAAAACGAAACGCCAACGTGATCAGTCACCAGTTAAACCTAGCGCTGCTGCACCACCTTTGTGGGCCGGAGAATGATGTGTGGATTACGAACAAATGCTTTGTTAACGACAAGAAGGAAACTCAACAACAAGGCTAAATAGCTTGATATTTGTTATGATGAAAACCACAATTTCACTCAAGCTCTTTAAAGCTGGTTGAGCCTTTACCTAGTGTTTTGGCTCGTGGCTGCGCCTCAGTCGCCGTTAAGACTGGGGCCTATCTCTTACAAACTACTCGAAATCACAAGCCCCAGAAACGAGTAACCCCTCACAGGGCGCTGATCTAACGGGTAGCGGGAGGGGTGTTGTTGACGCGATTTTAATATCAAAAGCGCCAAATAGCGCGATATTATTTGATGTCACTTTTTACTTAGCAGTTGTTCGGAATAACCGAACAACTGCCATTTTGCCCGTTGAGTCACACACTCGCCATCACTCACACCTTTTTAAGTATCAGACTGTTTTAAGCACCTGCTTTTTAAAGGCATTCATGGCTAGCTTATTAAAACGAGCTTCATCTGCACCTGCCTGTTCACTATTACAGTAATCACACATTGAATACTGGCTTTCAATTTGGCCATGTTGACCCAAATGCTCAACCGTAATCTTTTCAGTATGCAGGATGAGTTGGCCCATCTCGCAAATTGAACAGGTTCGAGTATTCATAACAAATCATCCCCACTGCTTCGACTAACAGCTAGAAAACGGAAAGCACTCTGAATAACATATTGCTACCGACATTCATGTCGGTAGCAATACCCTGCGGCTCACAGCCAAAAAACAAACTCGAACTGTCGGAGTACTGCTCTTAGAATTAACAGAAAAAAGGAACCAGACAAAGTAAAAATAAACTATCTGGAATTTCCGAATAGTTGCGTTATTTATTAACTAAGCAGTTATCCAGCTTTGGTTTGTTAACACCTGCTCTGCAATCGCAATTTGCCTTGCAGTAAACATTTGTTTGCGTGAATTCCATGAGTGCACCTTTTGTACAATTTCTTCGGTGCTTTGTACTTGCTCATGTTTACTTAACCAATGCACCGTTGCCAAAAGTTCTAAGCCTTGTGGGGACTCAAAACCTTCAACTAACTGCGACACTTTCTCAAATCGTGTTCGAGTGTCAGGGTGTTGAGTAAGAAACTCCTGCGCATCTTCTATAGCGCCTGGCACTAGCTGTAACTCTTTTTCAGGTGCATCTCCACCATCGGCATAACCTGAGATAAAGTGCCCTTCAATCGCATTGAGCACATGCCGCAAATTTTGTGCATAAGGGCCATAATGCGCTTTTTCGTATTTTAATCTTAATGGCTCACCTGCTTCTTGCATAAAATACAAAAGCTTATGAACTTCAAGTAACGAAACTGTTGGGTCAAGCAAACCTCTTAGATAGCGTTGCACTAACTCAATTAATACAGCCCTACCAGCCGTCATGTTAGGCACTGCTTTATGTTTTGCTATTTTGTCGTTTTGAGGCGCACCTATAGGCTCGTAGAGAAAAACATCCACATCACGCAAAGGCTGCATTGCCTCTTCAATTTTTTCACGCACAATTGCCCAATCTAAACCACCTAAACCAGCACCTAGCGGTGGAATAGCAACAGATTTTATTCCAAGCCGTTGAATATCATCAACCAGCGCCACAAGGCCAGATTCAATATCTTCAATACGACTTGCAGCACGCCAGTGGCGTTTTGTTGGGAAATTAATGATATAACGAGGATTGGCTAATTGACCAGTTTCAAAAATAAACATTCTACCTGGCTGTACGTCTTTGTTTTTACAAGCAAGAGCATAAGCATTGAAATTGTTTGGCCACGCCTTTTTAAATTGTAGTGCTATGCCACGCCCCATCACGCCAACACAATTAACAGTATTAATTATCGCTTCTGCATCAGCGCGTAAAATATCACCATGTGTCATTCTAATCATATCTACGGCCTCCTCAGTAATACCAGTTAGAATTTATTGTTAGTGTGGGCTTAAATGCTGCTGTTCGCAAGATGTTTGCAACTTGCTGATAAATAGCGGGGGATTTTACCACAATAGCTTCTATCAAGTGCCAAGGAAAACTGTGTTCCATCAAAAACTCAGCTTGTTTTCCCTCTTTGCAATTTTGCCATTGCGTTGCAGCAATTGCCTGCCAATCCAGCTCATTCAACTGCGCTAAATCATTTCTATCTTCAAAAAAACGTGAGCCCGCATTCGATAAAGTAAATGCCCAACGGTGATTTTGCTGCCGTGCCCATTAAACACTTGCATTTAAATCAGCTTGTAAATGAATGATTGGCTCTTGCCCGCCTTTATATGCTAACTCCTCACTATCAGCTCTATGAATTACATACAACATGATGGAACGAGGACAAAAATAAAATGGCACACATTGCCCAACAAACAAATCAGGATAACTGCTCAAGGTCAACTCTGTTAAACGGCGCTGCTTGATGGTATTCATTCCTATCGTTGTGCCTATGGCATTTTGTGCAATGATTTGGGCATCACATAACAATCCTTGAGATGCCAAAATAGAAGCGAGCCTGTCTACATGAACAATATGATAAATTTTAGGTTGAGCTGGTACCATACCTACCCCATTGTCGTGACAGAATTAGCACAGCGTTTTTCCTTACCAAAGCAGGGCGGGATCCTAACTTTTTGGTATAGCAACCGCTTTATTGATCAGCTATTGGTATAAGCACCATGGAACTCTGGTTGATTTGTACGATCAGATCAGTTTTCATTTCATTAAAGACTGACATGAGCTTATTAAAACACTTGGAAATCATCACCGACCACCGCAACGATATCAATAAAAAGCATGACCTGATTGATGTCATTTTCCTCACTCTAGCTGCCGTGCTCAGCGGTGCTGATGGATGGAAGTCTATTCAGCAATTTGGCGACTTACAGCTTGAATGGCTGCGTCAACATCGTGGATTTGCTAATGGTATTCCAAGACGGCACTGTATCGCTACCATTATCAAGGCGCTGGATACTCAAGTGTTGCTGAAAGCTGTATTTGGCTGGATTAACGACCAGCGTAAGCAACAAGGGAAACAAGTTATTGCGTTGGACGGTAAGACGATGCGCGGAGCCTGGCGCGACGATGCCAGCAAAGCCCTACATGTGGTGAGTGCATTTGATGTAGGTAATGGCGTTGCGCTTTATCAAGGGAGCTCAGACAGTAAAGGACATGAGGGGGACGTGGCGCGTCAGGTTATTGCCGCACTCACACTGGACAATGCGGTGGTCACACTGGATGCATTACACTGCCAGGCCGACACCATGAAAGCGGTGATTAAAGGTAAAGGCGATTTTGTGATCCAGTTAAAGGGAAATCAGCCTACTTTAAGTCAGCATGTAAAAACTTGTTTCGCCGAACAGTATGAAAATCCGGAACTGGCCACTTTCGAGCAGATTAACCGCGGGCACGGACGTGAGGAAAAGCGTACTGTGATGCAAATGAAGGCCAAATTACCCAAAGAACTCAAGCAAAAATGGCCGCATGTCCAGACTTTCATTGAGGTCGCTAGCGAACGGTGTGTGAAAAACACCACTGCTTGCTCATCACGCTGGTACGCAAGCTCATTGCCCGTTAATGCCGAGCAGGCTGCCGGTATCGTGCGGGATCATTGGGCTGTGGAGAATCAACTGCATTGGGTTTTGGATGTGGTGTTTCGAGAAGACGAGCTTAAGATCGGTGACCCAACAGGTGCTACACACCTGGCGTTATTCAACCGGGCATGTCTTAGCTTAATACGGCAACATATGGGCAAGAAGGATAGCATCGCAGGGAAACGACGAGCTGCTCTGTGGAGTCCGGAATTCAGAACAGAGTTGCTTTTTGGTTAAATAATGTGCGAAGTAGAATCCCGCCCTGTTACCAAAGGGGGTGGTGTAAAAGCGCTGTTCTATGCCGTAAACCAATAATTTCAAGTCTTCATCCGTTGAGATTTCAAACTTTTGATTCTGTTGATCAAATTTAAGTTTTTGCTCGCAGTATCCATCGATATATTCAAGCATATTGGTTTTATCGTCGGGAGACATATTTTCAAGCGTTTTCATAGCAAGACCAATGCGTTTACGATTCGGTTTTGAAACCTTATCAACGCTATAGCCATTACTTTTTTCAATAAAGGGCTCCTCCAAAAATTGCTCAACTTCTTCTTTTGTTGCTTCTTTATAAAGCTCATCTATGCCAACGAATATGCTCGATATTGTAGCGAGATTCTTAAATATCAGGGTATCTGACGCTTTGTAATAAACTGCATCAGGCAAAGCGTTTATCACCAAACGGGTTTGACTTTTTTCAAGCTCAGCCGCTTCGCCAAACACCAGGGTTTTACGCTTAACAAAAAGGCTTGGAGTAATTTTTTGAAAATAAAAATCCTCACCCTGGACAGCAAATAAATAGGCAATTTTTGAAAAGTTTTCTTTGGTTAAATCATCGTAATCTTTTGAGTCGTATATCTTCTTCAAAAGGTCAATACAGAACGCTTGGTTGCTAAAGCCTTCAATTTTGAACCATGAGTCTTCATCGAGGTTGTGATCTGGGTTGTATGGAACACAGGCTTCTAAATCGACTTTGACTGTATCAAATAGAGATTGATCAGAAACCAATTTGAAAATACGTTTTTTTGCTCTTGTTTTTATGTGTGCCAGTATATGGTCCATCACTATTCTCGCTCGATAAAGGTGTAATTGTTAATGCGGTACGCCAAGGGTATTTGAATATCATCAGGCTTTTTATAGCGCTCTTTACTAATCAGAAAAATTGCAGTGCCGTTTTTGGTGGTGATGTTGTAAAACTCATAACCAAACAACAAAAACAGTGGATTAAAGTAGAGTGCCTGCGAAAGAAAGGTGAATACGAACAACACCCCATAGACAAACCACAAGGTCTCGCAGTTATTAATGCTCAACGCCACAAAAAAGTAGCCCAAATAACTGGGTAGAAAACTGTTGTTGGCATGTTCAATACTGGCGACTTCACCCGCTTTAAACTCGTCTTTACCTAAATATTTACTTAGCCAAATACTCAAGCCGGTGGATAAAATGGGTATGGCCAAGTAAAACAAATAAGACACTGCGTTCGGAAGTGCGACTGTCCAACCTAGATAATTTACACCACCGAGAAAATCGCCCAGAGTGATGCCTTTTTGTACCAAAAAGATAATCACCAGTAGTGATGTGGCATTGGCGGTGAGTAGGACCCGAAACGCAGTATTGATCATTTTACTGTTACCTGACCGTTCATTAGCATAGGAAGGAGCCAGTCGCGGAGAGCTATTAGCTCTCTATTTTCGAGGCTTCGCTCAAATATCATTTTGTTGTAATTCGTAACGATCTCATCATACTTTTTGAGCAAATCCGAAGTTGGATAAGCAAGTGTCAGCGAATGCAAATCGTTTTTTGTGATAGAGCCAAAGGTTGTACCTTCGGAGTTTCGACGGTCAAAAATCTGTTTGAAATACTTCATCACATAAAACAGAAAACCGTCTGAGCCAGTTTTGCTATTTAATGCTGCTAAACCTCGACCAATACAGCAGTCGGTATTAGCAATATTCATATCACCTACTGGTGCACGAACGCTTAATAATATGTCGCCTTTCTTTGCCATGCGGCTAGGCGCTGTCGTGTACTGGCGTGTGGTAGGGAACAACCAACCAAAGTCTGTAGAACCTTGATAAAAAACGGTTCCAACGCCTTCATCATTATACGAACTCCCCTCTGGGGATTGACCCATCGTGATGTTCGCTATTTGAGATAGCGTTTTGTCGCTCCACCCCTCCGGTATTTCGCGTTTAGGGTTGGGTTGTAGACCATTTTGCCGCCGGAGGTTTTGTAGGGGTTGCCCTGGCCTTGTGGTGAGTCGTCGGGAAAGTCGAACTGTACAAACCAATAGTCGTACAGGGTTTTGGCCATCGCTTCCAGCTCGGCGTTTATGCGGTTATTGAGTTCGATTTTTTTGTCAATCTCGCTTAATAGCTTTGCTACTTTTTTCTGCTCCTCGATAGGAGGGATGCGAATTGAAAAGTTTGGAAGTTCGTTCAAAGCGATACGATCTACAGTGGCACCGGTTATTGTATTTGCTTTAATCGTTTGTTGAAAAGCAGGTGATAGATATGCGTAAAGTGCATACTCTGGTATCACTTTTTCTCTATTTAGCCTAAGCAATCCCATTCGTCTACCTAAACAAGCTCTGATGCCGGGAGGCATGAGGGCGACCTCTCCAAGACGAGTCTCATAAGAAAATAAAAGGTCGCCCTCTTTAGGGGTTACTCTTTTTGTCCACTTTTTAAAATCATTCTCACTTAAAAAAGCAGATTTCTTCAGGTCTAAACGGCCTTTCTCTAAACTTGAGATACTTAAGAAGTATGGACCTTGTTCCAACTTCTTCGGAGTAGCATGCGGCCCGTCATAAACATCAGCTATGCTACCAATCGTCGTCATATAATCAGGCTTCATACTTCAACCCCGCCAACTGCTTTTTAATCTCAGTTTCCAACTCACGAGACTGGCTAAATAGGCTATCTAGGTTACTGGTAAAGACCTGCATCTTTTGTGCAAATTGTTCTGGGGTGATATCCACATATTCGATTTTGACATCAAAGTACTGGCCAGCACTTAATGAGTAGTTCTTGGCTTCAATGTCGCCATAACTCACCGCAACAGAAAAATCTTCTACCGCTTCTTTGGCGTTAAACACATCAATAATTTGTTGTTCTTCTTCTGGTGTTAATACGGTTTTTTGGTTTTTGCCATCTTTAACCTTTTCACCTAAGTTAGAGGCATCCACCAGTACTACATCGCCATCGTTGCTGGCGTCGATAAACAGAATGGATACGTTCGTGCCGGTGGTGGCGAAGATATTAGAGGGCATGGATACCACACCCGCCAGCATTTTATTTTTCACCAAATGTTCACGGATTTTTTTGTCGATGCCCGACTGGGCGGTAATAAAGCCAGTAGGCAGCACCACAGCTGCTTTACCACCAGGCTTGAGTGAAGCAATGATGTGTTGCAAGAACAATTGGTAGATTTCCATCTTGTCCTTGGCTTTGGCTTTAATCTTTGGAATACCGGCAAAAAAGCGTTCTTTGTTTTCTTTGCTGTCGAGTTCATCCCTAAAGTCGCTGAAATCCAGTTTAAAGGGTGGATTGGAGACAATGTAATCAAAGCGCTTTAACTCTTTTCCGTCCTTATGGTAGGGGTGTAAAACCGTATTACCTTGGATCACATTCGGGATTGAGTGTACCAAGTTATTTAAGATCAGGTTTAATCGCAGCAGGTTGGAGGACTTTTGTGAAATATCCTGCGTGTAAATGCTACAGCGGTTTTCACCAATGGCGTGCGCCACGTTCATAAGCAAAGTACCCGAACCTGCGGATGGGTCGTAACAACTGACATTGCGTACTGTGCCGCGCTGTTCTTTGGGTACTAAGATTTCCGCCATAATGCGCGCTACCGCATGGGGGGTAAAATACTCAGCGTATTTACCGCCAGAATTGCTGTTGTAGTCTTTGATCAGGTATTCAAAGATGGTGGCGTAGAAGTCGAATTTTTGCGTGAAAATACGTTCAAAACTGAACTCCACCAGTTTATTGATAATGGCGCGGCAGAAGGCATCACGTTTGGAATCGTCGGCAATGTATTGACTGATGCGGTCGAACAGCACCACTTTTGCGCCACCATCGGTTTTTACTGCAAATACATCGTTATTGCTAATGGCAATGTCGATTAAGGTATCGTCAAATAGTTTGGCAAAATCCGGCGCGTTTTGTTGGCTAAACAGGTAGCTGATAAAGTGCTGCGGCTTTAACCGTGTCGCCGCCCATTTGCAGTTGCAGCATGTCGAGGTCGTCTTCGCTCATGGCTGCCAGCGCTTCTTCCCATTTTTCGGCCTTGGCGATGTTGTCATCGAGCTTTTTGGCTTCAAAGGCGAACTTATCGTTTAAAAACTTGTACAAAAACGTTTGGGTAATGATTTTAAACTCGTTACCGTCGTTACCTAAACCATAGTTGGCACAGATGCTCTTTAAGCTATCAATCAGGGTTTTGGTTTTTTGCTGAAACTCTAATTCAACCATTTGGTGTTTACTTCCTAATCAGTTTTACCCGCATTACCACGCTTGGCTGCCGGTATTAAATTCTTTTAAATATTCTGCGACGACGAGGTGATTAATATACCGTGAGGCGTCGGCGTTGAGTTTGATGTTTTGTTCTTTCATAAAGCGGCCAATCACCAGCGGCATCATTTGCCGTTCGAAGTAACTTTCGTTATCGAGCACTTGGCTGTTGTTGAGCACTTGCTCGTCGGCATCTTGCTTTACGCCTGCCAATGCTTCGAAAATTTTGCGTTCTGATTCGCTAATATCGCTTTGGCTTTGCTGGCGCTCTTGTAAGCGTTTATGAATACGAGTGTACTTGGCATCACCAAGATACTTTTGCCGAAGTTGGTTGTTTTGGCGGTTCAGCTCTTTAACGCGGTCGTGAATTTTATTCAGCGCGTCGATGTTGGCAACCATTTCATCTTGGGTTACTTCGCTTAAGTTTTTCTTCTTAAACAGGCGCTCTAGCTCTTCTTTTAAGCTGATAAACTGCGGATCTTGCTGGTCAAAATTACTGGCCAGTGCTTCACGGGTTTGGCGCAGGGTGTTTTTCAGTTTGTCTGCCAGCACCAGCTCTTCTTCGCCGATTTTTACAAACTTGAAGATCACGTCTTCCAAAGCGCGGTTGAGCAAGTTACTGGTGTCTTCGCCGCTTTCTAAGTCGTTTTTAAGGTTGAGCAAATCCAGATGGTTACTGGTTTCGCGATACAGCACATTAAGCTTGGCAAAATCCAATTCATCCAGAAAGTCATACTCGCCTTGCAAGCGGATTAAGTTATACAAGCTGCGGGCATCGGCTAAGGCTTTTTTTAGCGCCAGTACGGTGTCGCGGTCTTGTATTTGGCTGATCTGGTTGCAGAACTCTTCCATGTTGTCGGTATCAAAACGGAACAGTACGTCTTTGATATGTTCGATTTCTTGTTTGATCTCTTCCTGAGATTTAAACAAGTGTGAGTAGTGCTCCATCTCATCGCCCAGCTCCGACTGTAATTCGTCGAAATAGGCTTTGTTAGTGGCATCAAACTCTTTGCGAATATCGGCAAAATCGACCACATAACCGTAGCGGAAATCTTTGTAAGTTCGGTTCACTCGCGTGAGCGCTTGTAGCAAATTGTGCTTGCGGATCACCCGACCAAGGTAGAGCTTTTTCAGGCGTTTGGCGTCAAAACCAGTGAGCAGCATGTTATACACAAACAAAAAATCGATTTTTCCTGCCTTAAAGTCTTCAACCCAGTTTTTACGCTCTTCTTTGGTGCCAATGTCGTGCAGAATCAAGGCGGCATTTTTTACCTTTTGGGCTTGTTTGGCAGACTCTGCATAACTGGTTGGCGCAGGTTCAGCGACTTCAAGCACTTCGGTTTTTGAGTTGGATGTTTGCGGCAGAATAGGCGTTTCGGCATAAACGCCATTGAAGATTTCAAACATCTGCTTGGCTTGATCTGAGCTGTCGCAAATGACCATGCCACCAATGGTTGTATCGTTTAATACACCACGGCTTTTTTCAAAGTCGTTTACGATGTAAGTCAGCATGGGCTCAACAAAGCTTGGGTGGGCGTAAATCAGCTTACGATCCACATCGCCCATTTTCACTTCGGCTTCTTCAAGGGCTTTTTGCAGCTCAATTTTGTATTGAGTGCTGATTTCCTCACGAATTAGGCGCAAGGTGTAACCGTCGGCAATGGACGCGTTGTAGTAGTACTTGTGAATGTAGTCGCCAAACAAGGCCCGTGAGTTGTAGTCATCCCCCAATAGCGGCGTACCCGTTAAACCGATTTTAATGGCGTTGCTGTCTGACTGGCTCAAGTTGGCCAAAAAACTGCCTTTGGGGTTATAGCTGCGGTGTACTTCGTCTAAAAAATACACACGCTGGATCGCGACGTTGTAGTCTTTGGTGCTGACCACATCTGGGTCATCTTTAAACTTTTGAATATTCACCACGGTGATTTCTGGCTTGCCAGAATGGTTGTGGATCACCTGTGTGGCTTTGATGTCACGAGTAAAGGCATCCCGTGAGTTGATGGTGTGTACGGTTAAACCACGGGCGGTAAATTCGCGCTGTGCTTGTTGCAGTAGATCCAGGCGGTCAACAATAAAGTAAAACTTAGGGATGACTTGCTGCTTTTGAAAGTAGTCGGTTAAAAAGCGCACGTTATAAAACGTTAGGGCTGTTTTACCACTGCCTTGGGTGTGCCAAATGATGCCTTTTTTAACGCCTTCGCTTAGCTTTCGCTCAATGGCTTTAGTGGCAAACAACTGCGGGTAACGCATTATGTGTTTTTGTAGCCCGTCTGACTCGGACACATACGCCAAGGCGTAACGCAAAATAAAGGCTAAGCGCTCACGACTGAGTAAAGAGGTGGAAATGCGGTTGGTTGGGCGCTCGGGTTGCTTGTTGGTCTGGAACTCTGGGTTACTGCGGATCACTTCCAGATTATTGTCTTTTAAGACTTTTAGCTCGTCATCATCCGATACCTGCTTCAACAAGGCGGTTAAGTTTAAGATTTCTTCTTCGCGGAAATAGTTAAATACCGGCTTATGGTAAGAACTGCTGGCATAGAAAGCACCTTGCACGGGTTCAGGATCGCCGTCGTCGTACTCCATGTTATTGGAGAAAATCATAAACTGGGTGATGTTGACAAAACGCTTGAACTTAGGGTTTTGAAAGCGTTTGTTGATGCGGTCACGCTCGGCCAAAATACCTTCGCGGTTATTGGGCTTCTTCACTTCGATAAACACCAACGGCATACCATTGATAAGCAGTGTGATATCGGGGCGGAATTCTTCATCGCCGTTTTGACACGTTAGCTCGGTAACAACATGGAAGCTGTTGTTATTGAAGTTTTCAAAGTCAATCAACTTGGTATTTGAACGCTCAGATAGGCGCTCAAAAAAGGCTTTGCCCAAGTCTTCGTTATCAAGCAGTAGTTTGACATCTTCTAGCAAACGACCGGCTTCAGCATCTTCAATACCAGGGTTAATTTTGCCGATAGCGGTTTTGAATACGTCAGGGAAGATATTGGTGTCGAGATCCCAGCTTTGCCCTTTAAGTGACAGGTACTTATAACCTAGACGCATTAAATGAAGAATTGCAGGGATTTTTACTCGGCTATCTTCATTGAATTTTTTGGTATTGAAGGCCATAACATTCCTTGTAATCGTTTTAATTTGGAACCTGCTCAAGCAAATCGCTCAACGGGCAGTTAAATAACTCACACAGCTTATCAAGCGCTTCCAAGTCCACCTTAAGCGCGGTTTCTTTGTACAGTAGCGTGACGGTGGTACGGCTTAGGCCGGTTTCTCGCATCACGTCGCTAATGCGCATTTTTCTCTCACCCATTAATCGGGCTAGGTGGCAGCGGATCATGCTCTCTCCACGGTGTTTTCTTAACCATAAACTTGGGGATTTTTCACTGTTGCTTACCCTACCACGATTATGATTATTCTCAACTTATTTGAGTTAAAACCAAATAATTGAGCCCATTTGTTATTCGTTCGGTGCTGGTTGTTGGTGTGCTAGCGGTTCACGGGAATGCCTCTGGCGGTATTGTCCGCGTTAGACTTTGAACCTTGCTAAGTACCTATGTTGACTGGCGGTTCACTGCAAGGCGACAAGCCCACACAAGATTAATCGCCTCGTTAGTCATCCAAAATACTGCTTTTCACGCAGTACATACGTGGGCGGGTGTTGTCGGGCAGGCTGACTTTTCGCTGTGGTCGGTTGCCATCGGGGACTAGGTAGCCTGCGGCCATCAGCGCTTTGGCGGCGCGATCTGGGCTTAGGCCTTCGGTGGCTTCACGCCAGCCAGTTGGATAAAACAGGTAGAGGGTTTGTGGGCCAGAAGTATCAAGCCAACCCGCGCGTTGGCGTACTTGGCTGCTGTAACCGGTTTGTTTGGGCGTAAAACGGCTTTCACCATGTTGTTCAATAAAACTGCGTACCTGACGAATGGCTTGTTGGTCTTCATTGGCGGCCACACCACCGCGAGCGAGTATCCATTGGTTTAGCTGGCTTAAACAGGCGGCTTCGACACTTTGGGTTGGCCAATCGAGTACTTTGGCTTGAATGGCTAACAGGCCTGCGCTGGCCAGTAAAGCAAACTTTTCGGCTACCCGGCGCACTTGGCCGTCAGCCTCAGTGGGTAAGCTGGCTAAAAAACGTTGGCGTACGTTTTGGAAAACGGGTCGCACCTGCGCGCTGTGCTGCGTTAAATACCGCAACCAGTCCAAGGCCAAGCAGCCGTAGTGTTGGCGACTTTGTTGTTTTAGGTGATCGGCTAAATTGGCGGCGTTCATGCCATGGCTCTGGTTAAACACGCCCATTTGCGCTCCGGCATCGGCACTGAGATCAATCACGCGCACTTGCTGCCCTGCTTTTACACGCTTGCCAATACTGGCAAGGTGGCTTTCGAGCGTGACTTCGCCAGTGGATAAAAACACCAAGCGCCAACGGGCGGGTAAGCGCATTTCACCGTATTTGCCTGCACGAGTTTTACCCTGACCATTGGCAAGCATATAAGCGACATCGCCCGCCTCTTTGGGGTCAACTTCGCCCATTTCATCGAGCGCCAACAAGGCATCGTTATGCGCTAACGCTGTTCCTTCTAAACCGTTAGCCGTGGCACGCCAACTATGGCGCAGCTGATTAGGCTCGCCCCACACCGATAACGCCGGATACAGTGCTGCGGTTTTACCGGTACTGCTGGCACCGTAGAGGTGTAAACCAAAACCATCCACCCCGCACAAGTGCAACAAAGGTGCGGCCAGTGCAGAGCAGACACCAACAATTAATAGCGGGTTATCCAGACAATAACGGCCAACGTGCTGCCGCCAACTGTCGCTACTGCCTTGTTGAATAAAGCCTTCTATCGGGTGCATGGTTTGCAGCACCATGCGCGGGTTGTTGCTGTGTTCGCTAGGGTAAAAGGTGAGGCGCGGATGCACATAAGCGTGGTGATGCCAGCCAATGCAGTTCACGCTAATGGCCTTTTGCGTGGCCAGTTCACCCATTTGTTGAATAAACAGGGAGAGCAACTGCCTCGCTTTGACACTGTTACTAAGCCGCATTCCTCGGCTGAGTAGAATTCGGCGGTACTCGCTCCCATCTCCGGCCAATAGTTCTGCGGGCATAGCCCAGTAGCGATGGCGATTGTCATCGTCTAACCAGTGCAATAAATAGCCGTAGTTGTCCCCTTGCGGATCGCGGGTGCGGGCGGCCACTTGCAACCAAGAGCAGATTTTAACAGGGCTATCTTGCCCTGCTGGTTGCATCACCAGCCAGTTTTGCGCGTTATAGGCAAAACCAGCCGGTAATGTTGGTGCGTTGCTATGCATTTCACTGGCAGGTAACGGGGTTGATGCTGATGGTTTATCCACGGCCATAAGCAGCACCAATACGGCGGGTTTCAATCCACTGGTCGATATCGCTTTCTAACCAGCCCACTGCACGCGCGCCAATCCGGATGGATCGCGGAAATTCACCGTTGGCCATCAGGGCATAAATGGTGCTGCGGCCAAAGCCTGTTTTGGCCTTTACCTCGGGCAAGCGCAAAATCCGCTGCTGACGCGCTGGGTGTACTGAGTTTGAGGGGGATTGTGTGGTTGGGTTCATTGTTTACTTCCTCACTGATCTGTTAAGTTCAGTTAGGAGTTTGACAGTACTAAACGGACGCAGTAGGCAGATAAATGCCCAGATCGTGCAGCTTTCTGAGGGTACAGGTAGCTAGTTGCCCCAGTTTGTAGATAGTGCCCCAAATAATAATTGTTCTGTGGGCAGGGTTGGTGCGTGGCTAAGTGGCGTGAACTAAGGCTTTGCCCAAACTGCCCCAAAAGCCCAAGGGATGAGCGAAGTGTTAAAACACATGGAGTATGAGGCAAAGCATAAAGTGAAACTAAAACTTCTTTATCTGCTGAAAAATGAAAATATAGTTTCACTGACTCATTAAACGTTAAACGCTGATTGTTTCATGGCTTGCTCCGCTCGGCTGATCCCTAGCCGCTTAGCAACGGTTTGCCATTGCTTAACCGCCATTAATACTTCATCGTAAATTTGCGTGGCTTGGGTTTGCGAAAGTCTGAAGAAGTCTTTCACATCAAAGGTTAGCTGGTAGTCTAAAGCGTTGTCTGCATCGGTAATGTTCAGATGCAGACCATGCTTACCCACTATCGGGTTTAAATCATAAGCGGGTGATAACTTCCAGCCATTCTTTGTTAATAAAAACCCATGGTTACGCAGGTGATCATCCGTGTTGGACACCGCAATATTAAACACGATACGTCGCCATAACTGCGCTAAATCAGCTTCGGTTTGTGCACCAGAATTGGAAATAAATTCAGCAATTTCTAAATAGCTGGCACCTTGAGATTGTTCACCATCATAGTATTGCAGTTGAGTCATGGCCGATGAAAAATGCAGCCGCTGATCGCCGTCGCGGTCAAACCGTTTTGTTAAAAAGGTATGATGCCCAGAGGAAAACTGCCTAATCTCACTTGGAAACATGTCAACACCTGCCGCCAAAGCCAATTCATAACAGACCATCTCCCACGCCCCCACATCAAAGGTATCATTTAAGTTGGGAAACTTGGCAATCCACAAGTGGCCTTGTTCATCTGCCACACAAGCCTTGGGTCTTGCACCACCTAATGATGAGCCTGGAGAAATCAGCATTTTCAACCAGCGATAATACTCGTCACTGTCGATGTTATCGTCTTTTTCAATCTGCATGGCTGCGTGCTCTAGCTCTCGCAGAGAAGCCATTGGCGGCGCAGCAAATTCAGAATTGTCGTCCAAAAAAGCATTCGAGCCTGCTCGCTTAAATCGAATACCGCCCATCCGGTAAGAGTCGTGCACGCCCAACAGGTAATCCAATTCGTTTAATCGACTTGTTGCTCGAATGCCTTTGCGCGCTTCAATGGCTGCACGCCGCTGCATTAAAATACGCCCCCATCTATCAGGCGATGAATCAAGAAATGCACGAAAGTTTTTATCGGCTTCATCGTTGTAAAGTTCACCGGTGTGAAGCGTCAGGATTGGATCAATTTGCAAGCGATAGGCTGAGGTTAAAAACGCTTTATCGTAGGCAAAACTAAACACGCCACCTCGGCTTGAATCGCTGTAAGAAAGCAGCCCTATTAGCAAAGGCGCTTCAATTGGCTTCCAGTCGGCATAAACTTCGACGATTTCACGGCTCATCGTGAACCTTCCAGCAATTTTATATTTTGCAGCTTAATACCCACTTCATCATGGGCGGCCATTTCTGCAAAGTTGCTTTCCATGCCAAGGACGGCCATCACTTTTAAGTAGGTGCCTATAGCAACGCCCGGATCACCGGCAAAGACTTTATTCACGGTTTTATGATCAAAACCAGTACGTTCACACAGTAGCTTTTTGGTAAAACCACGTCGTTTCATCGCCAACAGCAAGTCTTCACCAAACTGCGCCAGGATTTTGCGCTGCTTTGGAAACAATACATTGTGTAAGTCACGCTTAGCCATACCACCAACCAAAGGGACTATATTCCCACTATTTAACCGTTAATAGGAATATAGTCCAACTTTGAATCCCAAGCAACTCCAGCAAGTTAAATGCCGGACGATATTCCCACTTTACTCAATATAATTGGATTTATATCCCACCTTTAGGTTTAGCTTGCGCGTTGGCCAAGGCGATGATGTGAATCCCTGAATGCCAAAGACCATCAAATTACACTTTTATGCGCATAAAAATGTAAAAATCCTCACTTTTCTGCGCATAAAAGTGTAGGCTGAGTTATACTACAGGCAGTTAACAGTCTTAATTGGCGGGAAATGACAATGCAGCGCAACTTACTAAACGCCCTAATAGCATGGAAAAATCAACCGGTGCGCAAGCCATTATTGATCGATGGTGCAAGACAAACAGGTAAAACCTATCTGCTACAAGAGTTATTTGGGAACACCTTTGCCAACATCCTTCGTATCGACTTCCTTGAAAACCCTGCCTACAAAGAAGCGTTCGATGGCTCTCTGTCACCTGACGAGCTAGTAATGAACATTGAGTTGTTAACCAACCAAGCGTTCAACCCAGAAACCGATCTGCTGATATTAGATGAAATTGGCGAATGTGAACGTGCCGTTACCTCACTAAAGTACTTTGCTGAAAAAGCACCGTCCTATTTTGTCGCTGCCAGCGGCTCGAATATTGGTTTGCTCAACACCTTCCCTGTGGGCAAGGTAGAACAATACAATTTACGACCACTGACCTTCCAAGAATTTATTTACGCATCCAACGAGCAAGCGCTGATCAAAGCGTTTGATAGTCAAGCAAGCACACCGGCAGTACACACCAAATTGATGGACAAACTCACTGACTACTTTTTTACTGGTGGTATGCCGGAAGCCGTTTCTGCTTGGTATCAGTATAAGGATTCAAGCATTCTAGAGCGTGTTGAAAAAGTCACAAAAATTCATGCCGATTTAGTGGAAGGTTATCGCCGCGATTTTGGTAAGTACGCGGGCAACGTCGACGCCACACTGATTGAATCGGTATTTAATAGCATTCCAGCCCAGCTATCACTTGTCAGCGATGAGTCGGTTAAACGCTTTAAATTTAAGCATGTGCATGAGCGTAAATCTCGTTTTAGCGATTTTGAAACCGCGATCCATTGGCTTAACTGCTGCCGCTTAGCTTTGCCAAACTACCCTATTGAAGGATTGCCGAAATCTCCGTTAGCGGCCTATAAAAAAGAAAATATGGTGAAACTGTTTCTGTTTGATGTGGGCCTGCTTAATCATATGCTCGGCAGCAGTTATAAAGAAATTAAGCAACAAAACTATGAATACAAAGGTTATGTGGCTGAAAACTTTGTGCAACAAGAGCTCACTGCCATTGGCGTTGACCCAAGCTATTCATGGAATGACGCCCGCGCCGAAATCGAATTTATTTTGGCGACCGATGAAGGCGATATCGTCCCTGTGGAGGTCAAAAGTGGTAAACGTACAAGAGCAAAATCGTTGGCATCCTACGTTGAAAAATGTACTCCAAGTAAAACCTTTAAGTTAACAGGTACACAAGGCTCATCCGCATTAGAGCAAACCAATATCGTGATGCCTTTGTATTTCACGCAGTATTTACCACAGAGATGGTAAAAGCGCGTTGCTTAGACCCCGAGGTCTACACAAAGTGACTTCATAGGTAACAATTTGTAGACCTTTGGTGGGCTTACAACCTTTCAACCAACCCTCAATCGGTTTTTTGCTAACGTCATTTGGCCAGCCTATCGCCTCATCGTTTAAAGCAAATCACTCAAGCGATTTAACAGTGCTTTACGGCTATTATTCGCCACAACAAAGCGCTTAAAGCGTTGTTCAAACGCCGCTTCATCAGCTTTGAACTGATAGGCCTCAAACAGCTGATGCAGATAGCGTGATGCCGCATCGTAACCACTGGCGCAAGTTCGATCCGCTTGCTCTTGTGATTGCTGCCAGTAGTGCTCACGTTGATTGTAGATATCCGTCAACGCTTTTTCTTTTTCCGCTTTTTCGATAGCTAATTTTTTTGCGAGTGCTGCGGCTTGCTCTTGCTGTAATTGACTTTGCGCTTGCTCAATGAAAGGAGAAATGACGGCGGAGGTTAACCAGTATTGATAGATCTCGTCTGTGTTGACAGGTTCTTTTCGCGTCAGCGCTAAGGCTTGGTGACGGGTTAGCTGGCCTTGCTCAAACAACGTGCGTAATAGCGTGTCTTTCTCTGCTTGCGAGAGATTATGGATCCACGCATCAAGCGTAAGCTGAGTTTGTTTGGCTTGGTGACTGGGTTGTTCGCTCAGCACCATGGCGAGCGCCTTAACCAATGCTAAGGGAATATCATACAGCGCAGCAAACGCCTGCTCCTCTTCACTGAGGTGCTCAAAATCGAATTGAATTAACGGCACTCGCTCAACGCCATCATTAAAATCAAACGCTTTGAGCCACATAAAGTACACAAGGCGCCAATCCCCTTGCATTAACCCGCCGCGTAAAGCGGCTAAATGCTGGAAAAAGTCGTCAGCATGCTCATCGTCAAAATACTCATCATACTCCTCAAGGGAAAAAATCAGCAACTGCCACTCATCGTTTTCGTGAACATGAAGTCCATCACTTGAAAAGCCAAGTAACGCATCTGGAAGCGTTCCTGCTGGTAGCTTGATGTATACATCGATTGAGCCCCAATCGGCATAGTAAAAACCGATATCAAAGTATTTTAACATCAGCTCAAAAGGCTCGGCCTTTAGATCACTGTAGGTGTAATACACCTGAAAGGCCGTAGCGCTGATCTCGGCACGGCTTGAAATGGCTCTGAGTGCTTGACGTGCTTTAGCATCTAAATACCCATCCAGACGCTCAAATTTATAGTATTGATATTCGCTCACGGTGACCTTGCTATTTATTTATTGTGAATTGAAAAGTTTGTTTTAACAAAGGCTGTACCTGAATCACTCTGGCGACTTGTTCAGCGTTTATATAACGTCTTGGGTCAATCGTTACAAATCCCCAAAACTGCAAAAATCGCTCAATAAATCGTGATTCGATGAGCATACTTAAGTTTCTTTCTGGCGAGAAGTAATCATCCGTAGGGAATACCAGCAATAGATCAGGGAAAGCTGTCATCACCTCTTTCACAAGCTGCTCCACACTGTTGTGGCTTTGAATACGCCACAGCATAAACAACCAAAAAGTGCGCAAGTCGACATCGTATTCGAAACTGTCCAAATAACCCCAGTTATATTTGCTGATGGCGGCCTCTAACATAGGTTTGAAAAAGGCCTGTATGCCTAGCGCTTGATACTGCTTTTGCGCTGATTTTTTTACATGGTAGCGGCCACTGCGCCGATAAATAATACCGCTAATTTCGGCAAGCACTCGGGTGTAGTGCAAGGCATTAAATTTGTCTTCGTTGCTGCCCGAAAACTCGCTGATGCTTATACTACGTTCGAATTGAGCAACGGCAAACTCAGGCAATAACTCACTGGCCTGTATAACCAACTTAGCCGGTAAGTTGCCTTTACTCGTGGCTTTGAAGGAGCCTTCTTGCGCCATGGCCTCATCAAGAATGAGGGCTAGATAACGCATTATTGGGCTGGCAGAAAGAGAGTCGGGAGTGCAAATTGTCACCCACTTTAATTCATCAAAAGGCGCATAAAGCCAATTGGCCATTTGCGTTGGCGTTACGCCACAAAAATCGGGATGAGGTTGATGATTGCGTTCTTGCACTTTGTGCTGCAAAGCGGCATTGAGTTCATCAAGACTCAAATTTGGGTTCATTGCCAGCATGGTTTCAACATCATCGAAGACTTGGGCATGTTGCTTGGAAACGCTGCTCATACAACAACGTTTAAATTTTTTACCACTGCCACAATGGCAAGGATCGTTTCGGCCGAGCTTCATTACTGTCCCTTCTTATTGTTATAGAAAAAGCGCTGCATTTTCTTGTTTACGCTGCTCCAATGTCTTAGCAATCACGGACATTGTTGTTTTACTGATCCCTTGTTGCTTGGCAAGATACGTAAATTGGCTGATGGCTTCTGCGACTTCTTCAATAACTTGCTTTGCATCATTCCAATTCGCAAAGCCAGCACTAGTAGCAAGTTTTTGCATCACCTTAAGCGATGGCGCTTTGCCATAACCGCCGAAAGCAGTGGCGTGTTCGTTGAATGGATGCGGGCTGTAGGTAACATCGTAAAAAGGTGCAGGGTTCCATTGACCGTCATCCGCTTGCAAAAACGCCCAGTTTTTACTGTGGTCGTCTTGATTAGACGACAGCAGGTTAAAAACGGCACGGCGAAATTGCAGCTGCCCAGCTGCGGGGGATTTACACAACTGACGGCTGGCTTTGATCAAGTCAATATAATCTAAACTTGGCGTTCGAAAGTCTGCATCCAGCAGCCCGCAAGCGCTGTGCATATGTAGGCGACCTGAACTGCGATTACCGCTTAAACGGGCCTGCTCCGTGACATAATCAAAACGCTTAAGCGCCAACCAGGCAGACGCACCGCTTGTAGTTGGTGCTTCAATGAGTTGCCAGACTGGTGGTTGGCACTTGGCAAGCTCGGCCATTTGCAAATAAACCGCTTCACACAACCCTTCTTCATGCCCGAGCGCGAGATTTTTCGAGGTAAACTTAATCAGCCAAGCCTCATCTCCAGGCTGAGCAAAGGTTCGACAATGCTGAGTTTCCCCTGCAGGCATATAAATCTGCGCCTTGGGCCTTGCTCCACCCGAACTACCACCGGCGACTAATGCGGCCAACACCTGTTGCGTATGCCCATCTAACTCATCGTGATTATCATCCATATAATCTGACATTGAAGCATCGAACAGCGTTTGTGCTTCTAAGCCCAAGGTTGCTAAATCAATGTCCGCGTATGTCGTGGCTGAAAACTCAGACACCGGAGAAAAAGACAGCGCTCCCATGCCTTTATCACCGACAAAGGCCAGTCTATCCATCGCCGTTAATTGATTAGGTAGGATGCCCTTTTGCCGGAAAATACGATCTTGTAACAACATGCCCCAGCCATCGGGCAAACAATCTCCAAATACGCCATGTACACCTTGGTGCGGCGCTTTAGGTGCGGCTTGAACTAGCGTATTCGCTTGCAAGGTAAACGGTGATAAATTGCCAAACTGCTGCAAATAGTCGTCAGTATACTGAAAAAAAACGCCTTGCCGATTCTGCGCCAAGACTCCAACAGATATCTGCTCACCTGAGCTTAGCGTACGAGTAACATTAAGCTTCTGAATCGGTTTAAAACTCATCTTTTAGCACCTCATCAATACTCGTGGGTATAGCAGCGCGTTCTTTGCTAAGTTGCGTGAGCTGATAAAGCCTATCTAGCGAATCAAGTGTCTGCCATAGCAACAGCAATTGACGAAATGAAATTTGCCCGGTCAGCTCAAATTTCTTAATGGTGGCCGCAGGTACGCAGCTTCGCTCAGCCAATGCAGCGCGCGACAGCTTTGCCTGCTTGCGTAACTCACGTAAATAAGCCGCATAAGCTTGGCTTACATCGGTATCATCAAGTAAGGTAACATTCATCCGCAAAGACCAAGTGGATACAGTTATATCCATTATAGCGAAATAAAACAGAACTTGGATACTATAATATCCATCAGTGCGTAGAGTGTTGAAAAAATTACTCGATAAAGCCTTTCAAAACTGCTATTTTTAAGTACTAACAGCAGCATAAAAACGGCACTGTTTTTCCATTGCTAACCACTAAGATTTAGTAAAAGCCAGAGGCAAGTGGTGGGCAGTTTGGTGGGCAAACAGGCATTTTTGAGCGGTTTCTTTTCGATAATTCACTGAGTTTGTTAGGGTCTAGGCCTCTACTCAATGAGCAGATCCAGAATATTGAGTAAACCTCACTAATGCTCACAATAATTCATAACCAACTGAAAAACCTCGCTTTATAGCGGGTTTTTTTAGTTCCGTACCTTTGATTCTGTTTTATTCAAATGGTGAACAGCAGCTGCCATTCCTGGGTTTGGTGAACATAAAGTTCACTTTTTCCTGGTAATTACTTGATAGTAATGTGAAACGTTTTCGTGAATAAAGGCTGGATCTGAACGTTGCGTGGCTTGCGCTCTTGTGCAAAGAATATTCTTGGGTCCATCGTGACAAATCCCCAAAATTGTAAGAATCGTCCGATAAATCGCGTCTCAATTAACGTATTCAGATTTTTCTCAGGTGAAACGTAATCCTCCGTAGAGAACGCCAGTAACAAATCAGGAAAAGCCGTAATTACCTCATCAGTAAGTCTATCCACGCTGGAATGGCATTGTAAGCGCCACACCATAAACAACCAGAAAGTACGCACATCCACATCTTGCTCAAAACTGTCTAAGTACCCCCAGTTATATTTGCTCACTGCGGCTTCAAGCATAGGTTTGAAAAAGACATTAATGCCGAGGGCTTGGTACTGCTTGTGGGCAGCTTTTTTGACGCGAAATTGACCACTACGACGGTAAATAATTCCGGCAATTTCAGCGAGCACACGGGTGTAGTGCAAGGCGTTGAACTTGTCTTCATTACTGCCTGCAAACTCGCTGATGCTAATATTCCCTGAGAACTGAGATACTGCAAACTCAGGCAATAATTCACTTGCCTGCTTGACTAATTTGGCCGGTAAGTTGCCTTTGCTGGTGGCTTTAAATGTTCCCTCGTTTTGCATGGCTTCATCAAGAATGAGCGCTAAATAGCGCATAACCGGACTAGACGAAAGATCATCTGGCGTGCTCACCGTCACCCACTGCAGGTCATGAAAAGGCGCATAAAGCCAATTGGCCATTTGCGTGGGTGATAAACCACAAAACTCCCGATTTGGGCGGTTATTACGCTCCTGCATTCTGTGTTGTAGCGCGGTATTAAGCTCATCGAGCGTCAGATCAGGGTTCATGCCAATCATAGCCTCAACTTCATCAAACACTTCAGCATGCTGCTTTGCTGCGGTGCTTATACAACAGCGCTTGTATTTTTTCCCGCTACCACAAGGGCAAGGGTCATTTCGTCCAGGTTTCATGGTCATGTCTCAGTTTATTAGCCAGTCAATACATGCCGCCGTTTACGCTAATCACTTGCCGCGTGATGTATTTTGCTTCATCTGAGACTAAAAAACCGATGGTATTTGCCACATCATCGACGTGGCCGAAGCTGCCCAGAGGTATCATTTTCTTTGCCTCATCTGCGACTGCGCCTTCTATCATCCCGGTTTCTATGACCCCCGGTGCTACACAATTTACCGTAATCTTGCGCTTGCCGAGTTCTATTGCCAATGCCTTGGTTGCGCCAATAATGCCTGCCTTCGATGCACTGTAATTAGTCTGCCCGCGATTGCCCATAAGGCCTGACACGGATGACAAGGTCACAATCCGACCGCCCTTCCGCAGCCGGATCATGGGCATAACAGTGGGGTGCAATACATTGTAAAACCCATCAAGATTGGTATGGACAACGCCGTCCCATTCGTCACCTGTCATTGCCGGGAATGCAGTATCTTTTGTTACGCCAGCATTACATACCACGCCATAAAAAGCGCCGTAGCTTTCGATATAAGATTCAATCGCACCACGGGTGCCTTCTCTGTCACTTATATCGAATTGTAATGCGCTGGCTTCGCCGCCAGTATTATTAATATTTTCTACCACTTCTGTGGCTGCGTCTTTTCCGCTTCGATAGTGAACCGCAACAGCAAAGCCCTGGCTGGCTAGTTTATACGCGGTGGCTTTACCGATCCCACTGCTGGCTCCCGTAACTAAGACTCTTTTTTTATCCGGCATGTGGTCTTTCCTTCCTTTCCTGCGAGTGATGATTGAACAGACTGATTGCAGCAATAAAATTAATAGTATTACCGATAAGAATAGTGCTACCAAACGCCTGCACTATTGGCATTGAACTAAACGCTAACAGCCCGAATGACAACAAACTGGTAACCGCAGACAATAAGATTGCCTGTTGCGTTGTGGCACGCTGGTTCGCCATTTCTTTGGCAAAAATGATGTAATCCATTCCCAGCCCGAGCACCAGAAATAACGCCATAATGTGAAATACTGTGATTGACTGACCTGCTAGTGATATGGTGGCCAGCGTGATTACACTGGCTACCATGGGTATAAGCAACAAAGATAGTGTGGCAATTTTGCGGTAATACAGCATTAGCACCACCGCAATAAACACATAAGCCAGCACCAGTAATTTAGACCCGGTTACCCGCTGCGCTTTGAGCGACTCGGTTGCTTTAGCCAAGGTGTTTACGTACTGAAGCTGTGCCACCCGCCCGCTAACTTCTTCAATTTTTGCTAAATCGTTATTTTTTTTAATTAACGCGAAGCTATAGATTTGCCCGTTTTGCTCTATCCATAACGGAGGTAAAGATGGGAGCGCGGCCAGCAGGTCCGGGACCTCCAATGTGTTACCCTGAGCTTCGCGATACGCAGCTTTGCTCTTTGCGACCGCCGATATATCTAAGCCTAAGCGCGAAGAAAAAATGTCAACGGCACCGCCATCTTTGTACAGCTTTTCTTGCAGCCGGTAGTTATCGCGCTGCTGCGAAGGTGAGGGCAGCCAGTCAAGAATACTGAAAATTGCCTGGCTTTCTTCACCTAATTCATCATATAACGATATGAAAGTATTAATCACAGCCTCACGACTTTCACCCTGTACCAGCAAATAGCGACCAGGCTCGTACATCTGAGCCAATGAAGCAACCTCGCTTTCCTGCGTCAACAAAGATGGCGAGACATGGAAAAACCGTCTGGGATCGTCGTTTACGGCGGTATTCCCCATAACCAGAAATACCGCCCCCGCGCCAGCCAACGCCAGTCCACCCGCAATCAGCCAACGAGGCTGACGTGCAAACACAGCCTGGCAACCATATATCACCTGGCGCAGCATTGCCTGTCGAGCTTCAATAGGGCGTTTGGTAACCAGCGGCCCGAGTACCATTACGCTCAGCCAGGCCATGAACAAACCGGAACAGGAGAACAAGGCGACTTTTTTTAAAATGAGCAGGTCAGCTAAGCCCAGCGCACCATAACCAATCAATGATGTCAGTACACTCAGCACCATCGCCCTGACCAAAGTACGGTTGTGCGTGCCCGCTGAATTGCCTCGCTGATGCGCGAGAAAGTGATAAAAATAGTGCAGTGAATAATCCACGACTATTCCGATAAGGCTGGCACCAAAAACAATGGTAAGTATGTGGACTGAGCCAAACATCAGGATGCTGGTCAGCACGCCAAAACTTACGCCAATGGCAATCGAGCTTAACGAAAGCAGTAGTGGTAACAGCGAGCGAAATACTAATAACATGAGCACCAGCACACCCAAAATGGAGCCTACGGCGATAAGCTGAATATCACTTTTCGCTGACTGCGCTGAGTCTACCGCAAAGAAAAACATACCCGAGTGTAATACTTTGACGTCGTACTGCTCGCTGATACTGGACTCAATAGCCCGGATAGCCTGATAAAGGGATTCCTGCCGGGCCATATTTTCAGAGTATTGGTTGAAGAAAACTGAGAATGACGCAACAGTGTACTCCGCTTTTTCATTACCATTACCCTCGATATCTAATGTTGCCGCCTGAGAAAGCACGTATTCAGAAAACCAGCCCATCGGATCTTCATCAAAAGGGATGACTCTGACGCCGTTGCCAAGCTGGTATAACTTGCGCTGCGCATCACCTGCGAGCTGATCGCTGCTTTGCTCACTGAGCGCCTGTCGCTGGGACTCAGATAACAAGTTAAAGCGATAGGGGGCAAGGGCATTGAGGTAGTTTTTTTGAATTTCATCGTCAGCAATGACTGACAGGGAAGGCAGTTGATTAAATTTTACCTGCATCGCCGCGCCGGCCCGGGACACGGCTGAATCGTCCTCACCTTTAATCACCACAACGAAGCGCTGGCTCACATCCTGATTAAGGGTGTCCAGCGCCCGCTTCATTCCGGGGTTATCGATTTTTTCAGGATTGAGGTCGTTAAGACTGGTTTCGATAAGAATATGCTGCGAGCCAAATACGAAAAATACAGCGGTCATCACAAATGTAATTACAAAGATGAGCCTGGCAAGCAGCGGCATCATAGATTACTACAGTCTGTCAGCGCGTGAGGGTGATCTGAGGATCTGACACCATTGCCGGTTATCAGCATATAATTGTTCACACTGCTCAAAGGCGCGTCGTTTGCCTTCGATGTTATAAGCCTCGATATTATTGATATTTACATCAGTAACCTGTCCCGTGGCATCCAGTACACTGACCATAAGCGACACACCTGCCTTTGCATCCTCTGCCTTTTTAAAACGGATGCTCTGAAGCCCTTTTTTCATAAACTCACTTTCTGGTTTCAGCTCAACTGATTCGTTATCTTGCGTCTGAGAAATGGCAAATTCCTCAACAAAATAGTCAGTGTCTGCCTGCAAAACCCTGACAAACACATGGGACATAATATATCGGGTCACACCCGTGAGTGGGCTCAGGGAGCCATTCTCTTCCACACGATAATTATTGGCGCTGTTGACGTATAAAATAGTTTCTTCGAATGGCGAACGGGTGTGCCAGATAAGCCCTAAATTACAGGAATAGAAAAAGTCGCCATCTGATTTAAGCGGAACAGGAAGGCCCTCAACATTTTTTTGCTGAGTAAAGTGCCCAGAAAAGTGACATTGTTCGGGAAAAATATCGTTAAGCAAGGACTCTTCATCAGTTACACTTTCGCTGGCAGATAAGCACTGGCTTATTATTACAAGCATAAGCGCAGCGAGCCGTTTCCCTTGTTTAATCATCTTTTTTCATCCACGCGTTGACCGCATCTACCACAAACGCAGGCATTTCATATTGGGTGATCCGCTCTGCCATAGCAACGGCAAACTGTGTGGATTTTGCTTTGGTGCAAATGTCACCGCTTTGCTGGTCTCTGATTACATAGTTAATCTTAAGACGGTTCTTCCATTCCACCAGATAAGATTCAATGATAATTTTTTGTTCAAATACTAATGGCTTTACGTACTTGACCTGCAAATCAACAATGGGAAAAAAGAAGCCATGCTCTTCCATAACGCCATACGGGCAACCAATATCGTTAAGCAATGCACAGCGCGACATCTCCAGGTATTTCGGGTAATTACCATGCCACACCACCCGATATGAATCGACGTCGAAAAAGGGAATATTGTAGTTCAGCGCAACGCGTTTCATTGCGTGTTACGCTTCACTGAAAAGTTTGCAGATACATCCACTACGTCCTGAACCGTTTTGACCTTATTAAACTGAGGCGGTGTAATTTCTACCTTGGTGGTCTTTTTAAGGTCAGTTAACAAATCCACAGCATCTATGCTGTCGATATCCAAGTCTTCATAAAGTCGGGCTTCTGGAACGATATCGGGCTCATCAAGTTCAAAAAGTTCCGCTACGACTCCGCAGTTTTGCGCGAGTATATTCTCTTTCTCTGCATTCATATTTTTTCCGCTACATCTTTTGAGCCAGGCAATGTCGGGGGTACCGATAATTCTTCTTCAAGCCCCTAAATTTGCCCTAGTGTGGTAAAAATTAGAGTAACGCACTAACGACCTCTGATTACAAACATCATTTTGCATCTTATTGACAGAAACACTCTATTTCTACCAGTAGATCTCTTCGACATATATCCGCAATTGTATAAACGGCGTCTACATGGGGGTACCGCTGATTTATCCAGCTTCTGGTTCTTGAAACATGTTCAGCATGGCGTATATACACTTTAAACGTCGATAGTGTCAGCTTGTCTGGATTAGCATGGTTAAGTAAATGCTCGATATTGTTCATCGTTACTTCCAGTTGTCGCTCCAGATCCCCTGCTTCAACCGTTTGATGTCCAATGATACTCGCCGTACCGGAAATGAATAAGTAGCCTTGCTGTTGCAGCCTTAGAGTTGTCGCTCTGGCAAAGGAGGGGCTGCTGATACCGTACTGGCGAGGGTATTCATACGCATTTATCTGTTTATTATTATTGAAGTGCTGTGGTTTGGCGCTACTGGCAAACACATAGAATACCGCCCCTTCGTTATGATGACCTAACGCTGACGCTGAAGGAAAAGCAGCTGGGGGTATGCCAGCCGTTTGAAACGCCTTTAACCGGCCGGTACAAAACTTCTTATACACTTCCTTATCACCGTCTCCCGCATTGATTCCGGGCAGATAATTCCAGAAGCGGAATGGATAGGGGTATCCTTGCTCGTTCAAGACGTAAAGTAATGACTCATAAGCCTGCTGCGTTTTAAGTTCGATCTGCTGGCAGTCGTCTTTACTTAACCAGTGGGCAATACAAATAATATCGGCAGATTTAGACCAGTAACTCTGCCCGGTTTGCCCGCGCGTAACGTCCCCCTTTAATGACCATACCTCGTTCATTTTGCTGCCGCTCGCCTCTACTATGCCCGACGGAATGAGTCCTGCTCCAAAAGGCTCGCACCGATTAACCAATGGAATAATCGCCAAGGTATCATTTTTTGAAAGTAATTCAGTGGCTGATGAGGTAGTAAAACTGTGGCTTAACATGAGCAGAATAGATCTTATAATTATTATATAAAGAAAGACGAGTACCGATACTTTCGGTATTCCCGGTTTATTACAGCTTCTTTCACAAAATAGTTTTCGGCTTGTAAAAGAGAAGGTGTCGGGCTGACAACCCAGCACACCACGCAAAATTAGTGTTTAATCTGCCAGTAGTTTAAACTAGCACCCATTGAAAATGAAGCGGAACCGCATGCAAGGCACCAGGCTCGCTGTCATTTGTAACACCTCACAGATAGTGTAGTCTCATGATCAATACGTTTCCTTTAGTCACACGCCGGCCTGATGAGGCAATTGCTTTTTTAACCAAGCCAGTTGCTGGGCTTTCTGCCGGTAAAATATGTACATGCACTTTTCTCTCCCATGTTGAACGCGTTGCATCGTCTCTTGAAAAGGGCGAGTACGCGATAAACCTGTGTGAAAACCGCTATCTGTTTCTTGTCAGCTTTTGCGCCGCTATCTTACGAAGCCAAACGAATTTATTGCCTCCGAACAAGAACCTTGCCACTCAGGAACAACTGCTACAAGAGTACAGCAACTGTTACATTATTCATGATGGCTGCGACACAGCAACCTCGGCAAAAAGTGTTAACCTGTTAACGTCAAATTTCGATCCGGCAAAAGAGGTTGATTTTGATATACCGGACATTGCCGATGATCATCTTGCGTGTATAAGTTTTACCTCAGGTTCAACCGGCCGTTCCAAACCGAATCTGAAATATTGGAAAACCTTACATCGCAGTACTGCCATCAATTATGAGTTTATGATCCCGCCCACTGACGACACGGTATATCAACTGGCGACAATGCCGGCTCAACATATGTGGGGCCTGGAAACTTCTGCGCTGATGCCGCTGTTTAAGAATGTGTGTATGAGTGATGCTAAACCGCTTTTCCCTCAGGATATTGTCGACACCCTTGGTGCTTTACCTGAGCCTCGCTGCCTGGTATCTACTCCGGTTCACCTGCGGGCGCTGTCTGCTACTACTGAGGTCCCAATCCCGTGTCATGTTGTACTTTGTGCCACATCTCCGCTCACCAGTGAGCTGGCTTGTGAAATTGAACAACAATTTATTGCTCCGCTGCACGAAGTGTATGGCTGCAGTGAAGCTGGCTCAATGGCGGTGCGAAGAACGGCTACAGAAAAGCATTGGCGAAGGTTTGATGGAATTCATTTTCACATTGAAGGCACAACCACCACAGTTACCGCAGATCACCTGCCGTCGTCGACTGTGTTACAGGATTTCATTAAGCGAATAGATGATAACCATTTTACGCTGGCGGGTAGGGCCACGGATTTAATAAAAATTGCTGGCAAGCGAGGCTCATTGTTTGAAATAAATCAGACACTACTGCGGTTTGAGGGACTAAAGGACGGCATCGTTATCTTTCCTGAATCCAACAGCACCATCCCGCGTTTGTGTGCGATTGTTGCCCTTAAACCAGGTGTACAAAAGTCCTCCCTCATTCACTATCTAAAAGTCCATCTTGACAGTGCTTTTGTCCCCAGGCCTGTCTATGTGGTGGATTCTCTCCCACGGGAAAGTAACGGTAAGTTACTTAAAATAAAAATTGACGATCTATATGCTTCGCTTAAGCGCAAGCGATAGTAATTAAACCAGCTTAAAACTACTGATATTCGGTGGACAGTACACCCATCCAGGCTACTCTGCCCATGCTGCGTTTTTTCTTTTTCGTGTAATAGACTGGCAGTTCAAAATGATGGATGGGGAAGCAAAATAAGTTCCAGGGCCTTCGTACTTTTGCCAGTCCTGCATAAAGCGAACGGCAGATTCCTTCGAGAGATTTGCTTTAACCTGTGCCCAGTCATCGCCTAGCCATGAAACCACACCGGCACCGGTAATAACGACACGTCTATATTCAGTACTGCTCAAAATGCGTCCCTTGAAGAAATCGGGCGACGAAAAACAGACAAACTAGCGGTGGCCAGACGTCGGTTATCTTTTGCGTTTTCAGCGTAATTTTCGATGATGCAATCAAACGTTGCAAGCTCATTGCCTACCAGTGCTTTCTCAACACAGCTCACCTTAAGTATGCCGTCAGGAAAATAGTCGCATTCGGCGTTATAAGACCGTGTGCCCAGTAAAAATCCCAGGTGAGCCCCGACAAGGCCTTGTTGCCGTTGGTAACCGGCTATCAATGCGGCCGTTTGACCCATGTATTCCAGCCCTATCCAAGCCGGTACGCCTTTTCCCTCGTAAAACGGCGACTCCACGTCCACGGTTACCAGTGAAGAGGATGAAGACGCATTGACCTCGATTATTTTATTAATCAAGAGCATCGGCGGGCGGTGGGGGATCAGATCATATAAACGGTTGTCATAACGGGCCTGCATTTACTTTACTCTTTGTTCGCGTGTTTCATTTGTTCTTCACTACAATGGGCAAGGGGACGCCAGAAATCGTAAAAATTAAACCACTGAAAGGGCGCTCTCAGGCAGTGTTCCTCCAGCTTATCCGCAAACTGCTGGGCATACTTTTTAATATCGGCCTGACGGGTGCTTCGGGCTATCTCTAACTTGTCGCACACTTGGGTTACGTCAAACACTACTTTATTGTTCGCCGGCTGGTGCCGGTAAGCAAACATGAAGTTAACCGGGCAGGCTAGTGCTTTTGCCAGCATATACGGTCCAATAGGCAAGGGTGCATTCTCTCCCAGAAAGTCTACATCAACGGTGCGCTCGAGTCCGCTTAGCGGAATACGATCGCCGGCAATAAACACCCATTCACCAGAATCGACCTTTGCTTTTAGCATCATGATGGTGGTCACATCAAATTCATCTACCTGAAATACATTCAAACGTGACGCATCATTCTGTTTCTGCATCATTTTGACAAAATTGCCGGCGTGTTTATCGTAGATAAGTATATTAATCGTTTTACTTCTGTAGCGGTGCATAAATCCGCGACAAAACTCCAGGTTGCCAAAATGAGAGCCAATGATGAGCTGCCCCCGCTCGTCCGCCAAAAGTTTCTCGACTCGCTCTTCAGAGGTGAGAACAAAGTCACTTTCTTTAATCGGCACCCGCCAGCCAAGGAGCTTATCCAGAATAACCTCAGCGAAGCTTTTAAAATGCAACAGGACATGGATATTATTCGGTTTGCTTCGCCAGCTCTGCGGGCTTTTACGGTAATGGGCCCGCAAAAACTGCAGGGATGCGCTGCGCTGCTCAGGCCGGCTGATAACGAAATACAATGCTACCGGATACATCATTAACGAGAAAATCCACCGGCCAAATACCCGATAAATAACAAACACTAACTGCATACCGGTTAAGGTGCCCGCCTCTTGGATCCGAGACCAATGGCGGGAGGACGTATCATGCGCTTCGGCTTTACTTGTTGTCATTAGTTAACCAAACCATGATTTTACACGCATGAACAATATGCGCGGAAGCCGCACTATCATGCCACACATTAGCCGCACGTGAAGCCTGGACTGTGTCAGGTTGTCTCGTAAATAATGATAATGAGACACCGTATCCTGATGGTAAATCACTTTAGTGGGAATAAAGTGTACATCGATATCCGCCCACGTGGCTTTAACCAGCAACTCCGGGTCGAAGTCCATTCTTGGCCCCAGATAATAGTTATCAAAAACACGTTCAATTTCTTTGACAGGATACAATCGGAAGCCGCAAAGCCCGTCTTTTATCTTAAACGACAAGGTTTCCAGGGCCGTCCAAAAATCAGAAACCCTGCGTCCATATTTACGTACTGTAGGCACGGTTTCGTCAAAGTAAGGCTGACCAGAAATAAACGAGGATGGGTGATCCTTGCTGTAAGCAATAAACTTTTCAACGTCTTCAATATCATGCTGTCCATCAGCATCTAACTGTATAACATGGCTAAAACCCATTGCGCTCGCGTGATAGCAACCGGTGATGACGGAAGCGCCTTTGCCCCGATTCGTCTGATGACGCACCAGATGAAAATCAGGAAGAGAGGTAAGCATTTGTTTGATCTTTTCAAAACCCGTTTCGCCGCTTCCATCATCAACCACAATGCAAGGCAGATTCAGCCGCACCAGCTTAGGAAGGAATTTTTCGAACAACACTTCATGTTTATAGTGAGGAATAATAAGGCAGTATTTCATGATGGAATAAACTTAAAGCTACCCATTGAGAAAGATTCACTGTCATTGAAAAAGTGAAATTTGAGGATGCCTTTTTCTGCACTGTAGATTAATTCGAGTATCATACTGGTACCAGGCAAAACCATAGTTTTAAATTTGATATTAGTTAACTGCCTGGACGCAGAATTTTTGACAAAGAGGGCTCTGCCTATTTTTCCTGCCCAATCAACTTGTACTACGCCGGGCAGTACCGGTTGTTCGGGAAAATGGCCTTCGAACCACGCCAAACTTTCCGGCACATGCAGCGTAATTTGCGCATTGGTATCAGACGCTTCAACGGCGATTATTGCAGGCCGCTCGAGTTCCTTGAAAAGAGTTTTGAGATTTTCCACGCTGTTATTCATCGACGATACTATGTCTCTTTTTGTAATAGCCGCGATAGCTCAATTCCATTAAGGCGAAACCTGCCAGCAGCAGATAGGAAATAATGCCGTTATATAAAGCCCATGTCGACAAACTGGCAAACAAAGCTGTGTAGGCAGCAACAGCGCCATTTCCAAGTAACAATACGCCCCACACCATACTTAGAGCGCGTAGGTAATCCCGCGCCTGTTCTGGCACAGTGCTGCCACTGGCGCGTGCAAACTTTTCGATCAGGGTTTGTTGATCTTTAAGAGACAGGAGAAACATCAGTCCCATTCCCGCATTCATCATAACCGGATAGAATTTCAACAGCACCACACTGTCAAACAATATTATGGCCACACAAAATGTTCCGGCGAATGCTGTTGCGATCGAGTCGGTACGGCTTTTTATCTTCCCAACAAAGACCAGGCGCAATGCCAAAACACTCAATAAAATGATGGCAAACCATTGTGGGCGCACAGATTCAAGGTTGAGATAGACAATGGCAGGATAGGCAATTGTGAAGCCAACTAGTAGCAAAGTGATAACACCTGTATGCCTGGCTTGGCTGAAATTATTCATCAGGCCAGCACGCATAACCGATAATCCCCGAGTATTTCACGCTCTGCGTCTTCAATATTCATTGATGGGTTATCACTGAGCATGTCTTCAAAGTAAGGGACGACTTTTCTCATCAACTCAGTATTTAACGCCAGCGCTTGTTCAACTTCAATATCAGTCTCTTTAAGCACCTCATTTAACTGTCTCAGGCACGGCACCAGAAACTGGTTCATAAATACACCTTTGGCCGGTAACACTAAACGCTTCTGCGCGCGCTGGCTTAGCAGCATCTGCATCTTTTTATTGAGTTTTTGCGACACTAACAGGTTTGGCATAATTTTACGCATCATCTGAATGTTGCCGATTGTGTCGGTAAAGAACAGGAGTGCGAGCACGCCCCAGTAGTAGATGTAGTCCCATACCAACTTAACAGACATCATTTTTCGATCGCCAAATCCGCCATACTGATTTGTATACAGCGACAAGGTATTTTCAAAAAAAGCGTCGTTAAATTTATGAAACAGCGCGCTGTCAAAACGTATATCCTGACCTTGCATATCCCGTTCAATCAGATGGGTAATAAAGGTGTTGTTTAACGCGATGAAGTCGCTGCCGGGTGAATAAAAGGGGTCGGAAAACGCTCCGGCTTCACCAGTCATCGCCCAGCCCTGATCGGAAAACATCTGTGTGCAGCCGTAGGAGTAATCCCGCATGATTTTAAAATCGAGCAATTCGGCGCCTTCAATAGCCTTAGCGCACAAAGGGTGCTGTTCATAAAGCCATGCCATTGTATCTTCAAATGATGTAATTTTACTCTCAGCGAGAGCCTGATCATCCATAACGATGCCGAAACTGGTGGCGCCAGAGGAAAGCGGAATTATCCACACCCAATAACCCGGCCCCATTAGATGATTAGTACTTAACCAACGCTTACCTGGCACGCAGATACGTTCCTGCCAGGCCTTATTGTCAGACCATTCATCTATGATCACGCGGCGGTTTATTCTAAAGAAAACCGCGTTTCCTTTGTGGCCGGTATCCGTACTCAGACCTAACTGGTTCCTGAGAAGGGCCTGACGTCCGGCGGCATCAATCACCCACCTGCTGGTACAGGTTTGCAGCTTTCCATCTTTGCGGTATTCAACCTGATGCTGCTTATTACCCAGCGCAATATTTTCAGGCACAGCACCATCAAGGATAACAATGCCTCTTGCGGCTAGCAGCTGAAACAGGTGGTTTTCCAGGGTACCACGCTCTATTTGATAGGCGGGAATACCAAATAATTCACTTACGCCCAGTTCATCGTAGTCACTGTAATCACTTTCAACGTGGCCAAAAAACAGCCGCAAGCCGTGTTTGCGCAAATGCTTTTGCTTAAAATGCTCTTTAAGCCCCAGCACATCAGTAAAATAATGCGCTGCGATTTCAACGGTGGATTCGCCTACTTTTACCGTGGTGTCCGGTACCGGAAAGGTGTTTTTCTCTATGATAACAATGCCCAGCTCGGGATTGCGGTTATGTAGCTGAAGCGCCAGACTCATGCCGGCCAGCCCGCCGCCGGCTATGATGACATCGGTATTTGCGTGTTTCATACCCTGCCCTGCGAACGCTGAAATGTAACCGATGTACCTTTACTCAATGGCATCTTCACCACGTCTTCGCACGCGAATGACTGAGTCAGAAGCGGGGCTAAGCTCAATATTTTCGCAGTGGGATTATTAGCATACAGCGCGGCGATATATTCGTTACTGCTTTGCAATTGAGGCCACGGCGCTCGCTCGTTATAAGTCACATTTGCGCGTATTAAGGTGCCGTCAATATCGGCTGATGCGGGGTATAGAATGAGAGAAAAAGCAAAAGGTTCACGGTTCGCCAGAATCGGCTGCAGTACATCAGCCACCGGTGCATCGTAAAAAGTCACCAGTAACGGGACATTTTCTGACTCGCACTGAATCATCGCTTCTAGCAGGGTAAGTGATACAGATTCTTCATAGCCGGCAACTGAATTCGCTGCACTCATGGTTTTTGTGCTGATGGTCCAGTATCCGGCTGGCGCATTGTGCACCGAGTTATGGAACTTGGTCGGCGATAGTTCTTTGTGCTCAGAGGCGAGGGTTTTACACATATAATCGGTAAGATCTGTGTCACCCAAACCGGAGACAAACACGCAGGTAAGCGATTCTGGAGGCACATTGGCCGCCTGCGTTGCCTGCCATGAACTTTCTACCGCAAGTCTTACCGGAAGTGGTGCCCGGCGACGCTCGTTTGCGGGGATAACAGCAGGCTTTGGGCCTACGTTTTTTGTTTGCCCTACATCGCTGCCCTGCATTAACTGTTGTAATTCGTCCCAGTTAGCAAAGTAGCTGCCCCAGGCTCCGACACTCACAATTTTACATGCTAATTCTTTGGCCTGCATATCACCCAACCCTGCTAAACAATAACGTACAGTTGTTACCGCCAAAACCAAATGAATTCGTCATTACGTGCTGGCAAACTCTTTGCTGATCTGTCGCCTGAATAGAAAAATCGAGCGCCTGGTCTAGCGTCTCAAGATTCATAGAGCCTGGGATCGTATTGGTTTTCAAAGTGTCCATTGCAATTATTGCTTCAGTGATCCCGGCAGCGCCCAGCGTATGCCCCATCCAGGCTTTGGTTGATGAGCATAAGGTGGTTCTGGGAAACAGTTCCGACACCAGCCGCCCCTCAATAAGATCATTCGCCCGGCTGGACGTACCGTGTAAATTGATATAATCAATGGCGTCAGGTGGCAATTGCGCCCGTTGTAGTGCCTGCGTCATTGACATTTTTGCACCCAGGCCATCAGGGTGAGGGTGTGACATATGATGCGCGTCTGAACTTTCGCCATAACCTGTTAACCGGATCCCACTGCTATTGGTATTTTCCGTGCCCCGTTGAAGAATGGCAAAGCCTGACGCTTCTCCTAAGTTGATGCCATCTCTGTGTTGATCAAAGGGTTTACAAGGGTTCTCAGATAGCAACTGCAATGAATTAAAACCGTGCAGTACGCTCAGGCAAAGGGTATCAACGCCGCCAACAAGCACCGCATCGACAATTCCAAATTCAAGCCAGCGCGCACCGGTGGCGAACACTTTAGCCGAGGAAGAACACGCTGTGTTAATGGTTAGCGACGGCCCCGTGAGCCCGGTGTAATGAGCAACAAAAAGACTGGGTGCATGTGGATTATGAACTAAAGGCTGTCTGAATTTTGGCTTCAGTTCGCCGTTCGTATCCAGATCCGTATAGGCAGTTTCCGTTCTGTCGATACTGGAAGTGCTTGATCCCATCACAATACCGATACGGGCTGAACCATACTTTTTCGTTAAGTTAGCAAGGGTTTGTTTGATTGCCCCCTGCTCCAGACCCAACGCAGCGAGGGCGTTGTTGCGGCTTTGCCACTGCTGTAAATCATCTATGGCATCAACCTGCTCAACGCGGCCTATCCAGGTATTTAATGCTGAATCTGGCAAGTCATTTTTGATCAAACCGCTTTTATGCTGCCTGAGAGACACGCGTAGTGCCGCAAGGTTAATGCCGGCCGCAGAGCAGGATTCGTAGTCGATAATATCTATGTTCATGAATTAGCAGGTACTCGGTTCTGGCTTAACAACCACACAACAATAAAATAGAGCCTGGTCGAAAAATTCACATATATTGCAGGAATTATATTGAAACCCTCGCCAGGACGATAATGAGAAGCTACCGATACTGCTGCAAGGTTGCAAGTGTTGAATCTGCCAGTTTACCCGCGCACAGACGTAACCAAGTATGACATTCTTTTGGTATTTCAAACGCCTGGAAGAAGCTTTGCTAAAACAGTTCTATTTATTTTTTTCCACGAACGCGGTCAGGCTTCGTAAGGTTGCAAACGCTTCGCGAGTTCCTTCATCTTCCGCTTTGATTTGTACGCCGTATTCTTTCGATATCGCAAGAGATATCTCCAGTGCATCAATTGAATCAAGGCCAAGACCATCACCAAACAGTTGCTCTTCCGGATTAATATCTTCAGCTTCCATGTCTTCAAGATTTAACGCATCAACCAATAGCTGAGCCATTTTATTTTCAGATTCGGTTTGTCTAGACATAGTTAATGTAATCCTTGCAATATGACTGCTTCTATAAAGCTCGTCAGTTTAAACTAATAGAACGCTAAAAACTATTTATGCGTTTAAACCTATCCTCATCGATTTATGAGCGCATAGCATCGCGGGGTGGTATAAATGTCGTTTACATTTTATTAAGCTGTTTTAGCAGCATCTATAATGCTAAAGGTCACTGTGATTTCCCCTTCACCCTCGACACCTATCGCCATTCCTCGTGACGAAATACATGTCTGGCTCGTAGATATTTTGAAGATGCAGCGAGCCGATATTTTGGGCGAGTGCTCGGCTATGCTGAGCAAAGACGAGAATGACAGACTGAAATCTTTTCGCTCGCAAAGCAGAAAGCAGCAGTTTCTCGTTTCGCGAGCAGCATTGCGTTCTGTTGTTAGCTGCTATTCACCTGAAGAATCCGCGAAGTCGCTTCGCTTTACAACCAATGCGCATGGAAAGCCTGAACTTGTAGTCAATCCGCTAGCTCTGCAGTTTAACCTGTCGCACTCCCGTGACAAGGTAGTAATAGGGGTAGCAAAGCGGCGCGCTATCGGTGTTGATGTAGAATTCGTTGACCGTAACCGCAATACAAAAAGAATTGCTGATCACTATTTCCACCCCAACGAATGGAGCAGCGAACTTTTGCAAAAAGACGTGGAAGCAGGCAATGATAGCGCATTGCGTTTTTTTACATTATGGACGCTGAAAGAAGCCTTAATTAAAGCTGAAGGGAAAGGGCTGGCCATTGCGTTGAATACGTTTTGGTTTTCTCTGGATAACACTCTGCAGCCGACACTGGTAAGGGCTAAACATACGCTTGCCGAAAGAGCGTGGTCCTTCTCACGCCGGGTTGTCGATGAAGATTACTGTGTGGCAATTGCATATGAGAACAATCAAGAGCATGTGCCCACCACCCTTATCATGAAACGCTTTGTTCACGAATTCTGTTTAACCGGTGGCGTTAGGTTTAAAAAGGGGCGTTGATGAGGCTGGTAAAATTACTGTTCCGTTCTACGTGTATATCACCTCATCTGCAGCGAATTTTGAAAGACAAGAATTCTCACCTAGAAGGTTATTACAGCGCCTCAATCTACAAACTATGCCTCAAGAAATCCTGGGAGCGATGTTTTTTAGTTCACACAGCCAGTTTTGAGCTTGTTTAAGAGGTGCCTGGTAAATCGCCAGTTATTTTTCTTTTTTCGTTATCTGTGTTGCCAACACAGGCTGATGAAAATATCAAGGTTGAGGCAATATTCAACCCGCTACATCAAGCTGTGAGGCTCGATGGAATCATTATGCCGATGCATGCTAGCCGGATGCGACTTTCTTTGGCTCAGAGGTAGCGAAAGCTAGACCAAAAAGTTTATACACTACGCCAAGCTTGCTTTTGATATCAGAGTTAGACATACCTAAGCCATAGTCGTCATGGATGTTTTTTTCTCCCAAATGAGGATGTAGTCTGGTTTGATGAATTTTTTGGGGAACGCGTGCTGGGGCAAACCCGCGGCACAGGTGTACGGACTAAAAGTAATGATAAATGGAAGGTGTCGCAGTATCATCTTGCCATTCCAATTCCCAATGATATTGTTGGAGATGTTGTTGATCAGGTTAAGCAATATCAGCTACATTAACAGGAGCTACAATGCCTTGTAATCAGCGTTGGGTAATTTTACTTGTACTCATGTCTTTCGCCGCGTCAAGCGCGCAGCCTGCTCCCCCGGCAGTAGCCGATGATCTTCCTGAACATCAGCTATTAGTTATAGGAGATGTTCATGGTTCCGCTATGCCGATGGAATTACTCCTACGGCTGATAGAAGACGAAGCGAATGCTCGTAAATATGATGACATTGTGGTGGAATTTGGTAATCAGAAATATCAGTCATTGGCAGATGATTACCTTCTACATGGCAAAAGTATAGACCTTGCGACACTGCGTCCAATTTGGCGGGACACGCTTTATTTTATGGCTTGGCAGTATGCACAGTACGAAAACCTCTTTTTAAGACTGCGTGAGTTAAATCAGCAACGGCAACACAAAATACGCATGGTGCTAGCGGAACCGGAGTTTGAGTGGAAAGGGTTAACGAAAGCGCAGTGGGAAGATCTCACCGAAACCCGCGAAAAAGGTTATGCTGAGATAATTGAGCAGGAAGTGCTGGCACAGGAACATACCGCCATTTTAATGTTTGGTGCGTTTCATACTGTAAAGCAAGATATTACTATTGCTGGCTATGACAAACCTTTTACCTCTCTCGTCGCCAACCTTATTCATCGGTCAGAAGTGGATGCTGTAGTCCTTTGGCCTCATCTTGCTCCCACTGCCTTGCCGGAAGATGTCATCGGCAATGGCTTTATCAACCTAAAAAATTCATTGCTTGGCGAGGTTCCCTTGCGGCAATTAACCTCGCGCCTTGTCTCCGCTGAAACTCTCGAACAGCTTGCCGACTATTATGTATATAGCGGCCCCGAAGATAATGCTGCGAAAATTGCTCCAGCAGCCAATGCCGATAGCGCTTGGCATGATGAAGTGTGGCGTCGCAGTAAAATACTTGGTGGTCGGGTGGAACAACAGGCTAAAATCTGGCTAGACGGTTTAGGTTATCAAGGGCGCCGTTAATAGCGCCCTTAGCATTACTTAATTAGGTATTCTGGCCGGTCAAAGGCTGAATTTTTAACTCTACCCGGCGATTCGTCTGACGATTTTCCGCCGATGTATTTGCCACTTTAGGCTGATACTCACCCAGTCCAACAGTAGTAACCCGCTGAGGGTTAACATTTGAAGTCACAAGCAGGTTTTTTACTGCTTGGGCCCGGCGTTCTGAAAGCGCTTGATTATATTGCTCCGACCCAGTGTCATCGGTATGACCTTCAATTAACAGTACCGTTTTTTCGTAGTTATTCAGCACCTTGGCCACATCATTAAGAACAGGATTAAAATTGGGGCTAATTGAGGCGCTGTTAGTGGCAAAAGTAATATCTCCTGGCATGATTAATCGCAAACTATCACCTTCCCGAACTACCTGTACACCGGTATCCGCAAGCTCATCACGAAATTCTTTTTCTTGTCTATCCATATAATTACCGATGGCACCACCTGCTATTGCGCCCACTACAGCGCCCCAGGCGTATCGGCTTTTATCGTTGTCGCCAGTCGCTTTACCTAACAAGGCGCCAACTACTGCTCCAATGCCTGCACCTTTTTGCGTATTATTTGGGCTAGTGGCGCAGCCTCCTGCTACCAAAGCCACGGTAAGTAAACTAGCCGTAAGGGTTTTTCTCATAACATCCTCTTTAACAATTTTCTAAAAGACAATAAGGAACTCAGCAAGTCCCGTTCCATAATAATTTTAGTAATAGCATAGACTATTAAAACTGAATGCACGCTAAACAAGATACTCTGCAGGTTAAACAACTGCGGTGAAAAACCGATTTCATTGCGGCGAGTTATTTTTAGCTAAGGGAGAAAAGTCGCGTTCTTAATAGCAGACATAACGCAACAGGGCATTTATGTCGCTATTATTTTCTCGAAATAGGCGTTGAAGTTTATTTTATAATCCTTTGCCAAGACCGCTCTTTCGATTTTCAGCTCTGTACCGCTACTGAGATCGAAATCTTTCGGTTCAAGAAAATGGCCACCTCTTAATGAATAAAAAGCTTTAACCACAGGAGCAAGTGGACTTTGTGTTTGCTGAACTACCATAGCAATTCGGTCATTACTGAGCTTAACCAAACTTCCTACCGGATAAATTCCCATACACTTAATAAACAGTTGAACTAATTCTTTATCCAGCTTATCAGGCGTTTCTCCCAATAGAATCTGAAGCGCCTTTTGGCTCGACATTCCGGCTTTGTAACAGCGATCAGCTGTTAGTGCATCATAAACATCGGCTATTGCCAGCATACGTCCTGCACGACTTATCTGTTCTCCTCTGGATCCATTGGGATACCCGTAGCCATCAAGACGTTCATGGTGCTCACTTACGGTGCGGATTAAATGAGGAGCAATATTCATCTCTTCGAGCACAGTGACGCCAAAATACACGTGATCTTTCATGACGTTCATTTCCATATTGGTCAGACGTCCGGGCTTATGCAGAATTTCATCTGGAATACGGATTTTTCCCATATCATGTAGAAAACCTGCGTAAGCCAAATCTTCCACCTCTTTTGCGCTCATGCCGATAAATTTACCAAAATTTGCCAACAGTATCGCTACGTTAAGAGAATGCTCCAGCAGATAATCATCCTTTTCCCGTATCTTTGTCAGACAAAGTAAGGCATCGGGATTGCGGTGGATAGAAGAAACAAGGCTCTGGGAAAATTCTCGGGGAATTTTGTCATCGAAGGGCAAGCCATTCTGTACCGCCTCAAGCAGACGCTTCTGAATTCTCTTGCCTTTTTTGTGGATATTTTCTGCACGCACTAATTCTTTAGAAAACGATACGGTCTCTTCTTGTTCTAAAATAGCGACATCCACAGGAGCCGTTTCAGCAACTATTTCGGCGGGCTGTTCAGGCGTGAATTGTTTATCTAAATCAATTGTAAGGCGTTTCACGCCTCGTTTTCTTAATGTATCGACAACTTCAAGACGCGTAACCCGGCCCTGACTTTTTATTTTTATTGCTCCAGACTGTTCGATTATTTCGTTTACATACATGCCTGGAACAAGTTCATCTATTTTTATCGTTTTTAATGAGCTCATATACGGATAAAGAACAAGCCATATCAAGATGTTAGTTATCTTAACAGCAAAAATTGCACAAGTAATTAAAAACGCAGATCGTGCAAAAGTGCATGAAGCTCCGGCGTCCAACCAAACTGTTTAAGCGAAACGCGGTTATTTCTTACGTCAACACCTTCTTCCAGTAGCCTGCTGCGCTGCTCCTTGGCAAATTC
The DNA here is from genome assembly GCF_002499975.2 of Alteromonas pelagimontana. NCBI lineage: Bacteria > Pseudomonadati > Pseudomonadota > Gammaproteobacteria > Alteromonadales > Alteromonadaceae > Alteromonas > Alteromonas pelagimontana. The sequence continues at coordinate 2,077,144 of NZ_CP052766.1, forward strand.
AGAACCCGGTGGAAACGCGATTTTACCGTCTGAACGCAAAACTCGATACCAAGGCAAAGGTTGGGTGCCTTCTACTTGTAAGCATTTTCCGACCAATCTGGCTCTCCCAGGTAAGCCCGCCAGGTCGGCAATCTGACCATAGCTGGCGACGCAACCAGATGGAATTAACTGAACTGTAGCTCGAATCTGCTTTTTTGCCTTCTCGTTTACCATCTTCCAATCTCATGTGGGCTTGCGCAGGCGTATAGAGCTACTATTGCCGACATATTTGAGCATGCCATCCGTTGATCAGCCGATAAGATGTTCCAACAGGGAAAGCGTTACCCATGAACTGGGAACTAGTATTATTACCAACGCTACCCTAAAACACTGCTGAACGTTGAGCGGCCACTTTGACAGCGTTTCTACTTCTTCCTTTTTGTTCTGCAAGCGACGGAGGTTTTCAATATACAGATTCGCCTGTGTCTCTTCTTTTACTTCGGTTTTATAAATAGTTGCGACTTCCGAATCCAGGCTGTTGATAATGTGCGATTTATTGGTAGCAATTAGCTGATAGACTCTAAAGGCTGGAAAAAATAGATAAAGCACCAGCGAGAAAGTAAAAATTACGAGAATAATTACATCAATAGCGGGTACATCTTTGTTAAGCCAGAACACCGGAATAATAGCCAAAGCCACAGTAGCGTAAAATATATTTTCAACGCCAAGGTCCGATACCCGTTTCAACGCCTTCAGCGAGCTAACGCTGTCGGTTTCGATATGTATGCAATATTTAATGACGTATTGAGTTGAACTGGTAATTTGGAAAAGGAAAAGCCAGAAAAAAAACCAGAAAGGAACAGCAAGAATATTCAGCACCAATATTTCGGAGGAGAACGTTACCGCCAGCAAATCCTCTGTCAACAGATAGATAGCTGTTAAAAACACAGCAATAGTAAACGCGGCTATTTTTTGGTTTCTCCACCGCTTAGCCAGTTTGAGACGATGATAGGAAAAATGGCTGAGTGCATTTTGGTCGAGCAGGTAGCTCATCAATGTGCTCGCAACTTTTTGGTGCAAGAGACGAATGGCCCACCAGAAGTAGCCCGTTAGGAGAGGCATGCCTACGGCTGCATTAAAGTCTCGCTGTGCTCCTGGCTCATCGACTCCGGAGAGATTGAGCAGGCCGGTAAAATAGCTCAGACACAGACTCAATGCGATATAACCAGCCGGATACAGCCACAAAGGCGATGAGGGTGAAGAAGGATAATTAATGCTATTTTTCATTAGGCCTTTACTGCGTAAAAACGGTGAAAGTCCCCGACTGGCACTTTTTTCCTTTACTTCATTTTAATCTGCTTCAGAAGGAGGGTATGGGCTATGGCATCCCTTTATTACGGGTGTAGTGTACTGCCACTCAGCACGCAAGCCAACCAGTAGCGCCAATAAATTAGGTTAAGTGGCGATAAAATTTATTTCCCATTGTCGCCACATTCCTGGTTTTTCCTCTACAATGGTAGTTACTGATCAGACCAAACTGCGAACTCGCTGCCACCCGGCTCGGTAAAATGGAAACGTTTACCGCCAGGAAATTCAAAAATCGGCTTAATAATTTTGCCATCTGCCTGTTCTATCTGTTGTTTAACTTCTTCCAGATTCCGGCAGTAGAATATGACCAATGCCCCACCCGTCGCCGTTAAAGAAACTTTATCATTAAGGTAAAATCCGCCTTGCATAGCAGTAGAGTTAAAAGCCGTATATTCCTCTCCGTAATCGGTAAAATGCCAACCAAAAACCTTGCCAAAAAAGCGTCTTGTCGCAGCAAGATCTTTACTCGGAAGCTCCAGATAATCTATAAGTCTATCTTCATGCATACTGTTTATTCCTGGCCTTTATTAAAAAGAGCGACGAGTTGTTCACCAGTCAGCATTTTTGTTTCATTCGCAAAACGATAATAATTCGGCTTTTCGTCAATAAATATTTGGCTGGTCATGGTGGCTTGTAAATCAGGAAAAATGCCGGCGGGTATGTGATAGCTGTTGTCTTGAAGATAGCAGTAGAATAAATGAGTACCGCACTGTTTGCAAAATCCTCTTTCAGCCCATTCAGAGGAGCGATAGCGGCCTACCTTGCTTTCATCGGAAAACTTTACCGCTGTACCGCACTCAACCGCCAGAAACGGACCTCCGCCCCAGGTTCGGCACATTGTACAATGACAAACTCCTAAGCTTTCTTTAATGGCTTCCACTTCAACGCTGATGGCACCGCAAAGACATCTGCCGTGTTCTCGACTCATATTTTTCGCTCCAGAATAAAAAGTTTTTACAGTATAGACGGTGTCAGAATATGAGTGATTTTTAGGCATAAAAAAACCCGAACAACGTCGGGCTTTTAACAAATACTGTGAATAATTACTTGCGTCGTTTCTGAATAAGTCGTAACTGCGCGATTGCTTCTGCCAGCTCTTGAGCAGCTTCAGCGTAATTAAAGTCAGCGCCTGGATTGGCGATGTGCTGTTCTGCACGACGTTTAGCTTCTTGTGCTGCCTGCTCATCCAAGTCTTCAGCTCGAACCGCAGAATCAGCCAGTACAGTGACGTTGCCAGGTTGTACTTCAAGTACTCCACCGGCAACGTAAATCATTTCTTCTTCACCGTGCTGCTTAACCAAACGCACCATACCAGGTTTAATTGCAGTGATGAGTGGCGCGTGACCAGGATGAATACCCAGTTCACCTTCGCTGCCCGTCACCTGTATTGTTTCTACGCGACCAGAAAAGATTTGCTCTTCTGCGCTTACCACATCCAGATGAACTGTCATAGCTGCCATTTAACCCTCCAATAGGAAGCGAATTAAACATGGCTGGAGAAACATACCAGCCCGCTTGAGTTACGCTTTTTTGGCTTTTTCCTGAGCTTCCTCGATAGAGCCAACCATATAGAATGCTTGCTCTGGCATATCATCGTAATCACCGGCCAGGATACCTTTAAAGCCACTAATCGTGTCTTTAAGAGAGACATATTTACCTGGTGCGCCAGTGAAAACTTCTGCTACGAAGAAAGGCTGCGATAAGAAGCGCTGTATTTTACGCGCACGAGATACAACTTGCTTATCTTCTTCAGATAGCTCATCCATACCCAAAATCGCGATAATATCTTTCAGCTCTTTATAACGCTGCAACACAGTTTGTACGCCGCGCGCTACGTCATAATGCTCCTGACCAATTACTAATGGATCCAGCTGACGAGACGTGGAATCAAGAGGATCTACCGCAGGGTAAATACCTAAAGAAGCAATGTCACGAGACAATACTACCGTTGCATCCAAGTGAGCGAACGTGGTCGCCGGAGACGGATCCGTCAAGTCATCCGCAGGTACGTATACCGCTTGAATTGAGGTAATTGAACCCGTTTTCGTCGAGGTAATGCGTTCTTGCAATACACCCATTTCTTCAGCAAGCGTAGGCTGATAACCTACCGCAGAAGGCATACGGCCCAATAGTGCCGATACCTCAGTACCAGCCAATGTATAACGGTAGATGTTATCTACGAAGAACAGTACATCACGGCCTTCATCACGGAACTTTTCCGCCATTGTCAGTCCGGTCAAGGCCACCCGTAAACGGTTACCCGGCGGTTCATTCATCTGCCCGTATACCAGCGATACTTTATCCAGTACATTGGAGTCGTTCATTTCATGGTAGAAGTCGTTACCTTCCCGAGTCCGCTCGCCCACACCGGCGAATACAGAATATCCGCTGTGTTCGATAGCGATGTTGCGGATTAGCTCCATCATGTTCACGGTTTTACCTACACCCGCACCACCAAACAGCCCCACTTTACCGCCTTTAGCGAACGGACATACAAGGTCGATAACCTTTATGCCTGTCTCTAAAAGCTCTAAAGAGCTGGACTGCTCTTCATAGCTTGGTGCTTCACGGTGAATAGACATACGCTCTTCTTCACCAATAGGACCCGCTTCATCAATAGGATTACCCAGAACGTCCATAATACGGCCAAGGGTAGCTGTTCCTACCGGTACCATAATTGGAGCGCCCGTATTTTCCACCCCTAGTCCACGCTGTAGACCATCCGTCGTTCCCATCGCGATGGTACGAACTACACCACCACCTAACTGTTGCTGCACTTCCAGGGTTAATCCTGTCAAGTTACCTTCGGTAACTCGTAGTGCGTCATAAACTCTTGGAACCGCATCTTGTGGAAATTCGATGTCCACAACGGCGCCAATGATCTGGACGACCTTACCTTGACTCATAATTTGTCCTCGTTATCTCTTCTAAACCTTTGCCTACACCGCTGCGGCGCCGCTAACAATCTCACTGATTTCCTGTGTGATTGCTGCTTGACGGGCTTTGTTGTATATCAGTTGCAGTTCGTCTATTAAATCTCCGGCATTATCAGTTGCCGCTTTCATCGCGACCATACGTGCCGCCTGCTCTGACGCAGCATTCTCTACTACGCCCTGATACACTTGGGATTCAATATAACGAACCATTAGTGATTCCAAAATGGCTTTTGGATCGGGTTCGTAAATGTAATCCCAGCGATGCTTATATTCGTCATCTTCAGACTTTGGCAAAGGCAATAATTGATTTATCACAGGCACTTGCGACATGGTGTTGACGAAGTCATTGAAAACCAGATAAACCCGATCCAGCTTGCCTTCATCGTACGCTCTCAACATAACACGTACTACACCAACCACATCACTTACCTTAGGCGCGTCACCTAATCCTGATTCAGCCGCTAACAGCCTGCCACCGAACCGATTGAAGAACGCACATGCCTTTGATCCTAACGCTGCGAAATCCACCTCTACACCTTGTTCACGCCATTTTCTGGCGTGTTGAGTGACAAGTTTAAATTCGTTGGAATTTAATCCTCCGCATAAACCTCGGTCAGTGGAAATAACAATGAAGCCGACCCGCTTTACCTCACGCTCCTCTAGATAAGGATGGCGGTACTCCAGGTTGCCGTTAGCAATGTGACCAATCACTTTAAGCATATTTTGTGCATATGGACGACCAGAGGCCATACGTTCCTGCGCCTTCTTCATCTTAGACGCGGCAACCATTTCCATCGCACTGGTAATTTTTTGAGTATTTTTGATACTCCCAATCTTACCTTTTATCTCTTTTCCGCTGGCCATGACTATTTCTCCGATTACTCAACGTTTATGCTGGCTGAAAAACCCCAACCAGCACCATTGGTTACCAAGTTTGTGTCGCTTTGAAATTTGTTAAAGCGTCATTCAACTGAGACTCAATGTCGTCGTTGTAGTTACCTGTTGCATTAATAGTCTTGACCAGTTCAGCATGTTCACTGTGCATGTAAGAATGCAATGCTGCTTCAAAGTCCAGAATCTTGTTCAATTCTACGTCTTTCAAGAAACCTTTTTCTACCGCGAACAGGGACACGCCCATATCTGCAATGGACAATGGCGTATATTGCTTCTGCTTCATCAGCTCAGTTACACGCTGGCCGTGTTCTAGCTGTGCACGTGTAGCATCATCAAGGTCTGAGGCAAACTGCGAGAATGCCGCCAACTCACGATACTGTGCCAGAGCAAGACGAATACCACCACCGAGCTTTTTAACGATCTTAGTTTGTGCTGCACCACCTACACGGGATACAGACACACCAGCGTTAACAGCAGGACGGATGCCCGAGTTAAACAAGTCAGTTTCTAAGAAGATCTGACCATCAGTAATTGAGATTACGTTAGTAGGTACGAATGCAGAAACGTCACCAGCCTGCGTCTCAATGAGAGGCAAGGCGGTTAACGAACCGGTGCGGCCTTTCACTTCACCATTGGTGAAACGCTCTACATATTTTTCATTTACACGTGCGGCACGTTCAAGCAAACGTGAATGTAGATAAAACACGTCACCAGGATAGGCTTCACGGCCCGGCGGGCGTCGTAGCAGTAGCGAAATTTGACGATAAGCAACTGCTTGCTTAGACAAGTCATCGTATACAATAAGTGCGTCTTCACCGCGATCGCGGAAGAACTCACCCATAGTACAACCAGAATACGGTGCTAAATATTGCAACGCTGCAGATTCGGATGCAGAAGCAGCAACAACAATGGTATGAGCCATTGCGCCGTGCTCTTCCAACTTCCGTACTACGTTAGCAATGGTCGAAGCTTTCTGACCAACTGCAACATAAATACATTTAATGCCGGAATCTTTCTGGTTGATGATGGCATCAACTGCCATGGCTGTTTTACCAGTCTGACGGTCGCCGATAATCAACTCACGCTGACCACGACCTACTGGAATCATCGCATCGACAGACTTATAACCAGTCTGTACAGGTTGATCAACCGATTGACGATCGATAACGCCCGGCGCAATCTTTTCTACCGGTTCGAAACCTTCAGCATCAATGGCACCTTTACCGTCAATTGGCTCACCCAGCGTGTTAACTACACGGCCAAGGAGCGCACGACCTACTGGCACCTCTAAAATACGGCCAGTAGACTGTACTTTGGTACCTTCTTGAAGATCCGCGTAAGGACCCATGACTACTGCACCAACAGAGTCACGCTCGAGGTTCAATGCAATCGCATAGCGACCGCCAGGAAGCTCAATCATTTCACCTTGCATTACATCGGCTAAGCCGTGAATGCGGATAATACCATCGGTTACTGCGACGATGGTGCCTTCATTGCGTGCTTCACTGGTAACATTAAACTGTTCAATTCTTTTTTTGATCAGTTCTGCAATTTCAGTGGAATTAAGTTGCATGCTCATATCCCCGTTATGCTTGCAACGCGTCTGCGAGACGGTTCAATTTCGATTTCACGGAACCATCAATAACTGTATCACCGGCTTTCACTATAAATCCGGCAATCAGGGCAGGGTCCACGTTACAATTAAGCTTCACTTTACGTGCCAAACGTTTCTCTAACGTTGCGCTGAGTTCTGATTTCTGAGCATCAGTCAGAGCAATAGCGGAAGTCACGTCAACATCGACTTGCTTCTCGTACTCTGCTTTGAACGCATCAAACATTTCAGAAATATCTGGCAGCACCGCTAAACGTTTATTTTCAGCCAATACCTTAACCAGGTTTTGACCATGTTGGTCGAGTTGCTCACCACACACGTTGATAAAAATGTCCGCCAGCGTGTCTGGGGCAACAGCACCAGTAAGATACTGGTGCATTTCTTTGTTGCTCGACACTGCTCCGGCAAAATTCAACATATCTTGCCATTGGGCAATAGCGTTATGCTCGACTGCAAAATCGAAAGCAGCTTTAGCATAGGGACGAGCAACAGTTGTCAATTCAGACATGGCTCATCACCTCCGTTAAAGTTCTGCGACAAGTTTTTCAACAATGTCGTTTTGTGAATTTGCATCGATTTCGCGTTGTAGAATCTGCTGTGCGCCAGCTACTGCAAGAGCAGCAACCTGCTTGCGCAGTTCCTCTTTGGCACGATTGCGCTCAGCTTCTATTTCGGCGTAACCTTGAGCGATAATTTTTTCGCGTTCGGCCTGACCACGTTGCGTCTCTTCATCAACAAGTTGATTAGCACGCTTCTTGGCTTGCTCGATAATCTCAGTTGCTTTCGCCTTCGCTTCTTTTAACTGCTCAGTGGCTTTCTCCTGAGCAAGTTCCAGGTCTTTCTCTGCACGTACAGAAGCTTCAAGCCCATCGGCAATTTTCTTCTGACGATCTTCGATCGCATTCAGCAGCGGCGGCCATACATATTTCATGCAGAACCACACAAAGACCATAAACGCGATTAACTGACCTATTAGAGTGGCGTTAATATTCACAACCGCTCCTCCTCATAAATGTTCGCTAATAAGATGGATTTAATAAAATTAAGCACCAACAGCGAACAGAAGGTAAAGAGCAATACCTACGCCGATCATAGCGATAGCGTCGATAAGACCCGCAACGATAAACATTTTGACCTGCAGTTGAGGTGCCAGTTCAGGTTGACGAGCAGCAGATTCTAAGAATTTACCACCCAGCAGACCAAAACCAATTGCAGTACCCAGGGCACCCAAACCAATCAATAGTGCAACAGCGATGTATAACATGAACGTCTCCGATTTAAGTTAAATATTAAAAGTTAAAGCAAAATTAAAAACTGTTTCAATTGCAGCCCGAGCGCTTACAGGCACGCCAGGCTGCACCTGTCTTTCTTTGTTAATGGTCTTCGTGCGCCAAGCTCAGGTAGACGATGGTCAGCATCATGAAAATGAAAGCCTGCAGCACAATAACCAGAATATGGAATACCGCCCAGGGGAAGTAGAGTGGCAACTGCCATACACCTAGCGTAGCGATAAGAATAAAGATTAATTCACCCGCATATAAGTTACCGAATAACCGTAAAGCCAAAGAGAACGGACGAGCAATCAGCGTCACCGTTTCTAAAATAAAGTTAACAGGTATGAAAGCCCAGTGGTTGAAAGGCTGCATAGTCAGTTCTTTCGTAAAACCACCAATGCCTTTTACTTTAATTGAGTAAAAAAGAATAAGAATGAACACGCCGAGCGCTAATGCCAGCGTCATGTTCAGGTCGGTGGTGGGTACCACTTTCATATAAACATGATGAGGATCAACGCCAGTTGCCTGATTCGCTATCTGACCAGCGACCCAGGGTAGTACGTCTACTGGGACCAAATCCATCAGGTTCATCAAAAATACCCAAACGAAAATAGTCAAAGACAGTGGCGCTATCAGGTTATTCTTGCCATGGAAGGTATCGCGAACATTGTCGTTAACAAATTCAACAACAATTTCTACGAACGCCTGCCACTTGCCAGGAACGCCGGTTGTTGCTTTTTTCGATACTCGACGAAATAGCCATAAAAATAGGACGCCAAGCAAGATCGACCAAGCCATTGTATCAATGTTCCATACCCAGAAACCTGCTTCTGCACAGACTTCGGATACATTATTTAGCTCTTCACCGTGACTGAACTTCAGACCATCGTCTGTGCTACACATGGTGGCATTAGTCAAATGGTGGAGAATATAATCCTGTGTTGTTATCTCTGATGCCATGTTTCAACCCAAATTTTAAAGTGTAAAAACTTTTTCATGTTCCGCTGTGGTCTTGGTACTACTGCTAGCCCTGACCTGACTTACTTGTTTTATATTATTGTCGACGGAACAACGCCACCCAATAGGTGACGGTTGTAACGGCGTAAGCGAGAAAAACCGCTATAGGGTCTGCATGCATTCCCTTAAAGGCCACTACAAATAAGATGACTGTCATTGCCAGTTTAACTTTTGCTCCCTGGCTAAAGCTTCGCGCAACGAGCTCGTTTTTAGAGGCTCCAGCATAACGAAACGCGAACACTGCGAATAACGCGTTGGGCAAGATGCTTATTAGCGCACCGATGCCTGTAGAAACAGCAATACTAGATGAGATGAACCACGACGAGAAAAGTACCAGCAAGACCGCAATACCGAGCTGATAAATAGTGCCTTTTTTGGCTAACCGCTTGCCGTTGGCAGCCAGGTCTCTTTTCACAATCACTCTCAGGTTGTTCAAGCCCACTTAAAAAGCGTCAGAAGTATACTGTTTTACCGATAATTTTCAACAGTACATCGTATATTGGAAGCTATTTAAGCGCTTTTCTGCCGGAATATCAGGTTGCCTGAGCATTCTATACGAAATAACAATCTCAAACCTAACAATTAATTAACAAATCACGGGTTTTTTCTTGCCGCTTGCTACTTGATTCTGGACAAGATTCCGTCCAACTGGTCTAAATCATTAAAACTTATCACTAACTTACCTTTACCACGAAGATTGTGATCAATAGACACCTGCGCCCCTAAGTTTTCCGAAAGGCTTGTTACCAGATTCTGAACATCTGGATCAATTTTCTTTTCGGTTTTGGGCTTTTCCGGTTCAAGAAATTTTCGAATGAGCTTTTCCGTATCGCGAACAGTGAGCCCTTTGCCCGACACTACCTGAGCAGCCTCAGATTGCATGTCACCGTCCAGCGCCAATAGCGCCCGTGCATGACCCATTTCAATATCGCCATGTTCTAACAGCAGCTTTACGTCTTCATTTAGGTTATTCAGCCGTAAAAGATTTGTGACAGTAGTACGAGATTTTCCAACCGCAGCAGCGGTTTCCGCATGCGTGAGTTCAAACTCTTTCATCAAACGGTCGAGCGCCTGAGCTTCTTCCATGGCATTGAGATCTTCGCGCTGAATGTTTTCAATCAGTGCAATAGCTACCGCGGCTTCATCAGGGACATTTTTGATAAGACACGGCACCACATCAAGCTGTGCTAACTGTGCAGCGCGCCAGCGCCGTTCCCCGGCAATGATTTCGTACTCGTTTTCCCCCACTGTACGCACAACAATAGGTTGAATTATGCCTTGCGATCGTATCGAAGACGCTAATTCCTCCAGCGCTTCTGGAGACATATCTTTACGCGGCTGGTATTTGCCAGGCTTCAAATATTCGATAGGCAGTTTATTAAGTTCGCTTTGCTCAGCGGCACTGGCGTTTTGTTCTTGCTGACGGGATGAAGACTGACTAGTCGCTAACAGCGCATCTAAGCCACGTCCTAGTCCTCTTTTTTTCGCTGACATAGTTTCCTCAAAGACTTACACCGAATGTCTGGCGAAGATACCAGAATATTATTAACTTGCTTTCGCCGGAGTTTGCTGGGGCTTATCCCGCCTTCTTAAAATTTCACCAGCCAATGATAAATAAGCTTTTGCGCCGGTTGAAGACTTATCGTAATACATCGCAGGCGTACCAAAGCTAGGTGCCTCAGCAAGACGCACATTACGCGGAATAACCGTGCGATAGACCTGCTCGCCAAAGTGGCGTTTCAACTGTTCGGATACATCATTGGCAAGGCGATTGCGTGGATCATACATGGTTCGCAACACACCTTCTATCTTCAGTTGCGGATTGACCACCGAAGCCAGCTTTTGAATAGTGTCCATCAGGGCGGTCAAACCCTCCAGCGCATAGTATTCACATTGCATCGGCACCAAAACGGAATCTGCAGCCGCGAGAGCATTAACGGTGAGCTGATTAAGTGAAGGCGGACAATCAATGAAAATAAAGTCGTAATAGTCCATAACCGGCTTTAATGCGTTGCGCAGACGTACTTCCCGCGCAAACATTTCCATTAATTTAATTTCCGCAGCAGTCACATCACCATTGGCCGCTACCAAATCATACTTACCTGCAGTCTCACGAATAATCACATCTTCGGCAGGCTTCTCTTCAATCAATAACTCATAACATGTGGCTTCAGCGTCATATTTATCAACGCCACTGCCCATCGTTGCATTCCCCTGAGGATCCAGGTCAATCAACAATACCTTTCTTTTGGTTGCTGCCATTGACGCGGCCACATTGACTGCTGTTGTGGTCTTACCCACGCCACCTTTTTGATTCGCAATCGCGATAACCTTAGCCACAATGAATCCCGTTACACTTTTCGTATAGTCACTAAATGACGCTCTCCGATAAGATCCGGCACGCAAAGAGCGGTCACCGAATCGACTTGAAAGTGATAGCTAACTTGCGTAATCTCGTCCTGCGGATACTGTCCTTTCAGCGCCAGAAATTCCCCCGATGAATCTACCAGATGCGCGCACCAGTGCAACATATCTTTTAGGGAAGCAAAAGCACGGCTTATCACTACGTCGTACAGAGGATCAGGTTGATGGTCTTCAACCCGACTATGGATGGGGGTGACATTGTCGACACCGAGTTCATGGGCGCACTGCTTCATAAATCTTACCCGTTTGCCCAGACTGTCCAGTAAGGTGAATTCGGTATGGGGAAGTACAATGGCCAGAGGAAAGCCTGGCAGTCCCGGTCCAGTTCCTACATCGATTACACGGTTGGCGATGATGAACGGCTTTACCGTAAGAGAATCCAGGATATGCTTTACCATCATTTGCTCAGGATCTCTCACCGACGTCAAATTATAGGCTTTATTCCATTTGTGCAAACGTTCTACATAGCCAACTAATTTCAGTTGCTGTTCTTCACTGACAGCGAAACCTAATTTATCGAGACCAACGCTAAGAATATCAGCTAATTTTGCCGAGTTTATTGTCCTGCTCACGCGCTGATACGCTCCTGTTTTCGCAGCATGCCGTGCTTTTTCAAATACACCAGCAAAAGAGAAATTGCAGCTGGCGTGATACCGGAAATACGCGCAGCCTTACCCACAGTTTCTGGGCGCGCTTCGCTAAGCTTTGCTACAACTTCATTAGACAATCCGGAAATTTGACTGTAATTAAAATCCATGGGTAACAGTGTATTTTCGTGGCGCTGAGTTTTTGCGATTTCTTCCAATTGCCGCGTAATGTAACCCGCGTACTTAATTTGAATCTCAACCTGTTCTGCAGCAATAGGATCCGTTAAACCTGGGCCAAGGCTATCTATCGCCATTAAGGCGCTGTAGGTCATCTCAGGGCGCCGGATCAGTTCTTCCAAAGTATGCTCCCGGTTTACCGGATTTTTCAGCATAGGGTTCAGTTCAGGCACAGCGACATGATCAGGATGCACCCAGTGGCTGCGTAAACGTTGCTGTTCACGTTCCACTGCTTCCAACTTGGCATTGAAAGCGGCCCAGCGATCGTCATCTACCAATCCGATTTCCCTGCCCACGGCCGTCAAACGGATGTCAGCATTATCTTCACGCAGCAATAGCCGATACTCGGCACGGCTGGTAAACATGCGATAGGGCTCTTTGGTCCCCATCGTCGCCAGATCGTCAATCAATACTCCCATGTAAGCCTGATCCCGGCGCAGCAAGAAAGGATCTTTTTGTTGCACCCGTAAGGCTGCATTTGCGCCCGCAATCAAACCTTGCGCTCCGGCTTCTTCATAGCCGGTGGTGCCATTGATCTGACCAGCAAAATACAGACCTTCAATAAACTTGGTTTCCAGCGTTTGCTTCAGATCTCTCGGATCAAAGAAGTCATATTCGATCGCGTAACCTGGACGCACGATATGAGCATTTTCAAATCCGCGAATGGATCGAACAAGATCCACCTGCACATCAAAGGGCAAACTTGTAGAGATACCGTTTGGATAAACCTCGATACTGTTTAATCCTTCAGGTTCCACAAAGATCTGGTGAGAAGATTTATCAGCAAAACGATTAATTTTATCTTCAATACTGGGGCAATAGCGAGGCCCGATCCCTTCGATCACGCCGGTATACATGGGGGACCGATCTAAGCCTGAGCGAATGATGTCGTGCGTTCTCTCATTGGTATGAGTGATGTAACAAGAAATTTGCTGTGGATGCATCTCTCTGCTGCCCATAAAAGAGAATACCGGGGTCGGGGCGTCGCCCGGTTGCGGCTGCATCACACTATAGTCCAGCGTTCTGGCATCTAATCGGGCAGGAGTGCCGGTTTTCAGTCGATCAACTCGAAACGGTAAAGCGCGCAAACGTTCGGCTAAAGCAATGGAAGGCGGATCGCCAGCACGACCCCCGCGATAATTCTCCAGGCCAATATGGATCGTACCGCCAAGGAAGGTGCCTACTGTCAATACCACAGACTTTGCTTTAAATTTTAGTCCCATCTGTGTAACTACACCGGCAATGCGATTGTTTTCAATAATTACATCATCGCAGCTTTGCTGAAACAGCGTTAGGTTGGGCTGGTTTTCCACGATTTTGCGAATGGCTTGACGATACAAGGTGCGATCCGCTTGTGCTCTTGTAGCACGAACAGCCGGGCCTTTACTCGAATTTAATGTACGAAATTGGATCCCGCCCTGATCGATGGCCAGAGCCATTGCACCGCCTAATGCGTCAATTTCTTTTACCAGATGGCCTTTACCGATCCCACCAATAGCGGGATTACAGGACATCTGCCCGATGGTCTCAATATTGTGAGTTAGCAAAAGCGTATTGGCACCCATGCGTGCAGCTGCCAAAGCTGCTTCTGTGCCAGCATGACCACCACCTACAACGATGACATCAAACGGTTGCTGATAAAACATGTTTAACCTCACAAAAACCAAAGCGTTCAGCAATTTTGAAGTTGCTGAAAAAAGGGCGCGTATTTTAGCTGAGTTATTGCCTAAAGAAAATGGTTAAATTTTCTGCAAATTATTTGCAAATGGGCAAAAGGATCGTCGCTATTTATTATAGGATCTTATTAGATCTTCTTATTTTTATTACTATTAGGATCGCAGCGATCTGTTGATAAGCCATAAAAAATCTTCCAGATCATGCAATTGTAAGATCAATAACCCTTGTACAGATGGGATCATAACACTCTCCTGATCCTGTGTATAAGCGGGGTAGTTATCCACATATGGCAAAACCAAAAAAGTTGTGCTGATCATGATCAGAGGTTATGCACAGTGGATCTTAGGATCTTATTCACACCCCTGATTAAGGTGTGATCGCATTGGGGATAACCTGTCGATGAGATCGTGCTAAAGATCAAAGTATGCCCGCTTTTGGCGGGCTTGATCAGGATCTTGGTTGTGGATGAGATCTTTTCCACATTGATCATAACTTCACACATAAATATTTTCGATCCCACGCTATTATTGATGATCATTTGAGAAATTTTTTACCTTTTTTATTACTACCTATCAAAAATAGTACAGAATTTTACCACCTGTGTTGCTGGCGACTTGATCATTTTAAAAGTTAAATACTAATTTAGCGGTAATAGAAACGTCAGAACGAGGAATTGATCATCTTTTTAAAGGTCGTGTAACTGGATTCGCAAAGCGGTTGCCACTTTTTCCATGATCTATGGGCACTAATTCGTTTTACTGAACTGATCTTATAGAAGAAAGGAGGGAAATGTGGCTAATTTATACTGATCTGCCTGATGTTTAGGCTGCCGTTATCACTGCCAAAAGACTTGATAAAATCGCGCTGGAAGCGGTAAAGTTCGACATTAAGCTGATGGAATCAGGCCGTTACTGCTGTTGAGCATAAGCAGCAAATCAATGAAGGGATCGGTAGAAATTTTCTGGCAAGGTTAAAAAACGCACTTTTGTGATATGAAAATAGTGCGTTTAGCATTCTATCTTACTTGATTAGGCTGGTAACGTGGCGTGACATCTGACGCTTCCGCTTCATCTGCTGCCAATCCTGAGCGTCTGCTAGGCCCTGAGAAACGTACCTTGTACGTATCGTATTCTTTCAGCGATTCGAAGCAATATCTGCCCAGAGCATGTTCAAGCTCTGCTAAATTGTGATTAGTGATAAGGATGCAGTTTTTCTTGTTCACCAATCGTTGTCTGAGCAGGTTTCCTAACCAGCTTTGAGTGTTTTTCTTAAGCACCGATTCATTCACACAGACTTCATCGAGAATGAGCAAATCTACATCGAGAAGCTCCTGATGGGCGGCGCGAAATTTTTGGCCTATGTTATCCTGTGCACTAAAATCATAAGAAAAATAGCGTAGCTCCAACATGGTGGAGAGTTGCCGGTACAATACGGTAATTTCGTATTGATCAATCAACTGGTGGGCAATGGCACCTGCTATGTGCGATTTACCGCGGCCATAATCACCATAAAACAGCATCATGTGAGATCCTTCATCCCGCCAGGCTTTATCTTCGTGAGCGGCAATGAAAGATTGGGCGATACTTACAGCTTCAATGACATCATCGCTGTCTTCGACCAAATTTGCGAACGTCCACTTAGGGTTCAGATCTGACCGACCGTGAAGATCGTTAATTCGCTGTTTCTTACTATTTTGCTGAAGTTGCTGGATCTCAGCATTCGCCTGTTGCTCATACTGCTTACGCAGGGTTTGATAATCGACGTAAGCGTCATCTGCAGGAGCAGCTTTTCCCATAGCTTTGGCCAAATTGTTTATACGATCTTTAATAGAATCCATAGCTATGACTTTTTCGTTGAGGAATATTTTTCTACTAATCTGCGGGCATTATCATCCGCTTCAATACCTGGCGCAACCGAGACTTTCTGCGTTCCGACTTTTTTTACCGGTGTCATACCCATTGCTGTGCGTTTGTATTTAATGGCGTAAGCAAATTTCTGCGTCCACTGAAAGTGGCTGAAGACAGAAGACGGGCGACCTAGCCAGTAGGCGATGAATTCACCTATATCTTCTTCTTCGTACGTTTTATCGATAATACCCAGCAGG
The DNA here is from genome assembly GCF_002499975.2 of Alteromonas pelagimontana. Taxonomy (NCBI): domain Bacteria; kingdom Pseudomonadati; phylum Pseudomonadota; class Gammaproteobacteria; order Alteromonadales; family Alteromonadaceae; genus Alteromonas; species Alteromonas pelagimontana. Next base: position 2,093,253 of record NZ_CP052766.1, read on the forward strand.
CTAGCCATTTCTTCAAATAACGCATTGTCGGGCCGCCAGCGCGTTGTCATTTCCTGATGCTGGCGATGCAGATGAGAAAAATTGTTCTGCTGATCAGTGCAGAGCGGCAACAGCAAGGTTTGCGCGTTTAAAGACTGGTCGAGTGTATGCGCGTCGGGTAGTGCAATGAGCCCCGCATGTTCTAGCTGGCGAAGCAGGCTGTTGATCTGGCGCCCGCGGGAATAGGGTTTAGCGTCTTGATCGGCATTCAACAGAGCGAGTAGGTGCTTATAATTTAACGGTTCTGTTGTCGCTGAGGTGGTGTTGGCGGTAGGGCGCAGACCAAGACAATAGAGTACCCGGGCATCGTTGGAAATCCCGCTGCAAAGCGCATGATATTCTGCCTGGGTAAACACGGTGACTACGCCTTATTTAACTGCGCTTCAAACCATTCAATTGCGGCATCTTCCGGAATAGGGTGATTGAGTACATCAATAAAAAATGGCTCTGCAAGTAGAGTAGCGCCTTTTTCGGTAATCAGCGTACTCATATTTTTTGCTGCAAAACAAAATGTATCGTAACTGCTATCGCCCAGGCCAATGATATAGGCGTTCACACCGGATAAATCAACTGCGGCAACTTCTTTCGTAAAGGGTTGAATGTTGTCAGGAAAATCGCCGGCGCCATGGGTGGATGTGCAAACTATCCAGGTACTTCCTGAAGAGATTTCTCCGTACTGGGGAGTAAGCTGAATTTCTGCCTCGTGGCCGGCGCTTTTAATGACTTCTGCCAGTGCGTCTGCCACATACTCGGCGGCTCCAAGCACTGATCCAACCAATATGGTGTAGTGTGATGACATGATTACTTCCCGATGCAAAACGAAGAAAAGATTCTACCGAGCAAATCATCCGAGGTAAATTCACCTGTAATTTCACTCAGTGCTTGATGCGCCAAGCGAAGTTCTTCTGCAAGTAGTTCTCCTGCCAGGCTGTCATGCAATTGCTGTTGCCCGGCTATAATATGCTGATCCGCTTTAGCCAGAGCGTCAAGATGGCGGCGGCGAGCGATAAACTGGCCTTCACTGGTAGTATCCAGCCCCATTGTCTGCGCCAGATGTTCACGTAACAGAGCTATACCATCACCCGTTTCTGCAGATAATCCAACGACATCAATATTACCATGAGCGGTGGCGACTACCTGTTGGCCAATTACTTCGCTCGACAAATCTGCTTTATTACGCACCACGGTAGTAGGAATACCCACCGGCAAACGGTGCATAAAATCCGGCCAGATTTGATAGGGGTCGATGGCAGTTGTTTCTGTGCTATCAACGACAAAAAGTACTCGGTCTGCCTCGCTAATTGCTTGCCAGGCTCGCGCAATTCCGATTTGTTCCACCTTGTCAGGACTATCACGTAATCCTGCGGTATCAATGATGTGAAGTGGCATGCCGTTTATGTGGATATGCTCTTTTAGCACGTCTCGGGTGGTGCCGGCAATTTCCGTAACGATAGCGCTGTCTCGACCTGCTAATGCGTTAAGCAAACTTGATTTACCTGCATTGGGGCGGCCTGCAATAACGACTTGCATGCCTTCGCGCAAAAGCGCCCCTTGTTTGGCTTGGCGATGAATATGAGTAAGCGTTTCAATGATTGCATGTAAGTCACCCGCAACCTTTCCATCCGATAAAAAATCAATCTCTTCGTCCGGAAAATCAATAGCCGCTTCTACGTACATTCGAAGATGAATTATTTGTTCAGATAACGCCTGAATCTGAGCCGAGAACTCCCCTTGCAACGACCGTAGTGCACTTCTTGCTGCCTGTTTGGAACTGGCATCAATTAAGTCAGCAATGGCTTCTGCTTGCGCTAAATCAAGCTTATCATTCAGGAATGCCTGTTCACTAAACTCTCCGGGGCGCGCAAGACGCACGCCTTCTACCGCCAGTACAGCATCAATAAGCATATCCATAACCACTTGACCACCATGGCCTTGCAGCTCAAGTACATCTTCGCCGGTAAAAGAATGGGGATTGTTGAAAAAGAGGGCAATTCCCTGATCAATGATTTGGTGATTAGCATCAAAAAAGGGCAGATAAGTTGCCATGCGCGGCTTAAGATCCGCTTTTACCACTGCATCTGCTACCGCTTTTGCCTGGGGCCCAGATACTCTGACGATACCCACACCGCCACGACCAGGGGCTGTGGCTTGGGCAACGATAGTTTCAGTGGCAGGAAATAGCGTCATAACTAATCGCGGAAATTATTAAACTGAAAAGGCTGACCCAAATCAGTGCTTTTTACCAAAGCCATAGCTTCCTGAAGATCGTCACGCTTTTTACCTGTTACGCGAAGCTGTTCGCCTTGAATAGACGTCTGCACTTTAATTTTGGCGTCTTTTATGAGTTTTACTATTTTTTTAGCGGTAGGCTGCTCTATGCCTTCTTTGAAGGCAATAGTTTGACGACACTGCTTACCGCGTTGATCCATCGCCTGGACATCCATCGACGAGGTATCTACATTGCGTTTAGAGCAAGCAGTGCGAAATAACGATTCCATTTGTTGGAGTTGGAATTCGGCTTCTGCAATCATTAAAACCGTTTTGTCTTTATATTCAAAGCTAGCTTCCACACCACGAAAATCAAAACGTGTAGTCAGTTCACGGCTAGCATTTTCAGTAGCATTGCGAACTTCTTCCATGTTGATTTCAGAAACAATATCAAAAGATGGCATGAGACGTTCCTCTTGTTGACTAAACAGCCCGCATTAGCGGGCTGGAAGATGATGAAATTAGCGGGTTTGAAGGCCTCTCTTTTCCATCGAGGCGTAAATAATCTTCGCTTGGATTAACGTAATAACGTTACTGACTAACCAGTACAGCACTAAACCGGCAGGGAACCAAAGGAAGAATACACTCATCATGACTGGCATGAACTGCATAATTTTCTGCTGCATGGGATCGGTTACCGTGGTCGGTTGTAACTTCTGTAATAACCACATACTGGCACCCGTGAGCACAGGCAACACGAAGAACGGGTCTTTAACAGACAAGTCCGTGATCCAGAGGAAAAACTCGGCATGACGCAATTCCACACTTTCCAGTAGTACCCAGTACAGCGCGAGGAAAATAGGCATCTGCAGAATCAATGGCAGACATCCGCCCATCGGGTTAACTTTCTCTTTCTTATATAGCTCCATCATGGCCTGAGACATTTTTTGTCTGTCATCACCGTGACGATCTTTCAGCTGCTGCATTTTGGGCGCCAGATTACGTAAGCGCGCCATTGATTCGTACTGCTTTTTCGTGAGTGGGTACATTGCCCCTTTCACAACAACAGTAATCAGTATAATGGCTACTCCCCAGTTACCCACTAGGCTATGAATGAATTTTAACAGCGCAAATAAAGGCTGAGATATCCACCACAGAATCCCGTAATCTACGGTGAGATCTAGCCCTCGGGCTAGCTGTGCCAGTTTATCCTGATCCTTCGGACCCATATATAATTCACTGGATATTGTGGCGCTATCACCGCTGGCTACGCTAATTGGCGTACCGGTAAACCCGATAATAGCGAACTGATTTTTAAGGGTCCGGCTATAGATAGTGTTAGTTTGATCTTGAGGAGGGATCCATGCAGAGACAAAGTAATGCTCCAGCATTCCCACCCAACCACCTTTAGTGGCTAAACGAAGATTCTTATCTTCAATATCACCAAACGTATACTTTTCGTAGTTATCGTCTTCGGTTGAATATGCCGCTCCGCGATATGTAGGCATAAACATATTACCGCTGCTGTTTTCTTGCTCTAAAACCTGTTTAAGCTGAGCATACTGTTGAAAATTGGCCGATTGGCTACTGCCATTATTAATAGTATAAGTTACTTCAACATCATGACTGTCGCGGGTAAAGGTAAAGGTTTTGGTGATCGCAATCCCCGCATCATTGCGCCAGGTAAGAGGCACTTTTAGCGTGTCACCTGCCAATACAAATTCAGACTGCGCGGCATCGTACCGGGGTCGACCAGAAGCGCTTTGATCCGGGCCGTCTTTTCCAATCAGGCCGCTTTGCGCTTGATATAGTCCATTTTGCGTTCGCAGTAAGCTGTAAGCTTCTTTAGCGCCTTGCTTAACTGGAAAATCAACTAAATTAGCAGAGATAACATCTCCGCCTACCAAATCAATGAGTACATCCAGCGTATCGGTTTTTACGCGAATTGTGCGGTCTTGTTTAACGGCCGGAGTTGCTTCAGAATTTTGAGCAATAGGGACATCTTCATTACCAGCGGGAATATCGCTATTATTTGCGTTGCTGCCAGATGAAGGCACGCCTTCGGAGACAGGATCTACCCTTTGTTCGTTGGTGACAGGTGTCACTGGCTTTGGACCGTAATCCGCTTGCCATTGCTGCCATAACAAAAAGCTGACCAAAGCAAGGCCAATAATCAGAAAACTACGTTGCGATTCCATAGAGGTCTCTTTATTTTGAGTGTTTGTTATCGTGTTGTTCCGGTACCGGGTCATAACCACCCGGATGGAAGGGTTGACATTTTAGTATGCGTTTAATAGATAACCAACCGCCAATTGCCAATCCATGCGTTTTAAGTGCTTCAATTGCGTAATGAGAGCACGATGGATGAAAGCGGCACCGCTGTCCTAACATCGGAGAAATTACCCATTGGTAAAATTTGATGAGAAGAAGGGGGAGGGCGATAATGATTAGACGCAACGCTTGGCCAACTTTTTCCATAGTTTATCCAACGTGGCATAAACCTCTTCATTAGAAAGCTTATCGGCTCCTGATTTTCCAATCACAATGATATCAACATGAGGTAAACCCGTTACCTTATGACGAAAGCTTTCGCGAATAAGGCGTTTAATTCTATTACGTTCGTGAGCTTTGCGAATACGCTTTTTAGCTAACGTAATGCCTAAACGCGGAGATTCAAGTTGATTTTTTCTTGCTAGAATTGTAAATGAGGGAGATACAGCAGGGGTTGCGTCGTCAAACACATAAGTAAAGTGGGAGGGAGTTAACAGTCGTAACTCCCTTGAAAATTTATTTTCACCCACTTTGGGATAACACCATTAAGCACAAAGGCGAGCGCGACCTTTAGCACGGCGGGCTGCTAGTACTTTACGACCATTTTTAGTCGCCATACGAGCACGGAAACCGTGAGAACGCTTACGCTTTAAGTTGCTCGGTTGAAATGTTCTTTTCATGACCAAAGTCTCACTTATTTAGATTAAACACAGACGGAGTTAAACCGGTGACTTACAGTTTGACTCTATGTCAAATGTTTTTGCGGTTACCACCCATCAAAAGGACGCTGAATTCTAGAGATCTCGCGGCCTGATGTCAATGAGTATTCCCAGATATGAGGGTATTTTGCACTAAAAATATTTTCGGTGATCCCGTCAAATTTCTGCGTAGATGGATTACCTCCCTGCATAATGTGAATAAAATGATAGATATAAAAGGTTTATCCACAAAGGCACAATTTCTATATCACCACAAAGCGCATTTTTTGTATGATCCTTTTAACTGATCGCTTATACAGTTGGAAATTATGATTAGATCCTGATCAGCATAAATAACTAAAATAATACTTACAATTCATGAAGATATAATTATGATCGGGGGGATCTACAAAGATCAATATTTACTTTTAGTGAATAAAAGTAGATAATCCACAGCGATAAAAAACGTAGAATAAAACTCATCGTTGTCACCCAATTTTTGTCTACCGCTTAATGAAAGTGGTGGGCTGCTATTGTCTCTGATTTACAGCATTATTGGCGCTTACAGCGACTATTGGAGCCATTTATAAGCATGTCTTTATGGAATCTGTGCCTTGATAGGTTGCGCCAGGAATTGCCCACTCAACAATTCAGTATGTGGATAAGACCGCTTACGTCGAGTGAAGAGGAAAGTATAATTACCTTATTCGCACCTAACAGATTTATTCTTGATTGGGTAAGAGATAAATATCGCGATAAAATCACTGAATTATTCGCTGAGTTCTGCGGTCCGGAAGATGCGCCACAATTGCGGCTTGAGGTCGTTTCTCGTCAGCCTGTTACTGCGGCTAATGTCGCTGCCTCCAGACAAACCACAGCCACACCTTCGCTAGATAACTTTGCTCAAAATAATCATTCTATTCAAACGGCTAATGATCAGCGTAGTGAGTCGAGCAGTCCAACGTATGGCAGAAATGTAAACGCTGCTGCCTCTCGAGTAACTCCGCCGCAACCCACTACGCCTAATGTCGTTCCTATACCTGAAGGAATGAAGCACAAGAGTAATATTAACCCGAATTATCAGTTCGATAACTTTGTCGAAGGTAAGTCAAATCAACTTGCACGAGCAGCAGCTACCCAAGTTGCGAATAATCCGGGCGGTTCGTACAATCCTTTATTTATTTACGGTGGTACAGGTTTAGGTAAAACCCATTTGCTGCACGCTGTGGGAAATGGTATCTGTGCTAATCGTGTGGATGCAAAGATTGTGTATATGCACTCTGAGCGATTTGTTCAGGATATGGTGAAGGCGCTTCAAAACAATGCGATAGAAGATTTTAAACGCTTTTATCGATCAGTTGATGCTTTACTGATAGACGATATTCAATTTTTTGCCAATAAAGAGCGTTCCCAGGAAGAGTTTTTTCATACTTTTAATGCGTTGTTGGAAGGAAACCAGCAAATCATATTAACTTCCGATCGCTATCCTAAAGAAATTGATGGTGTGGAAGACCGTTTAAAATCTCGTTTCGGCTGGGGCCTTACAATCGCCATTGAACCGCCAGAATTGGAAACGCGGGTTGCAATTTTAATGCGTAAAGCTGCAGAAAACCGTATGCAGCTTCCTAATGAAGTTGCTTTTTTTATTGCGAAAAGATTAAGGTCGAACGTAAGAGAATTAGAAGGGGCATTGAACCGAGTTATTGCCAATGCAAATTTTACCGGTAGGCCGATTACCATTGATTTCGTAAGAGAAGCATTACGGGATTTACTGGCGTTACAAGAAAAACTGGTTACTGTAGATAATATTCAAAAAACGGTAGCAGATTATTATAAGATTAAAGTGTCCGACATTCTGTCTAAGCGCCGCAGTCGCAGTGTAGCTAGGCCACGTCAGGTGGCAATGGCTCTGGCTAAAGAACTCACTAATCATAGCTTACCTGAACTCGGTAATGCCTTTGGTGGAAGAGATCACACTACGGTTTTACATGCATGTAGAAAAATAGAGCAGCTTAGAGAAGAAAGTCATGATATAAAAGAAGACTATAAAAACCTTATCCGCACCCTGTCTTCTTAATTTGACGAATGAGGCGAGAAAAGAGATCGATGAAATTTACCATCAGCCGAGAAAAATTTTTACAACCTTTGCAACTCGTTTCAGGCGCTGTCGAACGCCGTCATACATTGCCTATTTTATCGAATGTTCTGATTAAAGTCAGTGAGGGTACACTCTCTTTGACGGGGACAGATTTAGAAGTAGAGCTAATTGCCAGTACCCAATTGGATGGTGACTTTGCTGAGGGCGAAATTACAGTGCCGGCAAAAAAGCTGGTCGATATTTGTAAGGGAATTTCAGAAGGTACTGCCATCAATTTTTCTCTCGATGGAAATAAAGCGCTCATACGCGCTGGCAGAGGACGTTACTCGCTATCTACTCTGTCAGCAAATGAATATCCTAATCTTGAAGATTGGGAGGGTGAGGTGGAGTTTGAGGTTTCCTGCTCCGACATGAAACGGCTGATCGAAAGTACTCACTTCTCAATGGCCCAGCAGGATGTTCGTTATTATTTGAACGGTATGTCCCTGGAAACAGAAGAAAATATAGTGCGTACTGTAGCCACTGACGGGCACCGCCTGGCGTTGTGTCGTTTGCCCTATAATGATGCCTCTTTACCGGCTCGCCAGGTTATCATTCCTCGCAAAGGTGTTTTAGAAATCTCGCGCTTGATAGGCGAAGATGAAGCGCTTCTCAAAATTCAGATAGGTGCGAATCATCTGCGTTTGTATTCCAACGAGTTTATCTTTACCAGTAAATTGGTTGATGGTCGCTTTCCCGATTATCGCCGTGTTCTTCCCAGAGACGGTGATAAGATAATTATTGCTAACAAGGCTGTACTTAAAGAAGCGTTTAGCCGGGCTGCCATTTTATCTAATGAGAAGTTCCGCGGTGTAAGGTTAAACCTCTCTTCTGGCGAATTGAAGATAACGGCGAATAACCCTGAGCAGGAAGAGGCCGAAGAAATCGTTGATATTCAATATGAGGGCGACGACCTGGAAATCGGTTTTAACGTAGCGTACCTCATCGACGTATTGAATGCCTTAGCGAGAGAAGAAGTAAAAATTACGCTATCGGATTCAAATTCTAGTGCGCTTATTGAAGATGCACAAGATGATGCAGCTGTGTATGTTATTATGCCGATGCGCTTATAGTCCCTGTTCCTTTTAAACAATGTTAGGCCGAATGACTTACAGGCTGACATTAGAACAATTTTGAGCCTCTTCATATGAAACTGGACCAAGTCCAGCTAACAAACTTTCGTAATATTTCCAACGCTACGTTGCTCCCATCACAGCAACTTACCGTGATTACCGGAAAGAACGGCAGTGGCAAATCTTCTTTGTTAGAAGCCTTGTTTTATCTTGGCTTTGGCCGTTCATTTCGCACAAGCAAGCATCTTTCCGTAATCAGGCATGAAAGTAGCAGTTTTAGCGTATTTGCTCGATGCACCGATGAAGCAGGCAAAACCTCTTCGGTAGGGTTGGAAAGATCCCTTACTAATAGTTTCAATTGTTCGATTAACGGCGAACACTCCCAGCGCTTAGCTGATTTAGTAAGCTTAATACCTGTTCAGCTTTTCACGCCACAGAGTACCGATCTTATCTTAGGGTCGCCTTCTGAACGCAGAAAGTTTTGTGATTGGGGATTGTTCCACGTGGAACAATCTTTCCATTTGTTATTTCAACATTATTCTAAGCTGCTAAAACAAAGGAACGCGGTACTTAAACAGAATGAGCTGCGTGCGCCTGAGAACCAGTTTTGGGAGCAACAGCTTGCTGTTACAGGAGAGAGGCTATCTTCACAAAGAGAAGCTTATATAGAAGCGCTAACGCCAATATTTAATCGCATATCAAAGGAATTTCTACCTGAGTTTTCCCTCGAAATTTCGTATTATAGGGGTTGGGATAAAGAGCTACCTCTTAATGAGGTTTTTCACAAAAAATACGAGTATGATCATAAAATTGGTCACACTTCTTCGGGCCCTCATAAGGCAGATTTACGTTTTAAAGTTAATCATACAAGTGCGCAGGAAATCCTTTCACGAGGTCAACTGCGAATGGCGGTCGCCGCATTACAGCTCTCCCAAACCGCATTGTTTACGCAGCAATCATCTCGAAAGAGTATATTTTTGTTAGATGATGTAGGAGCTGAATTAGATCTCGAAAAGCGAGAGCGGTTTATTGATGGGTTGCTGAAAATGGATACGCAGATATTTATTACTGCGATTGAAAAGCAGCAATTAGAATTTATTGATAAATACAACGACAAGAAAATGTTTCACGTGGAACATGGGCACGTGGCAGAGGAGTAAAAGTTAGAATGGCAGAACAGAAAAACTACGACTCGACCAGCATTAAAGTGCTAAAAGGTCTGGATGCGGTAAGAAAACGTCCAGGTATGTATATCGGGGATACTGATGATGGAACCGGTCTTCACCACATGGTATTTGAGGTAGTAGACAACTCAATAGATGAAGCCTTAGCCGGCCACTGTTCCGACATCGTGGTTCAAATTCACACTGACGGGTCAGTCTCTGTTGCAGATAACGGCCGCGGTATACCTACTGAAATTCATTCAGAAGAAGGGGTGTCGGCAGCAGAAGTTATCATGACCGTGCTACATGCTGGCGGAAAGTTTGATGATAATTCCTATAAAGTTTCCGGTGGCTTACACGGCGTGGGCATTTCTGTTGTAAATGCACTTTCTCACAAACTTAAGCTTCGGATTCGTCGTGGTGGTAAGACACATGAGCAAGAATATCAGCATGGCGTGCCACAAGAGCCACTAAAGGTGGTGGGGGAAACCGATAAAACAGGCACCTTTATTCGTTTTTGGCCAAGTGACAAAACTTTTACCAATACTCTCTATCACTATGACATCTTAGCAAAGAGACTTAGGGAGCTTTCGTTTCTTAACTCGGGAGTATCTATTCGTTTAAAAGATGAAAGAGATGGTAAGGAAGACCACTTCATGTACGAAGGCGGCATCCGCGCCTTTGTGGAATATTTGAATCAAAACAAGACACCCGTAAACCAAAAAGTGTTCTATTTTACTTTAGAGCGCGAAGATGGCATCGCGGTTGAAGTGGCAATGCAATGGAACGATGGCTTTCAGGAAAACGTGTTCTGCTTTACCAATAATATTCCGCAACGGGATGGCGGTACCCATTTAGCCGGTTTTAGAGGAGCATTAACAAGAACTCTAAATAACTTTATGGAAAAGGAAGGCTTAAACAAGAAGACCAAAACCAACGCCAGCGGCGATGATGCCAGAGAGGGATTAACAGCCGTTATCTCGGTGAAAGTTCCAGATCCAAAGTTTTCCTCCCAAACTAAAGATAAGCTGGTTTCTTCTGAAGTGAAGCATGCGGTGGAATCGGCAATGAATGAAAAGCTAGCAGAATTTCTGCTAGAGAATCCTTCTGAGAGCCGAATAATAGTCTCAAAGATCATTGATGCTGCCAGAGCAAGGGAAGCTGCTCGTAAAGCCCGTGAAATGACAAGACGGAAGGGAGCTTTGGATCTTGCTGGTTTACCAGGCAAGCTTGCCGACTGCCAGGAAAAAGATCCAGCCTTCAGCGAAATTTACATTGTGGAAGGTGACTCTGCTGGTGGCTCAGCTAAACAAGGCCGTAACAGGAAGAACCAAGCGATTTTGCCGTTAAAAGGGAAAATTTTAAACGTAGAGAAGGCACGCTTTGATAAAATGCTTTCTTCCCAAGAAGTCGCCACCCTGATTACAGCTTTAGGCTGCGGTATTGGCAGAGACGAATATAATCCTGACAAACTACGTTATCACAGCATTATTATTATGACTGACGCTGACGTTGACGGCTCACATATTCGTACTCTGTTACTTACGTTCTTCTACCGTCAGATGCCGGAGATTATCGAAAGAGGCTACGTGTATATTGCCCAACCTCCGTTGTATAAAGTCAAAAAAGGTAAGCAAGAGCAGTATCTTAAAGACGATGAGGCCCTGGTAAACTACTTGACTTCTATAGCCATAGACGGCGCTGCCTTATACCCGGGAGAAGATTCTCCTGGCATTACAGGTGTTGCTTTAGAAAATCTGGTAAAACAGTACCAAAGCGTGGAGAAGATGATTACAAGAATGCGACGTGTACTGCCGTCGGTAATTCTTTATAAGCTTGTCTATTCTCCAACATTGAATTTAGCCGATCTTAAAGACAAAGAAACACTCAACACGGTTGCTGATAAGTTTGTTAAAGGTCTTAATGATCAGGAAGCTGATGGCGCTACCTATCGTTTTGAAATTCGGCGGGACGATGAGCTTAGTGAATTTTATATTTCGATAATTATGCGGATGCATGGTATCGACTATGAATATCGCTTAGATCACGATTTTATTGAATCTACGGAATATACGCGTATCAAAGCCCTGAATGAAGCTATTAATAATATGATGGATTCTGATGCTTACATTCAGCGGGGAGAGCGAAAGCAGCACGTAAATTCGTTCAAAGAGGCGCTGGACTGGCTAATGAGCGAAGCCAAGCGTGGGCAATATATTCAGCGATATAAAGGGCTAGGGGAGATGAATCCCGAGCAGCTTTGGGAAACAACGATGGATCCTGAGGGTAGAAGAATGCTTCAAGTTACTATTGAAGATGCCATCGGCTGTGATCAATTATTTACCACCCTAATGGGCGATCAGGTTGAACCGCGTCGCGCCTTTATTGAAGCAAATGCTCTTAACGTTGAAAACCTCGATGTTTAGGTAAGCGTCGAAGTATTTAGGCTTTAGATTGATTAAGCCGAAATACTGCAGCGTAATCCAAAAAAAGGCGGCTTTTAAAGTCGCCTTTTTTTGTCAGCTAACGTAAGGGGAAACCGTAGTTACCTGCATGATGCTTACTTTTGAGTTGATCACACATCAAGGCGAGTTAGCATAAGGTAACCGCGAGGAAAGGGAATTTATGCCATACTGCTGAATGTTTTCCCTACGGCAATTTAATTTATGCAGAAGCTATATTGGACTGCTGTTATTTGCCTTCACGTGCTAAAGAAAGCGTAGCTAGCTTCACAACGTTGCGGAAAAGGTAAACGAGGTTGAGTTGGCATCAGAGTGAGCTTCCAATTTGCCGTTGTGAGCCTTAGCTATTTCTGATGCGATAAATAATCCTAAACCAAGCCCCTTTTTAGGGTTCTTGGAAGGTTCGCGCCAGAAGGGTTCAAAGAGGCGTGAGAGCGTAGCGGCAGCAATAGCTTTGCCTTCATTGGCAACTTTAACTGTTAATTGCCCGTTGAAATAGTTTGCTGAGACAGCAATAGGCTTTTGCGTGTCGCCGTGCACTAAAGCATTAATCAGCAGGTTCGACAGCAATTGGCCGATTCGTGCAGGATCACATTTAATCGTTCCCTGTATGTCAATGTCTGTCGTAAGGAAGGGCGGCTGATATAAATTAACCAACTCAGCAATACTATGATGTAGAACACTGGCTAAGTCATCACTTTCGATAAGGTTCAACGGTATGCCGCTGCCCATCTTACTATGGGTAAAATCCATTACGTCAGTGATAAGCCTAGAGATGCGTTGGACACTTCGATTCATCCGTATAAGTATTGGATCTGCCTTGGGTAGCTGCATATCCGATAATACATCCAAACCCATGGAAATAGAGGAAAGTGGTGTCCGTAAGTCGTGCCCAAGCACACCTATGTATTGTTCTCTTAACTTTGCCATGTCCTGCTCATCCTGAAGAGCAGCTTCAGCCTCTGAGAGACGTTTTTCTGTTTTTAATTGCCGGGAAATAAGTTCGGCAAACAGCGACAGCGTATTGTAGAGTTCGGGCGTCTTTAACTCGGCGGGCATTGGATCAAGCCCGCATAATGTTCCGAAAAACTCGCCGTCTGGGCCGTAGATGGGAAAAGAAAAATAGCTTTTAAACCCATAAGTTTTTGGCGTGTGATGTTTGCAAAATGTCTTATCCTGATTCACATTTTCTATCACTATTGGCTGATTAAGAGAGCGAACCTCATCACAAAGCGTAGTTTGCACTTCCAGCTCATCGCCGGGGTGTAAGTTAAAATTAACTTTGTCGAGCACTGCGCAGGCTGTCCAGGAAGATGCTGTCACTTTTGCCACACAGACAAACCTCAAACCTGTCGCCTCAGCAATCATTTGCATGATGGTGGGAACAGCGTCAAGAGATTGAACTGAGCGAATGGCTGACTGAATTGAAAGGGTCATTGGGTAAAGCCTGATCTACATATTTAAGTAATATAAAAAAACACTCCGATTATATGCAACGAGTCCCTACTAATCGAAGGCAAGCTTGATTTATTTTTACACAAGCGAAAGCCGCTTCCTAAAAACCTTCAACTATTTTAGCTAACAGCGAAAGTGACAAAACGTGCGGCATGAAAAAATATTCGTTGAAAACAGAGCAGAAAAGGCAATTTTAGGAAATAACTCTTTCTGCTGTTTTAAATCAATCTATTGACAGGAATCTTGAAGGACCCGCAAGATACCAGTTAGTCCAGCCTTGTTACCAGTAAACGCACCTCGCCCGCATCTGCCGGCGAAAATGCAAACCGATAGGTTCCGGTTGATTGTGGGGTAAACTGTAAATTTTCTGATTCAGCACCGCAATCCAGATAAGCCGCTGTTGCTAATAAAGCCATTTGACCTTTGTACTCAGCACCGCATGTTTGGTCTGGCGTCCAATAGGCATCAGAAAGACGAAAATCATATGGCTGACCGTCAGCGATCAGTTCCACATCGACAAACCACCCGCCTTTACCTCTTGTCAGCTTGTAGGGATCGTTTGCCTCCCACCAGTTGAAGACTCCTCTTAAATATAGGTTTTCAAACTGAATAGCCGGAGGCTCCGTTATACCCGGAATAGAAACCGTACCTCGGCTACTACATGCTGAAAGAAATACCAGGGCGGACAAGAGAAAAAGAGTTCTTAACGTAAACACAATATTTCCAAATAAAAATGCCCAACGAGAAGCTGGGCATAGGGTTAAAGTTTCCTAATGGCTATGCCTTGGCTAACTGTGAAATATCCGCAGTTGTTAAAAAAAGTTGCCTCAATAAACTCAATAACGCAAGACGGTTATTTCGCACTTTAATATCATCGTCCATAACCATTACATTATCGAAAAATGCATCTACCACTTCTCGTAACGTCGAAAGTGAAGAAAGTACCGAGGTATAATCCTTGACTGCTATTGAAGCTTCTACTTGCGCTTTAACTTCCATAAGCGCGTCGTACAACGCTCGTTCCTCGCCGTCTGTCACAAGGGAGGGATCAATATCGGATTCGCCCTCAACACCCTGTTTAGCAAGAATATTGGCGACTCGTTTGTTCGCAGCCGCAAGCGCTTCAGCAGCATCTAGCTTCTTAAATGCGGCAACAGCGTCAATCCGAGCTGCATAGTCAGCAGGGGCAGTCGGACGCCTAGCAGCTACAGCCTGTATAACATCAATGCTCACATTCTGATCTTGCAACAATGCAACAAATCGCCCCAGCACAAACTCTATGACCTGCTCTCGGCACTCAGAGTTCGACAATTTTTCGCCGTATATCTCAACAGCCTTATTAACTAATACTGCTAAATCCAGCGGCAGATCTTTTTCTACAATAACCCTAAGCGTACCAATGGCTGCGCGACGCAGAGCAAAGGGATCTTTATCGCCTTTAGGTAATTGTCCGATACCGAAAATACCTACCAAGGTATCTAACTTATCGGCCAATGAAACCGCTGCACTCACAGACGTAGACGGTAACTCGTCGCCCGCAAAGCGTGGCATATACTGTTCATACAGTGCCTGTGCGACATCACCAGACTCTCCATCATGCAGCGCATAGTATTTACCCATTACGCCCTGGACGTCGGGAAACTCCATGACCATGTTAGTCATGAGATCCGTTTTTGCCAGCAATCCTGCTCTTGCTGCATCCTTTTCGTTGGCGTTAATTTCGCTGGCAATAAATTCTGCCATCGCTGAAATGCGATCCGATTTGTCTTTTAATGTGCCGAGTTGTTTTTGGAAAAGCACGGAATTCAGGCTGTCGAGCCTGCTTTCAAGAGAGGACTTCTTATCAGTATTAAAGAAAAATTCCGCATCAGCCAGACGTGGGCGTATGACTCGCTCGTTGCCACCGATTACCTGAGCAGGATCATGGCTGTCGATATTACTAACAAATAGAAATGTGTTTGCTAAATTGCCTTCATTGTCTAAAAGCGGCACGTATTTCTGATCGTCTTTCATGGTGTAAATAAGCGCCTCTTTCGGCACATTTAAGAAAGCTTTATCAAAAGAGGCTGTCATGACAACCGGCCATTCAACAAGAGAGGATATTTCTTCCAGCAACGCCGTACTGTAATCGGGCTTTAGAGAAAGTGCTGACGCCGTATTTTCAAGCGCATTGCGGATAGCTTCCACACGCTCATTGAAATCTGCTACAACGAACTGCGCTTTAAGTGCCTGCGCGTAATTATCAGCATGATCCAGCTCGAAACTGCCGTTGCCATGGAACCGATGGCCGAGCACCGTTCTGCCGCTGGTTAACCCTAAAGCTGACAGGGGAACAACTTCTGCACCATACAGCACGCATAGCGTGTGAACCGGACGAATAAACTGAGTTGTATAATTTCCCCAGCGCATAGGCTTTGGAATAGGCAATTTTCCAAGCGCCTGATTCACCATACCTTCCAGCAACGCGGCAACAGATTGTCCCGGCACATTGGCATTATAAAGCAGCCATTCACCTTTATCTGTTACCAGTCGTTCAGCGTCCTCAACTTCAATGCCATTGCCTTTGGCCCAGCCTATCGCTGCACGAGTCGGCGCACCGTCAGCATCAAAAGCAGCACTGACCGCTGGCCCGCGCTTTTCAACGACTTTGTCTTGTTGATTGGCTTCCAGAGCCGTGACATATACCGCTAATCTGCGAGGCGCGGCAAACCAGGCGACGGATTTAAAGCCAAGCTCAGCGTTCTCCAGTGCTAGTTGAAAATTAGCCGCAAAACTTTCTCCCAGCTGTTTAAGGGACTTTGGAGGAAGCTCTTCTGTGCCTAGTTCAATGAGTAGATTTTCAGTACGCACCCTTACTGCTCCTTATTACATAGCGGAAAGCCGAGATCTTCACGAGCCTTGTAGTAACTTTCTGCACAGGCCTTGGATAATGCCCGCACTCGCAAGATATAACGCTGACGCTCAGTAACAGATATGGCGTGGCGAGCATCCAGCAAATTAAATGCGTGGGAAGCTTTCATAACTTGTTCGTAGGCCGGCAAAGGTAAATTTTTCTCAATAAGCAGTTGACTGGCTTGTTCACATTCATCAAATGTGCGAAAGAGAGCTTCTACATTGGCGTATTCAAAGTTATAAGCGGATTGTTCAACTTCGTTTTGGTGAAAAACATCACCGTAAGTCACTTTACCTCGTGGCCCGTCTGTCCATATCAGGTCGTAGATACTGTTCACCCCTTGGATATACATGGCGAGACGTTCCAGCCCGTAGGTGATTTCGCCGGTGACGGGTTTGCACTCGAGGCCACCTACTTGCTGGAAATAAGTAAACTGAGTAACTTCCATACCGTTTAGCCATACTTCCCAACCCAAGCCCCACGCCCCTAGTGTAGGAGACTCCCAGTTGTCTTCCACAAAGCGAATGTCATGCACTAAAGGATCGAACCCCAGTTCCTTTAATGAACCCAGGTAAAGCTCCTGAAAATTATCTGGGGAGGGCTTTAACATCACCTGAAACTGATAATAATGCTGCAACCGGTTAGGGTTTTCGCCATATCGGCCGTCTGTGGGGCGGCGGCAGGGTTGCACATAGGCGCTGCTGATAGGCTCCGGGCCTAAGGAGCGAAGAAATGTCATTGGGTGAAAGGTGCCTGCACCTACTTCCATGTCCAGGGGCTGTATGATAACGCACCCTTGGCGGGCCCAATAGTCCTGCAATGCAAGGATCAGCCCCTGAAAGGTTTTAATATCGTAGTTTTGCATACTATCGCTGCTTAAATACCGGCTATTCAAAGGTGGCATAGTATACAATTTGTATGACAGTGTATGTAGGCTTAAACTAGAGAAAAGTTACATTAAATCAGGATATTCTTCGGTTAGGGGCACGAAATGACTGCATCATCAACAAGGGCCGGTTAGTGCACCTGAATCAACAGCGATGGCCAAAGCGCTTAGGAAAAGTGGCTTTAAATTTGTGGGAAACCATCTATTATGCGTTTGTGCAGGCTGTGGACATGATAAACGACCCTGTGGCGAATTGTCACTGCTACAACGAAGTGTACCAATTAGCACGCGGGTAAAATGGGTGGTTAAGAAGAAAGAGAATCTGTGCACTCAAACAAGTTGTGCACAGTAGGTTTTAATGGCTTTTAGTTCATCAAGAACTTTGCTTTCGTGGCGGGATTCGATTTCCTCTCGAGCAATGTCTTGTTTCCGGCGCTCTACTTTACTTAACTTTTGCCTTTCTTCCAGCACCGCAAACCCACTTACATCGATGAACAGCGCGTAAATGTGAGGAAACTTCTCCCTGAAATTGGGCGGGGAAGTCAGCGGTAATGCGTTAAGTAAATTACACACTCTTATCGCGCCTTCAGACAAATCGCATTGTTGCTGCTCCATCGCCATGGCAATTACGCGGACGCTTTCTGTAATCTTTATTACCCGCTGTTGCCGAGCCGCCTCATGACGCTGGTTTTGGCGCTTTAACATAAACAACAAGCGACCGGCGTAAATTCCTAGCGCAATAATAATAGCCACGCCAGCTATCATTGCTATTGTCCAGTAAAGCTCGTTCATCTATTTCTTAAAATCATCAATGGATAGCGACTCAATACCAGCTAAAGGATCGTCATCTTCATCATCGGCCTCGGGAGAAATACCCAGGAGGTCACAAAGTATTTGGTGACGAGCCATATTTTCGTCTACATATTCTTGTTCTTCAGCGCGTAAAGTTTTACCGCTATCAATTTTATCCAGTAAAGCAGACAAACGAGGATCTGCTTCTAGCGCAGCAAGTTCTTCTGCTGGAGTGGCATACTTGCGAACAGCAGACTTTGACGGCGTGACAGATGATGATTTAGCGGCTTTTACCAAAGGAATCGGTTTTTTGCTGCCTACACGCGGATCCTGCTTCTGCTTAACCGGCTTGTCAGAAGCGCTGGCTTGCTCAACATTGTGGCGGCTACCAGCAGGTTTGCCTTTATGCTTCTTCGGCTTCTGCGACGTTGGCTCATTGCGGCCAGGAGGACGATTTGGATCCTTACGGACGCCAATTAGACCGACTTTTCTGGACTTTTTGCTTCTCTTTGCCATGTGACTCTTAAATGTGAGTGAAAAGTATTTTGGGTATTATAACGCGAATTCGTTATTGCTTCTGCAACAATACTACGTCTGAATCAACGAACTGGACTTTATAGTCCCAAGTCTTGCCGATATAGTTAAATGTGGCTTCGCTAAAGAAGCTTACATGCGTCATATCATTCTTATAGTGCCAGGTTTTAAACTTCTCTTTGCTTAGTACACGTTTGGTCATAATGGCTAGCCAGCTTCCAGGTTTCAATAGTTTGTCGAATAGTGCAATTTCCCTTGCTGGTTGGTGGAAATGTTCCATGGCTTCCGAACAACTAATAAAATCGTACTGCAGAGAAAGAGGTGCGGTATCAGGGTAAAAATATGGATCGTAAAGATTAACGCTATGACCACTTTTTTCAAGGATCCGGCGGAGCAGAGGAGCAGGGCCGCAGCCAAAATCCATTCCCAGGCACCGACGGTTATCCAGAACTTCTAGCAAGGGCATCGCCAGGCGCATCAAAAAACGGCGATAGCCTGCATCCTCTAGGTGGTTTTCATGAAGACGATACTCTTGCTCTTCTTGATAGCGAGTGGGTAGGGCTTCAGGACTTACAAAGACTAATTCACATCTGCCACATTGAAAGTATTGTCTGCGTTTATCTTGATGATAGAAAGTGGAAGATGAGTGGCAAAGCGGGCAGAACATGGGATAAGGCTCTATGAGAATATTAGTAATACAGTAAACTTGCTACGTTTGGATTTAAAAAAAAGGTGATGGCCGAAACCATCACCTTTATTGTTAGAGTGTCAAATGACACATCTCCCGTTTTTACACCTCAATGTGCAGCGCGCTGTCCTTTGCTTCGTTGCTCCCCTTATTATTCTTTTTCACAGAGCGAGAAATAATTTTTGTTTTAGGTCTTCCTGACGCTTTATCCGCTCATCCAATTTTATTATTGTTATATAGCTTGGACCGTTTCAATATCGGCTACCAAAACTAATGCAGTAGCATACACCTTTCCTGCGGAATTACAACTTTTTATGTAACATTTATTTAACAACCAATACAATTTGATTAGACTTAGTGTAATCCTGCTATGTAATTGGAAAGAACTTCGATGTCATTGTCGGTGAGCTTTTTCGCAATATCCCGCATCATGCCATTCATATCGTTATTACGATCACCGGCTCTGAATGCCTTAAGCTGAGCAGCAACGTACGCGGGATGCTGGCCACTTATATCAGGGAAACCTGCCAGGTCCATGCCGTTACCGTTAGGGCCGTGACAAGCGATACATGCTGTTACACCACGCTCGTTGTCACCGCCACGGTACAGAGATTCACCGGGTTCAATAAATTGTTCGGGAGTTTCCCCTGGCTTTTCCGTCTGACTGGAAAAATAAGCGGCTAAATCGAGCATATCTTCTTCTGAAAGGGGAGCTGCCATGCCATTCATTATGGGGCTGTTACGTCCTTCCTCTCCGCCAGTTTCGGCTGCCAGCTTGAAGTCTTTAAGCTGTTTTACAATATAATTCGGGTGTTGATCTGCTAATTTAGGATTCGCATCAATCATGCTATTTCCATCAGGACCATGACAGGCTGCACAAACAGTTGACTTCGCTTTACCGGCTTCAGGATCACCAGCAGCAACAGCTGAAGCAGAAAGCCCTAAAGACATACACATCAACAAACAGAGTTTTTTCATAATTTATCTCTACAATGGATCCAATGGCTTGCGCGATTTACGTGATATCATACGTATTTTACACATTTACTGCGCCAGAAAAACCTATTCCATGATAAAACTATGGTTTTACATCCTTTTTCTCATGGCGACGGGCACATAAAATCGTAAGACGCAGTATAGACGGATAATCACCATGACGTATTACACAAAAGCAAAGTTTCTTACCAGCGCACCGGATATCCGTCATCTTGCTGAGGATGACGGTATAGAAGTTGCCTTTGCTGGACGATCCAACGCAGGCAAATCCAGCGCTTTGAATACGCTTACCCGCCAAAGAAGTCTTGCCCGGACGAGCAAGACGCCAGGACGGACGCAGCTCATTAACGTATTTGAGCTTGACGAACGCCGGCGCTTAGTAGATTTGCCCGGCTATGGCTTCGCGCAAGTGCCTATAGAAATGAAGAAAAAGTGGCAGCGCTCGTTAGGGGAGTATCTTCAGAAACGCAAAAACCTTAAAGGTATTGTGGTACTGATGGACATTCGTCATCCTTTTAAAGATCTCGATCAGGATTTGATATATTGGGCTGTTGCTGCAGAGCTACCAGTACTTGCGTTGCTGACAAAATCCGACAAGTTAAAATCTGGTAAGCGCAAGGCGCAGTTGATGATGGCTCAGGAGGCGGCGCTAGCGTTTATGGGAGATGTGACTGTACAAACGTTTTCTTCGCTGTCGAAGCAAGGGCTGCCAGAACTAGAAACCGTTCTTGATAAATGGCTAGAGATACAAAAAGATCCCACCCCAAAATAAAAAATCCCCACCAGTAGGTGGGGAAAAGGACTGAGAGAAAACACATAAAAACCGATTATAAGAGTACCCGTAGAAGCCGTTAGTTCAAAAGAAATTGAAAAAAGTTAAATTATTTTTAAATTCACTAATTTTCAACGGGTTACATATATATTTTTCTACATTACTTATCTTCAGGCATAAAAAAACCCCGACAAGTCGTCGGGGTTAAAGCAAAGGTTTGAAAACAGATTTCTCACCTCTGTACCCTACGAGGTTAAGGGTACAACAAGGGCAAGAAAACGCAAGTCTCTTTTGTAATTTAATTACCAAAAATGGCGAGATATTGCGCAGTAATGGCTTGTTTTCTGTAATCTAATTTCTGTTAGTGTGCTTCATCCCAGTTTTCTCCTACTCCTGCTTCTACTACAAGAGGAACAGAAAGATTAGCCGCTTGCTGCATCAGAGAAACGATCTTCTCTTTATACTCCTCGACTAAGTGCTCTTTTATTTCAAAAACAAGTTCATCGTGAACCTGCATCATCATATGTACGTCCTGCTTAGCGTGTTGAGTAATCCATTCATCGACCTTCAACATGGCCATTTTTATAATATCAGCTGCAGTGCCTTGCATGGGCGCGTTGATGGCCGCGCGTTCAGCACCTTTGCGGCGGGCACCATTACTGGCTTTAATGTCGGGAAGATATAAACGTCTTCCAAGTACTGTTTCTACGTAGCCTTTTTCTTTGGCATGCTGACGGGTTTCATCCATATACTGCAACACGCCCGGGTAACGTTCGAAATAAAGATTCATATAGAGCTGAGCATCGTGGCGCGGTATCGCTAGTTGTCGCGACAACCCGAAAGCAGACATGCCGTAAATCAGCCCAAAGTTGATCGCTTTGGCGCTGCGCCGCTGGTCGCTCGTGACGTCTTCTAACGCTACACCAAAAACCTCAGCGGCGGTTGCTTTATGAATGTCTTTTCCTTCGGAAAATGCGCTGAGCAAACCTTTATCCTGAGAGAGATGCGCCATTATCCGCAGTTCAATTTGCGAATAGTCCGCAGCAACAATTTTGTATCCTTCACGGGGCACAAACGCCTGACGCACGCGTCGACCCTCTTCAGTGCGAATAGGTATGTTCTGTAGATTAGGATCGGTAGAAGAAAGCCTTCCGGTAGCGGTAACCGCTTGATGGTAGGAAGTGTGCACTCGTCCCGTGCGATGATTTATCATTTTCGGAAGCTTATCGGTATAGGTGCTTTTTAGCTTCGTCATTCCCCGGTAATCCATAATCATCTTGGGAATAGGGTACTCTAAAGCCAGTTCCTGTAGCACTTCCTCAGATGTAGAGGGCGCACCTTTAGGTGTTTTCTTCAATACCGGTATCGCCAGCTTTTCAAACAGAATTTGCTGGAGCTGCTTGGTAGAACCCAAATTAAAAGTTTCGCCGGCTTGTTCATGAACCGCTTTTTCCAGCTCTATAATCCGCTTAGCCAAGGTTTGGCTTTGCTGCTTAAGCTGCTGGCTGTCAATTAATACTCCGGATTGTTCCATACGAGATAACACACTTGACAGCGGCACTTCTATATCGACCAGTATGGTTTTAAGCTTTTCTTCTTTGCGAAGTTTTTCCCACAAAATCTGGTGTAGCCGAAATGTAATATCAGCATCTTCTGCGGCATAGGGAGCGGCTTCTTCAAGCGCAATTTGATTAAACGTAAGCTGCTTTGCGCCTTTGCCAGCAATTTCTTCAAAATGAATAGTTTTGTGACTAAGGTAAGCTAACGCCAGCGAATCCATATCGTGGCGTGTGGCTGTGCTGTTCAGCACGTAAGACTCCAGCATGGTATCAAAGGCAATGCCGCGCAAAGTGATATCGTAGTTAGCCAACACGTTCTTATCGTACTTGATATGCTGTCCAACCTTTTTGATATTTTCATCTTCAAGTAAAGGCTTGAGCTTAGCGAGTACCCAGTCTCTATTGAGTTGTTCTGGCGCGTCAGGGTAATCATGAGCAACCGGAACATAGGCTGCTTCACCAGGTGCGGTACAAAAAGATACGCCTACCAGTTGAGCTTCCATATAATCCAGACTGGTGGTTTCCGTATCAAAGGCTATCAGTGGTGCAGCTTTCAGCTTTTCCAGCCACCGATCAAAATCTGCCTCGGAAAAAATTGTTTCGTAATTGTCAGCGCTAATATCTGATACAGGCGCGGTGTCTGGCGCTACAGCACCAGAACTTTCTTTTGCAGAAGCATCAGCTGCCACTTCTGAAGCTATTTCGCTATGCCAGCGTTTGAATTCATATTCAGCAAAGAGGTGTTTGAGGGCGTCGTTATCAGGTTGTGTGGGCGTAAGGGTCTCTGGCGTATATTCCAGTTTTACATCCAGACTGATAGTTGCCAACGTGTATGAGATCCGCGCTTGTTCTTCGTACTCCTGCATTTTTACTGCTAAAGTCTTACTGCCACGGAATCCCAGATCGGCAATTTTATCCAGATTTTTGTAAATGGCATCAATTCCGCCGATACCATTTAAAAGAGCCTGCGCGCTTTTATCGCCCACTCCCGGTACGCCGGGAATGTTGTCTACTTTGTCTCCTTTTAGCGCAAGGAAATCCACCACCAGTTCCGGCGGAATACCAAATTTCTCTTTTACGCCTTCAACATCCAACAACTGATTGGTCATTGTATTAATCAGCATGACGTGCTTATTTACCAGCTGCGCCATATCTTTGTCGCCGGTGCTGATTAACGTATCAATTCCCTTTGCTGTGGCGGCGTGAGCCAGTGTGCCAATGACATCATCAGCCTCAACCCCATCTTCAATGATAATAGGTAAACCCATCGCTCGAATAATGTTATGAAGCGGTTCTATCTGGCTTCTGAGCTCGTCGGGCATCTGAGGGCGGTTAGCTTTATACTCTTTATATATTTCGTCACGAAAGGTTTTACCTTTGGCATCAAACACAACTGCAATATGCGAAGGATGATATTGCTTGATTAAGCTACGTAGCATGTTGATCACACCATAGATCGCACCCGTATCTTGCCCTTTCGAATTGGTAAGGGGAGGGAGCCCATGAAATGCACGGAAAAGGTAAGACGATCCATCCACCAGGATGAACGGAGGATTTTGGTTATTCGACATAAGCTCGCAAACATGGAAGTAAATTATGCGAAAGGATGCCATAGGCGCAAGGTGATCGCTACTGGCGAGAGGGAATAAAAGTGAGATCGGCTGTGGATAACTTTGTGATCTAAACCCCTGAGAAAGATGATCAGTATGATCCTTCTGCAGCAGATCAAATACTTGGAGATCGAGAAAAATAAGGTACTAGCAATATTATTTGCTATCGCGCACTTGCTTTTTGAACTTTCCGCAATGATGTGGATAACTTAGCAAGGAGGTTTTTATGTTTAACCAAATTGGGATAGTAATGTAGCATAATGGATATAAATTCTTTATGGATATTTACATAATATTTTCTTACGCTGTCGTTTAAATATTAGACAAAATTGCATAAGACAGCATCAGCAAGGTTTGGGAGGACAAAATGAAAAAAGTTGCAGTCATTCTAAGTGGCAGTGGTGTCTTTGATGGCACAGAAATTCATGAAGCTGTGCTGACATTGTTGGCGATAAGACAGCATGGTGGGCAATACCAATGTTTTGCACCAGATAAAAGCCAATTGCATGTGGTAAATCATTTGACCGGTGAAGAAGTCGTAGGGGAGAGCCGTAATGTGTTGGTGGAGTCGGCCAGAATCGCGCGGGGAGAAATAAAGCCGGTAACTGAATGTAAGGAAGAAGACTTTGATGCCATTATTCTGCCAGGCGGATTTGGTGCAGCGAAGAATCTGTGTACCTTTGCGACGAAGGGCGCTGATTGCAGTGTAGATGAAGATGTTATGGCTGTATGCAAAGCGTTTGCTGAAGCCGGAAAACCTGCGGGTTACGCTTGCATCGCGCCAGCATTAGCTGCCGCAGTATATGGAAACAATGTTAAATTAACTATTGGAGATGATGAGGCCACCGCAGCAGGAATTAATAAGTTGGGCGCTCAACATGTAAATTGCCAAGTCGATGACATTGTTGTAGATACAGAAGTAAAACTGGTCACTACGCCCGCGTATATGCTTGCTCAAGACATTTTAGAAGCCCATGCAGGGCTGAATAAAATGGTTCAAACCGTACTGGGTATGCAGTAGTTTCTCGGTGGAGGGGGGGCAATTTGACTTTCCCTTTCGCTCCTTCCACCGCATAATAAAAAGAGAAGTTTAAATCCGCCCGCAAAAAATCGCGGAGAAACAGAACAGGCACGTCCTTCCTCCAATCATCTGAAGGCACGCATAAAAAAATAATAAGGCTCATTGGAACATGCACTATCGTGCGATTGTACGTATTCTGGGATTGCTGGTCGCCCTATTTAGCGTAAACATGATCCCTCCAGCTGTTGTTTCTTTAATTTACGGCGACGGTAGCGGCCTGCCTTTCATTCTTGCATTCATTTTATGTGTGCTTACCGGCACGGCTATGTGGTACCCAAACCGGGATCATCGTAAAGATTTGCGCGCCAAGGAAGGGTTTCTTATCGTAGTGCTGTTCTGGACGGTGCTGGCTAGCTTCGGGGCGATCCCATTTATATTGCTTGAGCAGCCTTCGATGTCAGTCACCGATGCGTTTTTTGAATCGTTCTCTGGCCTCACGACTACTGGCGCGACGGTAATTCAGGGAATAGAGTTTTTGCCCCATTCCATTCAATTTTATCGCCAGCAGCTACAGTGGCTAGGCGGCATGGGTATCATTGTACTTGCCGTTGCCATATTACCGATTCTTGGGGTAGGGGGTATGCAGCTATATAGGGCGGAGATTCCGGGTCCGGTAAAAGATTCAAAGATGACGCCGCGGATTGCTGATACCGCTAAGCATCTCTGGTACATATACCTGATGCTGACTATCGCTTGTACTCTCGCTTATTATTTGGCGGGTATGGGATGGTTCGACGCCATTTGCCATTCCTTTTCTACTGTTGCCATCGGAGGTTTTTCTACGCATGATGCAAGCTTGGGCTATTTCGACAGTCCCATGGTCAACGTAGTTGCTGCAGTGTTTCTCATGATTGCTGCGCTCAATTTTTCTTTACACTATGCAGCCGCGAGCTCCCGCTCTTTTAAAGGGTATTTGGGTGACCCGGAATTTAAAGCATTTCTGTTCATACAGGTAACGCTTATCGTTATCTGCTTCTTTGTACTTGTGCTTACTGAATATTACACGTCCGCTGAAGAGGCGTTGGATCAGGCGTTAATTCAAGCTGTTTCTATTAGCACCACGGCGGGGTTTGCCACCACTGATTTCTCATCATGGCCTTCATTTTTGCCAATTCTATTAATATTCGCGAGCTTTATCGGCGGTTGCGCCAGTTCTACCGGCGGTGGGCTTAAAGTAGTGCGGGTGCTTCTGTTATTTTTACAAGGGAAGCGAGAAATCGATCGGCTCATCCATCCTAAAGCGGTTTATTCGGTTAAATTAGGTGAACGGGCAATGCCTGATCGCGTGGTAGAAGCAGTATGGGGTTTCTTTTCAGCCTACGCTACAGTCTTCGTTATTATTATGATTGGTATGATCGCTACAGGTTTAGACAATATTTCAGCCTTTACCGCGACCGCTGCAACGTTAAATAACTTAGGTCCAGGATTAGGTAGTGTGGCTGCTTCTTACTCCGAAGTCACCGACGCTGGAAAATGGTTACTGGTGACAGCAATGTTGTTTGGCCGGCTGGAAATATTTTCCTTGTTAGTTCTGTTCTCGCCCACCTTCTGGCGTAGCTAGTTGTCGAGGAATACTAACGGGTCTGCTTTACCTACTCAACAAACAAGACTACGTTAACCAAAAAAGAACGCGCTGGGCTGAAACAGCTTCTCTACATCGTTAATGTATTTCTTATCTACCAGGAAAAGAATGACATGATCATTGGCTTCGATGACAGTATCGCGATGCGCAATAATCACCTGCTCATCACGTACTACAGCGCCAATCGTGGTGCCGGGTGGTAACTTAATATCACCGATTTCCCGGCCTACCACTTTCGATGTATTTTCATCGCCATGAGCAATAGCTTCTATAGCTTCTGCTGCGCCCCGGCGAAGTGAGTACACATTAACTATGTCGCCCCGTCGAATGTGAGTAAGTAACGCCGAGATGGTGGCTTGCTGGGGAGAAAAGGCAATATCAATTTCACCACCTTGAACCAAATCTACATAGGCGCTACGTTGAATCAGCACCATAGCTTTTTGCGCACCCATTCGTTTGGCAAGCATTGCAGACATGATGTTGGCTTCGTCATCATTGGTGACAGCAATGAAAGCATCGACGCGATCGATACTTTCTTCGTTTAATAATTCCGGGTCGGATGCATCGCCACAAAAGACAATGGTTTTATCTAAATGAGCTGAGAGATACTGCGCCCGTTCAGCACTGTACTCAATAAGTTTTACGTTATGATTGTGTTCTAAACGTTTGGCCAGCCCGGCGCCTATTAAACCGCCACCGGCTATCATAATACGCTTATAGCTGGATTCCAGCTTTTGCAGTTCACTCATTACGGCACGAATGTGCTTTGTTGCCGCAATAAAAAAAACTTCATCGTCAGCTTCAATTACTGTGGTGCCCAGCGGGCGAATTGGCCTGCCGCGACGGTATATAGCGGCTACGCGAGTTTCTACATTGGGCATGTGTTCTTTAAGCGCTGATAACGCGTGTCCTACTAATAGCCCACCATAATAAGCTTTCACCGCTACCAAGCTGGCTTTACCCTCTGCAAATTCAACCACTTGCAAAGCTCCGGGATAATCGATGAGCCGCTTAATCGCTTTAGTAACTAATTGCTCAGGTGCAATAATATGATCAACGGGAATATTTTGCTGCTTATACAGCTGTTCCTGATAAATGATGTATTGTTCGCTACGCACCCGCGCTATTTTTGTTGGGGTTTTAAAGAGGCTATAGGCGACCTGACACGCCAGCATGTTACTCTCATCACTGTTAGTTACAGCAATAAGCATATCGGCGTCTTCGGCACCGGCTTTCTTTAATACATCTGGATGAGAACCGACTCCGGCAACAACCTGCAAATCCAGTCTGTCCTGCAGAACACGCAACGTATTTGGATCAGAATCAATAACGGTGATTTCATTTTTCTCACCCACCAGGTTTTCTGCCAGTGTACCGCCGACTTGTCCAGCGCCTAGGATGATGATCTTCATTACGTTCCGTTATGTTCTGCTGTTATCAAGACAACGACTTTACCAGCCTCGCGTAGTAGAAGCCATCCATATGGTGTTCTCCAGGCAAGATTTGACGACCTGGATTTTGTGGTGTTTCTGTATCGGAAAGAGGAATTAAAGTCGCATCAGAATGAGAGTGTAAAAATTTGGCTATTTGCTGGGAATTTTCAGCGGGAAGAATAGAACAGGTCGCATACAATAGCGTTCCACCGTCCTTTAGTAACGGCCAAAGGGCATGTAAAATATCTTCCTGCAGCGAGACCAGCGTAGTGATATCTGCTGCATTGCGTAGCCAGCGAATATCTGGGTGGCGGCGAATTACACCGGTTGCAGAACAGGGAGCATCCAGCAGTATGCGATCAAACGGCTTACCATCCCACCAGCCGGCAGGGGCAGCAGCATCACCGGTAATAATGGTTGGGTTGTGATTGAGCCGCTGCATGTTTTGCCGCACTCGCGCCATACGCAGTTCATCATTGTCCAGCGCAATACATTGTAAAAGCTGAGGTTGTATTTCCATAATATGACCCGTTTTACCGCCGGGGGCCGCGCAGCAATCGAGTATACGTTCTCCAGGCTGCGGCGCTAAATAGGCGGCCGCTAACTGTGCAGCGCCATCCTGCACGGCAAACCAGCCTTCGTTAAATCCGGGCAACGCAGTAATATCGGTACGAGTCTCTAATATTAAGGCGCTGGGGTGCGTTTCTACAATGTGGTAGTTCACGCTTTGTTTATCTAGCGCTAACGCAAATTGCTCGCGGGTGAGTTTTGCAGTGTTTACTCTTAACCAGATCGGCGCAACGGTATTGGTTTGCTCAACAATTTCATCCAATTGAGTGGGATACGCCTGTAAAATTTGTTTATACAACCACTTAGGTAAGCCACTTTTTATAATGGGATCGGTAACGGGTTCTTCGTTTAGCTTTTGACGCTCGAAATTTCGCAGCACAGCATTTACCAGACCTTTTAACGATGTACCATCAAGATACGACGCTGCATTTACTGTTTCTCCTACAGCGGCGTGAGTTGAAACACGTGAAAAAGCAAGCTGGTATAAACCCAGCAGAATAAGATGCTCCAGTATCTTCTTATTACCTTTAAGGGGACGATCTAATAAAACACGTAGCCAGGTTTGCAGGAGCGGTAATTGCCGAAGTACGCCCATAGACATTTCCTGAATCCAGGCGTTATCGCGAGGACCATGCCGGCGCTGCACTTTCTCTAAGCAACTTGTTGAAGATCTGCCAGCCTCTAATACCTGGTAAATTACCCAGGCGGTATCAGCACGAAGATTCTTTTGGCGAGGAAGGGGTACGTTCATCTACGTATTTTCGCCAATAAGGGTGCCGGGTTTAAACCAGTTTTGGCGGGCATTGAGAACATCTGCTGCCGATAACGCTTTTTTGCCAGGAATCTGGATTAACTCCAATTGTAAAGGCTTAGTGCCAGTGGCAATAACAATGCCTTGTTTGCCAGCGCGAAGTACGGTGCCGGGGGAAGCGGTAGATGTCTCCTGTAACACAGAAGCCTGCCATACTTTAACGTTTTCCTGCCCTACCTGCATCCACGCAACAGGCCAGGGATTAAAGGCTCGTATATTACGTTCTATTTGAACGGCGTCGTCGTTCCAGTCTATTAATGCTTCTTCTTTAGATAACTTTTTTGCGTAAGTTGCAGCGTCGTTATCTTGCGCGCTCGGCTGTAGCGAGGACAGGTTATCAAGCACTGTAATGAGGGCTTGAGGACCGAGTTCGGCCAGCTTTTCGTAAAGTGTAGCACTGGTATCATCGGCGGTAACAGGCAAACGGGCTACATGTAACATAGCGCCAGTGTCCAGACCTTCATCCATCTGCATAATCGTTATGCCGGTTTCATCGTCGCCTGCCCAAATTGCTCGCTGAATAGGGGCTGCGCCACGCCATTTAGGTAATATAGAGCCGTGAACATTAATACAGCCTTGCGGCGGGGTATCAAGTACCGCTTTTGGGAGTATTAAACCGTAAGCAACCACTACCATAATGTCGGCGTTGATATTTTTAAGCTCAGCCTGCGCATCAGCAGTTTTTAAAGTTTGCGGCTGATAAACCGTAATATTATGCTCCTGCGCCAGTTGCTTAACCGGACTCGCGGTTAGCTTTTTACCGCGCCCCGCGGGACGATCAGGTTGAGTATAAACAGCAACGACTTGGTGGTGAGAGGCAAGTAACGCCTGAAGGTGCTTTGCAGCGAAATCAGGCGTACCAGCAAATATAACGCGAAGTGGATGGGACACAAATAACCCTATTATTTAGCCGCGAGTCGGGCTTCTTTTTCTAGCTTTTTACGAATGCGCTGACGTTTAAGTGGTGAAAGATAATCCACAAATAATACGCCTTTAAGATGATCCAATTCATGCTGAATGCAAATGGCTAAAAGCCCTTCTGCTTCGAGTTCAAACGGTTGACCTTCAGCGTCAAGCGCAGAAACCTTTACTTTTTCCGCACGCTCCACTTTCGCATAGTTGCCCGGAACAGAAAGACAACCTTCTTCACTGATTGTATTGCCTTCTTTTACGATAATTTCGGGGTTTATGAATACACGCGGTTCATTCTGATCTTCAGATACATCCATTACCACCACACGCACGTGACGATCCACTTGCGTAGCGGCAAGGCCAATACCTTTTTCGTCACGCATGGTGTCGAACATATCAGCGATAAGCTGCTTAATTTCTTCGTTTACCTCTGTCACCGGAGCTGCAACAGTACGCAGCCTTTCGTCAGGGAAACTAAGTACATCTAATATTGCCATTTTTTGTCAACTACACTTTCGTCTGTATGAATTAATATACGATCCAATTACCAGCATTATTTACACATTGGTTTCAGTTACTATTCTAACGTATAACACATTATTTCGTGCAATTTTTTGTCGGTTGGCTGAATAACTACGAGCATATGCCGATATGGTGTCGATGCGACAAAAATCAAATTACAAAAGGGCTGGGCAAGAATGACACATTGGTTGAAAAGATGGCGCAAGCATGGCCTGCTGGCAATGATCGGCGCATTATTGTTGGTACCTGTATCATTCGCTTACGCTGTCACGATAAAGGAAAATGCGCCTAAAACCTATACAGTACAACAGAACGATACCCTTTGGGACATCGCCAGCTTGTTTCTGGATAAGCCTTGGTTATGGCCAGATTTATGGCGAAAAAATACGCAGATCGCAAATCCTCATCTTATTTATCCTGGCGATGTGTTAACTATTCGGATGGTAGATGGGCTACCGGTGATGCAGGTTGCCCGTGAGAAAAAGCATCTCACTTTGTCTCCCACTATGATTAAACAAGCTAAACCCGTCCCGATAGGCATCTTGCCGTGGGCGGCCATTGCTCCCTACATCAATAAAAATGAATTAATAGAAGAGGACGAGTACGAAAAGTTGCCGTACATACTGGGTAACCCTACAGGTAGCATGCGCTTTGTTAGCGACGATTTAGTACTTAGTCGAAGCTACGGCCGTTCTAACGATCAGTACCGGGTTGTGCGCAAGCAGGCTACTATAAAAGACCTGGAAGGCGAGGTGCTGGGGGTGCAGATTCATCACGTTGCCGATGCCAGCATGGTTGAGGATGATGTTCCACAGCAATGGCTTATCAAAGTTGATCAATCCAACTTCGAAGCCCGTCGCGGTGACCGTCTATTTTCCGGTGAGTTTACCAACGCACAAAACTTAAAAATTCAGGCGGCGCGAGATCAGCGGGGCCATGTTGTGGATAATCTGCATCAGCATGAGCTGCTGGGTAGACATGATGTTGTCATTGTTGACTTAGGTGCCGCGGACGTGGACCCCGGAATGGTAATGGGCATCTACGCACAAGGACCAGATATCATTGATGGCGAAACGCCACGCTACGCGAATGAAAGCAATGCCGTATACAGCATATTTGATGATGGCTCTACGGTAGTACAGCCGGCAATAAAAATTGGCGAGCTGATTATTTTCAAGACATATGATAAAGCAAGTTACGGCATTATTACTCGTGCCAGAGAGTTAGTAAAAATCGGCGCGATTGTCGCAAATCCATAAGCCTTTACTACGCCGTTTCTTGCAAGGAGAAACAGCGTGTTAACTACTCTTTCATCTACTCTTACGCCTGTGCAAACAGCATGGTTGCGTATTGCTTCAATTCCGGGAATATCGCCTGCTACCTGGCTTCATTTTATGGAGACGTATTCCCTGGACATCTTGCAATTATTCTCCGATGACCTGAGCTTTTTGAGCAAAAAAGATGAGCTTCAGGTGCAAGCCGCAATAGGAAAAATTCGGGATGAGCTTGTTACGCGCGCAGAAACATGGTTAGTACAAAACGAGCAGCATCATATAATCACGTTTTCTAGTCCCGCTTATCCTGATGCACTGCGGCAACTTCCGTCTCCGCCGCTGGTACTGTTTGTCACCGGGACGTTATCGCGTCTTCAGCAGCCTCCACTTGCTATTGTTGGCAGTCGCCGAGCTACACAGCAGGGATTAGGGATAGCGAAATCTTTCGCCACAGAACTGGCCTTTAGCGGTCTTAACGTTATCAGCGGTATGGCAGCGGGCATCGACGCTGCTGCTCATCAAGGAGCCGTTGCGGTTGAAGGCCGCACCATTGCAGTAGTTGGAACCGGTCCGGATCTGGTTTACCCAAAGCGTCATCAGGCTTTACATACTCAAATAATAGAACAAGGTGGTGCAGTTATTAGCGAGTTCTGGCCGGGAATGCCGCCGAGAGCTCAACATTTTCCCCGGCGCAACCGGATTATCGCTGCCATGGGGATCGGTACCTTAGTCGTAGAAGCAACAATTAAAAGCGGCACCTTGATAACTGCGAAAATGGCCGCAGATCTAGGCAAAGACGTTTTTGCGGTGCCGGGCAATATCAATAATCCCATGACACAAGGCTGTCATTATCTGATCCAGCAAGGCGCTAAGCTTGTTACCTGTCTAGACGACATCCTCGAAGAATTCTCGCATCTGACTGAATCCTCTCAGCAAATCAGCGCTGCGAGCGGGGAAAAAAGTGAAGACGAAAGCTTGGCAACAGATAAATTATTAGCTAGTGTGGATTATGATGTCACTGCAATTGACATTATTGCCGAACGTAACGCGCTGCCTGTTTCTGACGTACTGGCAGCATTACTAGAGTATGAGTTACGTGGTCTGGTGGCCGCCGTTCCTGGAGGTTACGTCAAATTGAGGGGGAAATAACATGTTCGACATCCTCATGTATCTATTTGAGAATTTCATTCACAGCGAAACGGAAATCCGTGTTGATCAAGATGAATTGACGGAAGAACTGGTGCGCGCCGGGTTTCATCACGATGAAATCTATAAGGCGCTAGCCTGGCTGGAAAAACTGGCAGCGTTGCAGGAAACGGATATCAAACCTTACTTTTGTAAGGGGTTTAGTTCTACCTTAAGCCGAATTTACACGCATGAAGAACAAATGCGGCTGGATGTCGAATGCCGCGGCTTTCTGATGTTTTTAGAACAGGTGAATGTGCTTGATGCCTCCACTCGTGAAATGGTGATAGACAGAGTAATGGAAATTGACTCCAGTGAATTTTGTCTTGAAGATTTAAAATGGGTAGTGCTAATGGTGCTGTTTAATGTTCCCGGCAAAGAAAATGCCTATGCCCAGATGGAAGATTTGTTATTTGAAGAATCTGACGGCACGCTCCATTAAATGCTTTGTTTTGTTTTTGCTGGTCTAATTTCATGTCGAAAATAGATCATTCGCTTTTTAGTGCTGGCGAGCATGCTCTTGAGCATGCCTTTGGCAACTGCCCTGAATGTAATAACGCATTACATATTCGAAACAGTAAGAGTGGCGCTTTTTTAGGTTGCTCTGCTTATCCTGATTGCCAGTTCAGTAAGCCTCTGCACGATAATCAAATCACTATTCTAAAAGAAATCGATGGCACAGCGTGTCCGATTTGCGGCGCCACAATGGCAATTAAAAAAGGCCGCTATGGAATGTTTATCGGTTGTACGAATTTTCCGGAATGTCATCATATAGAGCCTATTAAACAACAAGAAGATACAAAATTAACCTGTCCAAAGTGCCAGAGTGGCCATCTTCTCGAACGCACTAATAAATACGGCAAGCGTTTTTTCTCCTGCGATCATTATCCACAGTGTCGATATGTGTTAAATTTCCCTCCTGTCGCAGGGCCCTGTCCCAAGTGTGGCTGGGGCTTGTTAATCAGTAAAAAAGGGCAAATCTGTTGCCCGCAACCAATGTGTGATTATCAGCAAGATTAGCTGTCAGAGAGAACGCAATGCAACAATCGTCAACAACACCTAACGATCCTGAACTAGAGGCGTTTAATAGCGGCCAACTTCTGGTGTATCCAACTGAAGCTGTAATGGGAATAGGGTGCGATCCAGATAATCAGGAGGCGGTGTTTAAATTACTGGCACTTAAACAGCGTCCTGTAGAAAAGGGCGTCATTCTTATTGCAGATAACTACTCCCGGCTGCTCAAATATGTTGATGATAATGCCATTGCTCCTGACAAGCGGACGGAGATTTTTTCTAGCTGGCCGGGCGCGGTGACATGGCTTTTGCCCAAATCGCGCTATGCACCAGAGTGGATAACCGGAAAGAGCAATAAAATTGCCGTTCGCGTCACCAATCATCCGGTAGTGAAAGCGTTGTGCGAAAAGTTGGCTAAGCCGCTGGTTTCTACCAGCGCCAATCTATCAGGACAGGCGCCAGCAAAGACGACGGCTGAAGCAAGAAAGTATTTTTATGATAGTGTTTATTATATTGAAGGTAAAGTTGGGGAAAGAGATCGACCAAGCACTATTCGCGATTGTGAAACCGGCAAAATAATTAGGGAATAACAGTGACAACTCACGCAGGCGACCTGATACAAAACACAGAAATAGCCATTGAACAAGTAGAAGCGTTTCTACTTACCTTGCAAGACAATATTTGTCAGACGCTGGAACTGGCCGATAGAAAAGGTCATTTTGAAGAAGATACGTGGCAACGAGAGCAAGGCGGGGGCGGCCGTTCTCGGGTATTAAAAGATGGCGCTGTCATCGAGCAGGGCGGCGTGAATTTTTCGCGAGTGTATGGCGACGCCATGCCTGCATCTGCCACAGCTTCGCGCCCTGAACTTGCAGGACGAAGTTTCCAGGCGATGGGCGTATCTCTTGTCATTCATCCACGCAATCCCTACATTCCCACATCTCACGCAAACGTGCGTTTTTTTGTTGCCGAAAAAGCCGGAGAGCCGCCAATCTGGTGGTTTGGTGGTGGCTTTGATTTAACGCCTTTTTATCCTTTTAAAGAAGATGTTGTGCACTGGCACGAGGTTTCGAAGAAAATTTGTGCACCTTTCGGCGACGACATCTACCCTCGTTATAAAAAATGGTGTGACGACTACTTTTACTTAAAACATCGCAATGAAACTCGTGGCGTAGGCGGCTTGTTTTTCGATGATTTAAATGAACTGGGGTTTGAAAAAAGCTTCGCATTTATGCAGGCGGTGGGGAATGGCTATCTTGATGCGTACATTCCCATTATAGAACGACGCAAAAATACCTCGTATTCAGACCGTGAGCGGGATTTTCAGCTATATCGGCGCGGACGCTATGTGGAGTTCAATTTAGTGTACGACAGAGGCACCTTGTTTGGTCTTCAAACTGGCGGACGAACGGAGTCTATTTTAATGTCAATGCCGCCTCTGGCCAGATGGGAATATTGCTATTCGCCAGCTGAGGGAAGTCCTGAAGCTAAGTTGTCGCAGTGGTTACAACCTCTTGATTGGTAAATACCGCTAGAAATGCTGACGTAGATCAATACCCGGTTAAGTGCTTTCATTCGTCAGTTTTTAGTTTGTTTCAGATCAATGTTTAGTTTCTCGTAGCGCGTACAGTGCGCTTATAAATTAGAAGACGAGAAACCATTATGAAAAAAACTCTGTTAGCAACTTTGCTTTTCACCTCCGTTATCGCGCCAGCAGTGGCGTATCAAAAAGGTGATATCCTTATCCGAGGTGGGGCAACAGCCGTAGTACCAGAAGAATCTACATCTACTATTGTGGCTGGAGGTTCTGATCTGGGTGTAGGACTATCCATCGACAGTAATACCCAACTCGGTCTTAATCTGGCTTATTTTGTTACCGATCAGATAAATATTGAGTTACTGGCTGCTACACCCTTTAAACATGACGTAAATTTTGATGCTCCAGATCCTCTTGGTACCGGCGATAAACTTGGGGAAGTTAAACATCTACCTCCTACCTTAAGCGTAAATTATTATTTTAATTCGCCGGATTCTTATTGGCAGCCTTACGCTGGCGTTGGCATAAACTACACGTTTATTTATGATGAATCTTTTACGGATGCTAATGAAGAGGTGGGTCTTAATAACCTGTCTTTAGATAACTCGCTGGGTCTGGCTGCGCAGGTGGGCGTAGATTATAAAATAGATAGCCATTGGTATGTGAACTCTTCTGTCCGCTGGATTGATATTGATACCGAAGCCTCTTTTGCTCTTAACAACGCAGACGGGAATGTCTCTGATATTTCTATTGATCCATGGGTGTATACCTTAGCGGTGGGTTATGTGTTTTAAGTGAGAAATATTCCAATAGAAAAGCCTGCTGAGAAAGCGGGCTTTCAAGTTTTTTCACTATTGATCATATGATCAGCCAGGCTATCCAAAGTAGAAAGCAATTTATCTGCAAGTGCTATATCTGTCACAGTTTGCATCATAGCTTTACGCATACAATACATCCATTGCGCTTTTAAGTCAGGGGTGACTGCAAAAGGTAAATGTCGAGCGCGCAACCGCGGGTGCCCTTGCAACTGTTGATAGTCGTCAGGACCACCTAACCACATGGTTAAATACAAGAAAAAGATGTGACGAATTCTATCCAAAGGTTTTGGGTGTAATGCCAATAGGTCACTTGCCAGCGGATCGGATTCCATAATATCGTAAAATCGATTGGCAAGTAGCTTGACAGATTCTTCTCCTCCTATAGCCTCATAAGGAGTCGCATTTGATTGCGCTGCCGTGTTATTGCTCAAACGATTCAAGAAGCTAAATAAACTCATGAAAAAATTTGCCGTTTTCGGAAATCCTGTTGCTCACAGTGTATCACCAACTATTCATCAAATGTTCGCAAGGAGCTGTGGCGAAGACATTGACTATATTAAAATTGAAGCGCCACTGGATGGTTTTGCAAAAGCAATCGCAGATTTTTTTGAAGATAAAGATGCGGTAGGTTGCAATGTCACCGTTCCTTTCAAACAGCAGGCTTATGCGTTAGCAACACAACTTAACCAGGAGGCCAGAGCCGCGCAGGCTGTAAATACACTCTACAAGCATCCGGAAGGGAAATTACATGGATATAACACAGATGGAATCGGCTTGGTCGCTGATCTGCTAGCCCATGGCGCACAGCTTAAAGGCCAAAAAGTGCTGTTAATCGGTGCTGGCGGTGCAGCCCGGGGGGTAATTCATCCGCTTCTTGCTGCGGGAGTTTCCACACTGGTTATCACCAATCGAACACAGGAAAGGGCCCAGGAAATTGTAGATAGTTTTCAGCAAGAGCAGTTGGTTAGTCTTACCAATCAGAAACTGGATAAATTTACTCCTGATATCATCATCAACTCAACATCCGCGAGTCTTAATCAACAGCTACCCAGTATTCAAAATGTGAAATTTGAACAATGCCAAATTGCATACGACATGGTCTACGGAAAAGCGCCTACTATTTTTATGGAACATGCTAAACAGCAGGGCAGTTCGCTGGCACTTGATGGTTTAGGCATGTTGGTAGAGCAGGCGGCGGCCGCCTTTACTATTTGGACGGAAAAGAAACCTGAAACTCGCCCGGTTGTTACCGCTTTACGGGAAGCCCTATAATTGCTCGTCATTGTATGTGCAATTACTGCTTATTGTTAAGGTAATCATTTTTCAGCCGTACGTAGTTATCAGCGGATACTGCTAAAAAGGCAAGTTCAGATTCTTTTAAAGGCCTCTTTTTCACCATCGGATTGCCCACATACAAGTAACCACTTTCCAGCCGCTTGTTTGGTGGTACCAGAGTTCCAGCGCCAATAAATACATCATCTTCTACCACAACACCATCCATCACAATGGCTCCCATACCTACTAGAATCCGGTTTCCTAAAATACAACCGTGCAGCATACATTTATGTCCAACGGTAACATCGTCGCCGATGATTAAGGGCAGGCCCTCAGGAAGATCATCTGATGGGCGGGAAACGTGCAAAACTGTGCCATCCTGAATGTTTGTGCGTACTCCAATACGAATGTAGTTAACGTCACCTCTGGCGGCAACCATAGGCCACACACTACTATTTTCACCTATTTCAATATCGCCAATCAGTCTGGATGAATCATCGATGTAACAGGAAGAAGGCACAGAAGGATATTTTCCTTTAAAAGCCTGGAGTGCATCGGTCATTTTCTGGGTCTCGTTATATCGGTTTGGAAACTTTAGGATATAGAGCAAATCCTATCATCTATATTGAAAATATGCTGGTGTCTCTGCTGCTTTACGCGACTAAGTAGCTTATAAACAAAAAATTATATAGAGTGGAATATATTTTCATAAATTTAGACCATGCCATAATCCTCAACCCATTGAACGATATTGAGACAGTCGGAATTCCCATAACTAAGATGATTTTTGATGAAAAGAAGAAAA
The DNA here is from genome assembly GCF_002499975.2 of Alteromonas pelagimontana. Taxonomy (NCBI): domain Bacteria; kingdom Pseudomonadati; phylum Pseudomonadota; class Gammaproteobacteria; order Alteromonadales; family Alteromonadaceae; genus Alteromonas; species Alteromonas pelagimontana. The sequence continues at coordinate 2,132,308 of NZ_CP052766.1, forward strand.
ATTTCCTGCTTTGTAATTGCCTATAATGAGGCTGATCGAATAGCCGCATGTTTGATGCCTTTAGCCGGTTGGGTAGATCAACTGATTGTTCTTGACTCGGGAAGCACTGATGGCACAGCAGAAATTGCTAAACGTTATGCTGACGACGTCTATACCACCGACTGGCCTGGGTTTGCGGCACAACGGACTCGCGCCCTTGAATACTGTAAACATGAATGGGTCTTAAATGTAGATGCGGATGAAGTGGTGTCTGAAGCACTTAAACAAGACATTGATGAAATCTTAAGTAGGCCCACTTTATCTGCCACTTTAATTAACATCCCGTGGAAAACGTATTTGTTCGGCGGAGCACTCAGTCACGGCCGCTATTCAACGCCGCAGGGAAAACTGTTTTTAAAGGAAGGGGCAAAATTTAAAGACAAAAGTGTCCATGAGACGCTGATTATGCCGCACAAAGAAATAGCTACCGTTAAGTCGCCGCTTTATCACTACAGCTGGCGAGATTATTATCACGTTCAGGAAAAGCATCTAAAATACGCGACTTTAGCCGCCGGAGATAAACACAAAAGCGGGAAGCGAATTTCTCTTAGTTTTGCTGTGTTTCGTTTCTTTATGGACTTCACTCAACAGTATATCTTTCGGGCTGGCTTTTTGGATGGAAAGCGTGGATTTCTCATGGCGGTTATACTCGGTCAGTACGCATTTCATAAGTACGCCGGTTTATGGTCGCTGACACAAGAAACTATTAAAGATGATGTTAGGAAATGAATAGTAAACCCGTTAGCGTCTTTGCTGTAACGTTAAATGAAGAGCAATATTTGGCACGCATGCTCGCGTCGGTACAGGAATTCGCTGAAATTATTGTGGTGGATTCCGGCAGCACAGACAGGACGGTAGAGATAGCGAAGCAATTTGGCGCCAAAGTTTACCATAAAGAGTGGATGGGATTCGCTCGACAGAAAGCCTATGCCTTATCACTCTGCCAAAATGAGTGGGCTCTTAACTTGGATGGTGACGAAGTTCTGCCGCCTGAAATGCCAAAACACATTCAGAAGCTGGTGGACGAAGAAAGAGCCGATGCTTACAGGCTTTATTTTGAAGATATTTTTTGGGGTGAGCCAATGGCATCGGGTTCTGCCAAACGTTCCATTGTACGGCTATATCGTAAAAGCGATGTTTCCTTCCCGCTAAATCGCTTAGTTCATGAGAATGTAAAGTTATCGGCAGATTGTAAACAAGGACGCGTGCCAGGAAGCGTCATCCATTTCGGTTATCCTTCAGTGGACGTACTGATGGCGAAACAAAACAAATACTCGTCGCTGAAAGCGCTTGAAAAGTTCCAAGCTGGGAAGAAGCCTTCGCTATTAAAGCTTGTTGCAGTGTTTCCTTTGATGTTTATCAAAGCTTACTTTATCAAGCAAATGTTCTTGTCTGGGCGACGAGGGTTAGTGAAAGCAGTTATTGAAGCCATGTATGGCTTTTTAAAAGAAGCGAAGTTACATGAACACTATTTTACCGATCGGTTAAAGTAGATAGATAAAAGTAAGACGTCATAACTAGGAGCTACTGCACATCTTCTTGATTAGCGGTTCAGTTTCATTGTGGTAGGCAATAAGCTTTTCCTGCATTTCGTCTTCATTATTTGCTTCTGCAACTGCTACCCACGATATAGATGCAAGAGGTACATCAGCAATTTTTACAAATCTATCAGAGTCTCATAACGTTTTACTGGCGGAAAATGCCGATGCCTTATCCTAATATTAGTGCTTTTAGCCCGAAAATTAATCTGAATGGTTGTTATCTAAACAGTTGATTCATAATTCTGTCATTTTGTTATAAAAGCCGTTGACTCTAAAGTTTATGTCTGTAGAATGCGCATCCGCTTCGGCAGGAAAGTCAAAACAACGACGGCCCTGATGGCTGGTAAAGCCAGTGCTGATGCGGGTTTCAGCTTCAACCGGCGATGAAAGAAATTTCAAAAAAAGGTTGACGCCAGAAACGAAAAGCGTAGAATGCGCGCCTCGCTTCAGGGGGTTGTAAGACACATCACTGAAGCCGTTTTGAGTGACACGCTCTGAAATAAAAAATTTCAAAAAGTGTTGACACGAAAAACGAATCGCGTAGAATGCGCCTCCCGCTTGAGAGGAAACAATCAAGCCGCACCGACAAGCAATGGCTTAGGTGCCGCAAATTACGCAGTAATTTGCACGCTCTTTAACAATTTATAACAAGACAATCTGTGTGGGCACTCGTTAAGAGTGTCACAACGACAATTCATATTTCGATATATTTAATTGAAGAGTTTGATCATGGCTCAGATTGAACGCTGGCGGCAGGCCTAACACATGCAAGTCGAACGGTAGCAGGATGTGCTTGCACATCGCTGACGAGTGGCGGACGGGTGAGTAATGCTTGGGAACTTGCCTTTTGGAGGGGGATAACAGTTGGAAACGACTGCTAATACCGCATAATGTCTACGGACCAAAGGGGGCGCTTGCGCTCTTACCAAAAGAGAGGCCCAAGTGAGATTAGCTAGTAGGTGAGGTAAGAGCTCACCTAGGCGACGATCTCTAGCTGTTCTGAGAGGAAGATCAGCCACACTGGGACTGAGACACGGCCCAGACTCCTACGGGAGGCAGCAGTGGGGAATATTGCACAATGGGGGCAACCCTGATGCAGCCATGCCGCGTGTGTGAAGAAGGCCTTCGGGTTGTAAAGCACTTTCAGTTGTGAGGAAGGGTTGATGGTTAATACCCATCAGCATTGACGTTAGCAACAGAAGAAGCACCGGCTAACTCCGTGCCAGCAGCCGCGGTAATACGGAGGGTGCGAGCGTTAATCGGAATTACTGGGCGTAAAGCGCACGCAGGCGGTTTGTTAAGCTAGATGTGAAAGCCCCGGGCTCAACCTGGGACGGTCATTTAGAACTGGCAGACTAGAGTCTTGGAGAGGGGAGTGGAATTCCAGGTGTAGCGGTGAAATGCGTAGATATCTGGAGGAACATCAGTGGCGAAGGCGACTCCCTGGCCAAAGACTGACGCTCATGTGCGAAAGTGTGGGTAGCGAACAGGATTAGATACCCTGGTAGTCCACACCGTAAACGCTGTCTACTAGCTGTTTGTGAATTTAATTTGTAAGTAGCGAAGCTAACGCGATAAGTAGACCGCCTGGGGAGTACGGCCGCAAGGTTAAAACTCAAATGAATTGACGGGGGCCCGCACAAGCGGTGGAGCATGTGGTTTAATTCGATGCAACGCGAAGAACCTTACCTACACTTGACATGCTGAGAACTTTCCAGAGATGGATTGGTGCCTTCGGGAACTCAGACACAGGTGCTGCATGGCTGTCGTCAGCTCGTGTCGTGAGATGTTGGGTTAAGTCCCGCAACGAGCGCAACCCTTGTCCTTAGTTGCCAGCATTTGGTTGGGCACTCTAAGGAGACTGCCGGTGACAAACCGGAGGAAGGTGGGGACGACGTCAAGTCATCATGGCCCTTACGTGTAGGGCTACACACGTGCTACAATGGCAAGTACAGAGGGAAGCGAGACAGTGATGTGGAGCGGACCCCTTAAAGCTTGTCGTAGTCCGGATTGGAGTCTGCAACTCGACTCCATGAAGTCGGAATCGCTAGTAATCGCAAATCAGAATGTTGCGGTGAATACGTTCCCGGGCCTTGTACACACCGCCCGTCACACCATGGGAGTGGGATGCAAAAGAAGTAGTTAGTCTAACCTTCGTCGTTTCACGATGAGGGAGGACGATTACCACTTTGTGTTTCATGACTGGGGTGAAGTCGTAACAAGGTAACCCTAGGGGAACCTGGGGTTGGATCACCTCCTTACCAAAAGTCGACGCGACATTTTTGATGCAGTGCCTACACAGATTGTTTTGTTATTGCGATTTCGATCGCAAGAACAAAATCTTGTTCTTTAACAATTTGGAAAGCTGATATTAGTAATCAATCTAAGAAAGAGTAACTGATTGAATATTAGGCGTCGTAAGACGCATGATGTTCTCTCACAGTAGCTACTCTATCTGACAAATGATTAGACTTGTCATGCATACAACAGAGATTCAATTTTCACCTGAGCCCGGATAAAAAGGCGGGTCAAGGCCGCTGTTGCCACCCTTTCACGAACATTCGCTGTTCAAAAGTGGTAACAGTAAAAGAACATTTTCTGGTATCAACCTGGTTGATAAGAGGAAATGGGCAACGATTTGGTTTCTAGGCAAGCGAGCTTGACGAACGAAGGCAGGAGCATACATATAGTATGTGACTAATTGAGTGAGGAAAAGGCGCGCAGGTTAGGAAGCAAAGCAGCAGGCCATTTAGGGTTGTATGGTTAAGTGACAAAGCGTATACGGTGGATGCCTTGGCAGTTAGAGGCGATGAAGGACGTGTAAGTCTGCGAAAAGCTGTGGTGAGCTGACAAAAAGCATTTGAGCCACAGATGTCCGAATGGGGAAACCCACACATTTATGTGTATCATTAACTGAATACATAGGTTAATGAGGCGAACGTAGGGAACTGAAACATCTAAGTACCTATAGGAAAAGAAATCAACCGAGATTCCCTTAGTAGCGGCGAGCGAACGGGGAGTAGCCCTTAAGTTATATTGGTGTTAGTGGAAGGCTCTGGAAAGTGCCACGATACTGGGTGATAGTCCCGTACATGACAATGCCATTATAGTGAAAACGAGTAGGTCGGGACACGTGTTATCCTGACTGAATATGGGGGGACCATCCTCCAAGGCTAAATACTCCTAACTGACCGATAGTGAACCAGTACCGTGAGGGAAAGGCGAAAAGAACCCCTGTGAGGGGAGTGAAATAGAACCTGAAACCGTATACGTACAAGCAGTGGGAGCCCCATCACTAAGTGCCTTTAGTGAGAGGCTTCACCAAGAGCTTGTTGTTTGACAGCGAGTAACATTGGCCTGCGCAAGCAGCCAATGGTCAACCGCGCCAATCAAGCAGCAGGGTACTTAGTGATGGGGTGACTGCGTACCTTTTGTATAATGGGTCAGCGACTTATATTTAGTAGCAAGGTTAAGTGAATAACGGAGCCGTAGCGAAAGCGAGTGTTAACTGCGCGTTGAGTTGCTAGGTATAGACCCGAAACCCGGTGATCTAGCCATGGGCAGGTTGAAGGTTGAGTAACATCAACTGGAGGACCGAACCCACTAACGTTGAAAAGTTAGGGGATGACTTGTGGCTGGGGGTGAAAGGCCAATCAAACCGGGAGATAGCTGGTTCTCCCCGAAATCTATTTAGGTAGAGCCTCGGACGAACACCATTGGGGGTAGAGCACTGTTAAGGCTAGGGGGTCATCCCGACTTACCAACCCTTTGCAAACTCCGAATACCGATGAGTGCTATCCGGGAGACACACGGCGGGTGCTAACGTCCGTCGTGAAGAGGGAAACAACCCAGACCGCCAGCTAAGGTCCCAAAATATTGCTAAGTGGGAAACGATGTGGGAAGGCTAAGACAGCTAGGAGGTTGGCTTAGAAGCAGCCACCCTTTAAAGAAAGCGTAATAGCTCACTAGTCGAGTCGGCCTGCGCGGAAGATGTAACGGGGCTAAGCAATATACCGAAGCTGCGGATTTGAACTTAGGTTCAAGTGGTAGGGGAGCGTTGTGTAAGTGGTTGAAGCTCAATTGAGAAGTTGGGTGGACATATCACAAGTGCGAATGCTGACATGAGTAACGATAATGGGGGTGAAAAACCCCCACGCCGGAAGACCAAGGTTTCCTGTCCCATGCTAATCAGGGCAGGGTAAGTCGGCCCCTAAGGCGAGGCAGAAATGCGTAGTCGATGGGAAACGGATTAATATTTCCGTACTTGTATAATCAGTGATGGGAGGACGGAGAAGGCTAGGCAAGCCTGGCGTTGGTAGTCCAGGTGAAAGTGCGTAGGCTGAGTGTTTAGGTAAATCCGGACACTTAAGGTCGAGACACGAGACGAGCCACTACGGTGGTGAAGTTGTTGATGCCCTGCTTCCAGGAAAAGTCTCTAAGCTTATGATTATGCGAACCGTACCCCAAACCGACACAGGTGGTCAGGTAGAGAATACTAAGGCGCTTGAGAGAACTCGGGTGAAGGAACTCGGCAAAATTGTACCGTAACTTCGGGAGAAGGTACGCCTCTGTGTGTGACAGGACTTGCTCCTTAAGCGCATGGAGGCCGCAGTGACCAGGTGGCTGGGACTGTTTATTAAAAACACAGCACTGTGCAAAATCGAAAGATGACGTATACGGTGTGACACCTGCCCGGTGCCGGAAGGTTAATTGATGGGGTTATCTTCGGAGAAGCTCTTGATCGAAGCCCCGGTAAACGGCGGCCGTAACTATAACGGTCCTAAGGTAGCGAAATTCCTTGTCGGGTAAGTTCCGACCTGCACGAATGGTGTAACCATGGCCACGCTGTCTCCACCCGAGACTCAGTGAAATTGAAATCGCAGTGAAGATGCTGTGTACCCGCACCTAGACGGAAAGACCCCGTGAACCTTTACTATAGCTTGGCACTGAACATTGAACCTACATGTGTAGGATAGGTGGGAGGCTTTGAAGCATTGTCGCCAGATGATGTGGAGCCATCCTTGAAATACCACCCTTGTATGTTTGATGTTCTAACATAGGTCCCTAATCGGGATTATGGACAGTGTCTGGTGGGTAGTTTGACTGGGGCGGTCTCCTCCCAAATCGTAACGGAGGAGCACGAAGGTTAGCTAATCACGGTCGGACATCGTGAGGTTAGTGCAATGGCATAAGCTAGCTTAACTGCGAGACAGACACGTCGAGCAGGTACGAAAGTAGGTCATAGTGATCCGGTGGTTCTGTATGGAAGGGCCATCGCTCAACGGATAAAAGGTACTCCGGGGATAACAGGCTGATACCGCCCAAGAGTTCATATCGACGGCGGTGTTTGGCACCTCGATGTCGGCTCATCACATCCTGGGGCTGAAGTCGGTCCCAAGGGTATGGCTGTTCGCCATTTAAAGTGGTACGCGAGCTGGGTTTAGAACGTCGTGAGACAGTTCGGTCCCTATCTGGTGTGGGCGTTGGATGATTGAGGGGAGCTGCTCCTAGTACGAGAGGACCGGAGTGGACGAACCGCTGGTGTTCGGGTTGTCATGCCAATGGCATTGCCCGGTAGCTACGTTCGGAATCGATAACCGCTGAAAGCATCTAAGCGGGAAGCGAGCCCCAAGATGAGTCATCCCTGACCTTTAAGGTCTGGAAGGGTTGTTATAGACTATGACGTTGATAGGCAGGATGTGGAAGTGTTGTAAGGCATTAAGCTAACCTGTACTAATTGCCCGAGAGGCTTAACCATACAACGCCTAAATGGCTTCGAGAGAAGACCGGTGTTGTGTGTGAATGACAAACCTAATCAAGTCAAAAGAGTAGCGAAGACTCTGACTTAGACACTAATATTATGCTTTCCAGCATTGTTAAGACCAATTAAGAATTTATGTAAGGGTGATGCTCATACTTGAAAGAGTAGTGAAATCTTCCTTACGCAATAAGACAACGTCTTATTGCAACGAGTTTTTGCCTGGCGACAATAGCGACGTGGCACCACCTGAATCCATTTCGAACTCAGAAGTGAAACACGTTAGCGGCGATGGTAGTGTGGGGTCTCCCCATGTGAGAGTAGCACATCGCCAGGCTCCCATTCGAAGAAAGGGCTATCCGCAAGGGTAGCCCTTTTTTTATGTTGATAAGTTCTCGGCAGGCGTGCCATCGCCAATGACCGGACGTACTGTGTGTCCTGCTTGCGCAACAGCCACACTAATACCAATCCGCGTTAAATTTTTGCCCACTACCTCTCGGCTTCTTGAGCACATTTTCATTATATCAACCAAACCAACAACTGCTTACATGAGCCCAGCTTCTCGTACACATCTTTATCACATGAGCGCTGTCGCTGATAAAGTCATTCCAGGCCTTGCTGCATACATCAATAATGTCATCGTATCCTTAAAGCATCAGTTTCGCTAAATGATGCTGACGAAGCCAACGCCATACTTGCTCTATAGTTGCTGAGTTCTGGTGAATAGGGATGAATTTTCATTACCATCAAATGCTGAATTCTTTAGCAATATCATTGGTGTGCCATAGCGCACCCTTCCTAACGATTGCATGTAGGCCTGGTTTTATTTTTTGATATCAGCTCCAGATGTTGGCGCATAATATCTTTGCTTACGTAGGGAGTGAATAATGCTTCCGTTTCACCAGTTGCGGGACAGACTGCACCAAATAAATGGGCGTATTCAAATTGCTGTTGCCGCAAGGCCCGCGGTCGTAAGCCTCTTCTTGCCCATAAATACGTCGCGGCATTATGCTGGCCTATACGAGCTTCATTCTGACGCTACACTCAGCACAGGACAATCACTTTGAGGCACAATAGAATTGCCAGTAACTGACTTCCTTGAAAAGAATTCCGTTGATTGCAACTCGCGGTAAATAATACAAATAGATGGGAGTAATTTGGCCATTAAAAAAATTCCACAACGTCGCCTGAAGCTTATTTGCTGATGTCTCAGTGACTTAACCTTACTTTTACTAGGGAATAAATTTTGCGTATATAACTACTCCTCTCTGACCCAAAAGGAATAAATTCGATGTCTGTAAAGCTATTTGATAGTAAGGGGACTCCCCTAGAGCGGCAAAAGTTTACATGGCAGGAGTTAACGCCGAAGCCCTTAAGTAAATTAGACGATGACGCGTACACCCGTGTAAGAGTTATTTTAATGAATGGAATCGAGCAGCAAGTTAATCGTTTCCAGCACATGTGCGGCCAGTTCAACGGCGCGCTCCGTCTTCCGTTAGCGCAAATTCGACGGGTAGAGCACCATCAGCAAACAATGATCAACTGGCTTCTTGGCTCGGATCACTCACCACTGGAAACGACCATTGGTTACGAACAAGTCGCAATTGAAGTAACTGCAGCAATAGCCCAGCAAGAACCCGACAGCTATCTTGCACAAACCTACCGTTTTGGTCTGCTGGAAGATTTTGACCACATGTACCGCTATTCCGCACTGATGGACAGAGTTGAAGGAAAAGACGCCAATAACCTATTGCAAAGCTACACTGATGTGATGCCTGGGCGCTCTACAATATTTCATCATCGCGCACCTGAAGACGATGTTCGCGATCACTATGACCACAAAGCTGCGTCACCGATTTCTAAATTAAATGCCTTAACCGTCTTTTCGGGTGAATATCAAACCCGCGATTACTATATGAACATTGGCCCTACCTTTAGCGACCCTGTGGCACGAGCGCTATACGCAGAAATTGCGTCAGTAGAGGAGCAGCATGTAACGCAATACGGTTCTATCATCGACCCTGATGAAACTTGGTTAGAGAAATGGCTGCTGTATGAAGCAAACGAAGTGTACAACTATTACAGCTGTGTAGAATCCGAAACTAATCCACGGATTAAAGCAATTTGGGAAAGATTTTTGGATTACGAGCTCGGGCACTTAAACATAGTGACAGAACTCTTTAAAAAATATGAAAGACGTGATCCGGCTGAAATTCTACCCAAAGCAATGCCCGATCCCATTGCTTACCAGAGCCAGCGCGAATTCGTGCGTAAAGTACTGAGCCAAGAAGTAGATCTTAGAGCAAAAGGCCCTGAGTATGTGCCTAAGGAGCAGGAAGGCATGGCGTCGCAACAGTATCGGGATCAGCTTAACTCAACCGGTTCGCCTTCGGAATCTGTGGCCGCGAACTACCGTTGGCATCCAGGTACCGAGCTGGCTAATAAAGCCCAAAAATCCAACTAAGGCTTAGCAGAGGATTGAATAATGGAACAGACTACAAAACTAGGTGCCAATAAGACCGGCATCGATACCTCACCTGAAGACAGCAAGAAAATGATTGAAGGTGCAAACGGCAGTGTTGGCGACCTTCGGGGAACGAACGATGGTGCCGACTTAAAATCTTTTTCAAAATTTTATTTAGAGAACGCGGAGCCCTTGGGCTCTGTTCCTATGCCAGCAACATTTAAAGGCATGGCTAAGTCGACGCTAAAAATGGTGACTGGCCACCATCCGCAGGTATTCGTGAACAAATTAGGTGAGCGATTGGCTTACGAGCGAGCAGGAGTTCGCATGTATGAGCAGCTAATCATCAAGTGCCGACACGCTGCCGAAAAAGGCTTAACTGAAATTGAAGTGCCTCTAGAGAAATTGGAGGAATTTCGAAACGAAGAGCAGGAACACTTCGAAATGTTAAAGCACTGTCTGGAGAAGCTTGGATGCGATCCTACTGCACAAACACCGGATGCTGATGCCTCGGCGGTAGCCTCGTCCGGTATCATGAAGGTGATTGTGGACCCGCGTACTTCAGTAAGTCAGAGCCTACAAGCTATTTTAGCGCTTGAACTAACCGACAATGCTGCGTGGGATTTATTAGTCAAACTGGCTAAAGATATGGGCATGGGCGATATGGCCAAAAAGTTTGAACATGCATTAGCGCAAGAAGACGATCATGTAAAGCATGTGCGTCAATGGTATGAAAAGAGTATTCGCATGCAAGACTAACGTATACGTTAAAATTCATTGTCAGCAAGCTAAACAGCCGGCATATGTAGTACCTTGCCGGTCACCGGCCAACCGCTTGTTTCTTTTATTTTCCTCCTCTCCGAAATATAGTTCTTTAATTGTTCTGTGAATAAGAACAAGCTCCCCGTGTTTAACGTTATCTGGATGGTAACGAATTCGACAACGCTCAGAACTAATACTGATTCACCTCGCTGGGTGCTCACTTTGCGGGAGAAAAGGTCGCGCCCGATGGCGGATCACACATGAAGGCGGATGAATAAAATAACGATTTTACTGGGAATCGGGTAATGTTTGTATAGGTGTTGCTATGCCCGATCTGTATCTTCCGGGTAATAAAGAGAGTACTTTAGTCAGGGCGGGATCCCACTTTAAATTGAACTAAATGCAGATGCCATGATCAGATCTGCCATTACATAATTTTTGGCCGTTCCATGAGCATAATCAGTCATTTAGAACAAATTGAAGATCCCAGAACCGACATCAGCGTTAAACACAACCTGATTGATGTGGTGTTTCTCACGCTTAGCGCCATACTCAGCGGTGCCGATGGCTGCAGCTTGACTGGCTAAGGAAACATCATCGGTTTGACAATGGCATTCCCCGCCGCCATTGCATCGCTAATATTATTAAAGCCCTGGATACTGAAGCCCTGATAAAAGCGCTGATTGACTGGATTAACAGCCGTCGCGAAGCCGCAGAAAAGCCCCATATAGCGATTGACGGCAAAGTGCTACGCAGTAGCTGGAATGACAGTGTTCACAGCGCGCTGAATATTGTTAGCGCTTATGACGTTGATAATGGACTGGCGTTGTACCAACAGTCATCTGACAGTAAGGGAAAGGAAGGTCATTTAGCGCGTAAGATTGTTGATATGCTGGCACTGGAAGGCAGCGTTGTGACGTTGGACGCACTGCACTGTCAAACTCAGACGCTTGAGCATATTAGCCAAAATAAAGGTGATTTCATTGTTCAGGTGAAGGCGAACCAAGGCAATTGACATCGTGCTGTGAAGACTCATTTTGAAGCGCATTACGACAACCTGACGGGCGATGAAGAAAAGGAGCAACGTAACGAAGGACATTGGCGTGAGGAAAGCCGCATTGTCATGCAGTTGCCTATTACCTTACCCGATAAATTACGTGAAAAATGGCCTCACGTGAAAACCGTGATTGAAGTGGCAAGAGGAAGAAGGACAGGAGGCAGTACGCCCTACACCTCGCATTTCTACGTCAGTTCGATAGACGTCAATCCTGCACTTGCTGCGAGAGCCATTCGTGACCATTGGCATATAGAAAACCGACTGCACTGGGTTCTGGACGTTGTGTTTCGGGAAGATGAAATGCGAGTGACAGATCAGGATGGAGCAGCACATATGGCACTGTTTAACCGGGTTTGTTTCAATATTATTCGACAACACAAAGGCAAAAAAGACAGCATGACGGCGAAGCGCTGAGGGGCTGCATGGAATGGTGATTTCCGTTCGGAACTACTGTTTGGCTAGTTATTGATCAAAGTGGAATTCCGCCCTTTACTTTAGTTCTGCTTTAAGTAAATGAGGATAAAGAAATCGTCAAATAATAGAGCAAAAAAAGCCTTCAATTGAAGGCTTTTTAACTACCAGCTAAAAATATTTACTCGTAATCTTCATTTTCCCGGTATTCGGTATATTCTACGCGAGAAATTTTCTGGTCTCCATTTTGATCCATGTCTTCAAATGTATCGTTGACGCCATTGTCCGACGCTTCTTGTTTAGAAACTTTACCGTCTCTATTCTTATCCATCATCTTAAATTCATTACTTGCTACTATTTCGCTTTTCTCCTGGACCTGATCATTTTGGGCACGATTTCCATTTCGATTAGATGAATAGTCAGTATTACGGTCAGAATTTCGGCTTTCTCTCATAACTGTGGCGGAATCATTAGAGGTCATTCCTGTCTCATCGCCAGCCTCCCTTTGCGTCATAGCATTGCCGGAATTACCCGTTGAAGTAATTACCTGTTCTCCCGATTGCCGGTTCTGCGCCATCGCTGTCCCAGCAGCGCTTGTTGAGGTACGCTGTTGTTCAGCTGCAGCAGAACCGGTAAGGGACGCCTCGTTTCGTGTATCATCCATTCCAAAGTCGTTCTGCGCAGTGTCGTAACGCTGCAGCATCTCATTTTTACCCTTATTCTTTGCGGTTTTTGTTTCGTCGGTAAAGGCTTTTGAACTATTTTTTAAATAGCTATTAAATTCATCTGAACTTAATTTACTGTCACTATTGGAATCAATATCAGCAAAATGATCGGATATTTTATTGTTGCCAGCTTCATCATGAGAAATATAGCCGTTACTGTTACTGTCCAGGCTGGAAAATGAATTTAATTTATCCATGCCATTTCCTGCGAAAGCACTTGCTGACAATGCACTACTAATTAAAGCTAATAATGTAAGTTTTTTCATCATAAACTCCTTTAGGCTTAACTTCCTTAACACCACTTCGGAAGTATGAATTCGTAATAGTTAATTCAGAATGTGTGCCATCTCTGTAACTCCCTAATATTCATTATTTAATTTTGTGTGGCCTATTTTAATCTGTAATAAGCCTTGTCATATATTTACGATAAATTGAAAATAATACCTATTATAGCTAGCGGCTGCTGCGGTGGGCTCTAAGCATGTTTTTAATGCCTGATTGTTACTGCAGCTTTTGCTTAATAGGAGAGCCAAAGAGTAGATTAATAAGTGAGCTAAGGGGTTTGTATGGTAGAAAGTAGCAGTTGCCGTGGCTAACAGGCTTCTATCATAATAACAGTCTTGATTATATTGTAGGCTTGTACTTTATGAAAATGGATTTTAGCTGCAGCAAGAATTATCTTATAGGTTAGTGGTGGACTTTATTATTATTGTCCGTCGTTTCCAGAATAAATATAATTCTGTTTTATTCTGAACTAATTGCGGTTAGAAATAACTTGCTAAAAATCTGGGAATTTATTTCAGCTGCTCTTACGCCAGGGATATTGCGAATGATTTTGAAGCGATAAAAGAAGATTTCTTAGCCGAACTTCTGGAGCATGGATATTCCAGCAGAGCCATCAGGGGGGGGACGGCGTTTCGGACGAAAAATTTTGCTTATTCCTTGAGACTGCTGAATTTTATTCATTCATGCTCTTGCCCTATCTCTAACGCTTTTGCGAACTATAGAAAATTATGGCAGGAACTAATGTAGCTGACATCGAAACGCCAGCTACAGGCTTTTTTAATCTTTTAAACTTTCTCTCGCGCTCTCAATCCATTCTTTGTGACGTTTTTCATCTTCATAGTGTTGGGTAAGCTGCGTCCGCTCCTCCATCGTTAATTCATCAACGTCTCGCGCCTCTTTATAAGATTTTTCGGTAATTTTTTCGTTTGCAATCATCGCCGCTAAAATTGCCTTATCACCCATTAAGTCGGCAATAATTACTTTACCTTCAGTTAAAAAGCGCTTCATGTCGGGACCATCTACGCTCTTTTCACCGCGGCTGCTAAGTAGTCTGTTTAAATGCCGTATATGAGCTTCATGATCACCTTTAAATTTAGTGAGGGTGCTTGCTATATCGTTGTTGTCTAACCTTTTTATTGCTTCCTCGTATGCTTCAATAGCATCGTAATCCAGCTGACAAAGTTCTTTAAGAGTCTTAGCTGCTTTATCCATAATTGTTCCTTTAAATTCATTGGTTAATGATAAAGTATGAGTTAATGAATAGAGAGGCAAACTCTCCATTGTCATAATTAATAATTTGGAAAGCGTTAAGTAGATCAACAATGCGACGAAGTTGTAACTTTTAGGATGATTGGTAAGGGGTTATTGTTAATTGATAATCTAAACTACTGAAAGTCTCTTGATGAAATTTTTAAAGGTTCTATCCAATCAGAACGATCAGTCAGTTTACCCGCGATAACATGCATCACACCTTCTGGTGAGCGTTCCAGAATGCCATCAACTTGAAGAATATTGGCTTTAAGATAAGGCTGCTGCTGGTGTCTGGCGGTGGCCTGCCACACTACTACACTGATATTCCCCGTATGATCTTCAAGTGTGAAAAATGTCACCCCTGTAGCAGTACCGGGAGCTTGGCGTCCGGTAACACACCCTATTACATGTACTACTGATTTATTAGACTTCTCAGCCAGAGCATTCGCAAAAGTAAAGCGAGAAAGATCCTGTTGTTCAGCAATCAAGCTGATGGGATGCTGCGTCAAAGATAAACTGGTAGAATTATAGTCTTCGACAAGATTATCAAATTTGGTAGGGGAAAGAGGCAATAAGTCTTGCTCTTGTGAACTGGCAAATAATGGTAAAGTCGGTTGCGTATCCATAATCTGCCACCGGGCTTGAAAACGGTTACCGCTAATTGCTGCTAAGGCATCTGCACTGGCCAGCGCTTCAATACTAGAATTATGTAAATTAAGCTTTTTGATATCGTCGATATGTATAAAGCCTCCTACAGGCCTTGCCTGCACCAAAGCTTCTGCTGCAGCTACAGGCAGTCCCTTAATTTGACGAAATCCCAATCTTATTGATTTCTTCCCATTATGAACACACATAGTATGATCGACATCCGAAGAATTCACGCACACGGGTAACACGGCAATATTGTGTTGGCGGGCATCCTGAATTAACTGACTTGGCGTGTAAAATCCCATCGGCCAGCTATTAAGTAAACCTACATAAAATTCCACTTTAAAATAGTACTTTAGCCAGCAGGAAACATAGGCCAACACTGCAAAAGATGCAGAATGTGATTCAGGAAAACCATACCCGCTGAAGCCCCGAATCTGCTCATACAGGGTTTCTGCATACTCTGGCGTATAACCCCGAGCGAGCATGCCATTGATAAGCTTGTCTTTAAACTTATTGAGCTGGCCCTTTTTCTTCCAGTTTGCCATCGCTCTTCGCAACTGGTCGGCTTCACCTCCTGAAAAACCTGCGGCCACCATGGCAAGCTGAATAACCTGTTCCTGAAAAATGGGGACGCCGTAGGTACGTTGAAGTACGTCTTTAACTTCTTTTGAAGGATAGTGAGGCGTTTCCTGTCCGTTTCGTCGCTTTAAATAAGGATGTACCATCTCCCCTTGTATGGGCCCCGGCCTCACAATGGCTATCTGCACCACAAGATCATAGTATTTATGTGGCTTTAGGCGGGGCAGCATTGTCATTTGTGCGCGAGATTCGATTTGAAAAACCCCTACGGTATCGGCTTTACATATCATATCGAAAACGTCGGGGTCATCTTTCTGCCGGGTAATGAAGGGAATAGAAAGCGGTTGCTCGGTGACTAACTGAAAAGTTTTGCGGATAGCGGTTAACATGCCCAGCGCCAGTACATCTACTTTTAGGAGGCTTAACGTTTCAAGATCATCTTTATCCCATTGGATAACGGTGCGTTCCGGCATGGCAGCGTTTTCTACCGGTACCAACTCGTACAGCGGGCCAGAAGAAATAACAAAGCCCCCCACATGCTGTGAAAGATGGCGAGGAAAACCAATAATTTCTTCTACCAGGTTGACTAACTGCCGCACTTTAGGATTATCTTCAGGCAAACCGCATTGCACAAGTTGGCTCTGCCAGGGCAGAGTTTTATCTCGCCGATTGATATTTTTAAGAATAAAACTTAGTTGAGATTCAGGAAATCCCAACGCTTTTCCCACTTCTCTGAACGCGCTTCTAAAACGAAAGGTAATTACTGTAGCTGCAAGGGCAGTGCGCTTTCTACCATACTTCTGGTAGATATATTGAATAATTTCTTCACGTCGTTCATGTTCAAAATCCACATCAATATCGGGGCATTCATCGCGTTCTTTGGAAATAAAACGTTCAAAAAGTAAACTTATCTGCCTGGGATCGGCAGCTGTGATTTCCAGACAATAACAAACAACAGAGTTAGCAGCAGAACCCCGGCCCTGATAGAGTATAGATTGTCGTTGAGCAAATTGAACAATGTCATAAATGGTCAAAAAGAAATATTCGTATTTTTGTTCAAAGATTAACTTGAGCTCTTTTTCAATGGTCGCTCGAAGTTCAGGGGTAAACTCATCCCCAAAACGTTTAACAATGCCTTGTTCAACACATTCTCTTAGATAGGATGAGGCCGTATGGTTGGGAGGTACAACTTCCGCCGGATATTTATATTCAAGAGAAGACATTGAAAAATGACACAACGCGGCCAGGTGGGCGCTTTCTTCCAGCCAGGTAGCAGGATATAGCTTCTTAAGCTTGGACAGAGGACGCAGGCATCGCTCGGCATTGCTAAGGCCCCCAGCACCGAGCTTATCTACCGTTGTGCCTGCTGAAATAGCCTGAAGCACATGCTGTAGAGGTAAACGATCGCCATGATGAAAAAGAGCGCCGGTGCAAGCTGTAATGGGAAACTGGTAAGTTTGATGTAGCTTTCTGTACTGCTTAAAACGAGTAGTGTCATTGTCATCCAGTAAGCGCTGTGCACCTATCCAACAACGCGCACAATGATGTTGATATAGCCACTTTCCCCACTGATCATTATATTCATCCGACGTATTTGGTAGCCAAATTATCAAGCAGTGCCGAAGTGTCTTCAAATCCCATTCGGTTAAGGAATATTCACCTTTGGGTGACCGCCGACGAGCATTGGTAATTACTCTACAGAGCTCTGTGTAAGCTGGTTGATCGGGGCAAAGTAAAACTATCTCCAGGGTTTCATCTAAACAGAAGCGGCTGCCTACAATCAGTTTTAGCGGCAAGTTATTGTGCTTAATCTCACTGTAGGCACGCACAATACCAGCCACAGAACATTCATCAGTGATAGCCAGAGCTTCGTAACCTAAAAATGAAGCCGTGGTCACCAATTCTTCGGGATCTGAAGCGCCCTTTAAAAAACTGAAATTAGTCTGACAGACCAGTTCTGCATATTTCATTAACTGTACCAACCATGAATGAACCATTGGCCGCGACTATTCTTGAAAATATGAAGGTATTGGCCAGAATCGGTTTGGCTGACAAAATAATCCCGCTTAACCGGTTTTGCGTCCCACCAACCGGTTTGTAGCCTTACCGGCCCATATATTACGTGGCTGGCTTGGATAAGAGGGATCGGCTGCGGCAAGCAAAAGGTGGGCAAGCTGAAAGAGGGGATTGTAGTCGTCGTAGGGTGACGACAGGTGGTAAATTCCACTCGGTGATCGTTGCCCCCAAAGGGCTGCCATACCGCCGCATCACCTAAGCGCGCCTGTAAACGCCCTATTAACTGCTTGTGCGAAAAATAATGGTTTCTATCGCTGAAGAAATCATTGGTTTGTTCGCTTATGGCTTCTAAATTTTCAGCCACTAACTGAAATCCCGTGACCGGGGCAGGTAAACGGAGCTGTTCAATATGAAGTGCGCAGAGGGTTTGCCATTCCTCTGCTTTATAAATAGCGCAGGCGGAGCCTATGGAAAGGGTAAGGGAAGGATGCTCGCGGAAACGCAAAGTCAACTCTAGGTTAAGGCTCACCTTATTACGTAGACGAAGGAACACCATTAATTCATTTAGCAGGGAATTGACCCAGGGCAGCAGCTGTTGAGTTTTATTAATTTCGTAAGCGGGTTCAATAGTGCTACTAAATGTTTCGCTGGGGTGAAAATAACTGACTTGAGGCGTCACCTCGCCCCGTAACGCGCAAAGATACCTGATAAGTTGATTATCAAAACGCTTTCCCAGTTCGGTAGCAGGCAAAGCCAAAATGTGCGCAAGAGTTTTTATGCCCACTCGATTGAGCGAATGGCGTTGTTTAGGAGTTAATTCACTACAGTGCATAGGGCAGGCCTGCAAAAGCTGCCGGAGAATTCTGGGATCAGTACAGAATTGATTGCATCTGTTAAACGCTAATACTCTGGCTGACTCAATACTCCAACCACAAGCATAGTGATAATTCACTTGCAGCTCGGTTAATTCATTGCGCAGAGTGAGCCAGAAATTTTCAGCACCGCCATAATACCGGATAAGGGTATCCACACGCATAGCAAGACAATCAGGGTTATAAATAACAATATCAGCGGCGATTTGATAAAGCCGATGAGCAATGACACTTAATCTTTTAGCTTCCGTGTCTGCCTGATAATCTATGACGGTTAAACGCGCACTTAATGCTGCCGCCTGAGCCATGCCCATACCCACTTCAATACCTGTTGATTTTGCTAACTGGCAGCGTTGGCGTATACAGTTATCTGAAGCTTGATACACCACTAATGGAGAGGCAGGAGATGCATTTTCCGGGAGAGGGAACGCCGTCTGGGTATCCAGAGTTAACTGGGAAAAATGCAAGTATAGCCACAACATAAGGTGATTATCCGGCCTTAACTAAGCTGGAAATATCTACTATTTCTGCCGGGTTTTCTTGCATCGCCAGTATAATTTCCTTATTAGAGGGAGTATGGGTTAACTCCACCGGGATCCCCTCTTTAGGCCAGCTGCCCTGATTTTTTACTATGTTCGCTGTGAGACCATGTCGTTGAGTTTGAAGCTCAATGTCGAGTGCTAAAGGTAAAGGCTGGCGGGTCACCGCATCCGATTCGAAATAGATACATAAAGTATTATGTTGCGCGGCAGCAAGCTGAAGACGGCGGGCGGCCTTATTTCCCATCCTGCTTTGCCAAATCAATACGATATAGCAAGCTTCACTTTTCAGACTCTGTTCACAGGCCCATAGCGCATCAATGTCATTATCAGGCTGTACAACATATACCTGCTGAGCAGCAATGTTCTGCTGTTGGAGCCAGGACGCATGAAGATTGCCGGGCGGGTTTATCCACATCAGCAACTTATGTGGTGCTATGCCCTTGATTACAGAAGTTAATACCGACACTTCGCCGATACCGAGCTGACTTCTTATACGTATTAATCCTTTAACGGGAAGGCCGCCCATCAGTGCCTGATCCAGCTGGCTATGACCAGTGGGTAAACGGTGCGCGCCTTGTTGAGGCTGACTGGCGCGCCAGATAAGAGGATGTTTTTCGATGTTGGTTAAAGGCGTAGACATAATTAATTTACCTGTATACATATACAGTATTATAGGTAACTAATTTGTCGAATCAAGAAAAAAGGCCTTCCAGGAAGAAGGCCTTTGAGCAGCTATTTGAATTTGCTCGAATAATATTTTATCGCGCCTGTTATTAACCTTCTGAAACTTTGGGCTCGACCTTAACGGAGTTCAAAGCATGCAAAGTCAGCTGATTACAGGCTGCCATAAATCCTTCTGTGGTATTTTTTACCCAAGCTACTCTCACATCGCTGGGCTGTTCTTTTATCAGCAGAGTTATTTTCCTGCTAACTGCTCATCAATAAAGTTATTAATATTTTGCTCAAGAATAAATAGAGGAATAGAACCGTGGGCCAACACAGCGCGGTGGAATTTTCTTACGTCAAAATCACTGCCCAGGGCTTCTTCAGCTTTTTTTCGCAGGGCCTTAATCTTAATTTCGCCAATTTTGTAAGACAAAGCCTGTGCTGGCCAGGAAATATAACGATCAATTTCCGTCGTTACGTTATGCTCTGAAAGCGCCGTATTGGTCATCATATAATTGAGCGCTTTTTCTCTGGACCATCCAAACATATGCATTCCTGTATCCACTACCAGCCTACAGGCGCGCCACATTTCATAACTTAAGCGGCCAAACTCATCGTAAGGATCTTCATACATACCCACCTCTTTCCCCAGATACTCTGAGTACAACCCCCAGCCCTCGCCAAAAGCCGAAATATAAGTGTTTTGTCTCACTTTCGGCAGGTCAGTCATTTCCGCGGCTAGAGAAATTTGGATATGGTGCCCTGGCACCGCTTCATGGAGCGTCAGCGCAGTTAATGCGTATAGAGGGCGTTTATCCAGCGCATAGGTATTCACCCAATAGTAGCCTGGCTGATCATCACGAGAAGGCGAAACGTATCGGCCGGTAGTATATTTAGGCGCAATGCTTTCTGGCACTGGCGCTACACCATAAGGTATGCGAGGCAGCAGCTCGAAAAGCTGAGGGAGCTTACCGTCTATTTTCTTAGCAATAAATGACGCTTCTTTTAGTAAGTCTTCAGCGCTGGTGGCATAAAATTGCGGATCGGTGCGCAGGAAATGAATAAACTCATCAATGGTGCCGTCAAAACCCAGTTCGTCCACCACCGACTGCATTTCGCTGCGGATGCGTTTTACTTCCGATAATCCTAGCTCGTGTATCTCTTTGGCCGTCATGTCTGTGGTGGTGTAATGCTTGATACGATTCTGATAGTAAGCTTCGCCACTGGGCCAGTTTTTGGCCGCAATGTCATCCCGTGCATTAGGAATATAATCATCAACCAGAAAATCATAGAACTGCTGATAAGCCGGCACAACCTGGTTCTGAATGATGTCACTCGCTTGTTGTGTTAAAGCGCGGCGAGTTGGCTTATCTATTTGTTCAGGAAAGCTGGTAAAAGGGGTATAAAAGGTACTTTCCTTGGCATCTTTCACCAAATAGGGTTTAACAGAGTCTTCAAATCCTTTCAGCACAGCTTTAGGTTGCGTGTAATTCTCTGCCAATCCTTTTTTCATGTATTCGATATTCTGCGCAATGATTTCATCTACGCCAGCCAAGCGCGCAAGATAATGCTGATAGTCCTCTTTGGTGCGGAATCGAATGGTTCGGGGAAGATTGCCAAGGCTGCTGTGAAAACCATATTCTGACGTTATCGGCAAATAATGGGCGTTAAACTTATATTCGTCGATAATGTTATTGAGTCGGTACTGCTGCATGAACAGTGAAATCCGCTCTTCCTCTGACAGCGCATCAACCGGTATAGCGCTGAGCTTAGCGGCGTATTCCTGCCAAACATTATGCTGCTCGGCGAGTGCTTGCGGCGAAATATCTGCCAGCTTATCATCATAGCCCGCTACACCTTCACGACTGGCCATCAGGGGAGAAATACTGAGTTCATACTGCCAGATATCATCTAACAACTGGTTAAATTGCTGGCTGGCAGAAGGCTGGGCCAGGGTCAGGCCGCTTAAGCCGAACCATAACCAAAGCGTAATAATAGAACGGGAAAATACTGTGTTAAACATGGGCTCTCCGGTAACCTCTTCCGGTAAGCCGGAGCAGCTACTCTTTCTTGGGTGTATAAATTGGGCTAGGGAATGCAGTTACTTTATCAGATAACTGACTGATTTTGGCAGTACCTTGTTTTTTCACTTCATCTATACGTAACACATTATGCATGGGGACATAAGTGCGGGTAACATTGGCAAATTCAGTTTTCAGCTTTTCATGAGTAGGATCTAGCACAAGACTGGTGTGGGTATCCCAGACAAAATCTCCAATCTCTACAAATCCAAACAACCCACCCTGGCTGACTTCTCTCACATAAAGATCATAGCGTTCGCCATTACTGACAAATTGAATGCGATATAACGGTTCTTTACTGCTCATGGAATTTGATTGCCTGTTACTGATGTTGGCTGAAATATGGGGGTAATAGTGTAAAAATCACGGCTTAAATTATCATATCTGAGATTAATTTTGCAGTGGGGCCATTGTCAGTAATGAATATAAAGCGTATTAGAATTTTTTGAAACGCCGGTAGAAGTAACCCAGGGCAACCGCATAAGTGAGCGAAAAACCATCAGCTGTGAAAATATGTAAAAGTTTCTTATCTGAAACGCGGTAAAATCATCCCTGATGACTCTGCTGGAGCATCCATGCTCCATAAGTTCGGCTAAGAAACTTTCACTTATTGTTTAAAAAATATTCACGATCTAGTTCTGGAAGTAACTCCACACTACAAAAATAAGTAACGTAAGTTACCCAACTTTTAAGGTATTGCGCCAAACAGTACAAACTGGCGTTTGCGAAATATATCAGCTGGTATAACATGCTCGTTTGAAGTTAAACACAGTATCGAAGATTATGATAAAAAAACTCGTTATAGGCGGCTTCTTTGCTGCACTCAGCGCTGTGGCGCACAGTCAGAACAGCTCGGCAGACCAAGCTAATTTCAATCCTGACACCAACCGCATTAAGTCTCATCTCTATTTTTTAGCTGATGATTTACTCGAAGGCAGAGACACCGGCTCCAGAGGGCACAACATCGCGGCACTTTATATCGCTACCGAATTTGCTAAATACGGTCTTAAACCTGCTGGAACCGAGGGTTTCATGCAGCCTATCGATTTTCGTAAAGCCGACCTGGTGCAAAAATCTCCCACTTTTACGTTTACCGGAGAAGACGGTGAGCAGTCGTTGTCTTATCCAAAGGAGTATCTGACAGGGCCGAGTCTGTTAGAAACAGAAGCTGCAGTCAGCGGAAAAATGGTGTTTGCGGGGTACGGGATCATCGCCGAAGAACTCCAGCATAACGATTACGAAGGGTTGGACGTTGAAGGCAAAATAGTGGTGGTGCTTTCCGGCAAGCCTAAATCGTTTCCTAGTGAAGAAGGCGCCCATTTTGCGTCAGGTCATCAGAAAGCCCAATATGCAGTAGACAACGGGGCGATAGGAATGATTTCTATCACCACGCCCACCACTGAAGAAGTCCGGCCGTATCAGACTCGCCTTAACTATATACATACGCCTGGCATGGCATGGCTTCATGAGGATGGTACGCCAGCGAACACTTTCCCTCAACTGAAAGGTTCAGCGTTTCTTAGCAAACCAGCCGCAGAAAAGCTTTTTGCTAATGCACCGGTTACTCTCGATGAAATATATGCACAGTTGGAAGAAGATAAGTCGCCTAAAGGATTTGATTTGCCAGGCGAAGTATCGATGGGGAAAAAGAGCGAGCATTCGCAAATTTCCAGCCCCAATGTAGTCGGTGTAATTGAGGGTTCAGATCCTGAACTTAAAAATGAATACGTGGTGTTTTCCGCTCACTCTGATCACATTGGTTTTGCCAAAACAGTAAAGAAAGACAACATTAACAATGGTGCCATGGATAATGCATCGGGCACCTCCGTCATGTTAGAAACCGCGCGGCTGTTCAGCGAAATGAAGCAGAAGCCTAAACGCTCAATTCTGTTTGTTTCTGTTACCGGTGAGGAAAAAGGGCTGCTGGGCGCTGATTATTTTGCCAATAACCCTACGGTTCCAGTAACGTCGATGGTGGCAGATGTTAACCTGGATATGCCCATTCTTACTTACCAGTTTGCTGATGTTATTGCTTTTGGGGCGAATCACAGTGATATGAAAGCCTCGGTAGAAGAGGCGGCGGGGAATGCTGGCATCAGTTTGAGCCCTGATCCTTGGCCAGAGCAGGCGTTATTCACTCGCTCTGATCACTACGCCTTTGTAAAACAGGGAATTCCGTCTGTATTTATGGTTCCTGGCCTTACATCCAAAGATCCTGATGTGGATGGGAGCAAAATGTTTGGTCAGTTTTTGGCAACCAATTATCACAAACCAAGTGATAACACGAACCAGCCTTTCGACTGGGATGCAGCAAAAACCTTTACCGCTGTAAACGCTGAAATCGGACTAACGCTTGCGAATCAGGAAGAAAAACCCAAATGGAATAAGGGCGACTTCTTCGGCAATACTTTCGCAAAATAATTGCTACTCAAAATAGAAGAAATATAACAAAGGCGCTTGAATGCGCCTTTGTTGCTCATAAATAGGAGGATTTAAAGAAAAGTTTGCTTATAGCACTGCCAATGCTCGTTAAAATGTTCCGTAGGTTTGCGGGTGAAGCCACTACGAATAAACATATTAATTCGACCATCAATATAGCAGATAAGCATGTTGGCAATAACGCCTTCGTCTGCTGCTAAAGACTTGCCTTCTCGAAGCTTACGTTCTCGTAGCACTTGTTTTAACTGCGTTTCTAACCGCTCAAACAGTTTCGCAATACGTGCACGTAGCCTCTCCTGTTCGCCCAGCAATGCGTCGCCATTGAGAATTCTGGTGATCCCCGGGTTTTTTTCGGCAAATCCCAAAAGTAAGTGAATAATCAGTTGGCAACGAGCGGCTGAATCCTTTTCTTCATTTACAATTTTATTAATGCGCGAAAACAATGTGTCTTCAATAAATTCTATCAGGCCTTCAAACATTCTGGCCTTACTAGGAAAGTGACGATACAAAGCCGCTTCAGATACCCCAACTTTCTCTGCCAACTTGGCTGTGGTTATCCGTTGGCCCGGATTGGTTTCCAACATTCCTGCAAGGGCTTGCAGAATTTGCGCTCGGCGATTGGGTTTTTTTACAGCTGGCATAACGCAAGTGTTCCTAAGCTATCGGACAATTAAGCCCGCGTTCCGTGTCAAGTTGGCCTTTGGCCGCTAATTATTTTTAACTGCCAAGGCTCCGACTATAAAAGTGTCAGCTTGGCGTCTTATTTTTACAATGTTGTGCCACAAGAGCTAACAGCGCTTTGGCTAAATGAAACTTACTATCTGGCGCTAATTTAATGTCGCCATTTTTCCAGAACACATGTAAGGCATTGCGATCACTATTGAAACCGAGACCGGCCGCGGTAATATCGTTCGCAGCGATCATATCCAGTTTTTTACTTATCAGTTTTCCTTGCGCGTATTCGGCTATATTCTGACTTTCTGCGGCAAACCCTACAGAGAAGGGCGCTGGAGTCATTGCTGCGACATCTTTAAGGATATCAGGGTTCTTAACAAAAGTAAGTGTTAACTCATCATCGCTCTTTTTGAGCTTATTGTCAGCAATGTGTTTCGCACGATAGTCGGCTACAGCAGCCGTAGCAATGAAAATATCACAGTCTGAGACGGCTTTCATGACCGCTTTATGCATATCTGCGGCGCTTTCAACATCAATTCGTTGCACGCCAGAGGGGCAAGATAAGGCCGTTGGGCCACTGATTAAAATTACCTTCGCGCCCATGGAAGCCGCGGCCTGAGCGATAGCGTAACCCATCTTACCGGAGCTGTGATTGGAGAGGTAGCGTACGGGATCCAATGCCTCTCTGGTGGGGCCGGCGGTGATCAGTATGCTTTTCTGTTGAAAGGTATCATCCTGAATAACTGAAAGGGCAGCGACAATCGCTTCCGGCTCAAGCATCCGTCCCGGGCCAATATCTCCACAAGCCTGCTCTCCACTGGCAGGCCCAAGCAGTGTAATATCCATTTCATGTAAACGTTGCAGATTGCGTTGAGTGGCAGGTGCTTTCCACATCTGCTGGTTCATGGCGGGCGCGATATACAATTTTGCAGTAGTGGCAAGAAACAGTGTCGATAAAAGATCGTCGGCCAACCCGTTAGCCAGTTTAGCTATACAATTGGCAGTAGCTGGAGCAATTAACAGAATGTCTGCCCACTTGGCTAATTCAATATGACCCATAGCCGCTTCTGCGTCAGCATCCAGTAAAGAATGATGAACGGGATTACCTGATACCGCCTGTAACGATAAAGGACTGACAAACTCTTTGGCGGAATCTGTTAGCACTACTCGCACAATAGCGCCGGCAGCTGTTAATTTACGAACTAAATCTGGCGTTTTGTAAGCAGCAATGCCGCCAGTCACGCCTAAAAGTACATGTTGGTTAGCAAGATGCATAATAGATAAAAAAGGACGGGTTAGATAAATCCAAGCCTACCATGGCTACTACTATATAGGTAGCGTATTACCCCTGACGAAAACTCATCTCAAGGTCAGTTGTGAGTCTTGCAGCAGTAGGCAAAATAAGGGAACAAATTTTTTGATAAAATGCTGATGGAAAATGTAAAATCCTGGCCCTTGCTGGAACGGCCGCGTGAGAAACTGCTTCACTTTGGGCCTGCCGGGCTTTCTGATGCTGAGCTACTGGCGGTATTATTGGGGAGCGGCATGGTGGGCCGGTGCGTAATGACTGTGGCTCGAGAACTATTACAACGGTTTGGATCTCTGGGCGGTATCGCTAAGGCCAGTAAACAGGAATTTTGTGCCGTCCACGGCATAGGGGAAGTGAAATATGCACAGTTGCAATCGGCGTTAGAAGTCACCCGCAGAGTGTTAGAAGAACCTCTGCGACGACAGTCCGCATTTCACCATGTCAATGATGTTACCCGGTATATTCAGGCGCATCTGAAAAACCAGGAGAAGGAGCATTTTGGAATGCTGCTGTTAGACAGCCAGCACCAGTTGATTGTCTTTCGCATTATGTTTACCGGCACAATTAACAGCGCTGCTGTTTATCCAAGAGAATTGGTCAAACAGGTGTTGGCAGACAACGCCGCAGCAATAATTCTGGTCCATAATCATCCTTCAGGCGTACCAGAACCCAGTCAGGCAGATATTTCTCTTACCCGTGATGTCGTATCGGCGATGGCCTTGATAGATGTTTCGGTACTGGATCACTTTATCGTTGGTGACACAAAAACGGTATCCATGGCACAAAGAGGATTGCTGTAGGAAAAATGTGCGGCTATACTGTCGACGAGAAAACAAACATCGGTTTATAATTTTTCACTGGTGTTATATCGTTAATTTGCGACCAAACGATGCCTAAACTATAGTCAGAGAAACAAAAATACTTTAGGATAGCAGGTCGGTGGAAATATTAAGGACCAACATGAAAAAGTCATTAGTTTCATTATTTATTGGTGCAACGTTAGCGTTTAGCGCGACTGCACAGGATCAAGCTGGAGGAGAAGACGCCACCTCATCAACAGTTGGCGGTGTTGCCACTAGTACTATCGCAGCTGGTGTTGTAGCTGTAGGAATTGCTGCAGCAATCGTGAGTAATAACCGTGGTTCTGCAGATATCGACGCCGAGGGTCCTAACCCTGGCTGTGAAGGCACTGATCCACTGGTAAATGGCGTGTGTGTAGGAACTACTGTTACTGATACCGTAACTGTTTCTGGCACAGGTACTGCTACTATTACCGTTCCAGTTACTGTTACTTACGCACCTTCTGTGTAAGAATCGTTTTCTGAGAAAAAGCCGCCCCCGGTAAACGGAGCGGCTTTTTTGTTTCTGCAAGAAAAATTAGTGTCGCGACACACTAACTGAGCCAGTTTCTCACCCTATGATTTTATCTACTTACAGCCGTAATATAGCCGGCGTTGTTATCATATTTTGCTTTATGGCTGGATGTTCCAGCACTAACAGGGCGTACTATGACACGCTTAAAGCAGCATTCTCTTCTTCTGAATCATCATTAACAGTAGAACAAATAAGAGCCAGCCGCGCAGACTTGATGGCGGTAAAAAGTGGCGATCGAGATTCTGCCATTATGGCACTCGCTTATATTGAGAATGGTCACCACAAATGGGTTTCTGCCGATAATATTTTATTTATTGCCGATCATGGAGTGCTAATCAGAACCGAAGGATTAGCCGAAAATCTTATCTTTACTGGCAATTTAGAGCAGAACCCTTTACTACAACCGTTCCCTTTAAAGTTTAATTGGTCGCGCGCGATTGACATTGAAGGTCTGGGTTATGGCTTACCTATTTCCTCCGCTTGGCGCCTGAAGGGGTCTGAAACTCTTTCAATTTTAAGCCAAACATTCGACACGTTAGTGATTGAAGAAACCGTGTCATTCCCATCCCAGCCACCGTTTATTCAGACGGGGTTGTCCTGGCAAAACCGTTACTGGTTCGATAAAGAGTCTCAGGAGTTACTGCGGTCAGAGCAGAAGTTCTCGCCTGATGGCGACACATACAATATGACCTATTTGAGCCGCGCTACTCGATTAATTGACGCCAGAGAAGGAATACCACAATGAAACGCATTGTTGTGGCTGCTTTGGCAGCTTTGCTTACGACAACATGTGCCTGGGCTGACGTATTACTTACGATCAATAACCAACAATACCGCTATCTTAAACCGGTGCGTTTATCTCAAGCACTCGCTCCCGTAGCGTTGGGAAATAACTGGTATTGGCCAGCAAGTGCCATCTATAAACTGAATGATCCGGCCGTAGAGAAAATGCGGTTTAAAGTCATTGCCGCAATTGACGACTTAGCATTAGATTTGCAACCTCAGGACGAAGACGCTGTTGCTTTGCGAGCTTTGCGTCAGCAAATCGAAAATTGGCAACTTGCAAAACGTATTCTTACTCCCATTCACTATGATGCTGCCCGACTGAATATTGCTCAAAATCCGTTGATTACGGATGGTCAATATATCGTTAAATTAACTACTCGACCTTCAGTCGTTCATGTAAGCGGATTAGTGACTCTGCCTGGCGAATATGAATTTCAGCCAATGAGCTCGCCCTTTCATTATGTTAAGGGAATTTCTTTACGGGATAATGCTGAGCCTGACTATATTTATGCCGTTGATCCTAAAGGAAACGTTGACAAAGTAGGGGTAGCTTATTGGAACAGAAATTATCAGGCGCTTATGCCCGGCAGCCAAATATTTGTGCCTTTATTTACCTACATTCTCAGTCCGGAAGTGGACGAACTCAATCGACAAATCGCCCAGTTAGCCGTTCATAGGGTATTACCATGAAGTTAGTATTCCTCGGGCCATGGCGCCTTGCTGTCACTGTGCTGGCATGCCTGACATCATTATCCAGTTACGCGGATGAAGCTATCAAAGTCTCCGTCGCGCCTTCACAAATGGTTCAGGGCGGTACAGGGCTTATTCAAACTCCAACTTCACGCATGCGCCCAGAAGGCGATTTCGATATTAATTATACCGACAATGAAGAGTATCGGTTTTGGTCGGTAAGTTTACAGTTGTTTCCGTGGATGGAAGCTACTGCACGTTATACCGATGTCAGAAGCAAGTTGTACAGCGATGTCGAAAGTTTTAGTGGCGATCAAACCCTTAAAGATAAAGGGCTGGACGTAAAATTCCGTTTGCTGGAAGAAAGCTTTTATTTACCTGAAGTCTCGTTAGGTTTTCGAGATTTCGGTGGAACTGGCTTTTTTGAAAGCGAACATATCACTGCCAGCAAAGCCTATGGCCCGTTTGATTTCCATTTCGGCTTGGGTTGGGGCTATCTTGGTACTGCTAACGACATTACTAATCCGTTCTGTAAGTTAAAAGACAGTTATTGTTCCCGACCCGCGGGATATTCTGGTCGGGGAGGAAAAGTCGATTACCAACAGTTTTTCAAAGGTACCACGTCAATATTTGGCGGGATTGAATATCAGACGCCTTGGGAGCCATTGCGCCTGAAGCTGGAATTTGAAGGTAATGATTATTCAAGAGATCGCGCCGGTAAATTAGAGCAGGACACCCGCTGGAATGTGGGGGCGGTGTATAAATGGGATAACTTCGATTTCAGCCTGAATTATCAGCGCGGGAATACTTTGGGCTTTGGTGTGACATACAAGTTTAATATGCACACCTTTAGGCAGACTAAAATAGAAGAGCCACCTCGTTCTCTTATTAATGTAGAACGGCCGCAAACTGTCGCTGATATCAACCATCAGCGGCTATATCGCGATTTGGCTACTGAATCTGGCTTTGTACTTTCCGATGCGCATATTGATGATGAGGCTGCGACTTTCTATGGCCAGCAAATTGCTTTTCGGGATACCGATATGGCGTCTGAATCTATCGGCCGGGTTATCGCTTCAGAAGTACCTGAAACCATCAAAACCTATCATGTGGTAGAGAATACCGGTCGTATTCCTATGGTAGATACCGTTATAGACGCCGACAAGTTTTTGTCGGCGGCACGGTATGAAGGTTTAGAATCCGATATTACCAGTACATACCATCGGGAAACTCCCAATTCAGAGGTGCTGGCAAACTATGAGCCCAATTCTCCCCGTGGGTTTGGGTTCTCTACCGACTTTTTCTGGACGCAAACCTTTGGTAGCCCGGAGGATTTTTATTTGTACCAGGGCGGCTTGATATTTAGCGGGGGCTATACCTTAAATAAAAACGTGGGTTTTTATGGAAGCATTCGCGCCACCGTAATCGACAACTTCGATAAATTTAATTTTAAGGTAGATAAAGAAGACTCTACGCTTCCCCGTGTGCGTACCTATGTTCGTGAATATGTCACTCGCAGCAACATAATAATGGATACCGTGTACGCACAGTGGGTGGACAAGCTTTCAGACAATGTGTACGCCCAGGCTTATGCAGGTTATCTGGAAACAATGTACGGCGGCGTAGGTACTGAAGTGATTTACCGTCCTGTGGATAGCCGACTTGCCTTTGGTGTTGATCTTAACTATGTACAGCAGCGCTCCTACGAAAACGATTTCGATTTCTTTGATTACAAAGTATTAACGGGTCATGCCAGCGTATACTGGCGGCCCGAGTTTTTGCCCGATACCTTGTTAACCGTTAGTGCCGGTCAGTTTCTGGCGAAAGATAAAGGGGTGAATATTGATTTCGCCAAACGCTTTGATTCGGGGATCGTAGTCGGCGCCTACGCCGCCATTACCGATGTATCTTCTGAAGAATACGGCGAAGGAAGCTTCACCAAAGGTTTCTATATTTCCGTACCCTTGGATCTGTTTGTAGTCAAACACGCGAAAGGGCGGGGGCGGTTCCCGTGGATCCCGATCGCCCGTGATGGCGGCCAAATGTTGAATCGACCGATGAGAATGATCGATTATACGGAAGCGCGATCGCCGTTTTTCGACTAGTACGTAAGACGCAAACGGTTTTGCTAGCGAAATCGAGTGTTTTCTGGCCTAAAGATAAGGTAAACTACGCACCGCGCTCTCAAAGTCGCTTTTTTTCGGCGAGGCACAAAGTTAGAGATCCCTCAGAAAAATGTCGGATCTCGGCGTAATTTAAGAGGGATTGGCGCGTTAAGGGTGGTATTCTCTACATTCTTAGAATGCCAGCAGGTAAAAGCTAATTGGCTGAAAAATCAGCGTAAATGGTTAAAATGACGCGGATCGTCAACCTTTTCCCCTTTTTTTATTGAATTTGGGCGGCATTTGCTGTATAAAATGCGCCCTCTTATTTATAGTAATACGTCAACTGACCCAGTGATTGGTGGGATCGTTTGGCGCGACAGTTATCGTTGTTCCGGAGACAAATACAATGTCAAGAGTATGTCAAGTAACAGGTAAGCGTCCTGCGGTTGGTAATAACCGTTCGCACGCAAGAAACGCGACCCGTCGTCGCTTTTTGCCAAACCTTCAATCTCACCGTTTCTGGGTAGAGAGCGAAAGCCGTTTCGTTAAATTACGTTTGTCTGCTAAAGGCATGCGTATTATCGACAAAAAAGGTATTGATGCAGTATTATCTGACATCCGTGCCAGTGGTGTGAAAATCTAAGGAAATCGACAATGCGTGATAAAATTAAATTAGTTTCTTCAGCAGGTACAGGTTTCTTCTACACTACTGATAAAAACAAGCGTAACATGCCTGGTAAAATGGAGATCAAAAAATTTGATCCTGTAGTACGCAAGCACGTTATGTTCAAAGAGGCCAAAATCAAGTAATAAAACTTGCTTTTGTCTCCACGAAAACCCGGCCTGCGCCGGGTTTTTTGCTTTTCTGGTTACGGCTGACTTAACCTAAACTTAGGATAAGTAGTGTCGGGTAAATGCGGATTTTCTTCGCTATTTAAGCGATTCAAAGGTATAGCTTCATTCTATAAAACATTACACTGAGTGATGAGGAAATGTGCATAAATCATGTACGTTGTAGCTGGATATGCCCTAGCAAAAGCAACCACGATGTGCAGCCCATTTTATTATCTGGTTGCTAAACCAGATAAAGAATAAGCTACTTCGCGAAGAAAATACCACTGACACTAAAATCACTACTTCCCTTTCAGGAACGAGGATAAAGGATGGCACGACTGTCTCAGCGAGCGATGAACAACGTGGTAATTTTTGCCATGTTACTCATGATAGCGTTATTTAATATTGATGCTTTCTTGCCTGCAGCGAAAGAGCCAGCTGTAAGACCGTTGCTGATGCAGGATGATTATGTGTTAAAAATTGAGCAGGGCGATAATCGGCTGGAACGTGTCGGTCAGCAATGGCGACAGACAGCTACGCTTCCTTCTTTACCTGTTTCACCTGAGGATCAACTCCTTGCCTGGCAAAAAGCCATACTGGTACCCACCGCAGTTGAAACGGCAACTTCACCTTATGTGGTAGTAGTTTGGTTAGCGGGTAATGCTAATGGCAATGTGTTTGCGTTTTACCCAACTGATGAAAAAGTTCTGGTTAAACATGATGATCAGTGGTTCACCTTAAAGCCATCTTCTCTGCTTTACACCATGCTACCTTGGAACCCGGAATTGGCAACGTATGAGTAAATTATGCCTGAATTACCCGAAGTAGAAGTGAGTCGCCTCGGCATTACTCCCTGGCTGGTAAATGAAACGATTACCCGCGTAATTGTAAGGGATAGCCGCTTGCGCTGGCCGGTACCACTTGAGCTGTCTCAGGCAGAAGGGCTTCCTATTAAGGCAGTAGTACGAAGAGCGAAATATCTGCTGATTGACATTGGCATCGCTAATATTGTGTTGCACCTGGGTATGTCGGGCAAATTACGCATAGTGGATGCTGCGACACCCACTGTAAAACATGATCATATTGATATTGTATTAGGCAGCGGAAAATGTCTGCGATATAACGATCCCAGACGCTTCGGAGCTTGCCTATGGCAACCGCTGGGAACAACCCTGAAGCAGTTGACTAATCTCGGCCCCGAGCCGCTTACAGACGAATTTGATGGCGAACGTTTGCACATGCTTTCCAGAGGAAGAAAGACGCCGGTAAAAAGTTTCATCATGGATAATGATACTGTAGTGGGTGTGGGTAATATCTACGCCAATGAAGCACTTTTTATGGCGGGAATTCATCCGAAAAGATCAGCCGGTAACATTAGCCGCGAACGGTATAAACACTTAGCGCTCGACATCAAAGCAGTGCTTACCAAGGCTATTGAACAGGGCGGAACTACGCTCAAGGACTTTGCCCAGACAGACGGCAACCCCGGCTACTTTAAGCAACATCTGCGTGTATACGGCCGTACAGGGTTGCCCTGCGAACGCTGTGAAACGCCAATAAAAAGCATGGTGATAGGCCAACGCAATACTTTTTTCTGTTCGGTATGCCAGCGATGAGAGTAGTGCGGTCAATGAGCGGAGGTTATGAGTTACGTTTTAAGCGCTCATATAACGCAGCTTCCACCACTGGATGGCAGAATTCACCTACTCTACCGCGATGTAACGCTACTTCTTTCACCAGCGTAGAAGAAATGAATGAGTTCTCTTCAGATGGCGTTAAAAAAACACTTTCCAATTTCGGGTTTAATCGGCGATTCATATTAGCGAGCTGAAATTCGTATTCAAAATCAGAGACAGCTCTCAGGCCGCGTATCAGAATCGTGGCATTCTGAATATCTGCGAAGTCAGCCAATAGCCCGGTAAAGCCCTGAACTTCTACGTTTGCCAGATCAGCGGTGACTGCCGTTATCATTTCCACCCGCTCTTCCAGCGTAAACAACGGCTTTTTACTCGGATTGGCAGCAATACCCACAATAACATGGGAAAACATCTGCGAAGCACGCTCAATGAGATCGGCGTGACCATTGGTAATAGGATCAAAGGTTCCCGGGTATATAGCGCGTGTGTGCATAACGTGTGGGTTCAAAGCATTAAGTTAATACCCCGCACAGTACCCACAAATCAGGTGAGATGCAACGAGTTGCCTATGCCTGGTAACCCTTCATTATGTTTTGCCAGGCTATCGCGGAGTAATAAAAGGGATTATTTCTAGTGGCTTCTTTTTCCAACGATCGATGCAGTCGCGCAAGGTTTTCCTTTTTCCAGCCACTTCCTGAACGCTGATAGCAGCGGTCAAAATCGATTATCCACACCTGGCAGGCCTGATCCAGCATGATATTACGGATATTGAGATCGTGATGATAAACCTGAGCACCATGTAACTGCGCAATAGCGCATCCAACCTTCTGCCACTGAGCGTCGGTTATTTCACGCTTACATAAAATACTATGCAGATCTTCACTGCCGGGAATCATTACCGTAATAAGATCGGCACGATAACGTAATTTATCTTTAACAACTTGCGCCGCCACAGGCGTTGGAACCCGTAAACCTTTATCGCGCATCGTCTGCAATAAACGAAACTCCATAAACGCGCGAGTATTTTCCAGTCCGGTATAAAGGTAATGATCTTTAACCAGCTTGCCGATTAACCCGCCGCGGCGATAATGACGCAACACCCATTGAGCATCGTCATGTTGAATAAAAAGAGTGGTCCCGCGTCCTTTTGCGTGCCCTAATATCTGCTGACGCTGCGCCCAGTATTCAGGTTTGAAATGCTGCCCAGCCGGCGCCGAAATAAGAGCATCATTAAACACTACATAGTGGCCGCTACTTAAGATTTGCTGTTTTATCATCATACGCCATTTTCTAACTGTAAATTGCGCATTGTAACGAACGAATTTTTTTTTTCAGCTTTAAGTAAAACAATGGGTATTTCCCGCCGATTATGATAATTAAAGAGTAGCCGTTAATCCGATTCAAAGATATATTACTATTAGCTTAAGTAAGACATTCAAGGCAAAACAAGTCATTGTTTTCATGCCAATAATAAATGATTAAACCACATGAAAGGAATGCGCGGAGATGTACAAAAACATCGTGGTGATGCTGCCCAATTATCTGGGAGACGCAGTTATGAGTACACCGTCACTGCAGTTACTCCAGGAATTGCACTCTCAGGCTTCTATCACTTTATTATGTGTAAATAGTGCGACAGCTGAACTGTTCGGCCGAGAAAGTCGCTATCGCGTGCTGCGCGATCCGCGCTCCAGCCAAAGAGCCAAAGGCTTTTTTCCGCTTGTCAACATGCTCAGAAAAGAACGTTTTGATTTAGGTATCTTGTTTCGTAATACATTTCTCGACGCACTGGCTTTCAAATTAGCTGGAGTAAAGCAGGTTGTGGGTTATAAGAAAGAAGGCCGTAGCTTCTTACTGCACCATAAAGAAAAAATGAATAGTGCCCGGCACTACATAAATCACTTCGCACACCTTGTAAACGCGGCTCACGGGAACGAGAAGCGACTTCTTTATTCCACTCAAATAACAGCGCGAGGGGACGCTCTTACATTTTCTACCTCTCTTAGTACCTTCTATGTCGGCATCTATTTAGGGGGAAAGAATAAAGGTGTAAGGCATTACCCTCATTCCTTAGCAATTGAAGCCGTTAAACCATTAATTGAAGCTTACCAACTGCATTTTGTGTTGTTGGGCGATCAACAGGAACGTGAAGATAATGCTAATTTTCAGGTAGCGTTGACTGAGATAGGTGCAGAATCGACCAATCTCGCTGGAGAAACCGATATTCATCGCTTTGTCGACACTATCGCTGCGCTGGACTTATTACTGACCATAGATTCTTCGCCGCTGCACATTGCCGCTGCAGTTAATACACCCGCTGTAGTGTTGGTCGCTGTCGGCACCAGTGCCTGGTCACGGGTGGTACCTAAAACTGCTTTCGGAGAAGCTGTGCTCTCACCGGGTAACTCCGTTCGGGATCAGGATCAGATGAGTGAAATTGATCCTGAAAATGTTACCGCTGCTTTAAAAAGGCAGCTCAATGCACTGATGCAGAAATAAGCAAGCCACTGCATGAATTTGCCTTTAAACCGCGATTATTATCGCCGGAGCCACAACTGTGATAAATTTGGCGAAGAAACAATACCGGCCCCCAAGTAACTGTTGAATATGTCCTTGCAAAAAAAAATCTGTTTAATGCGGCTCTCTGCAATTGGTGATGTTTGCCATGCCGTTGCTATGGTCAATCGAATGCAACACCACTGGCCGGATGTTGAGCTAACCTGGGTTATCGGAAAAACTGAATACCAGCTGGTTAAAAATATGCCCGGTATCCGTTTTGTTATTTTTGATAAAAAGCAGGGTAAAAAAGCTGTTCAGGATTTAAAAGCGGCGCTGGCCGATACCGTTTTCGACGCCCTATTGATGATGCAGGTGGCATTACGCGCCAATATGGCTTCCCGTGTCATTAAAGCCAAACGCCGTATTGGGTTTGACTGGGCTCGAAGTAAAGAATTGCACTGGTTATTTAGCAATCAGCGGGTGCAACCCCATCGGCACGCTCATGTTCTGGAAGGCTTTATGGATTTTGCCGATGCTCTGGGTGTACCACCGGTAAATAATGTGCGCTGGGACATTCCCATAGACAAAGACGCCGATAACTGGGCCAGACAAGAAGCCGACGAGCTGGGGGATTATGTAGTGATCAGCCCTGCGGCCAGTAAGCGGGAGCGAAACTGGCTGCCAGAACGGTACGCAGGCGCGGTGGATTATCTGGTAACCAAAGGGAAAGCCGTGGTGCTGTGTGGCGGGCCAGCTGAATTGGATCGCCAAACCGCTGCAGCAATAGAGCAACATACCAGTAGCATCACCCGAAACTATGTAGGAAATACCTCCTTACATCAATTGCTTGGATTGCTGAAATACGCGTCAGCAGTAATTGCACCCGACACCGGGCCTGCTCATATGGCAACGACCGTAGGCACACCCGTAATCGGCCTTTACGCCCACTCTAATCCTCGCCGCACCGGACCCTATCTTAATCTGAAGAACGTAGTATCGGTATACGACGAATGTATAAAAGAACAAACTGGTAAGGCCTGGCAAGACTTGCCCTGGGGAACGCGAGCGAAAGGAGAGTCATTAATGGCAAGAATTTCTCTTGAGGACGTTCTCACGCAGGTCGATAATGTATTAATGTAATACTATCTTGCCTTAGTTAGGTGGATTCCTCTATCTCTGAGCCGATCACACATCCAGCTGGATTAGTATAAGTGGCGATTAAGCTGCAAATATGTGTGGGTTATCTACACTTACGTAATTAAAGGAGTTTGTAGGATTGCATCTGTCAGGGAGAAATCCCCTTTGATTACAAAGGACATCTATCCAATGTGCGCCAACAGGGTGTGGCCGTTTAGCTATTTCATCTTCGCGGTTTTATTGCTGACCTTACTCCCGGCAGCCGCCAAAGCGGCTGATATTGTAGTGATAGTAAACCAAACGGTGAAAGTTTCTAAACTTACCGCCACTGAAGTGCGTCAAATTTTTACGGCCCGGCAACAATACTGGTCTGACGGTTCGAAAATTTCTGTTTTTGTACTGGATGCCAACTCTCCTGTGCATCAAGCTTTTTGCCGAGAGCAGCTAAAAATGTTTCCATATCAAATAGAGCGTCTGTGGAACCAGATTACTTTTTCAGGTCAGGGCGATCCTCCTACAAAATTAAATTCGCAGAGCGAATTGATTGAAGCGGTACTTAGCACTCCTGGGGCAATTGGCTACGCTCTTGATGATACTCCCGGCCCCCAACCAGAGAACAAGGTGGAAATTGAATGAAGCTGGTAACATTTTCTATTGTTCTATTTGCTGCGTTCGCGTGTCAGTCAAGCCGCGCTGATCCTTTCAGTTGGCACGGCTATATTTCTCAGGGGTTAACGCAGTCGGTTAACAGTAACTTTATTACCGATAATAATGACATTTCCACTTCGCTAACGGAGCTAGGGCTTAACGGACGCTACCGGTTCGGAGCATCATTATCGCTGGTGGGGCAGGTTGAATATTTGGATGGCGGTAATCGTTTTGAACAAGGACTGCGGCTAGATTACCTGTTTCTGGACTGGCGGTTACCTCAGATCGAGAAATGGCAAACCCATGTGCATGTAGGTCGTTTTAAAAATCGGCATTGGCTGTATTCGGCCACGCGTGATGTGCCGCAAACAAGAGCCACCGCAATTTTGCCACAGTCGGTATATTTCGATGGCTTTCGTGATATCGCCCTGGGCAGTGACGGTGTGCTGGTTCAGCTAACTCGCGCCACTACCAATGGGAATTGGGAAGTTAACTGGAGCTACGGCAAAACGCCCCTGAATCAGGCGCAAACCCGCTCTTTTCTTGGCGGTACTGCCATGGGCGAGGCTAATCAGGACTTTGTTCACCAATTTAGTGCGTATTGGCAGCCGCAATCTATGAACTGGCGCTTCGGAGCAAGCTGGTTACAATCCGCTTTCACCTACCATGCAGCACCGGTAGATAATTTGGTAGATGGAGAGGTTGATATTACCCGCGCCATGTTATCAATGATTTATTTCAGTGAATCCTGGGAGTTAAGCGCTGAAGTGATACGGGAGCACCAGCAAGATACCGGCGGTTATGGTCTAAATTACTACAATGAAAGAACCGGGCAGGGTGGCTACGTGCAGTGGCGCTATCTTTTCAATGACAAGTTCAGTGGGTTGCTGAGCTACGATACCTATGTACTGGACAAAGATGATCCAGACGGTACGCAGTTAATGTTAGAAAGTGGCGGTGCTATTCCAGCCTATTTTGGGTATGAAGATACGTACGCTGTAGGCTTACGATGGGACATCGCGCCGAACTGGCGGCTGCAAGCCGAGCATCACTGGGTGGATGGCGCAGGTCGCGTGACCGGACTGCTAAACCCGCGCACGCAGGCGACCACCAAAGAAGACTGGCGCATGTGGGCGTTGCAACTGATGTATTGGTTTTAAATCGATGCAGGTAAAAATGTCCTTCACCACGAAGGTAATGTTAATGCTTCTGGCGATGATGCTCACCGTTACCATAGCCATCAGTGTCATCCTTATCTCCCAATCCACCGCTAATATTGACCGGCAGCATAACGATACGCAATTACGAAACCTGCGGCGTTACGAATTGCTGCAAGGGCTACTGACCAACCGAATGCTACTGTGGGTAGAAACCTTTGCGCAATTCGGGGCTGACGAAACAAGTCAGGAAAACGCATTGGTAGCGGCCATGGAAAAAGCAAAGGAGCCGTTAAACCTTAGCTTACAAATTGACCGTATGTGGTTGTTCAACCCCCAAGGCACATTAATTTCCGGCGAGGAGTCACAATTACCGGGTTACGTGGCGCGCCTGATTCCACTAACGCAACAGCAGTTACGTCCACGGGATGTGGTGGCGTGTGAACAAGCGTGTCGGCACTATTTAAGCGTACCCGTTATGACTGCGAACCAGCATACGGCTGTTATCGTATTGTCCAGCAGCCTGCAGGAGCTTTTTGCGTTATTGTCGCAATCTACCAACGCCAAGAGATTGGCTGTGGTGCGACGATCAGCAGAAGATTCTAATGGTGCCGCAACGATGGAAATTGTGAGTCAGCTTTCTCCCGCCAACACCAGTTACATTAATAATATTCTTCTTGCGCTGCCAGCAACCACAGATGTGAATACGCTGATAAAGAAAGGCATTCGACTTAAAATGCAACGTCAATCTTTATTAGTCAGCTTGTTGCCGTTAGAGCACGCTATTCAGCAGAATACCTACATTCTTTTTGTTCATGACATTACAGCGGATGTCGCGGCGGCTAATTCCTATCAGCAAAATGTGATAGGAAGCGCCATAGGTCTTTTCGCTCTATTTGCGTTGCTAATGTACCTTCTGCTAAACCAGTACCGACAAAAGCTGCTACGGTTAAGCAGGCGATTACCTTTATTAGCTGAGCGCAGGTACGACGATTTTAAAGCCCGCAGCCAGCATACTCTGCTCCACAAGCGCGGCCATCTTACTGATGAACTCGATGTATTGGAGCAAACCGCGACAAACCTGGCTATTCAGCTTGAAGATATCGACAGCAAAATGGCATTAACCACCGCCCAGCTTGAAAATATGGCGATGTTTGACAGCCTGACAGGCTTACCGAATCGAAACATGCTGAACTTCCAAATCGATAAACAAATTGCTGCCAGTGCCCGTGAACCCAAAACTGTCGCCTTGATGTTTTTAGATCTGGATGACTTTAAAAAGGTAAACGACAGCCATGGTCACGAAGTGGGGGATAAGCTGCTTAAAGCAGCGGCAGAGCGTATAGTGAGACCTATTCGCGAAACAGATATTGCCTCACGTTTTGGCGGCGATGAATTTGTGGTTTTGCTATCGCACATTGAGTCGCGCGAAGAAGTAGAAGTTGTCGCCGAAAAGCTGATACAGGCCTTCACAACGCCTATCGAAATTGGTGAGTTACATTTTTATATTTCGGTAAGTATTGGGATTGCCATAACCCAATACGCAGAATCAACAGCGGTTGAGCTTTTACGTAGCGCCGACATCGCTATGTATGAAGCCAAAGCTCAGCAGGGCGCTGCTTACCGTATCTTCGACTCCACCATGAACTTAAAAGTGATGCGCAAAGTAGAGTTGGAAAGCGAAGCGCGCATTGCCTTAAGAGAAGATCATTTCAGCCTTGCACTGCAGCCACAGCTTGATCTAAAAACCCGTAAGCTTGTCGGCTTTGAAGCGCTGATACGTTGGTATCACCCCACTAAAGGTTTTATTTCACCTGCCGAGTTTATTCCGCTGCTGGAAAACACGCCGTTTATGCTGGAGCTGGATTATTGGGTGATTTTCCGGGCTATGCGCTTGCTGAACGAGCTGCGTGCCGATGGCTACCTTAATATAAAAATGGCAATTAATGTGTCGGCTTCTCAATTTGTTGATTCATCTTTACCCAATTATCTGGATCAGCAATTAAAGAAAAACAACATACCGCCGCAGCTGATTGAACTGGAGCTAACCGAAACCGCGCTGGTGCAAGACATGGCAAGAACCACAGAAGTGTTAAAAGCCATTCGCGAAATGGGATGCCTTATTGCCATCGACGATTTCGGTACAGGTTATTCATCACTCAGTTACTTAAAAGCCTTACCGGCTGATTTAATAAAAATCGACCGTTCTTTTATTGCCGGCATGCTGGATAGCCCAGATGATCGCAGCATAGTCTTTTCTACCATATCAATGGTTAAAAATATGGGGCTAACTGTTATAGCGGAAGGTCTGGAGACGCAGGAGCAATATGAACTACTGTGCCACTTCGACTGCCATCAAGGCCAGGGCTATCTCATCAGCCCGCCGATTCCTGAAAAAGACTTATGGTCGGTACTGAACGAAAAGCTAACCGATCAGGTATGGAATACACTGCCGCCAATAAACAGTGCGTCAGTTAACGTTGATTAGCGAGGCTGATCTTTATGCTCGTTGGTGTGGCCGGTTACTGGTGTTTTACCGCTCAGAGGCTTTAAGGGCTGCTCACCTAGCCCAACTACGATATGTAGCGGTTACGTACGCGGCGACCAGAATAGGTTGCTTTGAACAAAACGCGGCCACCAAAGGTCTACAGTTCCTTGCAACTGTTTGTGTTTATTTACACCCTGTTATTCGCTTGCAGACATTAGAGCGAGGAAATGGTGTACCCAAGCCACCCCAATCATTTAAAATGCACGTTTTGAAATTACGGAGAAAGCCATGTCTGAGACATTTATTGCACATTTGCAGCAGCAAATAGCAGGCGTTAAAGAAGAAGGTTTGTACAAAAGCGAGCGTGTGATCACCACCCAACAGCAGGCTGATATAGCCGTGGGGAACGGTGAGCACGTGATCAACTTCTGCGCGAATAATTATCTTGGCCTGGCTAATCATCCGGATCTCGTTGAAGCTGCCAAAAACGGGCTCGATAGCCACGGATTCGGTATGGCTTCAGTACGGTTTATCTGTGGAACCCAGGACATCCATAAAGAGCTGGAAAACAAAATCAGTGAGTTTCTGGGAACGGAAGATACCATTTTGTATCCATCATGTTTTGATGCCAATGGCGGCTTGTTTGAAACGCTGCTTGGGCCTGAAGATGCAATTATCTCCGATGCGCTTAATCATGCCAGCATCATTGACGGCGTGCGCTTATCCAAAGCCAAGCGCTATCGCTACGCCAACAACGACATGGAATCGCTGGAAGACCAGCTTAAACAGGCAACCGCCGATGGCGCACGGTTTAAGGTTATCGCCACTGACGGCGTATTTTCCATGGATGGCGTTATCGCCAATCTTAAGGGCATCTGCGATTTAGCCGATAAACATGATGCATT
Source organism: Alteromonas pelagimontana (assembly GCF_002499975.2). Lineage (NCBI taxonomy): Bacteria > Pseudomonadati > Pseudomonadota > Gammaproteobacteria > Alteromonadales > Alteromonadaceae > Alteromonas > Alteromonas pelagimontana. The sequence goes on from NZ_CP052766.1 coordinate 2,174,691, forward strand.
GGTGATGGTGGATGACTGCCACGCCACTGGCTTTTTGGGCGAAAATGGCCGCGGAAGTCATGAATATTGCGATGTGATGGGGCGGGTAGATATTTTAACCGGTACCTTAGGCAAGGCGTTAGGTGGTGCGTCTGGCGGCTACACGGCGGGTAAAAAAGAAATTGTAGAGTGGTTACGTCAGCGTTCACGCCCATATTTGTTTTCCAATTCTGTTGCGCCACCTATTGTTTCTGCATCATTAAAAGTGTTCGACATGATGGCAGAGGGGCACGCGTTGCGGGAACAGCTATGGAAAAACTCTGCCCATTTCCGTCAGCGTATGGAAGAAGCAGGCTTCACATTGGCCGGGAAAGACCATGCCATCATTCCGGTTATGCTGGGCGACGCTCGTCTTGCCAGCAAAATGGCTGACAAAATGCTGGAAAAAGGTATTTATGTTGTCGGTTTCTCTTACCCTGTTGTGCCCAAAGGACAAGCTCGTATCCGCACACAAATGTCAGCAGGACATACTCTTGAACACGTTGATAAAGCCGTAGATGCGTTTATTGAAGTGGGGCGTGAATTAGGAATTATTGAATGAAGTCGTTAGCAAAATTACATAACAAGCCGGGCATTTGGATGCATGACAGCCCGCTGCCTGAAGTCGGTCACAACGACTTGCTGATTAAAATTCGCAAAACAGCTATCTGCGGTACGGATATGCATATCTACAACTGGGACGAATGGTCGCAGAACACCATTCCTGTTCCCATGGTGGTAGGGCACGAATACGTCGGTGAAGTGGTGGGTATGGGCGAAGAAGTGCGCGGTTTTGCCGTTGGCGATCGTGTGTCTGGCGAAGGCCATATTACCTGCGGACATTGCCGCAATTGTCGTGCTGGCCGGCGCCATCTTTGTCGTAATACTTCAGGCGTGGGTGTAAATCGCCAGGGCGCATTTGCTGAATATCTGGTGATTCCGGCGTTTAACGCCTTTAAAATTCCCGATAACATCAGCGACGATTTAGCCTCAATTTTCGACCCATTTGGTAACGCTGTTCATACTGCCCTTTCTTTTGATCTGGTGGGCGAAGATGTACTGATCACCGGAGCCGGGCCCATTGGTATCATGGCCGCTGCCGTTGCCCGCCATGTAGGTGCCCGTCACGTAGTCATTACCGATATCAACCCCTATCGTCTGGCGCTTGCAGAGAAAATGGGCGCCACCCGGGCTGTCAATGTGAATGACACTAAGCTTGAAAGCGTAATGAAAGAACTGGGGATGACCGAAGGTTTTGATGTGGGGCTGGAAATGTCCGGTGTTCCCGTTGCATTCCGCGATATGCTCGATAAGATGAATAATGGTGGAAAGATTGCTATGCTGGGCATTCCACCATCAGATGTTGCCATTGATTGGAACAAGGTTATTTTCAAAGGGCTGACCATTAAAGGTATTTACGGCCGGGAAATGTTTGAAACCTGGTACAAAATGGCGAGTCTGCTACAAAGTGGTTTGGACCTGTCGCCAATTATTACCCATCGTTTTGCTGTCGATGACTTTCAAAAAGGTTTCGATACTATGGGTTCCGGCGAGTCAGGCAAAGTTATCCTTAACTGGCAGGAATAATGACAGATTTTCAACATATTGCTGTACCTGATGTTGCAGCCAAGCAAGCTTCCATGAAAATTGTAGATATTCGGGATAGGCAATCTTTTGCCAACGGCCATATGCCTGATGCACTGCATCTGTCGAATGATAATTTTGCGGCCTTTCTTGAGCAAACGCCTAAAGATATGCCGGTGGTGGTAGTGTGCTACCACGGCATCAGCAGTCAGCAGGCAGCAAGTTTGATTTCTCAGCAGGGGTTTGAGGAGGTTTATAGCATGGATGGTGGCTTTGAAGCCTGGAAACTGGCGCAACCTGTGGTGACTGAAAACACGTGACAACTCCACTGATTTCAATACGTAATGAATCTTACGCACATCTATTGGCGAATTATTTAACCAGCCGGGGAATGCCCGCCCAGGTTCAGTCGCCGGTAAGCAGCGGCGAGTACGTGGTGTTGCTACAGGAGCAGAGCGATATAGACGCGGCTCGTGTTGTTTGCGACGATTTTATTCGCCAGCCAAATCACCCAAAATATCAGCAAGCCGCATGGCAAAATGGCGAATCAGTTATTTTAACCCGCGGGAGTGGTTATAGCTTCGCAGGTCTTATGCGCTGGGGTAAATTAGCGCCTCTGACGGCATTAGTGTTATTCACCTGCACCGCTATCTTTGCGTTATCGCTACTCGGGTTATTTGAACCCTTGGCGCGGGTATTAATGATGCAGCCGCTTCCGGTGCTAATGAATTCCCACGAATGGTGGCGCTTATTAGGGCCTGCTTTCATTCACTTTAGTGCACTGCATTTTATTTTTAATATGCTTTGGTGGAGCATGTTGGGCAGCCAGATAGAGCAAAAGCTAGGGCTATCTATGTTACTGCTGGTGTTACTGATTTCCGCCATTGTTTCAAATGTGGCGCAAGTCGTAGTCTCCGGGCCAGCGTTTGGTGGATTATCCGGTGTGGTTTATGCGCTGCTTGGGTTTATCTGGTGGATTGGCTGGTTAAAACCTGGCTGGGGGCTGGCGCTCCCCAAATCAATCATCGGCTTTATGCTGGTGTGGCTGGTCATCGGTTATGCCGATCTGTTGTGGGTAAATATGGCGAACACCGCCCATACAGTAGGTTTGATCAGCGGCTGCGCGCTAGCAGGTATTCTTTCTGTGGGATCAGACCGGCGTGGACGCGCGCAATCAACCTAGCTGATGCTGATAGTTTAGCTGAGTTAACTTTGGTAAAGGTATTTAGTAAAAATAACGTCTTTTACTACTTCCGAACCGGTTTCTTCTTTCATTAAGGTTTGCAGAGCTGTAAGAATAGCTCTGCGAATTTCTTCTCTTCCGGTTAAAGATTTTACTTTATCTCCAGTCTGTGCACCTAAAATTTCAATGGCAGTAGCACGAAGCAGTGGCATGTGGTGTTCTGCAATTTCTAACTGATCGACATTGTTAATCATCAGCTCAATGGTCACACGTATATAGCCAAGCTTGCGGGCTGAAGCGCCAATATAGTTGGTCACAATTTCCGGTTCAACGCCAATGTAAGCGTAATTATCCTTCGCCTGAGCGAACGCAGGAGAAGAGGACACTAAAGTGATAACAAGTGCACAAGCCGAAGCCAGTCGAAGAAAACGCGTTTTCATGATTGCCTGTAAATGAAGTTAGCCGGTAAAAGGTGACGTTGCACAGTGTAGCAAAGACTTCCTATTAAACACTACTTCTTAACGCTTCAACTGAATTTGTCAGCTTTGAAGGTGGGCGAGATGATGTCAGCAATGTTAAGATAATCCCTAAAATAATTGGGGCGCATTCACCGTTGGAATTACCGTATGAGTTTCCGGTTGGTTTAGATGTCAACTGGACGCCAGCATCAGAAGCTGAAATTCATGATCCTTATTTAAGAAACTGGTTGCTCGATACCGGCTCCTTAACAGAACGGCTGCAGTCCATGTGCAGACGCTTTTCGTTAGTTAAATTAGGCCAGGGCACAGTGGCATTACATAAAAGCGAATCTAAGCGTTTAGAGGTTGCTGATGAACGCGGTTGGCAAGTCAGAGAAGTTGTGTTGTGTGGCGATGACAAACCGTGGGTGTTTGCCCGCTCTGTCATTCCCAATTCCCTTATAAGTGGCGAATTAGCCAATCTGGGATCCTCGCCGCTCGGTAGCCGACTATTTAATGATGCACGATTTACCCGCAGCGAATTCGAGGTTTGTCACTTTGCTGCCGACACGCTACCTCGCCTGCCTTTATTTGCTAGCTCGCAGCCGCTATGGGGAAGGCGCTCTTGCTTCCGGTTAGAGGGAATATCAATGATGGTCGCAGAATTGTTTTTAGCTGATGCCCCAGCATATCAGGCAGGCTTTCGTCATGGAAAATAGGTTATCGTTCTCCAATATGCAAGGGTATATCCAGCTGATGAGGCTGGATAAGCCTATCGGGATTTACCTGTTATTATGGCCGACGGTGTGGGCGCTGATAATTGCTGCTGGTGGTGTGCCAGATATAGGCATTACGCTGATATTTGTGGCGGGTGTAGTACTAATGCGTTCAGCTGGCTGTGTAATTAACGATTATGCAGATCGACGAGTTGACGGTGCGGTTAAGCGAACCGAGAGCCGCCCGCTGGTATCCGGCCAAGTGAGCGAAAAAGAAGCCTTACAACTTTTTGCCTTACTTGTTGGTCTCTCCTTTTTGCTGGTTTTACTGCTTAACTGGCAAACCATTTTTCTATCGGCAGGCGCGTTGCTGTTAGCCGCCTGCTATCCTTTTATGAAGCGTTATACTTATATGCCTCAAGCTGTATTAGGCGCGGCATTTGGCTGGGCGATTCCCATGGCATTTGCTGCCACACTAGGCTATGTGCCTTATTGGGGATGGCTATTATTTATCGCCAACGTCACCTGGACGGTAGCCTACGATACTTTTTACGCAATGGTAGACAGAGACGACGACGTAGTAATCGGCATCAAATCCAGCGCCATTTTGTTTGGGCGCATGGACAGACTTATTGTTGGCATATTACAGTTGCTGACGTTAGCGTTATTAGGCGCAATTGCCATTATCATTCATTCAGACTGGCCGGTGTATATTGCGCTTGTTGTCTGTGCCGGATTATTCGTTCAGCAGCAGTACCGCGTACGCCATCGCGAGCGCCAAGCCTGTTTTAAAGCCTTTTTAGACAACCACTACGTAGGTCTGACATTTACCATAGGACTTCTCGCAGACACCGTGATGTCTGCTGCGTAGTTCGCCCTACAACGGCGGTGTGGTTTTGGTGGCTTTTGCTTGCTCTTCAAGCTCAGCCAGGCGCGCTTCCATGGCATCAAGCTTTTCGCGAGTGCGAATTAGTACCTGGCTTTGCACGTCAAATTCTTCGCGGGTGACTAAATCAAGTTTAGCAAGCTGAACCTGCAGCACCTGCTTAATTCTGCCTTCCGCACCTTCTGCCATCGAACGCACGCCAGGAGGAACGGAGGCTGCAATTTGTTTCGCTAATTCTTCGAGTTTCTTCGGATCAAGCATGGTTTTCCCTTATAATGCGCTACGGTATTTTCTCATTCTAAAGAGATAGCCTCGACATGCAACGAAAACCGCAATTCGTTTGTAACCTTCTGCTAACCCGGTACCCAAATTCATGAAATTAAATGATGCACAACAATCGGCAGTCACCTTTGTTTCCGGACCATGTCTGGTACTGGCTGGTGCAGGTAGCGGCAAAACGCGGGTTATTACAAATAAAATTGCGTATCTGGTTCGTGAATGTGGCATGCCCGCACGACAAATTGCTGCAGTGACCTTTACCAATAAAGCCGCCAGAGAAATGAAAGAGCGGGTGGCGCAAACCTTAGGTAAAAAAGAGGCTCGTGGACTAAAAGTTTCCACATTCCACACGCTTGGTCTGAATATTATTAAATCTCACGTAAAAGACCTTGGCCTAAAGCCCGGGTTTTCGTTGTTTGATGATAAAGACTCAATGGCACTGCTTAACGATTTAACCTCTGAAACCTTAGATGGCGATAAAGATCAGCTGTCTTTGCTACAAAGCTGTATATCAAACTGGAAGAACGATTTACTGCTGCCCGACACATTATTAAAGCAAGTCTTCAGCGGTGGTGAAAAAGAATTTGCAGAGGTGTATCAGCAGTATCAAAATCATCTGCGTGCCTACAACGCGCTGGATTTTGACGATCTCATCCTGTTGCCAACATTATTATTAAAAAACAGCCAGGCGGTGCGTGATAAATGGCAGAACAAGCTTCGTTATCTGCTGGTGGATGAATATCAGGATACCAATACTTCTCAATATGAACTGGTAAAATTACTGGTAGGGGAGCGCGCACGTTTTACTGTGGTAGGGGATGACGATCAATCGATATATTCCTGGCGCGGAGCCAGACCACAAAACCTGCATTTGCTGCAACAGGATTTCCCGCGCTTAAAAGTGGTTAAGCTTCAGCAAAACTACCGGTCTTCCGGGCGTATTCTGCACTGCGCGAATATTCTCATACAGAATAATCCCCACTTATTTGATAAAACCTTGTACTCCGAACTGTCCTATGGCGAGCCGTTGCGGGTAATTGTGGCGAAGAACGAAGAACATGAAGCCGAGCGGGTTGTGGCGGAATTACTTGCGCATAAATTTATGAACCGCACCAACTTTAAAGATTACGCAATTTTATACCGTGGCAATCATCAGAGCCGGTTATTTGAAAAATTGCTGATGAGTAACCGAATTCCTTACAAAATTAGCGGCGGTATGTCGTTCTTTGGCCGCAGCGAAGTAAAAGACATTATGGCTTACCTTCGCCTGTTGGTTAATCAGGACGATGACAATGCGTTCTTGCGTGTGGTAAATACGCCCAACAGAGGCATTGGCCGCGCGACGCTTGAAAAACTAGGCAACTTTTCAAATAGCCTCAACGTCTCCCTTTTTGCTGCCGCCACGCATCCTGGTTTGGGCAGTGTACTGCCAGAAAGTGCTTACCAAAAGGTGGCGGGTTTTGGCCGCTGGATAGTGGAACTTGCCGATAACGCTGTGCGCGGCGACACCAAAATAGCACTTCGCACCATGATTAAATCAATGGGCTATGAGGAGTGGTTATACGAACACAGCGCCAGCCCAAAAGCGGCAGAAATGGGCATGGCCAATGTCAGCACGTTATTTGGCTGGGTTACCGATATGCTGGAAGGTAACGAGTTGGACCCGCCGATGACGCTACAGGAAGTCGTCAATCGCCTTATTCTTCGCGACATGATGGAACGCGGTCAGGAAGATGAAGATGCTGATCAGGTTCAGCTTATGACGCTGCACGCTTCCAAAGGACTGGAGTTTCCCATCGTGTTTTTGGTAGGCATGGAAGAAGGATTATTGCCGCATCAAAGCAGCGTAGATGAAGATAATGTGGAAGAAGAGCGGCGGCTGGCTTATGTGGGAATTACGCGAGCACAGCGAGAACTTATCTTCAGTTTGGCTAAAGAACGGCGCCAGTACGGGGAAATTCTTCAGCCCGAACCCAGCCGGTTTCTATATGAACTTCCGTCAGATGATATTGAATGGGAATCGCAGAAGAAAAAAGAATCTCCCGAAGAGCGACAGAAAAAAGGTCAGGCAAGTATTGCCAATCTTCGTGAAATGCTGGGCAAAAGTTGATTTTGGGATTTGATTAACCAGCGAGCTTCTTAACAGAAAGCGGGCGGGATTCGCTTAACACTTTACCTTGACCATAGGTGCAGTCGATTTCCGTTAACGCTGCAAGTTGTGCCTTGGCGTCTACGCCTTCGGCAATGACTTTAAACTTCAGATGTTCTGAAATCAGCATCACCGACTGAATTAACTTTAGATTTCGCTGGGAGCGCGGCAAAGATTTCACGAACCTGTGATCAACCTTGATAAAGTCGAACGGATAAGCAAACAAATAACTCAGCGACGCTAATCCGCTGCCGAAGTTATCCAATACCAAAGTAATGCCAGCGCGTTTTAACTTCTTAATGGCCGGAAGAATATATTGCGAGCGCCGATTTAAATCGTTTTCGTCAAATTCAAATACCAGTTCATCCGGCGACACGCCGCTGTCATCAATAATGGTAAGCATCTTATTTACCAATGACGACTGTAGCAGGTGGTTTATGGAAATATTTACCGCTATTTTGCTGGGTCGTTCTGGCACTGTGCGCCAGGTTGATAGCAAATGGCAGGCTCTGGTTAGCTGAAACAGATCTAAATCCAGGGTTAAGCCGCTTTGTTCGGCAACCTGCCGAAACTGCTTACGCCCAACTTTGCCAAAATCAGGGTGTTCCCAGCGTACATACATTTCATGATAAAGCGCTTGCTCGGTTTTAAGATTAAGCACCGGCTGCATATAACATTCAAATTCTTCTTCGCGCAGCGCTCTACGAAACTCATTTTCCAGCTCAAGCTCTTCCAGCAGGCGCTCACGCATACTTTTGTCAAACATGACAAAGCGGCCGCGCCCCAGCGTTTTCGCCTGATACATGGCAGCATCGGCATCTCGCAATACTTCGTCGGCGCTGCGATAATAGGTTTCTAAGTGCGCAATGCCGATACTTGCGCCGGAATACATTTCTTTTTCTTCCAGCAAAAACGGATCAGATACCGCATCAATAATTCGTGAAGCCACATCTTCTACATCCGCAACATCTTCGAAGTGATCCAGCAGCACAACAAACTCATCGCCTCCCAGCCTGGCGATCAAATCGTGCCCGCGTATGCAAAGGGAAATACGGCGAGCAACTTCAATAAGAAATTCATCGCCAGCATGGTGGCCCAGGGTATCGTTAATTACCTTAAAACGGTCCAGGTCGATGAACAATACTGCAAAAAGGTTTTCTGGATACCGCTGTTTACTGGCGATGGCCAGTTCCAGCCGGTTAGTGAACATGGCGCGGTTGGGCAAATCGGTTAAGGTGTCGTGATGGGCGTCGTGAATGAGTTTCAGCTCTATTTCTTTACGCTCTTCAATTTGTTGCTTAAGCACCTGATTGGCTTTGTCGAGTTCCTGCGTGCGCTCCTGCACTCGCTCTTCAAGCTGTAAATTATATTGTTGAATGGCTTCGGTGCTACGCTTGCGCTCCATGGCAACGGCAATGTGGTGAGATACAAACCGCAATAGCTCTAAATCCCGAGCAGTATATTTGGCCAGCTTACCGTAAGTTTGTACCCCAATAACACCGGATATTTCGCCATCTACCACCAGCGGCGATCCCAGCCAGGAGTTGGCGCTATTCAGCATCCCCTGGGCAACGGTAACATCTATTTCACCAGCTTCAGCCAGTTCCAACACGCGAGACGGGTTAATCAGCTCCGCCTGGCCGGTGCGCAGAACAAATTCGGTTAATCCTAAACCTAAAGGACGCCGCTCTTCATTAGCATGTACGGCATCACTAAAATAAGGGAATTCAAGATATTCACGAGAGTCATCCAAAGTGGCAATAAAGCAGTTCGGGGCGCTTATCAGCCGCGCTAGAATCTCATGCAGGCTACTGTAGAAAGCACTCATATCGCCTTCCAGATTCGCAGCCAACTCTGAAATTTCGAACAGCGCCTGTTGTAGCGATTCAACTTTCTGGCGCTCTAGAATCTCTTCCTGTAAATCATCATTAATTTTTCGTAACTGACGAGTACGGTCACGAATGGTGCGCTCGGTTAACTCACGGCTTTTCACCCGGTCTACCGTGGTCACAATATGCTGAGAAACGAACAATAAAACTTCTAAATCTTCATTAGAATAATCGACGTCTTCATCATAGGTTTGAACAACCATAGCGCCAATAACCTGCGAACCTCGTTTAAGCGGCACACCTAAAAAATGATGAGGGATAGAGCCTACCACGCGTACGCCGGTTTCCTGTTCAAAGGTAGCGGTTTTCTCTTTGGGTAAAAATACATGATGGCCGGTGCGTAGAATATAACCGGTGATCCCGTCCATAAGTTGCTCAGCGGGAACCTGATTGATGGCTTGCTCATCGAATTCATCGACGAAATAGGCGAAATTCACAAGATTGACGTCACGTTCATAAAACGCGACAAAGAAATTATCGGCAATCATAAAGTCACCGATAATTTCATGTATAGCAGAATACAGCCGACTTAAATTACTTACAGAACTGGCTAGCTCAGAAATATCAAACAGCGCCTTTTGCACTCGCTCGGCACGTTTGTATTTATCTGTGAGCTGTTGTAACTGAGGAATAAGTTCGCGTAACTCTTCCTCCGACAACTCATACTGCGTAGAGTCTGATGACATTACTATAGCCAGATTGTAAACAGGTGTTTAGTTATTATTAGCCTAAGCTAACCGATTTGCCGAAAAAACGCTACTTTTTGCAGCAATCAAACCAGAGATTAAAAAGTTAAATTCCTTCTATCATATACTCAATAGCGGCTTTAATTTCATCATCGCTACAGTTACCGCAGGTTCCGCGAGGCGGCATGGCATTAAAGCCGTTAAGAGCATGATTCATTAGAGTATCGAAGCCCTTATCAACCCGAGGCTGCCAATCTGCGGCAACATGTACCTTAGGCGCACCAAGAACACCCGAACCATGACATGCAACACAGGCCGAACCGAATACGTCCTCACCGGAACGGGTACCACCACCGCCTTCAGCCGCTTGTGCGTCTGCGTTAGCACCAGCAACATGCACAGAACCTACTGGTTTTATACGCTCTTTAATGGCGTCATCTGTCATTTCTTGTGCTTGCACTGCGAAAACCGTCAAGGCAACAGCGATTACACCAAACCATGTTTTCAATTTCACATCAGTCTCCAGGCAAAAATGTCTCAAAATATCGTTAAGCTGCCAGATTATAACGGTTAATAAAACCGCGACAACTTTTTACGTATAAATACCCGTAAATAGTAGGTGTAATACCCACACCCCCACCAGGATCACATATTTTCTGATAAATGTGTTGAAGGTAAGTGCTACCCTAAGTATTATTACGCCCCGCTAAAGCGCTACTCACGTAACAACAGTAACCGCATTAGCGCCATTCTCTACGCACCCGTAGCTCAGCTGGGTGAGTACCGGCCGCGCAAGCGGCGAGGGGTGACTTAACGTCACGCCGAGAGGCACGCAACGTAAGCAACAGGACGTTGCGACTGGAATGACCCACCAGGGAAGGGTCAGAAACACGTTCACAATTTACGCACCCGTAGCTCAGCTGGATAGAGCGTTGCCCTCCGGAAGGAGAGGTCAGAACAAAAAGGGTGCTGAAAAATTTGTTGTTGTTAAGCTAATTACATGTCTGGAATGACAAGTCGTGTTAGTAGTCAGTAACTTTACAAGCCTTTAAATACAGGCCACCCGTAGCTCAGCTGGATAGAGCGATGCCCTCCGGAGGCATAGGTCAGAGGTTCGAATCCTCTCGGGTGGGCCATCCTCTCCAATCATCCTTGGGACAAAATTGGGACACTCAGTCTTATGAGTGCTTTTTTGCATTTTCATTTCCGAGGTTTCTTATGAAAAAACCGCCGTCGAAAATAACTTTATTTTTTTTATGTTTGTCAAGGGCAAAAAATGAGGCTTTTTTTCCTCTGACCATTTTCAGCAATCCACACAGAATGGTTCTCGTTGGCTCTACTTATCGCAAGGAGGATGTATGGCAACGATAACAAAACGTGATAACGGGAAGTGGCAGGCGAAGTGCCGGAGAAAAGGTTTTCCCACACAAAGCAAAACTTTTGCTAAAAAAGCAGATGCAATTAAATGGGCTCGTGATATTGAAGCAAAAATGGATTCGTCCATTTTTATGAGTACTTCAGAAGCAGAAGCGCTTCCGGTGGCTGATGGACTTAATAAATACTGGGAAGAAAAGCTCTCCGAGAAGAAATCTGCGAAAAGTCTCGGATACATGACTAAAAGGCTTGGAAAAGTTTTTAACTCATACAAACTTATCGATCTGACTGTCAGTTCCATCAGAGAGTATAAGGCATACAGGCTGGAAAAAAGCAAAGTCAAAAACGACACCGTACGAAAGGAACTTAACATGTTGAAAGGGTTTATCAATCATGCCATGACAGAGTGGGAGATGTACCTGCCAAAAGGAAATCCGGTAGACAATGTAAGTTTGCCTGCCAAAGGCAAAGCCAGAGACAGAAGGTTAAAGCCAGGGGAGGAACAAATTCTCCTTCATTCAGCAAAAGAATATGGTGGAGCTATTTCCGACCTTATTCAATTCGCTATCGAGACAGGCATGCGCCGTGGTGAAATAATCGGAATAGAATGGGAATGTGTCGACCTCACAGCTTCGACAGTTTTTCTGGCGGACACCAAAAATAACGAAAGTAGAACAGTTCCTTTATCTCCACGCGCAATGGAAGTCATTAAGTCGCAGCCCCGTCACCTCTCTGGTAAGATTTTCCAAATAAGGGGAGACTCAGTTGGTCAGGCGTTCAGGCGAGTGACTGAAAGGGCAAAAATTAAAGATCTACGTTTTCACGATCTTCGTCATGAAGCTACCAGTCGCTTTTTTGAAAAGGGATTTGCCATGATGGAAGTTTCTGCAATCACTGGTCACAAGGATCTCGCTTCCCTTAAGCGGTATACGCACCTGTGTCCAGCCAATCTGGCTAAAAAGCTGGCCGGTTAGCTTAAGCTTTAAGCTGGCGTTATTTGTGAGAAGATAACGCCATTGCTTTTAGGATAACATAGGCTTTAACCCACTAAAGCCTATGTTATCTCGAAAATTATTTGTATCCCCTTAAGTGGATTAGTCGCCACTTAACCTGACACTTTCACAGGTAGAGTTATATCAAATCTGACAGTCTCTTGTGTACGTGAAGCAGCCATTGACATTATGAGGTACCAATTGCTGTGATGAGCGAGCAGTAACGGCAGTTGAGAGGTTAGTAACCTGATGGTCTCCGCCAACCTCTCGCTGCCGTTCACGTATTGCAATTTGTAATGGCGATTCAGGCCCCTGTCTCTTCAGACGGATTACGTTGAATGTGCCAACCTTACTTATCAAACTGATTTACAATAATAGCTGCTCAGCATCTGAAGGTGCGACTGCCATGATTTTAATCGCAGTACCAGTCGTCTTGAAGTTAACAGTCAGTACTTTATTATTTCTGTTATACAGGTCGCTTGGGTCTCAAGATAGAATTTGCTAACCTATGATCAACACTGATTATGGTACGGCTAAATACACGCAATCGAATAGGATGCTGGCTGGAGGGAAACCCATTTTGTTCAACATGAGTTGCAGCCTTCTGAAGTGCAGGGGTGGCACTTTAGATCATTATAACGAAGTAAGTACTTTTTTGATGTGATTTCTTTTCTGTACTACTCCTCAGTATGGGCTAGAATCCACTCCGCTAAATCGGGATATGGGGTTGCGATTTCATAAATGTTACGACCTAAATTATCAGTGAGCGTTAAATCAGCTCCAAAGGTTCTGAGGTGGTTCAAATAGTCGAAATTGTGCCGGCGAAACCCATAAGGCATCCAAAGGCCGTTTTCCACCAAAAGCAACACTGATGTCAATCCTTCGTTGTCTCGCATGTTGATGTCAGCATTGTATCGACAAAAGGCTTTCAGTGATTCTTCTGAGCCATAGGCCATGGGCCAATAAATGGGTGGAACCCCATCATTGCTTAGAATATTTGGGTTGATGCCTCTACCCAGAAGCAATGTAAGTTCTTCGCAAGACATACCATTCAGTGCACAGAGACCAATCACAGTTTCATCTTCTTCAAAAGCGAATTTCAGAGGGTCTAACATACCTTCGTAGTGCAGAAAGAATTCACTGTTTGGGTCTGGCCGTGCGTTTAGATCGGCGCCATAGTCTGAAAGTAGCACCAGCGCGTTAATTGACCCAACATGTGCAGCCAAAGTAACCATGGGTACTCCGCCAAGTCGAAGTTTGGGACTTATACCTGACTTCAGAATTTCCTTGGCGGCATCGGTTCCTTCGCTGTTTGAGGACAATATTGCCCTTGCCAGAGCCTCCTCTACTTTAGTCATCTGCATCATCTGGAACCAACTCACTTCCGCAGCTGCATTTTTCATGGGGCGTATGAACTTCAACAGAAATCTCGTACATGTCATCCGAGCACAACATGTTCTGACAGGTGCCGGTAGTAAGTGAATCAAAGCTTCCCATAAAATTTTCTCCTATTAATAGACAAGCATAACGCTTCGTGCATTTGTGAGCGATTTCAGTTCATTGATTAGGCTTTGCACTTTCGTGCCTTGATGAGAGGTATTTGCGCGCCCAGTTTGAACTACAAGTGGATCTGGGTTCTGGCTCTCTGCACCTATCTTTTCGAAAAGGGTCACCGCTTCTTTTTCCTGCATACCCAAGTCTTGTGCATATCTGTCACAAACGTGTTGTTGAAAGGTTTTACCTTCTGTATATGCCCACTCACCCGAATCGAAAATTTGATTGTAAATCTTTCTAGCTCTCTCTTCGTTCAGGTTTGTAACTACATTTTGTAGTGCTGATATAGATGCATCCGGAGAAGAAAGACCAAACAAAATGCGGGTCTTGTGACCTTTCCGGCCCACCGTGTATCTAACTTCCCGACAGCCACCCATCAGCTGAAATAGCTTATGAAGCATTTTTTTGGATATCCGAACACCGATACTGTTTAGGTGTCTGTGTGTTTCATCCAAGGTCGCTGTTCCGTTCTTCTCTAACAGGAACAAAATAATTTCTCGGACACGGCTATCTTGTTGGCCGAGACTATTCAAATCAATCACACTACTCATTCCATTCTAATCCACTTTGGCTTTGCAGGACTGAAATATAACCGACCCACCAGGCATTTATCAAGTTATTTTCTAAAAATAGAAAGGGGTCTTTATAATAATTGCATGTCTGGGTGCCCTATCTTATTACAATAATTTTGGGTGATGGGTATTAAGTACGAAACTCTCGCCAAATGCCCACCAGTTGCGACAATTATTCTATCGAAACGCACCAATGATTAGTTGCAATGGGGTAACGCTATGCTAAACGATAAATTTATTTCTACTATCAGCACCCTTAAAGCCAAATTCCTTGATTGATGGTCCGCTTCACTGGGTTTGTCAGGGAAAGATCCGTTTGCCATGGCGCACTGTGTCGTTGAAGCGTTAAAGCAGGCTTAGAAAGAGATGCCGACTTTTTATTGCAGATCGTAGTAAAAGATCTCGATGAGTATTTCGATTTGTCGAATAGGCGTTAAGAAAACTAAAAGGCGTATCGATTATTAGCTCCAGCTTATCTTTGAGGAAAATAACTTTATCTACACGGCTGCCTTTGAAATGAAGCAAAGTGGCATCTTTTTTACATACACGAGAAGTCGAGAATCACACTATGAACGTCTGCACTTTGTCTGAAGCTGCCTGTCAGATGGCATCTAAACCAGCAAATAAAGGTGTCAGATCAGAAATGAGCCACTATACCTTAAATGATATTGCAGTTTTGATATATAGCCCTGCACTTCATCTGCTCGGTAATTTTGAGCGTAAAACCGATTTTCTTCAATCGAGTTACAGGCCCTTTCCTGACAGCTTTGTTATGTGACTTTAATACAGTAGGTCAGCGTACTTATCTGGAAGAACCGCAAACTCTCCCCAGCCAATATCTTCTATCGACAATCCAATTCCACTTTTTGTAACTGTACCAAACATAATTACAATTCTGCCTCTGGCATCATCATCAATACCATGGTCTCTTGAAATTTCATCAGTAGCTTTAAGGCAAAAATCAACATACTTGCCTCTAGGGTATTCAAACATTGTTTGCCTGATGTTTTGTGGGGTTGGCCCGCAATTCCATGATCGACTTACTTTTGCAAAATAGAACTTTGGAACTTCATCAGTTTCTTTAACATTTCTTATATCAATCAGAAGGTTTTTAAGTTGAACTGCGTTTTTTCTACCAGGCAGATGAAAATACTTATACAGGTTTTTATTAAAATTTCGACAAAGTCCTCTTACAGTGGTGATCCGTGAAGGTAAGCTAAAAGTTTCGCCATTGTGCCTACCGATAGGAACTTCTGCTAAGTCTCCATCGATGTCTTCAACTGGCTCACCTTGGTATTGCTGCGGATTAACAATTTTAAGTGGTTTTGGCTTCTCTTTCATAAAACCTTTTACCACTACCAGCTCCTCATCCTCTATAGCTTTTTGGGCTATTTCTTCAGAGTCGTAACGCTTTCCCGGTGCTTTTTTAACTCTCAAACTACATGTAGATTGGTGTTTTCGACTATGGGCGTAAAACGCTTTTCTGCCATTGGTATCATAATCTTTCTCCTCCGGAGATCGAAATAATCCCGCACTACATTCAGGACAGAAAATGTGACCTTTCATGTCCTTCGTGTATTCCGTAGTAGTTACTTCAATACCATCTTTTTTCAAGACTTTTTTATTGCCAGTCTCAAAGTCCCAATCTTCAAGATATAGTGCAAACTTTATTTGATTGTTATCTTCCATAAATTATTTCCGTCTTCGCTGCAAACTTTGGCCTAGGTTATCTTCTGTTCGACTGACCTTGTTTACAATATCTTTCAATGCAATTTCTGATTCAGTAATGATTGCTTGGCTAACTTCTCGCTTAAGAATTTTCAGCTCAATAACCTGACTCTTAACCCACTGTGCTCTGTTTTTGAGATTCAAAATAGTCTTTTCCAATCTTTCTATTTCAGATTGCTTTTCATCGATACCGACTGACAGTTCCTCATTTTGGGTTTGTATGTGATTAGTCTGGCGGATTGCCTGTGTAAGTTTCCTCTTAACGAAGGCTTCTTTCTCAAGGTGTTTTCTGTTGTAAATGTTTCTTGTCTGGCCTCTTTTGAAGCCCCAGTTCTTAAAAATCGAGAATGCAATATCCTGTATTTTTTCAAAATTAGGATTGAGTCGGTTAGTTTTTCCATTGCCATCTTTACCTTTCTTATAGAGATGACGCAAAGGCGCATACATTTTCTTGGTAGAAAAGGAAAAATTTAAAAATTGAACATGTGCATGGATATTGCGGATAAAGGAACCTTTCTTTGTTTCGATTTCACTTTGAGTATTTTTCTTATCCGAGCTTGCGCAGTCACCAATACTTGGCATTTCGTTCTCGAACCTACCCTCATCAAGATGGATATCGAATCCTAAAGGTTCGAAATGGAATGCTTTCTTTATTGCTAGTGCGTACATCTTGAGCTTTTCAATAAAAGCTTCAAGCACCCGTTTAGCAGTGTATTTCCGTTCCAGCTTCGAGTACTGGCTTTCGCTAAGTGATACAACATGTTCGAACAATACATTGCTATCACAGCGAATCTTTTTTCCGGTAACCTGTTTGTGCCGTAACATCATCACTTCAAGAGCTTCCGTGCAGGACGAAGCACCATGAAAGTAAAAGCCTTTATTGAATTTACTGAATTCGGAATAGACGTTTTGTGAGGAAGTGAAGCCGTTTCTTTTTGAGTGAGAATGGTCAAGAACTGCATCGGCATTAGGCTTTTTAAAATACCTGCAGTGAACTGAAACGGATGGGCGCGTACTGTTGCTCATTTTAATAGCTCCAGTTCATCGGCCGAAAGATAATAGCTATATTCAACTTTTACCAAAGGCTTTGCATGTTGACGCTTTAACTGTTCAACAAGCTTCTCAACCGCCAATACCTGTTTTTCATCACCAACATAAAATTTGTTCAAAGCGTCATGTCTGTAATCACGGTCATGCCAGATTATGCTTTTTTGTAATTCAGATGTGTCATGAGTATCAGAAAGAATAACGAACAGAGCTGTAACGTGGAATACAATCTTCGGGTCATCTATCTCACAATGGTTGTTGCAAAAATATTTGATAAATCCCCGAAGCCATCTTCTGTGCAGCCTCTTTGATATAAGGACACTAAGTGGCGCTGTAGAGTGAAACATACCGATAACCTCAATAAACCAATATACTTGATAGTAGCGAGTTTTGAGGCAAGAAGTTCCGGCAACCCGAAAATTTTTATATTTTCAATGATTGCCGTCCCCAACTTAGTATTTACAACTCTCTGGTCTGTTCTCTTCTCTCGCACCGGCAATATTCATTTCAACTATTTGGTCTGAGCATCCTGCTGTATCGCATAGACGTACTCCATAATCTTTTGTTTCTATATCTACATTAAGAAGATAAGTCTCGCCATATTCCGATGTGGTTACGACTTGCAGGCTTTTATCTTCCCAACCAGTGCCTGAATCAACACTTACAAGCTCGTAATAGCCATTATTATTATCTGCGCCACCTAAAAATGTTGCTTTGTACAGTTGGCAAATTGGAATGCTTGCACCGAAGTTGTCAATGAACCAGCTTTGTTCACAAGTGTCTGTATCGCTAAGAGCAAAACTGATAGTGTTCATCTCTCCTTTCATCACAGCATCTGCAAAAGCGATAGCTGCCATTACATCGGGTACACCAGTGCCACATCTGCTTCCGTCACAAGAAGAGCCTAAAACCTCACCTCTGGCTGTTGCTTTTAGCGCCTGCTTAATAAGCTCTGGACTTGCCCCAGTCATTGATTTAATTGCGGTCGCAAGACCTGCTACGAGAGGTGAAGAGAATGAAGTTCCGTCCCAGAAACAGGCAAACTGAGAGTCGCCTTCTTCACATGGTGCTGCAATCCAGTCTCCTGCAGTAACAAGGTCTAGACCATCACCATAGTTAGAGAACCACTCAAGTTCACCATCTTTATCCACAGAACCAACAGAAATTACACCCTCACAGTTGGCTGGTGCAGAGTGTGTCGCAGGCATCGTTTCGTTTCCTGATGACGCTACTATTACCCAGCCTGCTGATATTGCCCGCGAGATGGGCTCCTGTACATATTCTGGGCAACCGTCTTCCGCCAAAGCTCCAATGCTCAAATTGATAACGCCTGGGTTACCTGAATAAGGTTCGATTCCAGCAAACTGTTTACCCAGCAGGTATTCTATGTTGTTTACGGCGTCTGACATGAATCCTATTCCGCAGGTCATAACACGTCCCGCATACAGATTCACATTGTTAGTAATCCCCGCTCCAGCCATATTATTGTTCATTTGCGCAGCGACTGTTCCCGCTACACCAACCCCATGACCATTGCAAATTCCCTGTTCAAGCGAAAGAGGGTTGGGACGGAAATCCGCATGAGGCTCCTGACGGTCACCATCTTTTTCCAGCGCAGTCGTTGAAAAACTTGCACCCCCAGTGAAAATCACATCTTTGTTGTCGAAGAATGAAGAGTCCATAATCCAGACGTCTACCTTTTCGCCATCATTAAAATAGTTGCTTCCTTCCCAAGCTTCAATAACATTCATGCCTAGCTTACTTTCATTGCTGCTGCCAAGGTAGAATTCCTGCCTGATAAAGTCGTTATCGTTAACGGCTGGTGTCCCTTTCTGGTGGATTTCCAAATCGGCTTCGACTAAGCCAAAATGCCCGTCCTCAGTCAGTGCTTTCGCTACTTCTCTGGCATCGTAACCCAAGCCATCAAGAGTGATAATTTCCATCCCTGAAGATCTGTGTACAGATTTGGCCGTTACTACATCGTTAGCAACTGACTTCTTTGTATTGGAGTCAATTGTATAGTTGCCTATGCACCAACTGCTTTTGCCATCAGGTGTGGGAACACAGCCTGACATTGAAGGAGTCGCTTTCTGTGTCGCGACTTCTGACTTCACAGTGTTCGCTTTAGGCGTGATCACCAAACGAACTTCTTCACCAGCATCTACGGAGAAAGTCACTGCTGAGATTACGCTCACAAATACCGAAGTTAAAACTGATTTCATTTTCATGTTGATTTCCTTACTCTGCTGCCTGGCATGATGCGCTGCTCTGAGTCAGTTGCGCCATAAATTGATATTCATTGTTGAAAGTCCAAACCCACTCCGTTGAGTAAGCCCCCATCTGCGCATTACCTATAAACTGTGATAGAAGTAGCCCACTTTCTTTATCCAAACTAACTACCCCTAATGGGAGTTCAGGCACCGTGCCTGATGCCAGTGATACCAACTCTTCTAATACTGAATTCACAGGAATAACGAAATCACCTGAAAGCGCCAGAATGTCATCTGTCTTAGCTCTTACCTCAGTTTCGGTGATAGTGCTGTCGAGATAACTGTTAACTACCTCACTGCGAGCATTGCTGAAGTTGATCAAATCTGCGCGAGTGGTCAGATTCAAATTCACAGGAAATACCGGGATATTTGCAGTAGGCACTCCTTTCATCTTCAGAATCTTCTTAAGACGCTTGAATAATTCGCGTTCCGACTCAAGGTTTATAAAGGTCCCTGCTCCCCAGGCAGCAATTTCATAATTAGCCAACGCCTTTTCACCAGAACTGTTGACCAAGCTTGTGCCAATTGTGTAAGAGTCGGTTTGCCCTGCGCTGTCGGTAAAAGTAACAACGATTTCATCGCTACCGTCGTTTTCCAACTCTGGTACAGCGATATTAATCATCGCGCCGTTCGCACTAATGTCGCTGATTGAAACCGATAAGGCGGATGGCAATGATTCTTCAACGGTGGCGGATACGTCACCATTCGCACCTGTAAATGAGACAGAAAGATCAGTAGACGTATTTTCAGAAAGTGAAATCGCCGTATTCTGCGTTGTTAATTTAAAGGCCGTTGGCTGTGGGGTGCCTACGTTGGTTCCGTCATCGTCTGGGGTTTGTGGGACATCTGAATTACTGCTACCGCCTCCGCCACATGCGGTAAGTAACATTGCTGACATCAACGTTAATGAAGCAACCCTGAAAATTTTGGAAGGGGCGTATGATAAATTGTGAGAGTCTTTCATATTATCTCCGGTTGAGTGAGACGACAGGCACGATGCCGTGCGTCAATACCGGAGTTATTTTCCAGATATATCCGCAGCCAGATTGCGGATACAAAGTTTTCATGAACTTTTTTTGAAAAATTGCGTTTTTTGTTTATCCGCAACCTGACTGCGGATGGCTCAGGCATAAAAGGGTGTCTTACTGCAAGCATGCTTTGAGTCACTCATGACCTCAGCAGCGCATAAAAAACTAAGCCAACGACAATACCGAAGTTTATATCATTTTTATCCGAAGCTAGATTGCGGATACTCAGCTTTCTGAAACTTGAAAAAAATACTGAGTTTTTTTGTCTATCCGCAATCAGGGTGCGGATAGCTCAGTAATATAGGTCGGGTTATATACAGCCAACATACCCGGAGACGCACATGGCCTTAGCTACAGCAAATAAAACCCAGATCCTCAACGCATACTTCGAAACATTCAGTACAGACATAAAGCAAAAGATGCTTGATGGTACAAATCAAAATGAAAAGCTTGCACTTTGCCTTGCGCATTATAAAGGCTGGCTGGATCTGAGTGATGATTTAACTGATATCGTAGACTGCAAGACGATAGAAGACTCAAAGGCACTATTTGGGCTCATTATGATAAACCTGTACATGCCGGTTACAAATACCGTTCTTGACGAAATCAGAACGGTTGGAGCGTCAATGGCGAAAGGTTATCAGGATGTGACTTTTGATAACTTTGTTTCTGATACCAGAAGACTCTTTAAAAGAGCCAACCATCAAAATGGTTTTGCATTTGATAAGTTTGCAATGTTATGTGGCCCCGAAATATTGTTTGGCGAAGACTCTCCGTCTGACTTCAATGTTGTGTGTCCGTTTTCCGGCGAGATCACCGAATATCCTTTGCACACTCAAAAAGTAAATTCAGAGCGGGCTGTAAAGAGATTGGGCAAGGTAGAAGTTGAAGATCTTTTTAGTAGCGGTGATAAAGAAGTCAGGGAGTTGCTTGACAATATCTGTTGGATAGAGAAGGCATACTGCTTAGAACAAAAAGTACAAAGACTACCGGCAACAGAAGCGATTGGTGAACAACTCTTTGTCGCTGCGGTAGCTGGGAGTGTTGGCTTTATAAAGTATATAGCTTCAGCCATCAGTACACATGCGTTTCAGCTAGTTTTCCCTACATCCTGTACTGAATTGCGTAAGCGTCTCTTAGAGCAGGTAGAAAAAAGAACCATTGAAACTTACGAAGGTTCTGTCAGGGGCCCAAGCATCGATTGGTTTACTCACGCAGAAAGAGGGTGCAGAAGTAAATTAAAGCTTGAGCAGTCAGTCTGGGAGTTTTTACGCTGCTTCCTTGCGCGTAGCGAAGATGGGCAGATCATATTTCACGTAGATGAAAATACCACTTTTGATTTGGCTTGCTGGGAGGAGCCTGTTTTATTCGAAGATATTGAGCCAAAGCGATACATTGAAGAAATGCTGAAGCTGAACAAGCTCGAAGTGAGGAAGCCTCCATTTTCATATGTGAAAGCGGTCAAAAAGCGGCTACATGCTAAAGTTAAAGGTCAACATGGAGCAATAGAAAGTGTAGCCTCTTCGCTATCTAATCTTATTGTTAACGGCGGCGATTGCCACCTGGGTACGTCAGTATTTCTCGGCATGAGCGGTACCGGGAAAACGTATCTGGCAGAAGGTATTGCGGAAGCATTTGTAGAAGAGCTTTCTCTCGATTATCAGGTTCAGATACTTAATATGGAGCAGTACAATGACGAACGTGATGTGATGAAATTGTTTGGGGCTGGTTCTCAATATAGCGATTCAGCACTGGGTGAATTGACATTATCGGTGATGAAAAATCCAAGAACCCTTTTTGTTTTTGATGAAATTGAGAAAGCACATCCCAGTGTTATACAAGCGCTACTAACACTGCTCGACAAAGGGCAAGCCAATGACCGAACAGCTATGCGGGCCATAGATTTTTCGCTTTGTCATTTCGTTATCACAACGAACCTTGGCAGTAAGTTAATTGAGCGTTCGTCTGAAAATAACTTAGATGTCAGAGAGTTGCTTACCAACAAGAAAATAAATGGTGGACGCTCGCTGTCTCCTGAAATGGTGAACAGACTGCAGGCCGGTACTATCGCAGTTTTCAAACCTATTAGTGCTGCAACAATGCTCTCAATAGCCAAACAAACGTGCATGGTAACAAGAAAAATGGGGTCTGTGGCATGGCCTGAAAATGTTGAAGAACTGGCAGTTGCTACGCTAGGGGGAAGTGTGTCACCACGTTCACTGGCAACCCAGCTTTCGAAGCTTGAAGGGGACATTACTAATGAACTTGTAGACAAGGTTCCCGAAGGAGAGTTGCGCCTACTTAATAAAATCCGCTTTTCGAATGAAAGTTTCATGGATTCCCAGGATGTAAACGTACGAATTCTTTCGCCGCGAAAGCAACTCGAAAAGTTATCCGACAAAAATATGGACATTCACCGTCAGTTTAATGAGCGTGAATTAGCGGTTGCACTGAAAGGTAATTTTGATGTGCTTTTGGTCGACACTGAAATGTTTTCCGGAAAGATAAGAGAAAGTATCGCTCTGCTGAAAAAGCATACCTCAAAGGTAATTGTGACCTTGGGCAACATCAATCAACAATCTGACGTTGATGCTCTCATTTCTGAAGGCTCGGTTTTTACTCACATCGCATTATCCCGAAATGCATCTTTGGATGATTACAGACAATGTCTGCAAAATATCAAGAGAATTGGTGCGCTGGCCAAATACACAGAACTTTCAATCGCGCGGAACATGAAACCAACCTACTCCTTCGGCTATCAATTTCTTGAAGATGGCATTGAAGTGAACATGAAATCATTCCGTTGCAAGCAGATGGTAAGTACAGAAGATGCTGATCTTCCATTTATCAATTTTGCCGGAAAGCCGAAAGGTTCACTGGATGACGTTATTGGTCAGGACAGTGAGAAAAGCAAGCTGAGAGTGATAGTAAATGCGATGAATAGTGCAGACGTCAATGGAGATGATTGTATTTCTGTTCCAAAGGGATATCTGTTTACAGGCTTACCCGGCACAGGAAAAACTCATATGGCGCGCTGTCTGGCAGCAGAAAGTGATATGTTTTTCTTTAATGTAAACTCAGCAGACCTACTGGTTGGATGCGCAGTTTCAAATGTACAAAAATTGTTTGATGTTGCCAATCGATATGCACCATCGATGATTTTCCTTGATGAAATTGATTCGATAGCGAAAAGCAGACAATCCGTCGGTCACTCTTCAGCTATTGTAGTCAATGCACTGCTGACTGCTATGGATGGTTTTAAACAGAATTCCGGCAAGGTATTCGTAATGGCTGCCACAAATAATCCACATGAACTGGATACCGCATTAACCAGAGCGGGGCGCTTTGAAAGATCTATTCATTTCAATCTACCCACAAAAACCTCAATTTCAGCCTGTGTAAATGAATGGTTCAAAATACGTAATTGTACACTGCCTGAAGAACTTCGAGCAGAGTTAACCTGCTTACTGCAGGGGGCCACTATTGGGAGAATTCGTGAAATCTTCAACAACTCCGTACTCTCTGCAAAGGCCGAAGGGATCGAATGGAAGCCCACTATGCTCATTGAGGCAGTGCGTTCGGCAAAGCTGGGAGTGGTGACCCAGACCGCAAAACAATCAAGACAGCAACTGAAATATACAGCTTATCATGAAGTTGGACATTTAATTGCGCATAAACTGTTGCTGCCAGACATTCCTGTTGATTTTGTGTCGATTCAACCTCGCGGGGCGGCTTTAGGCATGGTTGTACCCGGTAGTTCAGATGCTGAACCGCTGCTTTCCCGCAGTCGGGTTAAAGCGTATTTGCAGGTGTTTCTTGCGGGAATAGCTGCTGAGCATATGTTGGGATTAGTTGGGGACGAACAAACTGTTGGCGGCGCTGACGACAGAAGAAAAGCGACGGCCTTGGCCAAAAAGGCGATTGTTCAATGGGGAATGTCAGATTCGTTTGGATTCGCTATGCTTTCTGAGCTTGAGACAGAAAGTCAACACATTAATGATGAAGTTAGGAACTGG
Source organism: Alteromonas pelagimontana (assembly GCF_002499975.2). Classification (NCBI taxonomy): domain Bacteria; kingdom Pseudomonadati; phylum Pseudomonadota; class Gammaproteobacteria; order Alteromonadales; family Alteromonadaceae; genus Alteromonas; species Alteromonas pelagimontana. Next base: position 2,199,120 of record NZ_CP052766.1, read on the forward strand.
TTGGCTGAAGCATTCTCCAATATAAGTGAATTACTTGGTGAGAACAGAGAGCTTCTCAGTGCAATCAGCGAATCTTTAGTTGAAAGAGAGCAACTGGACAGGTCGGAAATTGAAAAGCTCTTCGAGCAGCTTTATCAACCACAAATTTTGAAAGCTTCTTAACATTTTAGTGGAAAAGTATGGAAATGGATTTCTTACTTAAAATTTTACGGTTTTTTGCAAATCATAGAGATAGCCTTTGTCATAGCTGGCGATTAAGAAGGTTATCTCTATATTATAATGTTGGGTTAGATCTTCGAAATGAGGATAACCCGTATTCCCCACTACTTTGTATGCTACATCGTAAAGATATTGCACGCCATTTATATCAATTTTCCACTCTAAAAACTCTGTTTCAAGAACTTCGAGTTCCCCTTCGTAAACCCACTGACTTCTACTATCTTCTGAGTGAAGCAGTAGTTGCGATCCATCAATGAGGTCATTATCTAATAATTCTCTACTATCAAATTCCAAATCGTCCATATATTCAACCAAACCATTCTCTTCAATTGTTTCTTCCACTGCCGCTCTGAATTGATCTACTAGATCTTCATCTTGTCGACTTTTGAAAAAACAGAGTTTGAGGATGTCTTCGAGTAGGGCGGCTTCAATAAACTCATTTTTATCTTTTGCAAGGCGATATACGTTTCCAATTGATACTCCAAGGTCACTCGCAATTCTCTGAACGGACCTTTTCTGTTCAGCCTTAATTTTGCCTATAATTTTTGAAACTGGAGAGATAAGGAGTGGCTTGATGTTTACCAAACATTTTTCGCAAACAAACAAGGCCAGCTCGAATGTCTTTTGCCTTTCTCCAAGAATAGGGCCGTATCGCTTTGTTGTATTTGTACTGGCGTAAATGTTGTAGCCAGTTCGTTGAGTAACTTTCCACTGGTCTCCAGGAACTACTGACGCTCTGTCACTTTCTTCATGTACACATCTATGTTTGAACCAGCAAGATCCTCTGCTAAGTTCGGCCTGATTTATAATCGAGTCAAAATCGTTTCGCAGCCTCGACTCAAGCTCACTTTGAGTTATCGCGAAAGGTGACACCTTTTTATTGGAACCATTTCCGGCGTTATCATCTACTGGAGGGTAACCAAAGTACCCGAAACCTTTTGAACCTCTGCTAACTCCATTAACTTTAAAGTGAGCCAACTTATCCTGTGTTGCCTGAGAAGGCAGGTAGTAACTATCTTGATTCAATCGATATATTGTTGCTATACCAACACCAAGCTTCCCTTCACTTTCCAAAGATATAAATGTCTGGGACGGGTTTTTAGTTCTCCATTTGTCTAGCCAATCCTTAACACTGTCCCCTATTTCCCATTGCATGAATAATCCTTAAATCAGTATTTTTATCAAGTTGTGAAATTAGTTTTTTCGCTATTTGATAGTGAGTGTACCTCATTTAATCTGCCCATGCCTTCAACAAACGAGAGCAAAGCAAATGAAAAAGAATTCCAAATCCGATAACTATGAGTTCAACAAGCTACATCTCGCTGTCAAAAAAATAAGTGCTGCTTATGGGGTTAGCGAGCATCAGGTAATCAGCAGATTACAAGAAATAGTCGTCTTTGGTGTTTCTAAATCATCTTTAGGCACAGAGAGAATTATAGACCTGTGGGATGACCATTGTGCCAACGATTTTGAATATGACTGCGAAGAAATCGGATTAGTAGCGTAAGTCGAAACTGGGCTTTATTAGTTTTTGAAAGGGGACGAAGAGTATGAATCAGTCAGAACGCAGAAGAAGCATTGAGAACCATCATCTTTCAACGAAGGTTCCGGTTACAATCCCTGAATTGTCACGTGTTTTCAATGTTTCAGAGAACACTATCAAAGCAGATATGATAGCGCTTGAAGTGCTGAACGTTGCATATTGCCTTAACCCAAATGGTAAGCCACAAAAATGGTGTGCTGTGAAGCCAACAAATAAGATGACAATGTCAATCGAGCTGGCCTATGCGCTTAAGCAGGTAGCTGTAACGGCTAAGATTGCCTTGCCAGCTGCACTTTTTGAGCAAATACAGGAAGTATTTGACGAGGCAAATGATTCGTATCTTAGCAAGCACAAGTCTAACCACCAAAGTAAGGTAGTAAGATTTGAGAGAGGGACATCGCAAATAGATTTTGCAAAACACCTTCATTTGGGAAATATAAGTGCAGAAGTACTGGAGTCAGTGAAGTCAGCAATATTTTCAGAAGAAAGTATTTCCATTGTCAGTGGTAACATTGAACAGACTTTGACTGGCTTAGTGGTCAGGGAATTTGACAATAAACTGATTCTCGAGGGTAAAAGAGTGGGTTTAGGAATGGGAGTCGTGAGAATCTCCTTGCGAGAAATTACCGCTGCCAGAGTGGTTCCACCTTTTACCGATTTTCATGAAAGAAGAGCAGCTTGAGTTTGATTACATTTTACCAAAACCGAACTGACAGCACTGACATCAGCTCCAAAAGTCAGGTTTGTCAGTTAAATGTTGAGCATCATCTTTTAACGAGGATTCCGGTTACAATCCTTGAATTATAAAGTGTTTTCAATGTTTCAGAGAACACTATCAAAGCAGATACGGTAGCGCTTGAAATACTGAACGTCGCATATTACCTAAACCCAGATGGTAAGCCCCAAAATGGTGTGCTGTGAATAGTGCTGAAAGCACGAAACGCTGGCATGTTTGTAAATTCTGATTTCAGTTGAGTGAACATTAGTAATTGGGCTAAGAATTCAGTTTTTCGCTGAGCTCTATGAGTTTAATGCCCTTTGAGTAAGCTTGTGTAACATCTGTTGGATTTACATAGATGCACCCTATCTCAGCATAGTCAGAAACAGGACTATAATCCTTACGATTAGCCATAAAAGCTTTAGCGAATACTTGCTCTTCGCCCGGAAAGATAAAATAATTTTTTACAGTGCTCTCAGGGTAAACGACGGAAATCGCCTTTTCATAGAAGAATTGCTTTACGAGATCGTGCCACCGAGGTGAGGATGATTGACTTGTTGCATCATAGTATTTTGCATCGACTATGGCATAGAGATTCTTTCGGCTGTTTTCTATTACAATGTCTGTTTTCTGGCTGTTTCGTTTGGCTGGGTAAAGTTTGCCGCTTGAATCTTCGTATATTGGAAATGGTAATTTGTCATTTAGCTCTATCGCACCCTCGACTACCTTTTTTAACATATGTTCCCAAACGGTGTGAAAACTTCGTGTTCCGATTACAAAATCGACAGAATCGTCTAGTACACCGACATCTAGGGCTTTAAGTAGTAGCTTCATTAAACGTACATCCCTGTCGGAATATACGTTTCTTAATTCCTTATTAATAATGGCCCGAAAAAACTCCCTGGAGATAAAACTGGGCTTTGACAGCCCGTCTTCATTGTAAGACTTCTCGCCAAAAAAGATTGAGCCAAACTTAGTGTCTATCAGGCTAACTAAGAACGCATGAATCTTTGAAATCTCAGAATCAACACTTACTCTCTTTTTTACACCCACATAATCACAATAGACAGGTCTTCCGTTAGAAATGTACGGCTGAAATTTTGAAATCGTCCTAGGCCAGTCAGGTTTTCCTGAATTAATCCTTTTGTGCAGGTTTCTCTGATTATAAATTCCGTAAGTTCTGTAATCTTCCAGAAGACTGTAGAGCAGGGATATCCTCTTGCTTCCGAATAACTCCGCAACCTGTTCATTATTCCTGATTAAAGGTGCAAGTTCCTTGTCGTATCTCCGAAAGGCTTTAAACATCGATGTAGTAGCTTTGCTGACACCAGCGGAAAGATGCGTACTCCTTGGCAAAAAGACTGCCTGTACGCTCTCCGTCAAAACCAGGCCGCAGAAACTGGCCTTTTCTCCTGATTTCGTAACAAAATTTTGATTTCGCAAAACCTGTGATAACGAATCAGGCAGATCAGACAGAATACTCCTGTCCAAGTAGTAGTTGATATCCCAGTGCATCAGTTGTCCTCTGGTATAATCTGATCCTGTTCATTTTCAACATCGTCTAGTTGAGGGGCTGGGGGCTGTTTACTTTTCAGGGAATTCTCTAACTGACGGCTAAAGACTTTATCTCCCGATTTTAGATTCTTTACCAAATTACCGTAGCTCATAATACCTTCCGCAAAGATCAGACCCTTATCACCGTGCCGTAGCACATCATCCCAAAGATAGAGTAATAGTTTTCCTCTGAGAGCATTGGCGCTGGCCTCAAGGCTATCAAGCTCACTTTCTTTAAGGAACCAAGGCCCCAATAAGCGATCTTCAGGGATATCCTCACCTTCGAGAATTTCATTTATAGATTCAGCTAGGTTCTTCCAAGTTGTTACTAAGGAAGCTTGACCGTCCATAGGAATATCTATATCGCCATGAGGACATTCGCTGAAATCAATAGGAACATACTCAAATTTCCAGCGTCTCTTAAATGCTGTATCCATTGGCATGACGGCTTGATCACTGCTATTCATCGTGGCGTATAAAGACAGGTTCGCAGGAATTTTTATATTATTGCCATTCAGTGCACTTGGGGCCTTGTCATTTATAAATGCAACCATGTCAGGATCTGCAAGGGTGACTTCATAGCAACTCTCACCACTACCTGATCTATCTAAAAGTTGAAACAATTCTCCGAAAACAGCTGCTGAAGAAGCTCTGTTTATTTCCTCTATCACTAAATAGAACATTTTTTCCGGAGCAAGTGACGCCTGTATAAACGCAAGGGTAAAAGGCCCTGGTCTGAACTCATAGACTACATTGGTTCCTGACATTTTGGGCTTCAGACATCCGGTAAAATCGCTGTACTGTGAATCAGGGTGAAATATAGTTCTTATGGAGTTATCGTGATTACATAGCTGATCAATTTGATAGCTTTTTCCAACGCCCGGGGCACCGTAATAAATTATGTTTTCACCACCTGAACTAGTAGTTGTATGTACTTTCGAGATGCTCTCTAAATATGCATCATTGTCTGGAATCTGGGATTCAATATATAAAATCGCATTTTCGATTAAATCGGCATTTAAATTTAATCGCTTTTCATTGAAAGCAGAATCCAAGTCATTGGCAACGTAAATTACTTTATTGAGCAAACTAAATAGTGGCAGAGTTTGAACGGTTGATAGAGCGTTGATAGTGTCGGTCGTTATCGTTCGAGAAAACAAGTCGCGCATTGTGCCTTCGACATAGTCTTTTGCAGTTTCATATTGGCTCAGATTTGTTCTTATATCTTTGAGTGTTGCCAATAACTCTACTAAAGTTATCGTAAAATACTTAGTGCCTCGACGACCTGTATTCGAGAATTCAAATGATGGGCTTACATTTCTGTAACTGAGACTCATTTCACTCCTAAGTCTCTTACATTCTTCCGTAAACTGGTCTATCCGTGTTTTTTTCAACATTTTGCTACTTTCCTATTGCCTGATCATTCATACAGTGATAATTTAGCCGGGTTTAAAACCGGATAAGTTGAGCATGGGTATGACACATAAAAGTATTTCCAATCATAATCAGAACCAAATCAAATGTATACGTGAGAAGCTTGGCCTCGGTCGAACAGAATTTGCGAACTTATTGGGACTTGGAACACAAGGAGAGAGAACGGTCCGAGGCTGGGAGACTGGGGAACATAAACCATCGGCTAAGAAAGTCGCTCAAATACTGGCTCTGGAAGATGAGTTGCAGAGAGCTAAAAAGGATGCTCCTTTCTATTCTGAACGCTCAAATCCAGCTTTTCGTTTTATAGATCTGTTTGCTGGGATCGGGGGCATTCGCATCCCGTTCCAGAATCTGGGAGGGAAATGCGTATTTACGTCAGAGTGGGATAAATTTGCCCAAAAGACGTATCTTACGAACTTTGGAGATATGCCGAATGGTGATATTACTCAGATAAGCGCGACCGATATACCTGATCATGATGTTTTGCTTGGCGGCTTCCCCTGTCAGGCATTCAGTCAGGCGGGTTTGAAAAAAGGATTTAACGATACCCGAGGAACAATGTTCTTTGAGATTCAAAGGATATTAGTTGAAAAACGTCCAAAAGCATTTTTACTCGAAAATGTTAAACAACTTAGAGGTCATGACAAAGGTCGTACTCTAAAGACCATAATGGCAATTTTGAAAGGGGAACATGAATCAGAAATGCCGCAGGATATTCCTCTCAGTGATGAAGCCAGACATGCATTATCAGAAAAGCTGAATTATTGGGTAGATTTTAAAGTGCTAAGAGCTGCCGACTTCGGTGCTCCTCAGAATAGAGAGCGTGTTTTTTTAGTTGGCTTTGACAAAGACTTTTATTCTGAAAGTGATATCGAATCTATGTTCAGATGGCCTGTTGCACCAAAGACTAAAACAAGGGTCGGGGATATTTTAGAAGATCTCACAAACATCAGTATCGCAGATGACAAGTTTACCATTTCCGACAAGTTGTGGGAGGGACATCAAAAGAGGAAGGCTGAGCATTTAGAAAAAGGTAATGGCTTCGGTTACTCTTTGTTTAACGCTGATAGTGAATATACCAATACGATCAGTGCCCGATATTACAAAGACGGTTCTGAAATTCTGATTGACCAGACAGAACTTGGCAAAAACCCCCGAAAGCTGACCCCCAGAGAATGTGCCAGACTACAGGGATTTCCTGAAAATTATATCGTCGATGCCGTTTCACAAGGGCAGATATACAAACAGTTTGGTAACTCGGTGTGTATGAATGTGATATCAGCAGTGGCAGATAGCATGGTTAGCTTTATGAAGCTTGTCGATGAGAAGCGCAATGTTGCTTAGGTGGGAGAAATGAGCTTCAGGGTTATATAAATTTTGATATTTAATTATCAAGCCCACTGGAGCTAGTGTTACTGAAGATTCACTCTCTTACTGTAATAAACTGACATTAATGACAACAGGAAAAGGATGTAATTAATGTCAGCAACTAAACCTATATGTCTTTGAAATATGACTCATTGCATAGACGAGTCGGATTGCTGGAGTCTGTACTTCGCATCCCAGTACCGCCCTCAACGAAATTTTTTGAAGCAAACCTGTCGAACCTATCCATCGATATAATGCGCCATGAAACAAAGCTTCTGCTTTCTTGGTCGCTTATCTTCCTCACGATATAGAAAGCTCTAGTTGAAAATGTTTCGGCTACTTTTTTTAAGCTATTGATACGCCTTACATCCATTCCAAAGCAACCATTAGCTGATAAGTTTTTTTCTTTTATTTCAAGAATATTCCATTTTTTATTTTTACCATAAATGAATGCATCTATGTCCAGTGGTGCTCCGCGCTGAACGTTGCGATCAATATTGGTTCTTGTATATATTCCATCTAGAATAAACCTGCTTAGATAAGTGTTTAAAATATCTTCATAATTATACTCGACCAATTTTTTGATGAAGAAATTTTTTAAGGAGTCATTGATGGCTGCTTTTTTATGGAATGCAGGTTTTACACCTGTTCTGCATTTTAGTTCTGATAATGCTATTTCTGATAAAGTGTCATCGAGCAGAGTAAAAACTTTTAATGATGAAGGGTAAGGGATGACACTATCAGTTAAGCCATCAATTTTTAAACAGTTCCACTCTTTAATATGTTCATTTGAATCATAAGTGATTAAATACTGCCCCCTTTTTGATAAGGGCTTAGCTGCTTGGAGTTGTTCTACGTGATATTCTGAAATGGGATTGGGTACAACAATCAAATAGATTGCTTCTTCGAAACTGTCACTGGTATCTTTAAGAGGAATGAAAATGCCGCCTTCACAGAGAGGGCTGTTACGGTTAGCGCGGAACCAACTTAAAAAATGAAGTTCACCATTAAATCCGTTGTATCTGTTTTTGTACTGAATGTCTCCTATTACACTATAAGATAATAGTTCATGCATCTTTTCTAATAAAAAGGTCTTGCTGTCCATTTGCTATCCATTTCTATCTTGATATAACGGAGGGTAAATTAAACTGCAAAAAGTCGCATGGCAACACGTTTATACTTCTAGGTTACAGGCAAAATTTTTTTGGTTAGGCAAGAAAGCTGAATAAAGACTTTTCGGGTTAATTATTATTCTGATTGAATTTGACGTGGTCAGTTGGTAGTGTTTTATCACGGATGTGAACTGACAATACTGACACAAAGCCTTTTTTTAAAGACGGATAATATTGTGTCAGTATCATCAGTTGTATTTTTACGCTCTAAAGTCAGGGTGCTTGATGAAGCGTTTTGTTTTTCGGCCGTTGGGATTTGACTCAAATTCCTTAATGTATCCTAACGATTGAAGTATCTGGATAGCTTTATCGATACTTTTATTGTCAGTAAAACCGCTCCATTTTTTTCTGACAAATTCTCGTCGACTAAATACATCCTGTAAATCATCAAATCTGCTTAATACCTTTTCCATAAATTCATGGTCCGGGGAGTTACGACTGAATGAAATCAGCCGGCGGTAATGCCCTTCAAGAAACTTCATCCAGGCTAAAGCCTTATCAACATGTGAAACACCCACAGTTGTGTCAACATTTTCAAAATCACCGGCAGACAGTAAATGAAAAATGAGTGCTAGTTTTGCACACAAAGCTGAGTACTTGCCAAACATTGCTTCTTCATGACTCTCGACACTATTGAGACGGGCAATGTTGAACTCATGAAATTCATTAAACCGAGATTGTGCCTCTTCTGAAAATCTGAATACAGTCCTGTGATTTGCCTTTCGAAACTCCCAGAGCCCTTTAAAGATATTTCTGGCGCGATCAATCACTTCCTTATTTGGAGGGATGTCAGTTGCCTTTTTGTGATGTACCGGAAATACGGTTAGTTGCAGCCTTTCAAATAATCCGTCATTAAGTTTACCGTTTAAACGATTTTTCATAAAAGGCACAATCATGGATGGTTGAATTCCGCCAATCAGTGAAAGAATGGAAGCGTCAAGTTGGACATTTTCCCGAGAAATTCTGAGTTCGTTATGCGGGACTGACCCGTTAAAGGCTGACAGGTAGAATCCTCTTTCTGATCTGTTTGCTTTACTTTCAAGCTCTGTTAACCAGCCAGTGAGCTCATCATGACTAATTATGACGCCATGGGGTTCCTGAGAAAGCTTTATTGCCAGTGCAGCTGGAGTAGTGTCGTTAACGACTATGGTTCTTTTTTCCCCAGAAAGTGTTTTATCTTCTGGAATCAAACGAAGCCCAGCCTCCATACATGGAGTTTTCATCGTTGAGGCGGTACCGATAAGCGATGTCCACATTGTAGGGATGACCTCCCATGATTCATCTTTCTCCTTCGGCACTATCACAGCACTTCCGCCTATAATCGAAGCGGCGGCTGTGAGTACCGAGACCGCTACAAATTCAGGCGGGGCATTATCAAGCTTCAAAGCGTTGTGAAAAACGTACTCACTTATGGAAGACGGAAGATCTTCTGGCCTCAGCTTGGGAGGGCGTATCAGAAAGTCGTCAGGTACGTCCGGCAAATCCCAGTCCAAATCATCATCATCAGGCAGTTGATAAGGCGGTTCCTCTGGAAAAGGGCTCTGATTATCATGTGTTTCGTTTGTTGGCGTAGAACAGGCGTTACTGCTACGCAGCAGGTTTTTGAAAAAGTCTTTCATCGTTACGTTCCTTGTGTTGTTTAAATTTCATTCAGTTTTGGTTTTTTCTTTTCGATTACTCGAGAAGATGTTGAGACCGATGTACGCGGTAGATTCTCTATCCACTCCTGCACATCGGACATTAGCCACAAGCGCCTTCTGCCGATTTTGACGCTAAAAGGTATTGTTTCCCCTTCAGAGCCTTCGCTTACAGCGTTGTAAATTGAAGGAACACTTTTCCTTATAATCTCTGCCAGCTCGTGAGCTGTTATTAACTTAAACTCTTTCATAATTGCCTCCTGTTGAAGAGTTGCAGCAATTATTGCTATCAGGATAGAATTAGTGATGGTCGAAAAAGCTTCTTTTTTTGCCTTTGACATTTGGGCTTGAATATGTACTCAGATAAATTTTTTGTAAAATTGAGGTCGCAATATCTATTCTGGTTTATTAGAAATGAGTTGCTGACACAGGAAATGGAGCGCGAAGAAGCTAAACTGAACAGTTTGGATCCTAAGAAATTTTATCCAGCTCAATACCAGAGAAAATTGAGTGAGCATACTCTTCAAATTGAAGGGCTTCTTCGCGCCACTGAGCGTCCAGAAAGAGGACAAGGGAAATATGGAATGCCTTACGTATTGCAAAAGCTAACCAATATGAATGAACGCACAGACTGGGAGGAATTAATGAAAAAGGCTCTCAGTGGCTCGCGTCAATTTGGCGCCTCCCATGTGAATCTTATGGATAGTGAACTAACCGGTGTTCGAAATGCTTTCGAAAACGGACCTTATCACCTGTTCAACGTGATGTATGCCGAATCGCTGCTTCATGCCTCAAGCGCACTTCAGGAGTCAATAGTTGCAGCTTTAGACTCAATTCACGCAAAATATAGCCACATCAAGGACGAAGTAAAACATGTACTGGAAATTAGCGGGATAACAGCAATCTTTGGTGGTGGGTTAAAGATGATGGATGGATTAGATCAAGCAATAAACTTATTGTTCCCAAAAAATGAATGGCGAAGTTTTCAGTATCCGATGGGTGTGACTGATAGCAGTAAAAAAGTTAGTGAAATACCAGGTATCGAAAAGCAGATACTGCCATTGAGAAGTGCGGCCCCGATACTACTTAGTTATGCGTACATAAGAGCTTGCTACTTTGGAGAAGATAACTATCTGGCAAATATATGCTACAAAGCAAAAGTCCTGCAGATATTGCGGTCTGAGTATCTTATCAATAACAAAGGGTGGTTTGTAAAAGATAATACTGTAAAGAATGAGAAGTTGAGTCTTTCAGGTTGGCAAATTAGAAAAGCATTTCAAAATGTGAAGACATTTGGCCCTCTACCATTTTTTGCGCACTCACTTGTGTCTCCCGACTGATAAGTACCGCCGTCAAACACGAGTGCAAATCTAATTTTTTACGGATTGAAATTTAAACGCTAATGGGACATCATTGGGACACTGATTGTGTTAGTTTAGATTAACTTGAATTAACTCTGATTAGTGCGAAACGTATATGTTTCAAGGTCTGGAAGGATTATTCGCTTTATTTTCAGCCTCCGACATTGCCCCTCCGGAGGCAAAGGTCATAGGTTCGAATCCTATCGGGTGCGCCATTCAAATCAATCAGTTACACCAATTCCTAATTTTCAAAAATTGCTCTGTGCCCAAGTTTTACCCATTCTGTGCCTTTGGCGAAAAACGATTAGTTCAAAATGCACTCATTATGACTGTTGCTCTAATTCTTTCTTGGTGCTAGTGCTTTACTGAGAATCTGCTCTTATATAAGGTGCTTGTGAAACAAGGCGCCTTCGCGCCTTGCTGCATTCTACATTTCGACTGAAAGTCTCAGGTAGGCCTGCCTGCCCAGCGGATCTGCCGCTGTCGATAAATATTTGGTGAAGTAGGCCGCTGGCGGATCGGTATCAAATAAATTGACTGCACCCACTGCCACCTGGTAGCGATCATTTTTGCCAAATTGGTAAGCATATTGTGCGTCAAAAACCGTGGATGAACTGATTGTCCCCCAGGACTCTTCATAGTCCATCGGTAGCAAGACGTCATCTTCGACACTGTCAACATAGCGCATGGTGATATTCGCAGAGTGTGACGAATACATCCAGGATAGCTGCATGGTGTCTCGGAACTCTGGGGCAACAGAGCCGGGGTTGTTATCATTCCTACGCCCCACCACATCGTACACCGGTTGACCCTCACCTACCTGAACCGTGTACTCATTTATCCACGTTAGCGAGTTGCTGAATGACAGGTAATGCCCATCGAAGATCTCTGTACGATAATCGATACGATAATCTATTCCGTTGGTTTTTGTTTTGCCAGCGTTGAAGTAGCCAACGTTTACTGCGAGCAGGCGTCCGTCAGCATCCCGGATCAGCTTCGGCCCATTAGGGTCTGACTGAATAACTTGCGATGCACTTTCAGCTGTAACCTGGTTTTCAAAGTCAAAGCGCCAATGATCTAAAGACATGGTCAGATCTTCGGTCATCATCCAGGTCAGGCCAATGTTTATGTTTGTCGACTCTTCCGGCTCGAGATCAGGATTAGAAATAGTATTTACTACACGGAACGTGCCGTTGTCGTTCGGGTCCAGCGGATCGACCGTCTGACTCACGCCTGAGGATGTCTGGTTCCCAACAGAGTGCGCCAGAGAAGGAGCTCGAAACGCGGTACTGGCCGACATTCTCAGGGACAAATCGTCGTTAATTCGCCAGTTGATTCCAATTTTTGGATCAAGGGTGTCAAAACGACCATAGTCTTCATATCGAAGCGCAACCTGCATGTCCAGATCAAGTGTCCAGGGTAGATAAAGTTCGGTGAAAACGCCATCAATGGTTCTGGAACCTTCACCCGGCGTTTGCTTTCCGAAGAAGCCCCAGCGGCCAGCCTGGGTGGCAGCATCAACTCCTACTTTTCTTGTTTCTTTCCTTGTTTGTCCCCCAATAGCCACACCGACAGTACCGCCTGGAAGTTCGAACCAGCTTCCGTTGACTACGAACTCAAAAATCTGGTAAATCACTTCGTCGCTGGAGTAAGCAGGCTGAAGCAGGTTGTAGTAAACGCGCTCATCATGGTCGAGCTGGTCCGCGCCGAAGGGACTGAAATACACACAGTTTCCTTCTCCCGGCACTTCGCCGGCATCAGGATTACCGAATGGGTCAATTTGGCAGTCAGCCCCGCCGTAGCCATTGAGGGCGTTTTGCAGCATTCCTAAATCAGTGTCTGGTGCTCTGGAAACCGACTCTTCCTGACTCCAAACACCGCTGAAATTATATTCCCAGTCAGAAAAGCCCATGTCCCCTTTCGCTCCAAGCACCAAATGCGTGCCGTCTACGTCAGATTCTTCAAGACGATAGTCCGCATTCACGCCTAATACCCGCCCTGTAAACTGAACATCGACACCGAATGGATTGTAAGGATTTGATGCCGGGACAACCGGGGAGCCTAACGACAACGGCATACTGGCTACCCCATAGCGGTCCCCTTCCTGTTTATAGAATCTGCCTTCAAAAAATAATTCATGCTCATCGTTCAAAATATACGAGGCAGAAGCATGATTCAGCCAGGTCTTTGTTTCCGGCATAATGGGGTTCATTTGTTGATAACTGAACTGACAAGTTCCTCTTGGAAAAGGGTTACTACCAACATAAATGCCCCCGGTACCTTCAACGGTACAGTGAGGATCAGCAAGCACTACACGCTCACTACCAGTTTCAGCAGCAATTTGGTCATAGAGCTCTGAGTAGTTAATTGGCCCGTTCACACCATTGTCTATAATTACATCGCTACCATTAGGACCTATCGGCCGGGACGTTAGCGCATAGTTCCCGGGCTGCGAAGTTCCCGAGGTGTTATTGCTTGCGGTAATAGCTCTGTCGCCGTTTTGCAGATTAGCTTTATATTCGTAGCTGCTGGAGAACACGCCATGGAATCTGTCGTTGCCTCCCCCCATTTTGAACTGGATCAGATTGGCGGGGGCATTTTCGATGGCGGTATGCTGCCAACTAGCCGTAAAACCTTCGTAGTTGTCATCAGTAATAATATTCATCGCCCCTGCAATTGCGTCAGATCCGTAAATTGCAGATGCCCCATCCAAAACGGTTTCAATTCGGTCAACAGCAATAGTCGGAACTAAAGCTGCAAGGTTAGTATAAGTATTTCGTTTTGAATCCTGTTCCTGCGACGACACCCGATGACCGTTCAATAACACAAGAGTTGAGGAAGGGCCAAGGCCTCGCAGGTTTGCCGAGCGGGTATGGCGAGCTTCGTTGCCACCTCCGGCTAAATTGTTTACTCCACCTACACTACCGGTGTTTGCCGTGTTATTGATTATTAAATCGTCAACACCCGAAAAACCTGAACGCATGATTTCCTCGTTACCGACAATTTGGATAGGCGACGACATGGTACTTTGTTCATTTCGGGTAACGTAGCTTCCGGTTACGCGGATAACTTCAACATCTTTTGCGTCATCGTCTGCTTCCTGAGCAATGGCCGGAATTGAGGTAACGCTGGTGTAGAAAGCGATGGCAATAGCAGCACTAAGTCTGCTTTTGGGAATATTGCTGTAATTTGACATAGTTGTGTCCCACTGATTGTTGAGCGTCAGCGGAATGAATGCCGCTCGCTCATTTCTCGTTAAGTCATCGTCCGGCCGGGAGATGAAAGCTGTATACTTCAGGATTAATAACAACACAGTAAGATCAATAAATTAAATTAATTTATACTATTAATTAACAAATTTTTAATATAAATCAAAAGATGCTACTGAAGTGATTCGGGACGCAGTACTGCCTTGGAAACAGTATGGCCATCTATGATCCGTTTGCCGGGCAACGACTGTGGGACGGTTCCTTTTTCTACCCACTCGATCAGCGAGGGTAGGGGGTTAACATAGGTCACACCTTTGCCACCCGCACAGTGGCTCATTCCGGGAATAAGATAAAGTTGCAACGAAGGTAATTTCGTCGTTTCTGCCACTTCGCGTGCGTAAGACAGAGAATCGAGGTAAGAGACAATTGGGTCGGCCATGCCGTGATATATAATTAGCTTTCCGCCCTGTTTAAAGAATGGGCGTAAGTTGGTTTGTGTTGCATCTATTCTCGGCGACAACACGTGTTTGGCACGTTTGAAGTCGGCATGCCAGTCAAACTCCCAGGGATCCCATTTGTCTTGCTGAAAAGCCCAAATACGCCAAAAATCGGCACGGGCTGGTTCATCAGGCTTTTCTGGATCCGCCCAGTAAGCCCGCCATCCTATCCCACTGGCGTTTTCGCTCCCGGGTGGGAAGCCAGGGTAAATAGATTTTCCGGTTTCAGGATCGGTGGGGCCTTCAAGAATATTGTTAATACGTATAATCTGCGAAGCGGTAAAACACTGCTGTGTTTTTTTGTTGTTTTTACACTGCATCACAGTCAAGTCGGGACGGCATTGGTGCGGATTGCTGAGCAACCCATCGCGCTTTCCATCCTGGGCATCACATTTCTTTAAAAAGGTTGACTCAAGCAGAGCCAAATCTGCTTGAGTAAAGACAATCTCATTATTTTCACGAAGATGAGTTTGCTGGAAAAGCCAAAGGAATGCAGCGTTGAGAGCCACCCGGTTATGTCCCGGCGCTCCGGCTACTATTCCGTCATAGTCTTCAGGATAGAATTGCGCGGCGGCTAGCGCTTGGTGACCTCCGGTTGAACATCCCTGGAAATATTTATATTCAGGCGCTTTATCATAAAAAGCATGGGTAATCTGTGTTCCATAGTGGCTAAGTTCGTGAACGGAGGTTCTGCCCCAGTAATCTATGCGTTCCGGCGCTTCAATAGCAAAAGACAACGAATCTGACTGATGGCCGGTATCGGTGGCTGCCACGGCAAATCCTTCCTGTGCTGCTTTTGCCATCGCTTCTGTTGGAATTTTGGAACTGTACCCTCCGTTGCCAACACCCAGGAAACGACCATTCCAGGAGGCTAATTCCGGTAGCCAGACGTGAAGCGTAATATAAGAAGCATCGGACTGACTAAGTGGCGGCCAAATTTTAGCTTCTACCCGGCACTGACCATCAATGGACGTTGCCGAAACAATAGTAGCCGAGGGATATTTAAGATCCTTAAGGTGATGACAGTTTCCGCCATTCTCTTGTGCCTGTACGTAAAGATTAAAAATTGATAACAGCGCGGCAATTAAGCCAGTCAGGGCACGCATAAGTTGTTCCTCCTGCTTTGAAGTGCCTTACCTGCTCGAGCGTTATAAGGCTTTCCCAGTTGCTTGCTGATCCAGTCTCCGGTTTGGATGAGCATGTCTAAGTCAATGCCGTGCTTTAAGCCTTCCCGTTCTAGCAGGTACACTACATCCTCAGTGGCCACATTCCCCGTGGCGCCCTTGGCATAGGGACATCCACCTAATCCGCCGACGGACGCATCAAGGGTTCGGATACCTTCTTCCAATCCCACATAGATATTTGCTATCGCCTGACCATAAGTATCGTGCATATGAAGTGCTAGCTGATGGCTCTTACTGACCGATTGCAAAGCCCGCAACAATGTTCGGACCCGTCCCGGGGTTCCGGTGCCAATGGTGTCGCCCAAAGACACCTGATAACACCCCATAGCCAGTAGTGCGGCGGTTAACCTACCTACAGTTTCCGGGGCTATCGGACCTTCGAAGGGGCAGTCCAGGGCACAGGAGATATAAGCCCGAACTTTTTTGTTGGCCGCTTTTGCCGCCTGCACTACCGAGGCAAAGCGCTTTAAACTGGTAAACACATCGCAGTTGAGGTTGCGCTGACTAAAGCTCTCTGATGCTGATGCAAATACCGCCACTTCATCCGCACTCGCCTGGTACGCGTGCTCCCATCCTTTTAAATTCGGAGTAAGCGCAGCGTAGGTCGTTCCCGAAAAGCGGTGAATACCGGCAAACACCTTCTCGCTGTCGGCCATTTGAGGCACCCACTTTGGGCTGACAAAACTTCCCGCTTCAATATATCTGAGACCACATCGCGATAGCCGATCCACCAGCGTGATTTTAGTTTCAGCATCAACAGGTTGCTTTTCATTTTGTAAACCATCCCGTGGACTCATCTCTGCGATAGTTACAACGTTATCGTCATCCGTCATAGACTAATTACTCCTGTGAGCACCGCTATAAATGTCATAAATAGTGAGCAGGCGTAGAGGTAGGGAATACTGAATCGCTGATGGTCTGCCAGCCCAATGCGGGTCAGGCCTATCAATAAAAACGTAGCTGGTGTCAGTGGACTGACCGGAAAGCCGGTTGTCATTTGTCCCAGCAGTGCTCCATGAGCCACGCTCTGCGCTGCGCCACCGCTATCAACAGCAATACCTGATAGAACGGGCATAATGCCGAAATAGAAGGAATCGGGATCGAAAAGTAAACTGAGCGGCATTGCGATCAGAGCAACAAAAAAGGGTAAGTGGGTGACCAGCAGCGAGGGAAGCAAGCCACTGCCTCCCTGAGCCATGGCATCCAGCATACCGGAGTGACGTAAAATCCCGGTGAAACAACCTGCCGCAAAGAGAATACTTACCATCATAAACGCAGGTTTTGCGTGATTGTCGATACACTGCTTTTGCTTTTCAACCGACGAATGGTTGATCAGCAACGCTAACAATGAGCCACCTATAAAAGCGACTACGGGAGGGAGCAGGCTGAAAATAATGCTGCCAATAACAATAACGATAAGTGCTACATTCAGTGTCCAGGTTATCTTTGATTGTGACGTTGCCACACATTCAAAAGAACTATTCAAACTACGATTTGCACCGGCGAGCCGCCGCTTTTCTTTTGTCCCCAGCCAGTAAGCAGTTGCAACAACGAACAGGAATCCTGCTATATGAACAGGGAGTAACGGTTGATAAAGCTCCATCACCGGTATATCCAATGCTGCCGCAGCCCGGATCGTGGGGCCACCCCAGGGCAGCATATTGTTGACGCCGGCTGACATAGCCACCAGGCAAGCAAGGATCCGCCGGTCTATTTGCATCTCATCAAACAGCGGAAGTACTGCAGGAATAACTATTAAAAATGTGCTCGCGCCGGAGCCGTCTAAATGCACGAGTGCGGTAATGACCACCACTCCGATAAACAGTTTTCTGGGGTCGCTGCCGCACACCTTTAACGTAAAATTAATAAAGGGCCTGAAAACACCAGCGTCGTTCATAATGCCAAAGAACAAAATGGCAAACATAAACATGACGGCGACAGGTGCTATCGTGGAGATGCCATCTACCATATAGGAAGGCAAGGATCTGGCTTGCCCTATAGCGATGGCAGCAAGTGCGGGAATGGCAATAAGCGCTACCAGCGGTGTAAGCCGCTTGCTCATTATTGCAATCAGCACGCCTATTATTGTGAGAAGTCCCGCAACAGCTAACATCTGAATTACTCTGTTGTCGCATCGATCAGGTATTCGCGAAACGGCACCTGCTTATGGAACGGCGGTGGCGTAATAACCTGTGTCATAAACAGCACGACGGAATGGGTTTGCGGATTAACCCAGAACAGGGTGTTACCAGAACCAGCCCAACCGTAGGTTCCCGCTGGCATAAAATTAATATTTTCTGTCTGCGGGGACCCAATAGCGAACCCGTAACCAAAATCGATGGGTGCGTCGTTGCCGAAATCTTCAATGGTAATTTGTGGTGCAAATAATTGATCAACAGCCTTCGCTGGGATTATCTGCTTGCCGTTGTACTTGCCCTTATTTGCCAGCATAGTGGCAAAAGCCAGGTAATCCTGCGCTGTACCCGCGAGTGCACCACCACCGTCAAGCAGCCGGGACATATCTTTATAATCTGTGTTGTTCCGGGTTTCTATTACCTTTAACCCGTTTTCTGTCATCAAGTAGTTGGTCACAAAACGGTCGAGATCCTCTCCTGTTACAAAAAAACCAGTATCCTTCATTCCTAAGGGTGCGAAGAGATGTTTCTCCAGGTACTTATCAAGCCGTTCATTAGAGACAACTTCTATTATTTGCCCCAGCAACGTCGTAGAGTAACTGTAGCTAAATTTCTCACCAGGCTGGTGCAGAAGAGGTGCCTGTGCCAATCGCTCGGTCAGTTCGGCCAGGTTTTTCGCTGGGGGACCATCAGTTGGCCGGGTACCTACTGGTGTATCACGTTTAACGCCGTGTTTCCGATAATATTGGTGCACTGGTGTCTCACCAGTGAAGTGATACGTAATACCCGATTTATGCGCAAGCAGGTCGCCGATAGTCATCGGCCGATCAGGATTTACCAGAGTCATATCATCTACCGGACCCGACTGATAAACCTTAACATCGCCAAATGCAGGCAGATACTTTGAGACGGGGTCGTCGACCGAGAGCTTACCTTCTTCGTGCAACATCATAATAGCCACACTGGTGATAGGCTTTGACATAGAATAAAGGCGGAACAGCGTCTTTTCCTGCATCGGAGTATTGCTCTGGATATCCTGGTACCCGTTGATGTGATGGAATACTACCTCACCATTTTCAATAATATAGGTAACAGATCCTGGCATTACACCTTCGGTAACCAGCGTGTCCAGGCGGGATTCTAATTGTGAGAAATCTGAAACGTTTTCATCATTGGGATTGGGAGCAATTGTGGCGCAAGAGGCGAGGCTAACAGAAAGTAAAGTGGCAACACCTATGGCTAATTTCCTGAACATCATGTTTTTACTCCTTAACAGGTTAAAGGTTGCTGACAAAGAATCACGCCTTCAGCTTCAAGCGCGTTGATCTCAGGCTCTTCATAGCCCAATTCCTGTAAAATAACAGCGGTGTGTTCGCCGAGGCGGGGAGACGGTAAATTATCGGATAATTCTACGTCCTCGGCATAAAACGGCGAACCGGCTTCTCTTAGTCTGCCCTCTGTAGGGTGGTCGTATTCGCGGAAAAACGACTGTGACGTTAAGTGCGGGTCGGTGAGTAACGAAGCAATATCATTTACTGGCGCAAAAGGAACATCGATAGCAGTAAGATCATCCACCCACTGCGCTGTCGTTTTAGCGGGCGTACTTTCACTGACTATCTTGTATAACGAGCCAACGTTCTCACTTCTGATAACCGGGTCGGTAACGTGTTGGTGAGTGACCATGTCAGCGCGTCCTATTAAGGTAAAGAATTTTTGCCAGTGGCGGGTACTGTAGGGAAGGATGCTGATGTAACCGTCTTTTGTGGGAAATGGCTTCCTGTAAGGGGAGGTCAGACGCTCGTAACCAGTACCGCCGAGCGGCGGAACGAAACTTTCGCCTGCCAGCTGTTCGGTCATGAGAAACGACACCATGCCTTCAAACATAGGCGCCTCAAGCTTACAACCAACGCCATGTTGTAAACGATGAACCATTCCTGCCAATACAGCCATGGCGAGATGCATTCCACCCACTTTATCGCAGATAATGGTGGGAATAAATCTGGGTTGACCGTCAGTAGATTTATTCAGATACGCCAGGCCGCTCTCAGCCTGAATGATGTCATCATAGGCGGGCTTTTCTGCATAAATTCCATTCTGCCCGTAGCCTGGGGCGAAACAATACACTATTTCGCCATTGATTTTTTTCAATGATTCGTAGTCGATCCCAAGTCTTGTAGCTGTTGAAGTTCGCATATTGTGAACTACCACATCAGCTTCTTTAACTAGCTTTTCAAGTACGTTCTTGCCGTCGCGGGTCTTTAGGTCGATTGCAATGGAACGTTTGTTACGATTGCAATTAATAAAGCCGGCGCCCATTTCATCACTACGCCCTGGACGAACCGTTCTGAATAAATCACCTGATATATTTTCTACTTTAATTATATCGGCCCCGAAGTCACCGAGAAACTGAGTCGCGTACGGCCCTAAAACAATGGTGGTTAAATCGATGACCTTAATGCCATTAAGAAGAGAAAACATATTGACTCCAAAAGTATGCCCTTATCCAGCAAGTAACCAACCTACCACTTACTGTTTACATTTTGTTAATACTATGTTCTTCTTGAATCTATCATTCAAATCGATTAATCCTATATATCAATAATTATTTCTGATTAATCTTCAGGTGCGTCAGCCATGATAAATATTAAACATCTCAGAGCTTTTATTGCTGTCGCTGCAGAGCTACATTTTACCCGCGCAGCCGAGCGTGTGTGTCTTACCCAGCCAGCGCTCAGTTCCCTTATTCAACAGTTAGAACAGGACTTTGGAGTACAATTAGTAAGGCGCCATACCAGGCAGGTTGAGTTAACCGAAGCCGGTGAGGGGTTTTTATCAACAGCAGAAAAATTAGTAAGCGATTTCGAGCAGGCCATTCATGACGTTAAAACTTATAAATCGATTAGACGCGGTCGTGTGGATATTGCTGCCGTCCCATCCGTGTGCGGCCACTTTTTACCTGATGTGTTAAAGAAATTCAGTGATGCTTATCCTGACATAAGGCTGAATGTAAAAGATTGCGCAGGGCAGGAGATTGTGGATTCGATTAAAGGCAAGCTAATAGATTTCGGGATCAGTTATACGCAGACTGATAAAGATTTAGAGGCTATAGCCATCACCGAGGACGCGCTCGTCGTAGTGTGTAAACGTTCGCATTCCTTCGCTCAAAAAGAATATGTCACATGGGAAGATTTAGCTGACGAAAAGCTGATAGCAATGGACAAAGGAACCACAATCAGAACGTTAATTGACAGTACTGCTATAGCGCAGAATATGAAACTGGATATTGTGCTGGAGCCCAGACTCATGCCAACAGCTTTATCTTATGCAGAGTCAGGTATTGGCGTTACTATTTTGCCCAGCCTGGGTGTAGTCAAGAATCTGCCGCAATCCCTTATCAGGAAGCCGTTGAACAACCCGACGATTAAAAGAGAAATTTCTCTGATCAGCCAGAGAGGAAGAACGCTATCCCCCGCCGCAAAAATATTAAAGTCTTTTGTGCTGGGGGTGGATTTAAAAACAATTTAGGACTCGCTGAAAGACAAGAGAATTGAGCGGGTCGAACCACAGCTTCTATAAAGCAGCTAATACCTTTCAGGACAAGCTTTTTTGGAATTTCTCCAGGAAGACACGTAGTTTGGGCAAAACCTGCCGCCTGGAGGGGTAAACTGCCCAAATAGCTAAGTCACGGGGTACCGCGCCTTCAAGAGGAACTACAACCAGTCGGCCGTTTTCCAAATCTTCCTTCACATCCCATGATGAAAGTTGTGCCAGCCCAAGGCCCGACAGGCAGGCTGAAAGGAAGCCATCAACGCTGCTGGACGCAAATCTCCCCCCAACACGAACTGATTTTTCTTCTCCATTTACAATGAATTGCCAGTGGGTGAAATTGGAGAATGTCAAACATTGATGATGCGCGAGGTCTTCTATCGTGCGTGGCGTACCATGCTGCTCTAAATAGGATGGTGCGGCGTATATTTCTTTCGGATTATTAGCCAGCCGTCGAGCGATCAGGTCGCTATCCTTGAGTGGAGCAATTCTGATGGCAAGGTCAAATCCCGAGGCAACAATATCAACAATGCCATCACTGAGCTCAAGGTCAATCCGAAGGCCTGGGTTTTCATCAAGCAGCGATTGCACAATCGGCATAATACGCTTTCGGCCCAGGGTAATTGGGGCAGTAACACGTAGTAAGCCAGTTGCACTGCCTACTGAGGATGAGAGAGTCGCACGCGCCGCTTCCTGGGTTTCCAGCATTTCCACCACGAATGGCAAAAAATCGTCTCCTTCCGGCGTTAGTGAGATCGAGCGCGATGTACGCTGAAAGAGACGAACGCCCAGTTCGTTTTCCAGCGCGGCAAGACGACGAGTCGCGGACATTGGGGTCAATTTTAAATGTCGGGCTGCTCCCGATAAGCTACCGGTTCTCACGGCATGTAAAAATACTTCCAGAGATTGCGTGTCCATTTTAATAACGAATACCGTTAGTAAGCTTAACATTAATGACTATATTAACAGTATACGTTACGAACTAAGATGTGTCATACCAACGCCTCAAGCAGGGTTTTGGTGAACACGGTGATGACGTAGATGAGTTTATTAAATTTTCTCTGAGTGTTCAAAACCGGCGCAAGTCAAGGGCTGGGCATTCCTTTGAAAATCATATCGAAGAAAT
Source organism: Alteromonas pelagimontana (assembly GCF_002499975.2). Taxonomy (NCBI): domain Bacteria; kingdom Pseudomonadati; phylum Pseudomonadota; class Gammaproteobacteria; order Alteromonadales; family Alteromonadaceae; genus Alteromonas; species Alteromonas pelagimontana. Next base: position 2,221,823 of record NZ_CP052766.1, read on the forward strand.
ACTTATCCGGAATAGCTTGAACTTCATACGTGGTGGAAAAACCGAAGGAAAACAAACGCCTGATTTCTTATTTCCCGGGCAGGAGGCATATTATGACCAAAATTTCCCTGATGGCAGACTACGTGTGCTCGCGGCAAAAACCAGCTGTAAAGAACGCTGGAGACAAGTGCTGGCGGAAGCCAATCGGGTAAGCCTAAAACACCTGATGACACTGGAACCCGCTATTTCTGTGGATCAGACCACTCAGATGAAGGATATGGGTCTTCAGTTGATAGTACCTACAGTCATACAGCGCACATATACATCTTCTCAAAGAGACTATTTAATCAGCTTTGGGACGTTCATTAAAGAAACAAAAGATCTTTATCGTTAGGAGACTCTGTAACCTCCTGTCGGTCTAATTTTCAACGTATTTTGTTTCCCTTAACAATATTATCCGCCATAAAGAAGGGGCTCTGAGGTGGGTAACGGCGAATGTATTCGTCCGGTGATCCCCACGTTCAATTCCTGATATTGCTGCGGCATGTTGCTCTCTTTAGAGGGAGATCACCATGCGTCATCCCAGCGCAGCCAACAACAATGGCTGACTCTTTATGAGCAACAAAAAAGTAGCCTGACGGCAGTGAAATTCTGCCAAGAACAAATATGAATATCCAAACGTTTTACGCCCGGCGCAGCGATATCCAGTTACAACGTTCCAGCCGCGGTTAATTAAAGTTTAGCGCGACGTGATCACTTTCGAGCTGCACGATCATGATGCCGTTTTTATAACCCTTAGCCACGCCCAGAGTCAGCTGACGTTACCCAAAGGCATGGGAGGCCGAAACTCAGTCATTCTTCATTCAGGCCCACCTTGCACTACCGCAGTTGGGGCGAAAAAACGATAACTTCGACGATGTATTTGAAGCCTTACTGGTGCAAAAAGATAGAATCCGCGCCTTACAGCAACTGCCGGAATGGCACGGTAATCTGCGGCCTCATCAATAATCGGAGAAGATTTAGCTATACTTTTGTTTCAATTACTCCTCAAACCTTTATGCCAGCAATATCCCGTGCTGGTGGATTGCCAAACATTCGCGCGTCTTCGCGGCTAAACTGCGAGGCGCTTTCATAGCCAAATTTATGTGCAGTGGTTGCAGCATCTAAATGTTGAGAAATCATCAAGGTTCTTGCCTCAACTAACCGAACGAATTTTTGAAACTGCAACGGGCTCATTTTTGTGACCGCTTTGAAGTGCGCATGAAATGAGGACACGCTCATGCGGGCGAGTTTTGCCAGCTCCTCTACCGTTACAGATTGATCATAATCACGCCGCAGTTTTTGAATGGCGACAGAAACGCATTTTGTGGGGGTGTCTTTCAATGAAAGTAGTAGAAAGCGAGTTAGCGCATACGACAACAGATGGATCAGCAAAGGAATGGCTGGAAGACTTTCGCAAAGTGGCTCTAAAGCCCGAAGCGATTGCCAATGCCATAGCCTATGCCATTGAACAGCCCGAAGATGTGAATGTTGATGAGCTAATTGTACAACCCGCTTAACTACATTTCCTGGCCGGAACTTCTGGAGCAGGGATGCTCCAGCAGAGCCATCAGGATGATTTTACGGCGTTTCGGATACGAAATTTTGTTTATTTCGCAAGGCTGCTTCACTTTTTTATTCGACAAACTGACTACGCGAGCAGTAATTCAAAAAAGTGCTTCGCGTATCGTGCTCATCCTCTCGCCACAACAAGGTTGTGCAATGAACAATTTTGAAAGCGCCTATCGGCAAAACTAACTCTCTCCTTCCACCAATCGAATAGGTTTTTGCTCAGATGGTAAAACATCACGGATGACTCTTTGGGGAATAAACGTTTCGCCCACTGCCATTACTCTGCGAGTGGTGATTTCAACCAATCGCGCGTTAACCTGAACACCGCCCCGCATATTGGTCAGGGTGCCGAGCAGGATATAATCGAGCGTGACAGAGTTTGGCAGATCCAGATAGTCTTTCGACAACGCAAAATCACCGTCTGGTGTGACGCGAATAAAGTCGGTCGCTTTTACATCAGTCACCCACTGGCCGACCTTATGCAATTCGTAAATAAAGCTTTCCTGAATTTGGCGGGCGAAAACCGGCGAGTACTGTTGCTGGTCGTCAACAAAACGAAAACTACTGACGGCAACTTTACTGTTTGGATTAACATGTTCAATGGTGCGGATAAGTTCGTTACTTAGCTCTTGCACGTAATGTCCCAATTGCTCGCCTCCCCAGTCAGCCAAAGGACTAGCTGTTAACTGTGGGCGATGAAGGTGTTCTGTGGGAGAAGCGCAGCTTGCCAATAAACCGCTGATAAATATAACTGTGAAATAACGCATCTTATTGCTCATGTTCGCCTAAGTAGCGCCGGCCCGAGCGATATTTACTGTCCCGATAAATTCTGCCGTTATATTCGGTTACCCGGTGGGGTGGGAAAAAGATATCAATCGGCACAAAATCATTGGTGGCAGCGACAAGTTCATCGTCCAGCAAATCTACCATGCGTAAGCTGATAGTGGCGCCGTTTTCCTGATAGCTGATGGTGCCGGATAAAAAATAATCCAGTTGCTTTGACTGCCCTAGATGTTTTAATTCCCGGCTTAACATTTGATCTTCTGTCGAATGAATTATCACATTTGCAGAACGCTTATAATCTACCACTCTCAATCCGCGATTTTGCAGCGCGACCATCAGCGAATCCTGTAATTTCAGCCCCAAAAAAGTTAATGGATGGTGGCGATTCTCTTCTAATCGTAAGGTGTCTATTTGCCCAATGGTCCCTACGGCAATGCGGCCTTTATGAATAGGGCGAGAGCTACTGTGAACCAGGCTATCTGCAATATCTTCTACAACATGCAAAAGTTCTGCGTCGGGAGGGGGAAGTTCTTGCGCATGGGATTGCTTCTGTGAATTAGCGCTACAGCCCGCCAACAATATTCCGAGGCTGAGCATAATAATTTGGATAAAGCGAAGCATCCATATCTCAGTTTTTGCGTGTTAGCGATGTTGTACCGTCTTAAGTGACGCAAGGCTATTAGAAAATCACGCAATTACCCTAAGAATAATTCCTAAAAAGCGATACGCAAAGTGATCAGTGCCTGATTCTAATGCACAATAACCGGTTCCAGAAAAAGGAAGTTAAGGATCTTGCTGTGGCTTATGATGGCCGAGTGCAAACAATCGCTATCAATCTCTTAAAGCATCTGTTTCTGCTGGTTATCAGTGGGTTGGGTTACGCTGCGCTGTTTACCTTTTCAATGCACTGGTATCTGTACGATGAGATCAGCACCTGGTATATGCCGTCAGGCTGGGTACTGGCTTTATTGCTGCTGGTTCGCTACCGGTATTGGATTACAGTAATGTTGGGCGTACCGCTGGCGTATTTTCTTATAAAAATTCTGGTTTATCAGCAGACGGTACCTTTAGCGTTAAGCGGTGTCATGAATGACTTACGCATTTATGGCCTTTATTATCTGCTGCCGCTGTTTATCGTTCATTACTTTACCAAACCTTGGCACAAGCGCGGTTTTATAGATAACCCTAAAGGCATACTGGCGTTTTTTGCGCTAATTCTGGTGAATCAAACTGCTAATGTATTGCAAGTAGGGGAATGGCTGTTAGGGATTACCGAGCGGGTGGATGAGTTTGAAGTACGAATGACACATTTTTTGGGAGGCGCTACAGGTATTTTACTAATTACGCCGTTAATGCTTACCTTGGCGCATGGGTGGAATAGCCGACGACAGCTGGATTGGGAGACGCTATCGGAAGGCACATCGGTGTGGATTATGGCGTCAGCTTGTACCATGGTAATTTATTATTTTTACCCTGAAACCCTGTACATGCTTCGAGCGTTAGCGTTTTTAGCCATTATCTGTATGGCTTATCGATATGGTTGGGCGGGTTCTTTAATTATGACTTGCACAATCAATTACTTTTTAGCCTTTACCGTTTATGGTGAATCTGCGACTGAGCATCTGAAAGATACCCAATTTTATGTATTTGTGTATGGCATGGGCGGGCTACTGCTTGGAGCAGTGGTTAGTCAGCAGCAGCGCCTGAATGTTCAGCTTAAACAAAAAAATAGTGAATTAAATCAAATAGTGGATCGCAACCGTTTGCTGGCAAATAAAGTGGTAAATGTACAGGAGCAGGAGCGTAAAACGCTGTCGCAGGAATTGCATGATGAAGTGGGGCAGAACCTTACCGCTTTGCAAAGTGAACTGAAAGTACTGGAGTATCAGTTTCCGCAAATTCGTGAATCTTCCACCTTGAAGCTGGTGAGGGACGCCACCGCACAGATTTATCAATCGGTATATCATCTGCTGCATTGGCTACGCCCGCGGGTACTGGATGAGTTTGGTCTGCAGAAGACGCTCAGCGGCAAGTACTTTAGTCAGCGCCTGCAGACGCACGGAATCAGCTACCATAGCACCCTTAGCGGTGAACTGGATTCTCTGCCTGAAAACATCAGCATTGCCATTTTTCGTATAGTGCAAGAAGGCGTAAGCAATTGCATTAAACATAGTAAAGCAGACCGCTTCAGCCTTGAGGTGAAGGTGAAAGACGAACATGTGCATCTGACTTTGCAAGACAACGGCCACGGCTTTATACCGCAATCAAAAAATACCCATCATGAAATTGGCGGCTTCGGTTTGGAAGGTATTAAAGATCGCGTAGCCGCATTAAATGGCGAAATTAAAATTAAGGGGAGGCAATCATTTATTCTCACTCTTCGTATCCCGTTAGCTCAACAGGAATTAACAGCGCATGATAAATATTGCACTTATTGATGATCATCTTCTGGTACGGGAAAGCTTTGCTCATCTGCTTAGTACGCAACCGAACTGGCAAGTGGTGGCGCAATGGGGGGGCTACGCTGAGGTCGAGAATTATTGTGGCGACACGGATTTTGATATCGCGTTAGTGGATATCTCTTTGCCTGATCGCAACGGTTTGGACGTAGCACAACTTATTAAAAAAACCTGCTCTCACAGTAAAATTATAATGGTAAGTATGTATGAGCAGTATCACTATATTACGCAAGCTATTGGTATTGGTGCCATGGGTTACGTATCAAAAAGAGCGGCGGCGGATGAAATTATTGAAGCTGTTAAAGCCGTGAGCAAGGGCGAAGTGTATCTTACGCGGGAAATTCTGCAGGTATTACACTTTAATAGTGGCGGCAACGATGCCCGTATCGCCAGCTTGACTACCAGAGAACTGGAAATATTCATTCTGTTGGCAAAAGGGCATAACCCAAAGAAGGTCGCACAATTGACCGACACCATGCCAAAAACCATTCTTACCCACCGCGCCAATATTTATCGTAAGCTTAATGCTGCCAGCCCTTTCGATTTGCTGCGAATCGGCTTGCAAAGCGGCACTATCAGCTTCGAAGAGTTTTTGTAGTATAAGAAAAATTCCTAGAGATAATCAGTCATTTCCTTATTCATTCCTCGCCTCTCCGGCAGATAAAGATGCGTGACATAAAACCAAACAATTGAATCGAACAAGCAGAGGAATCGATGAAAAAATTACTGGGGCTATTTGGCTCGGCGGGGCTACTGCTGATGGCCGGATGCGCTCACCATCCGCATCAATACCATCAATCTGGGCACCATAACCGTACGGGTCATTACAACCAGGTGCGCCATCACCAGCACGACCATACACATAGTTACCATTGCGAGCACGAACACGCTCATAGCCAATCAGGTTATTTAGTACCGAACACCCGCAACATACAGCATTGAAGGAAGGAAAAGTGAAAAGTTTTATTTTAATTACAGGAATGATTACGACGATGCTATTAGCGGGATGCGCGCATCATCATGACCCTCATTTTTATAATCAATCAGGTAATATCCAACGTTATAATCAGCCAAATATTGTGCCACTTGCAGGCTGGAGCCCGCCAGCGCACAGCTACCGGCCACTACACACGCATAAGCTGCTAAGCGATTATGCTGAACAGATGACCATGAAGCTGGTGGAAAATTTACGCTATGTTACTGTTAGTACCCCCGTCGCAGTCGCTTCCTTTGTTGAGCTTGACAGCGGCTTGGATAAAACCAATATTCTTGGCAACCAATTAGCTGAAAGTTTTATTACCGAGCTACAAGAGTTTGGTATTGCCGTAGTAGATTACAAAACTACCGGTAAGATTCTTGTGAATCCAAATGGTGATTTTGCGTTTAGCCGCAACTTGTCAGAGCTAAGCCTACATCCGACTGTACAGTATGTATTGTCGGGAACTATGACCTATAACGATCGCGGCGTGATCTTAAATATTCGTATGGTGGATTTGAATAGCAAAGTTGTGGTTGCCTCCAGTAAAGGCTTTATTCCTCATTTTGTAGTTGAGTCATTGCACCCACAAAGTGCCCGAAACGCTCTGGTGTTGGACAGCACCGACTGAGTATTGAACCTATGACCGCAATGCTTTTCGGCCATAGGTCTTATGATCTTAATTTAAAGGCGCTGATCTTTTGGGCAGTGCCTGTTTCAGGTTCCGTCTGTCTTAAAACCCATATTTAACGCTAAGTTTTGCTGTCAGAGGGCTACCAGGTTGGGTCCATAAGGCGGAGTAAGAGTTGGAGTAGTATTCTTTATCCAAAAGATTGTCGATAGCTGCACTGATTTCCCACTTTTCCGTCAAATTTATTCCCCCGAACAACCGCACGGTAGTATAACTTGGCAAAATGTAATCTGGGGCAATGGTGTCACCTAATCGGTCTCCCACATAGGTGATGCTTGCGCCGATTTGAGCGTCATTACCTGCAACATCCAGATAATGAATGGCAGTAAGATTGATTTTATTTTTGGGGACATTAATCAATCGGCTTCCCGCCGGTATCTCAACGCCCCAGTCAATATTAGTCATATCGTTTGAAGTTTCGGCATTGACGTAAGCATAAGCCAGTGTCAGCGAAGTATTGGCGCTTATGTAAGCGCTGAGGTCAAGTTCCACCCCCTGACTTTCTGCCTCACCTAACGCTGCCGTATAGCCTAAATTAACCGGGTCAGTGGTGAGAACGTTGGTTTTTTGGGCGTGAAATAAAGCAAGGGTACCGTTTAGGCTCTCATCTGTGTTATTGAATTTTACGCCGGTTTCGTAAGATTGGCTTTCCTCGGGCGCGAAAGCATTACCGTTAATGTCAGTGCCAGAATTGGGTCTGAAGCCTTCTGAATAGTTTGCATAAATTGTATAGAATGAAGAAGCTTCGTAAACCACACCTATGCGCGGACTGATGGCAGTTTGCGACTGCAGGGTTTCTGAACCGGCAAGAAAATTAAAATAATCTTTCTCATAATCGTCAAACCGCAGACCGCCTGCTATTTTCCAGCGTTCTGAAATATCAACTTGATCCTGAATATATATGCCGTAGGCATTTTGCTCCTCGCGCTGGTCCCAAAGCGGGGCGGTGTCCGGCGGCTCCTGCCCGTACTGCGGATGGTGTAAATCAACAGAATAGGTGGCATCCCCAACACCAGCGTTGGTGCGCCAGCGCTGTTGAATCTGATCAAGCTGATAATCGTAGGCATCGCCACCTATTAAAATATGATGTGCCATTCCTGCAGCTTCAACAGTGCCACTAATTTCCAGTCGTGCAGAAAGATCGGTAGCATCATAATCGCGATAACGACGCTGTCGCGAGAGCGTTTTGCCATCAACATAAAGCAGTTGCCGACTATCCGACAACTCCACTTCTGTCGAATAACCTTCAAAGGAAGAGTCGCGATAACTCAGCCCAACCTGTAGGTTCCAAATAGCATTCAAACGATGTTGTAAGGTTAATTGATGTCCAGTGCCCTTAATTTCCATAGGGTCATCATTAGGTTCGCCGTAAAAGTTTTTGATAGATACCGCATCGGCGTTATCCTCAAGCACCACAATACCACGGTCAAAAGGCGCTTCCTGATCCAATAGTTCAAGCTCGTATAGCACGCTGGTGTCAGTGTTTATGCGATACAGCAGAGACGGTGTTAGCGACAGTTTTTTACTGGTCACGGTATCGCGAAAACTTCCCGCGTCTTCGTAAGCGCCGTTTACACGAAAGGCGACGTCGGCATTAATGGCGTTAGTGTAATCTCCCTCCAGACGATAAACATCATAGCTGCCAGCTGAGGCTTGAAGGTAGCCTTCCTCAATAAACTGAGGCTTTTTGGTGATGATGTTAATGGTTCCACCGGGTTCACTGCGGCCGTAAAGTGCAGAACCTGGACCTTTTAGTACTTCTATTTCCTGAATATTGGAAGTATCCCGGCGGCCACTATAGCCTCTGCCAGCGCTAAAGCCATTTACCAGATAACCCGAAGGCAGGTTGTCGTCGCCGGCAAAACCGCGAATTGCAAAGCTGTCCCAAAGACCGCCAAAGCTGTTTTGGCGCGCGACACCGCTGGTAAAATCTAATGCGTTTTGCAAGTCATCAATACCCGCAGCACTTAGTAATTCTCCAGATACCACATCAATCGACTGCGGCATTGATTTAAGCGGTACATCCCCCCGGTAAGGCTGACGTTGCTGTACCACTTCAATTTGTTCAATATCCGTGACGGGTGCTTTCTGCTCCTGAGCGTAGCCACTTGCCGTTAACGCAATAGAAATTGCGGTAGCCAGTGCGGATGAGGCAAAGAAACGGTGGGTTTTCATGCTGTGAAATTCTCCATAAATTCTTTATTCCATGGCATAAGAAATGTCATCTGGCAGTAGAATTTTTTATAAGTTATTTGTTACGGCATTGTGTTTAGATATCACTCGCCGCTGGGATCAGAATTAATAATTGCGCTAAGAAAAACGCTTCTTTGGCAGCAAATACGCTGCAAAATTAAAATAATCCAAAAATGGCCGCCTTTAACGGGCGGCCAAAAGTAAAAACGTCAGTAATTAATGTGCGTGCTCTGTTTCAGGTATACCCATCCAGGCAATTCCAGCAGGCGCAAAGTCTAATGGAATATCACTAACGGTTTCCGAAGACTCAAGATCAATAGCAAGAACATGTTGAGCAATTGGATCAGCAACATAGACTATATTCGAGCTATAAGAAATTGCCATGCTAAAAGATTGCCCTTCTGGCATGGTTGCAACATCTTCTTCTGAAATATTAATACGTTTATCAAATTCCCAATGGCTGTGCCCGTCATGGTCGTGTGGAGTAAGCACAGTGAGAAAGCCCTGATTATCTAATATGAGAAAGTGGTCACCGTCAGCTGAGTAGCTGTAGGAAATCGCCTGAGCATCGGTGGCAGGTTCCCAGTCTACCATTTCCATGTCGTTTTCTACCGGATTAATGTTAACCAGTATTGCCGCACCACCAGAATGTTGTGATGCCACGCCGAAAAAGGAATCGCTGTCTTCGTGGGCGAAAATGGAGCCAACTCGCAGACCGCCTAAACTTTCGACATTTGGAATTTTTACCGCGTGATATTCGGTATCGTGCTGGTGGGCGACCATGATGCCGTCACTGCAACCAAATGCATTATAATCCACATTCTGCGCCGCACCATGTAAGTCCGGGCAGTCGACCTCAAGCACTTGTTCTTGTTCGTATTCACCGTCGTGCCAGTGGAATACACCAATTTGATCCGGCAGTACTTTATTGGCTGACGTATTTAACGCATCGTCGCGGCGAATGGTAGCCAGCAGGTGTTCGCCACGAGGTTCCGCCACACCATGCATGTTTATATTGTAAGGAAGGGTTGGCAAGTCGGCAGTTTCACTACTGATATCGGTGTCGTTTACTACCTGAACGGAAGCCGTCGTGCCTGCTTCGGCGTCTCCGTCATAAAACACTGCCATTTTTCCATCATGCGTTACCACATGGGTAGGGCGACTGCCACTAAGCGCGTAGTCGCTCATTACCGGTGCTTGTTCATAATCATGCAAGTGATCAACATGATCTTCGCGCCACAACCCACCGTCAATAAAACCAACGTGGTCTTGAGTTCGGGTGGTAAATACGGCATAGCGGTAACCGGCTGACGAGGAAACTGCACTGGATTCATGGGTCAATGGGAAGGTATCAAGTAAGCTGTTATCGTCCAAATCGTAAATCACGGCTTCATTACTTTCTGCGGAGGTGACGGCAAGTCTTCCTAAACTATCAATAAGACCATCATCGTGATTATGGTCATCGTCGTGATCATCACCAGGCACTTCAATGGGGTCTTGTTCAACAATGGTAGTTTCTGCATCGCCGCAACCCGTTAAAAGTAAAGTGCCAATTGCTGCGGCAAGCCAGTTAAGCTGAAAAGTTTTTGTCATAGCAGTATTCCTTGTTGATGAGTATGGGGTGTAATTAAAAATATCCGCGAACGCCAATGGCAAAACTACGACCGGGGCGGGGAGCGATATCTTTAAGAAATGAAGTGTGAACTCTGGCTTCTGTATCGGTAAGGTTGCTGCCTTTCAGATACACCATCATGTCCTGGTCGAGCAAAGACAAATCGTAAGACACTGTGGCATCAACCAGCGTGTAGCCATCAGTGGATGTTTCATAAGAAGCGATGCGGTCTTGCTCCTGATACCGGGTAACATCAAGATTTGCGGTCAATAGTTCTGTTTGATAACTAAACTGCGTACCAAATCGAAGCGGTGGCGTGCGCGGTAAGTCACCGCCATCTTTTAGCCGCGCCCGAACGTAATCAGAGAAAAAACTGGCCTTAAGTTCATCAGTGGCTTGCCAGGCAATTTGCGCTTCAAAGCCATGTAAAATTACGTCATCGGTTTGAAATGTATAGATAGGCAATTCGGTGGCATGCACGTGCTCTTCATTGTCGTGCTCGTCCTCACCACCATGGTCATGGGCAGCTTCAGCAAAAAGACCGGTAGAGGTTTGATAGTAATAATTATCGACAACGTTATAGAAAGCGTTGAATACAAATCCAACATCACCGTCCGTTTTCCGGAATGTCAGGTCGATATTATTCGCTGTTTCAAGGTCAAGCGCTGCTTCAGTTAACCCAATGTGAGCATGATCGTCGTGATTTTCGACGGCGAACAACGCACCAATTTCATAAGTGCGTGTACCTATGTGAGGCCCGAAGGAGAGAAGTTCAGACGCAGAAGGTGCGCGTTCCGAACGAGAAACGGAAATGCCAATGTTATAGCCAGGCGTAAAATCCCATACTAAACCCGCAGATAAGCTAACGGGGGTAAACTCATGATCGGTGCTAAAGACACGGGTGGAAGTGGCTTCTTCGTGACCATGTTCATGATTGTGTTCTTCGCCGGCATGAGCGTGCGCATCTAATTCTGGGAGTAGTACTTGATCTGCTTCCAGTTCCACCCGTTCGACGCGGCCGCCCAACTGAAGCAGGAAGTCGCCGAAATGCTTCTCTTCCATAATTGCCAGCGCCAGCGTCTGGGCTTCCGACGGGGGAGTAAATGCTTCGCTGCCTTGCGCCGCCACATCGCTATGTTTGTATTGGAAGCTTATGCCACCATTCCAGCCATCAAAAGGATTATGAAGGGCTTCAAATCGCAGCTCCTCAGTGCTGTTTTCAAACAGGGTACCTACCATGCCGTCCTCAATTTCAGCATGCTCGTAGTCAGTAAAGGCAGCGCGGGTATTAATTTTTCTAATCCATTTACCGCCAATATTCAATTCACTTAGCAGTTGAACCCGGGTTTGCTTCAGATCGGCATATACACTTTCTTCTTCACTACCTTCAGCCTCATGTTCATCGCCATGGGTGTGCCCAGGAATCCCATATTCGCGATTAAAACGTTCAACAGCGATACCGACATAACCGTTATCCAATAGCTTACTGACGCCAAGTGTTACGCCATTAGATTTCTCGCCACTGTTTTTAACCACAAAATCCTGTTGTTCGTGGTTATCTAATTCAGGCGCAACAGGCACGTCGTAATCGTTGGATTCGCGCCAGTAACCGTCTGCGTACACACCGATAGTTTCAGTACCTGTGGTGATGTTGAATGACGCCAGTTTTTTGTCATCTACCGAGTTGGTTTCTAACAACCATTCTCCGCGGGTGGTGGTGTCGGGGGGAACACGTCCATCTACTACATTTACTACGCCACCGATAGCGCCGCTGCCATAAAATAATGTTGCCGGACCACGCAGCACTTCAATTTGTTGTGCCGTAGAAGCTTCGGTGGCAACAGAGTGATCTGGCCCTACGCGGGAGACATCACTGACATCCAGTCCATTTTGTGCAATAAGCACCCGAGGACCGCTTAGGCCGCGAATAACCGGTGTACTGGCTACGTTCGCATGAAAGTTTGTGTGAACTCCCGGCAGTTTCTCTAAGCTATCGCCCAGAGTAGAAGCTTGTTGGCGCCGTAGCGTTTCGCCCGCCAGCACGCTAACCGGTGAAGCCGATTCCATTATCGACATATGCATAGGCGAGGCAACGACATCGACTACCTCAATGGGAGAACGTTTTAACGTAAGCGTAACTTCTTTACTGCCATCTTGCGCAACGGCAATTTCCTGATGAAGATGGGCATAACCTGAAGCAAAAATATGAAATTCGTTTACGTTTGCGGTTAAATTCTCTAACAGAAAACGGCCATTCTCATCGGTTTTTGTTTTAAATTTGGTGCCTTCAATTTCTACCGTGGCACCTGCCACTGCTTTACCACTACTGTTATTTACAACGCCTTCAATCGATTGCGCCATAGCGACAGCAGGCAATAAAGCGCTAATAAGCGCTGCCATTCGAGTTTTTCTCCGCATCTTATTCTCCGGTGTGATGTTATATTGTATCAATGATAGTTATGTTATATTGTATCAACATCGGAAGCAAATACTGCGTAGCGGTTTTTGCCTGTTGATTCATTATGCATCTAAATGATTAGCAGAAAGAAAGTACGCGTTAGCGGCAGCTAAGTAGCGGGATCGGAGACCATAACCAATGACAAGCAATGGAATAGCCATACTGACAGGTTTTGTGGGGACAGCGTGTTTTTCGGTCTTGCCGGTTAAGGCGCAGGGGCATGTTCATGGCGAAGGTACGATGCATATCGTTCAGGACAATAACAACTGGAGCGTAGAAATTGCGCTGCCCGCTGCCGATGTCCTGGGGTTTGAGCATGTTCCCGAGACGACTCAGCAACAGCAAACCGTGCGCGATTTCGCCAGTAAATTTGCAACTTCTGACAAGGTTGTAGCGTTAAACGGAGAGTGTACGTTGGAGGATGCGCATTCGTCTTTACCAGACCACAATGAGGCTCAAGAACACGGGCATGAAAAGGTCAGCCATGCGCACAGTGATATTGCTTTGACATATCGCTTTTCTTGCCAATCAACAGTATCCGGGGTGAAGGTTAATCTTTTCCAATGGCTGCCTTCACTTAACCATATTGAGCTGCAATGGGCTGTGGCAGACGGGCAGGGCGCTTCAAATCTTAGCCCGCCAAACAGTGCAGTTACATGGTAGCCACAACACCGGGCGCAGTAGAACAGGTTGTCGCCGCAGCGCAGTATCTTTGTGAAAAGCGCGGCGGGCGGCTAACGCAAAAACGCCAACGGGTGCTTGAACTACTCCTGCAGGCTGAAAGGCCTATGTCTGCATATGACATTATGGATGCTTACAATCGATACGCAGACACGACCATTATGGCGATGTCTGTGTATCGGATTTTAGGTTTTCTTGAGTCGACACATCTGGTGCATCGCCTGCATTCAGCAAATAAGTACATTGCCTGTAACTACATTATTTGTTCTTGCGAGCATCACACGGCGTTATTGCTGATTTGTCGATCCTGTCAGCATGTGCGGGAAATTATGCTGCCAACACCGGTAGTTAATGCAATATCTCATCAAGCAGAGGTAACCGGGTTCGAACCGTTAGGTTCGCAGCTTGAAATGTCTTGCTTGTGCGAAAACTGCAAGAAATCGACTAAAAATCTTTATTAATTCGGGGACGAAATGAAAAAACTTCAGCTTCTGGGCGACAAATTCGCCATATTCCTATCATCGCTTTGCATCGTCCATTGTTTGTTGTTTCCTATTATTTTGGTTTTTCTACCGCCTTTGGCTGGGCTGATTGCCGTTGATCATGACGCTTTTCACCAGCTACTGCTTTTCTTTGTAATACCAGTGGGGTTGATAGCCCTAACGATGGGGTATTTGCACCACCGCAATATCGGCGTCTTTATGATTGGCTTGACTGGGTTGGTGTTTCTTGGCAGCTTGTCGTTTATCGATCACGAGGCGCTGGGGGAACCAAGGGAAACTATCTGGACGGTTATCGCTTCCTGTACTATCGCCTTCGGACACATCCGCAATTACCAACTTCGTCGACAGCACGCATGTGCACCTTCTGATTCACAGGTACCAAGTAAATCATGAATAGTAAAATGTTGAGATGACTTCATGATCTGGTAAACCATAGTCGACTCGGGCGGGGAAAGCCGGGGCTTATCAGACGAAAAACCTAGGCTGTATCAGCAAAACTGTAACATTCAAACAATACAATGCGGCGATGTTGCGTTGCTAAAAGGCGAGCTTTGGGAAGGCAACGAAAATGCCGGTTTGGTTCATCGCTCTCCACCTATAGCAGCGGGTGAAAAAAGGCTGTTGTTGACCCTGGATTACTTACCTGAATAAATGCCGCAGGCGGATAAGCAACAACATCCATATTCAACGTTTTGCAGAACTTTACTTTCACCTTCTATAGTTGTTGCAGCTTGACGTTTTTAGCGGCAATGATAAGCCGAAGAAGATGAAGACATTCTGCTCAACCTGATATTTTGCTCTTGGTAGTAAATCGATAAACAGAGGATATAACACAATGATTTCAAGGCGCACCTTTAACCAAAGTCTGGTTGCATTAGCATTTGCGGGGTTGTCCCGCCACCTTCTCGCTTTTTCCTCAGAAGCCGCGCCAACCCGCTCAGGAGAATTCGGATATGGGGCGCTGAAACCCGATCCTGCAGGGGTTCTTGATCTTCCGGAAGGCTTTTCGTACCGCATTATTTCATCATTAGGTGAAAAAATGGCTGATGGACAACCCGTGCCGGATCGTGCCGATGGCATGGGATGTTTTTATCTGGATGAAGAACGGGTGGTATTGGTACGAAACCATGAATTGTTTCCTATGCGGATCCTTGATGACCAGACAAATGAAGAAACTGCCGACGATAAAACTTTAGCATCGCCTCTCGCTTACGATAGTTACAAAGCTGGTGCGCCACTACCCGGTGGCACCACCAATATTATTTATAACCTTAAACAGCAGCGGGTGGAAAAGCAGTTCCAGTCATTAATTGGAACTATCCGTAATTGTTCTGGGGGCATTACGCCTTGGAACACATGGTTAACGTGTGAAGAATCGGTAGAAAAAGCGTCTGATAAAATCAGCCAGAATCACGGCTACGTATTTGAAGTACCGGCCAATGCCAAAGCGCTGGTGGACGCCAAGCCAATTAAAGCCATGGGTCGCTTCAATCACGAAGCTGCATGCGTTGATCCACGTTCTGGCGTGGTGTATTTAACCGAAGATCGCGACGATAGCTTGCTGTACCGTTACGTTCCTAATACACCTGGTGAACTGCATAAAGGCGGGAAGCTACAAGCGCTGGCTATTAAAGACCAACCTAAATTTGACAGCCGCAACTGGAATACGGTGCAGATGAAAACCGGTGAACCATTAGAAGTCACCTGGATAGACCTTTCTGACGTTGAAAGTCCAAATGACGATTTACGTCTGCGAGGTCACGCCAAAGGTGCTGCCTTATTTGCGCGCGGTGAAGGTATTCATTGGGCAACTAACGAACTATATTTTTGCTGTACCAGCGGCGGCGCCAAACAGGTGGGGCAAATTATGCGGTATGTACCGTCAGAAGCGGAAGGACAACAGGCTGAAGCGACGTCTCCGGGTAAACTTGAGCTGTTTGTTGAAAGCCCGGATGTGCAAACATTTAATTATGGTGACAATATTACCGTCGCGCCCAATGGTCATTTACTGGTGTGTGAAGATCAATATACCGATGTTGTGGATAATCATCTTCGCGGTGTTACACCTGAAGGACAGGTTTACGATTTTGCTAAAGTTCACGTACAAACTGAACCGGCGGGCGCGTGCTTCTCTCCTGACGGCAGCACGCTGTTTGTGAATCTGTATTCTCCTGCCACAACGTTAGCCATCACCGGCCCATGGGAAAACCTGCAGGCGTAACCAGAGTTTTGCTTTGTCTTCTACAAATCAGTAAACGGGCATTCATTGCCCGCTTTTTACGCGCCGTGATCATGGTTTCATTTATCAACCAGGAATAGACGTAGCCCAGCTTCAGGTGATAGGCCGGTGTTCCCATATTCTGCTGTCGTTCCTTTCAACGCGAAATTTCTTTAATTGTCTCTTTTGCCCTTGCTTTGTAGGCCGCATTACTTAGAAAATACCCACTCATATTTATTTGTAAATATGATATAACATCCTAACTAAGCTTTAGATGATAATAAGCCTGTCGACAGGAAAATAGGGAACACAACATGAACAAAACCATAATCAGCATTGCTATAGCAAGTGCGCTACTTGCCACTGGCTGCTCAGAAGATACGACCTCACAACAAACCAATGCAGCGAGCGAACAAGCCGCAAAAGCAGAGGTTAAGCAGGAGAACCCTTTGTTAAAAGCGAGCCCGTTACAGTACGAAGCGCCAGTTTTTGATCAGATTAAAGATGAACATTTTCTTCCTGCTTTTGAGCAGGGTATAAAAGAACAAATGGCAGAAGTTGAAGAAATTGCCAATAATCCAGAGCCAGCCACATTTGAAAATACCATGGTGGCGCTGGAGAAAAGCGGAGAGTTGCTTACGCGTGTAAGCCGTATTTTCTTCAATCTGGCCGGCAGTAACAGCAATCCTGAGCGCCGTGAAATTCAAACTACAATGGCGCCAAAGCTGGCAGCGCATTCCGACAACATCAATTTAAACAGCAAGCTTTTTGCGCGGGTAGAAACCTTGTATAACCAGCGTAACGATCTTGAGCTTGATGCAGAATCACAGCGCCTGATTGAAGAATATTACACAGATTTCATTCGCGCGGGTGCAAAACTTAACGATAAGCAAAAAGATGAAATTCGTAAGTTAAATGAAGAGCATTCCAGGCTGACCACGCAGTTTTCACAAAACCTGCTGACTGAATCTAAGAACATTGCTGTAGTGGTAGATACCGCT
Organism: Alteromonas pelagimontana; assembly: GCF_002499975.2. Taxonomy (NCBI): domain Bacteria; kingdom Pseudomonadati; phylum Pseudomonadota; class Gammaproteobacteria; order Alteromonadales; family Alteromonadaceae; genus Alteromonas; species Alteromonas pelagimontana. The sequence goes on from NZ_CP052766.1 coordinate 2,238,988, forward strand.
GAAGAGCTTAAAGGCTTATCAGAAGCCGAAATAAAAGGCGCAGCTGAAGCCGCCAAGGAAGCCGATCAGGAAGGGAAGTACCTGCTTAATTTAACGAATACCACTCGTCAGCCGGTTCTGGCTTCGCTGGAAAACCGGGAACTGCGTCAGCGCATTTGGGAAGCTTCGGCAAATCGTGCGCAAAGTGGTGAGTTTGATAACAGCGACATTGTAGCGCGTTTAGCCAAACTGCGCGCTGAGAAAGCCGCCCTGTTGGGTTACGACAACTGGGCCAGCTACGGCCTTGACGCGCAAATGGCGCAAACCCCGCAAGCGGTGTTTGAGATGCTTGGCAGCATGGTGCCAGCAGTTGTTGCTAACGTAAAAGAAGAAGCTGCTGACATTCAGGCTATGATCGATGCCGAGGGTGAAGACTTCGAACTTAAACCTTGGGATTGGGCATATTACGCAGAAAAAGTGCGCGAAGCCCGTTACGATCTTGATGAAGACAAAGTAAAACAATATTTTGAATTTAACCGTGTGTTAAATGATGGCGTGTTTTATACCTTCAACCGTTTGTATGGCGTACGTTTTGAGCCAAGACCGGATCTGCCGGTTTATCACCCTGATGTAAAAGCGTATGAGCTTTTTGATGTAGACGGCAAAAGTCTGGCAATTTTTTATGCCGATTATTACGCCCGTGAAGGCAAGCGGGGCGGTGCCTGGATGAGCTCATTTGTGGGGCAATCCAAGTTGCTGAACAACAAGCCTGTTGTCGTAAACGTTATGAATATTGAAAAGGCCCCAGAAGGCGAGCCGACGTTAATCAGTTATGACAATGTCACCACTATGTTCCACGAGTTAGGTCATGGACTTCACGGCATGTTGTCAGACGTAAAATATCCTTCTTTGGCGGGAACCTCAGTATCGCGCGACTTCGTTGAGTTTCCTTCTACTTTCGAAGAAGACTGGGCGGCGTATCCGGAAGTGATTGCTAATTACGCCAAGCACTATGAAACTGGCGAGCCCATTCCTAAAGAACTGCTGGATAAAGTCATTAAATCCCGTAGCTTTAATATGGGCTTTGACACGCTGGAATACATGTCTGCGGCATTGCTGGACATGGAATGGCACTCTTTACCTGCCGATGCGCCGCTACAGGATATCAACGAATTTGAAGCTAAAGCGCTGGCGAAACATGGCGTTGATTTAGCGTATGTTCCCCCGCGTTATAAATCTGCTTATTTCTCACATTCTATGGGTGGCGGTTATTCTGCTGGTTACTACGCGTATATGTGGAGTGAAATTCTGGCTGCCGATGCCTTTGCTTACGTGCAGGAAATGGGCGGATTGAAGTTGGAAAACGGCATGAAATATCGCAATCAAATTCTTTCAAAAGGTAATTCCAGACCGCCGATGGAATCTTATAAGGCATTCCGCGGACAAGAACCGACGACCGATGCGTTGTTGATTCGCCGTGGCTTAAAAACCAAGGTAGATTAATCTCGTCCTGTCAGCTTGCAAACCCTTGGCAACAGTGACAATAATTTATTGCCACTGTTGCCGGAGAAATGCTATTGCGGCGACTCTTGTAAATGAACTACACGATCGCAAATTTTACTTAGCATGCAGCTGTCGTGGCTAATTAATATCAAAGTGGTATTGATAGCCCGGCAGCTTTCCACCAGCAATTCCGTTATCTTTTTCGCTGTAATTGGGTCCAGACGTGATGTGGGTTCATCTGCAACAAGAAGTTGCGGCTTCAATAATAATACTCTTAGCAAAGCAAATCGCTGAAGCTCGCCACCGCTTAATGCTGCAGGCCTGCGCTGAAGTAGCGACGAGTGCAATTGCAGCTGATTCATGTAATTGAAAACATCGTCGCTATTAAGCTTATGACGCTTCACTAAATCGGCCAGTAGCTGAGCAAGAGTACAATGAGGAGCAAATCCGCTGGGCGGATCCTGATAAATTTTTAACATCTCATGACGAAGCAACGGCTGGCTGAATTCGATTACGCCACTATCGGCGGGTAATAAACCAAGTAAGATATCGCCCAAGGTGCTTTTGCCACTGCCGCTGTCACCACTAATGCCGATAATATCGCCTTTATTAAGGGTGGTATTAAGTTGCTGAAAAAGCTCCCGACCGCCGCGCTGCTTCTGCAGGTTTTGAATTTTCACAAAAGAATGCGCTGCTTTTGATGCAGTTTGTTTTTCCGGCCAATTCTTTGGTGCGGCAGCAATGAGAGCCTGAGTGTAATCGGCTTGAGGGCGAGACAAAATGTCCTCGCATTTCCCCTGCTCAACAATTTTCCCCTTCTGCATAACAACCAGATAGCCACCAATCTGCTCTGCTACTTCAACGTCGTGAGTAATAGTAATCAGTGTACCTTGGCTGGCATGGGCTTTTAGCAATTGTACAATGTCATCTCGTCTGCCTACATCCAACCCTTTGGTAGGTTCATCTGCCAGCAACACTTGTGCGCCCCCGGCCGTGGCTACGGCAAATGCTACCCGCTGGGCCATACCGCCGGAAAGTGTTGAGGGTATGCTGTGGGCTGCGTTTGCCAGTCCTAAATGGGCAAGCGCCTGGCTGGTGGCAATATCAGCCTGCTTTTTGGAATGTCCTCGTACCTTAAGATACGTCTCTCTTATCTGCTGCTTCACCGGCATGACCGGGTCCAGGGCGTGCCAGGGTTCCTGTGGCAGTAGCGTCATCACAGTGCCCCAATACTGTTGGCGGGCTCGGCTGGAAAGTGTGTGTAACGCTTTGCCGTCAAGATAAATTTCACCTGAGGCTAATAGCGTGGGCGGTAATAATCCCATAATGGCACTGGCTAAAATGCTTTTCCCTGAGCCGGTTTCTCCTAAAATGGTAACAGGAACATCTTTTGAAACCTGCAGTGAAAAATCTGTCAGGATATCGCCGTCGGCTGAGCGTACCGTTAGGTTTTTTATTGCAAGGGTATTCATAGGGTTTTCTTTCCGGCCAGCAGATGAAAGCCCAGTACCATTAAAAATAATGCGATCAGCGGTTGAGCCAGCAGCCATGGCGCATCACTATAATAGGAGAAAAGCTCGACGATCATTAATCCAAGCTCCGCCGTTGGCGGCTGTAATCCTACGTACACAAATCCTACTGACGCCATGGTGATAATAGATGTTGCTGCACCAAATGCAGCTAAAGTGCAGACATCAGGCGCGATAGCCGGCCATATATGGCGGCGGAAGCAATACCAGCGGCCAAAACTGAGCAACATGGACGATTGCAACTGCGGACCGTTTATTAACGGTTTTGCTGTGGCTCTTACCAACCGAAAATATTCTACCCACAAGGTTAAGGAAATCGCCAGGTACAACATAATAAATGAACCGGGAACAATGGCAGCGAACAGCAAAACCAGTACTAAACCGGGTAAAGCAAGAATAGTGTTAACCACAAAATTTAGCACTTTTTCGACTACGCCGCCGGCCCAGGCTGCACAAATACCCGCCGCTACACCGGTTATTGCTGACGTCGCCACGCAAAGGGCGCTAAGTAAAAATGACAGCCGCAGCGCGGCGCCAAGACGGGCAAACATGTCTCTGCCAAATTGATCGGCACCTAAGGGCATTGCCGTGGAAGGCGGCGAAAAGGCTTTGGCCAACTGCTGGGTATTGGGATCCGCTGCGTAAAATGCACCTTCGCCCAGCGCGAAGATAAGCAGCATAAGAACTAGCGCCAGACCTAATTGTTGCGCTGGCTGAAGTGTTGGCATACGTTTTATAATCACTGGCGGACTCCCCGCGGATCCAGCCTGGCGCAGCAAACGTCTATCAACGTATTCAGCGCCACAAACATCAAACCAAACACCAGCGCGGCCCCTTGCAACATGGGAATATCACGAGCAAATACCGCATGAGAAAGGCCGTGTCCAATTCCTGGCCAGGCGAATACGCTTTCCACCATAATTACGCCTTCAATTAAGCCAATTAGCTGAATACCCATAAAGGCAATAACAGGCAGTAAGATATTGCGAATGCCGTGACGGCAAAAAGTAGAAAAGCGCGACATACCTTTAATGCGAGCAAACTGATAATACGCCGAATGCAATACGTTAATAGTGCTGCTGCGGATAATGCGGTTGGAGATCGCCGCTAAGCTTAACCCCAGCGTAAGCGCAGGCAAGATCAGATGGCGCGGCTCCCCGAACCCAGCAACAGGAAGCCAGTTTAACTCCATGGCAAACAGAAAAATAAGTAGTAGCCCAAGACTAAAAACCGGCTGCGCGCGGACGAAAGTTGAACCTACCATAATGGAGTTATCCACCGCTGACGACGGTCGTGCTCCCGATAAAATGCCCAGCGGAAAGGCAATGATGACCGATACCAGCATTGCACAGACAGCCAACAGCAGCGTATAACCAAGTTGATGCTGAAGCTCCTGAACGACAGGCGCGCCACTGACCAAACTGTCGCCTAAATCCAGCGTGATCAAATTACTCAGCCAGTGAAAATACTGTTGCCAGGCCGGTGAGTCCAGACCAAGCTCGGCGCGCACAGCTGCGGCTGATGCGGTGGACACGGCATCATCACCATAACGACTGGCTGCAATTTTATATGCCATATCGCCGGGTAATGTGCGAACAAGCACAAAGGTGAGTGTGCCAACGCTCCAAGCCATAATTAACGCCTGTAGCAGACGCTTCGCGATGCTGTGAATCATGATGCGGGTTTTAACGTAATGTCAGATAAACGGAATGAGCGTTCGTAAGGGTCGAAGCTGAAATTCTCCACCCGCGGCGCCACGGCGCTTTGCTGCATATAAAAAACTACCGGGATCACCGGCAGATCTGCATTGATTTGATGCATTATATTTTGCACCTGTGAGGCATAGGCTTTTTTATCCTGGACAAGAGGCAGAGCCGATAAAGCAGAGAACACAGATGGGTTTTGCCAACCCATCGGGCCCCAGTCGCCGCCTTCAGTGGATGTGAAATCGGCCAGCATAATACCCAGAGGGTCAGGAATATTGGCGAAGTTTCGGGCCATCAGAGCAAGTTGCAGGGTGCCATCAGCATGGCCGGAGGGAATGGCGCTGGCGTTTTCCATATGCACCCGTAGATCCACCCCAATTTGCGCCCATTGGTTTTGCAGTGCGGTAGCAATAACAATCAGTTCGGCGCGATTTGCGTAGGTAATCATGTTTAGCTTTAAAGGGCTGCCATTCTTATGGCGTATCCCGCTGTCGTCTTGAAGCCAGCCTGCTTCGTCAAGCAATGCATTGGCCCGTTTTACATCCTGTTCTGCGGGGGGAAGAGTGGCATCGTGCCATACTCCCATAGAAGGGCCAAACAGCTGGTTGGCTTCAATATCCTCTACGCGCAATATTTTGGTGGCAATACCCTGCCGATCTATTGCCAGGCTCAACGCCTGACGGACTTTTACATCCGCCAAAGCAGGATATGACGCATTTACTTTAATAAGAATAGTGCGGGGAATTAACGTTGAATCGACTTTTGCTTTTTTTGAAACTTTCAGTAAATCTACGCTGGCTGCATCCAGATTATAAACAATATCGGTTTGACCACTTGCAACCATCAGCGCCCGGGTTTCTGCGCGGTGTCCGGTAGTGTACACAACTTTACTGACATGGGCGGGCTCTCCCCAATAGTTCTGAAACTTTGTTACCCCTACACGGTGTGGTGGCTGAAACTCCTCAACCTGATAAGGCCCGGTGCCAGACAATTTAGTGATTTCCTGACTTTCATTATAAGACGCGGGTGAAAGAATCGCTGTGGTGTAGTTGGTCAATAACGAAGCAAACGGCCGGTAAGGCCGCGAAAGCGTAATTTGTACCGTGCTTTCGTTTAGCGCGGTAACAGCTTCCACCAGGTCTTGAGGATAAGGAGCCGGCTTGCTAAAGGCGATGTTGAGACTGTTAACAACGGCATCGGCGTTCATCGCGGATTGATCATGGAAAACCACATTCGGGCGAAGATAAAATGTCCAGACTCGGTTATCTTTACTGTGTTCCCAGCGGGTAGCGAGTCCGGGCTTAAGCTGGCCTTTGTTATCGATATCCACCAGCGTCTCAATAACCTGCATGCGGGAAAAAATGTACCCGGAGCGTGCAGGGTCAAGGCTAATCGGCTCGAACGGCCCACTGATTGACAATGTGTCAGAGCTATCGGGGGCACTACAGCCAGTTAAGCCAGCTAGCGCTATAAAAATAATGAGACAAAGATTTCGGAACAAGTTTACTACATCCTTAGGATTATCTGCTTTAACAGAAGGTCACGCCCGAAGGTTACGTTTTTTCATTTCAGCTCACAATTACGTTTGCGGCAAAAAATGCAGTTATCGTCGAATATTGCGTTAAAAGCCGCGCAGGGCAACAGCATAAATGACTAAAAATTAAGCAGTCTCATGAGGTAAGCAGAAGTTCTCATCCGAAACGCCGTAAATTCATCTCTGATGGCTCTGCTGGAGCATCCGTGCTCCAGAAGTTCGAGCCGGGAACTGGCTGACCTTCCCATTCTGCTTTTAGCTGTTTTTATGGCACACTGGTTCTATCTTAACTAGCAGTGCGTGAACAATGACGATACAGCGCCCGTTATTCAAACACATCCGCGACCATTCTACGCTGTTTTCGGAAATGGCGAACTTACGTAATCTCGCTGCCAAAAACCTTGGTCTGGCCGGGTACGAGTACCATAAAACACCAAAGTTCATTGGCCCCAACGGCGAGCGACTAACGATAGAGCCTGAACGCAGCATTATCTTACCTGACGTAACCTTGCTAAAAGGTGTAAAAAAGCAACTGACAGATGCGGTAACTACGCTTACGCATGTTCCCCAGAGCGACATTGGTTATCGGTATCCCACGGCCGCGCTGGCGGGTCTGGATGCGCCCTTTATTAAACGAATGCGTTCTGAATATTTTCATCGGATTGATGAAGACCGCAGCATTTGTCGGCCTATCAATCTTTCTTTCGGTATAAAAAGTAGGGGTAAAGCCGACAACCGCTTGGAATACGAGGTATGGTTGCCAGATGATGCGCCAGATCAGAGCCCTTTACCGTTACTTATCGAAAAATATGGTGAGGATTTACCCGATGATGTGCGCGCATTTTCGCAACAGCCGTCTATGGTACACGGCTGGATGGGGGTCAAACGTGCGGCTTTTGAATCGCTTTATCAAAACAAGGCCGAAATGGGCGATTTGGTGATGTGCCTGGGAATTTCTGTCGACGCTTATAATATAGGTGCGCGACCGGATTTGTCTTTCTCGCCGGAACTGGACAGTTCTATTGCGGTGAGTAATGCTGAGCTGGAATGGGAAATTATGGGGTATTACGCGCCGGTGGGGGAGCATTTCTCTCATGATATCGTCTGGCAGGCCATCAATCATACTTTGGCGGCCTTGGGTCAACCGCTCGCGGAAATTTACGCCGATTCGGTTATTCCATTAGCGGAAAGTAAAACCGAAAGAATTTTAACTACCATTCAGCAGCACGGGGTTACACTAGAGCAAATTCAGGCGCTGAACCTGCAGCCGTGGGAATTTCTGCAGACGGCCAGCGAGCATAGGGTAAAACCCAGCGATCCCAGTCGTTCTGTTAATTTGTTAGGCAGGCTGAACCGGTTGTTTTATCATCCCGAGCGTAAGTTGCCGTCGATAAATTACATTCATGATCTTATCGAGTAGCTTCCAAAGCTAACGGCTTCTGGCAAACTGTACAATGTCATGTTTTTAAACGCAGCATCATATTGCGTTTTATGGTTATGCCACCATGTTAAGAAAATCTGTTTAAAGGACGGAGCTTAGGGCGGGGCGAGACCTATCGGCTCCACTATCTGCAACCATCCTGAGCTTAGCACTTTATGAACCAGTCAGGTCAGTTTACATTGCCCCCTCTTAGGCGCCCATCTATTGCCACAATGTGGCTTTTTGCGATGCTGGTGCTGTTGGCCAATGCAAACACGCCACATGTTCACCATACTGCTGCCAATCAAAGCCTGATTAGCTATGATAATCAACCCTCGTTAACCACACCGCGCGATCTTGTTGTTTTCAGGCAGCAAAGGCTGGGCGGTGACGCTACCGGTAGTGATAAAAACCTTCCCTTAGTACCTGCACCTCAACTTACTCCATTGCTCGGCGGATTTTCTGCGCTGGGTTTATTGCTACACCAAAATTTGTCTTTCGCGCCGCTAGAATCTTCTTTCCTGCGGCCTATTCTGCGCGCTCCTCCCACTAAGTAATCCTGCGTTCTCTTTACCCGCTGGCAATTGTCGGCGCTTTTGCAGTTTCAAAAATTGTTGCAAGGATTACCCATGAAGTTTTTTAACCCAAGGGGCGTAATTTACGTTCTTATTATTGTGCTTGGCTTATTATGCGCCATGCCCAACGTGCTACCGGCTGCGGCCAAACAACACCTGCCTTTCTGGTACAGCAATATTCATCTTTCGCTGGGGCTGGATTTACAAGGTGGCTCCCATTTATTGTTGGCTGCCCAAACCGAAGAATTATTCGAAAAAAGCGATGAAACCATACAAAACGCATTGCTTGCTCAGTTGCGTGACAACGGAATTCGCTATCAGCGCACCCAGTCCGCAGAGGATGGAATTGCCGTTCGCATAAGTAACGTTAACCAGGCTGACAAAGCCGTGGCGCTTGCCATGGCGTTAGCGCAAGGACCAGATGGTTTACGTCAGTATGAGGTTTACCGGGAAGGGGATCGACTACATCTGGCGCTTACAGAGATCAGAAAGCAGCAGCTTACCACTGACGCCATTGAGAGAAGCCTTGAGGTAGTGAGGCGACGGCTCAACGAAACCGGCTTAGTGGAGCCCAGTATCACCCGCCAGGGTGACGACGGCGTGCTTGTGCAGATGCCGGGAGTCACCGATCCAAGCCATATTCGGGAGTTGCTGGGTACGACGGCACAAATGGCTTTTCATTGGGTAGTAACAGATGATGCGCGTGCAGGCACTATACAAGTAAAAGGGGCGGATGAGACCGCTACTTATCGACTGGAAAAGAAAGTGGCAATGCAGGGAGAGCACATCAGTGATGCGCAACTTGCATTTGATCCCAATACTGGCGAGCCGGTGGTCAGCTTTAAGCTGGATAGTGCCGGTGCCAGACAATTTGGCGAAATGACTCGCACCCACATTGGCGTACCGCTGGCGGTGGTGCTGGATAACACCGTGATTACCGCACCAGTTATTCGGAGTGTTATTGCGACTGGCAGCGGGGAAATCAGCGGTGCTTTCACGCCATCAGAAGCGAAAGACCTGGCGTTACTGCTACGCGCAGGGGCGTTGCCAGTTCCGCTTGAAGTCATTGAAGAACGAACGGTGGGGCCAGATTTAGGCAGTGACGCAATTCAAATGGGATTAATAACCGGTTTGATAGGCGCAGCAATGGTTTTTGCTTTCATGGGAATTATCTATCGGCGCTGGGGGCTTATCGCCTGCGTTGGCCTGTCGGTAAATATGGGTTTGGTGTTTGCCATTTTGAGTTTGTTTGGTGCCACCCTCACGCTGCCCGGCATTGCCGGTATCATTCTAACGGTGGGAATGGCCGTGGATGCAAATATCCTCATCACGGAGCGGATCCGTGAAGAAACGCGACTGGGAAAACGGTCTGCCACCGCCATAAAAGCGGGTTTTGATAAGGCATACACCACAATCTTAGATTCTAACCTCACTACCTTAATTGCAGTGAGTTTGTTGTTTATGTTTGGAAGTGGCCCAGTCAAAGGGTTTGCAGTGACTATTGCCGTTGGATTAGTGACATCGCTATTTACTGCCGTCGCGGTAACCCGCCTGTTGATGGAATGGACAGTACGCGGCCGAGAGCGAGAATATCTTAAGTTCAACGGCTTCAGCAGGCTGGATAAAATAAGCCAGCGCGGCGTTGATTTTTTGCGGGGTCGGGTTATCGGATTAACCGCTTCGGCAATATTGTCTGTGGCCTCAGTGATGTTGTTTTTAGGCTCAGGCCTAAATTACGGCGTCGATTTTACCGGCGGAACGTTGGTGGAAGTACAAGCTCCGGCGCTGTCAGTTGAGCAACTCAGAACGACATTGACCGCACATAAGATAGACGACGGGGCTATTCAGGAGTTTGGTAACCAAGGCCAGTATCTTGTGCGCTTACCCGTCGAGGCTGTCTCTGAAAAAAGCAAAGGTCATTCCGTCGATGCGCTTAAGCAGGCAGTGAATGATGCTGACCCAACAGCTACTTTTCCGCGGGTAGATATGGTGGGACCGAAAGTCAGCGGCGGCTTTGCTGATGCGTCTATTCTTGCTATTTTATTAGCAGGCGCGGGAATTGTGGCGTATTTGTGGATACGCTTTGAATCCCACTTTGCACTTGCCGCAACCGCTACCATTGCGCTGGATTTAACCAAAACCATAGGCTTTTTTGCGCTGACGGGACTTGAATTTAACTTAACGGCTATCGCAGCTTTATTGGCCTTAATCGGTTATTCTATTAATGATAAAGTGGTGGTGTTTGACAGAATTCGTGAAGGTTTTAGAGCGACACCGGATAAACCTATGCTGGAAATATTAAACAGCAGCATTTCTTCCACGCTCACCCGTACGGTATTTACATCATTAACCACCTTTTTGGCATTGCTTCCTATGGGAATTGCCGGTGGGGCGGCAGTGGCAAGTTTCGCATTACCAATGCTGTTTGGTGTGGTAATAGGAACCAGCTCTTCTATTTTTATTGCATCACCTATTTTATATTACCTGGGACAGCGGCGTGCACGTAAAGGGCTAAAGCAACTTCGGCCCACTGCGCAGGAAATTCAACAGGAACTGGCCCATATTCCATAGCCACGCGTAAACGCCGTCAGAAAGTAGTGTTGTATCTGACGGCTTTACCCTAACGTTACAATACTCTGTGCTCAAGGTGCGGTGTAAACAGGAAGTAGCTTTTGCCTAAGTTGAGAGGAAGTAACTTATGTTCGCCATCGATTACGAAATTTTAATAGCAGCATTTCTGCTTTTTGCTGGCATTCTTTCCAGCAAACTGTCGCCACGGCTGGGCTTGCCGGTACTGGTGCTTTTCCTGATCGTGGGAATGCTGGCCGGCGAGGATGGTATTGGCGGGTTAGCATTTGATGATGCCGAAACCGCCCATGCGCTGGGCACCCTTGCGCTGGTAATGATTCTGTTTGACGGCGGCTTACAAACTTCCTTTTCCGCCATTAAATCGGTGTGGAAGCCAGCGTCATTGCTGGCGACCGTGGGGGTGGCAATTACTGCCGCGCTTACCGGTTTGGCTGCATCATTTATATTAGGCATTCCGCCGCTGGTAGGGTTGTTATTAGGTGCCATCGTTGGCTCAACCGACGCCGCTGCGGTTTTTTCTATTCTACGAAACGCCGGCGTTCATATTAATAAACGTCTTAAATCAACACTGGAGATTGAAAGCGCCTCAAACGATCCTATGGCGATATTTCTTACCGTTGGGTTACTTGAGCTTATCACCCACCAGATGGAGCCGGGCGTAGAGTTACTTATTCTGTTTGTGAAGCAGATGGGAATAGGTGCTGTTACTGGTATTGCGGTGGGATGGCTGGTGGTACGGCTGATTAACCGAATTACGTTAATTGCTGCAGGACTTTACCCGGTACTGGTAGCTATATGTGGCCTCTTAGCTTTTGGTATTGCTGCAACGTTGGGAGGCAGCGGTTTCCTGGCAACATTTATTGCTGGCGTGATTATCGGCAATAGCCGATTTGTGTTCCAGCGGGCAACTTTTCTGTTTCACGACGGCCTGGCTTGGTTAAGTCAAATTGCCATGTTCGTGATGTTGGGGCTGCTGGTCAATCCCAAGTCCCTGCTCGAAGTATGGGCTGAAGGATTAGTGATAGCGTTCATTCTGATTTTCATTGCGCGACCGATAGCCGTGGCCCCTTTTGTTGCATTAAGCGGGTTTTCAAAGCAGGAAGTTGCCATGATCAGCTGGGTGGGGTTACGCGGTTCTGTTCCCATTATTCTGGCAATTTTTCCGCTGTTGTTTGGTATTCCGGAAGCCAGCCTGATTTTCAATGTGGTTTTTTTCGTGGTGCTGATTTCTGCTACTTTACAGGGTTCAACCTTACCTTGGGCTGCGCGCAAGCTTAATCTTATTGAAACGCCGCCCGTCACGCCCGCGGCCATTCTGGAAATCAGTTCGCTTGGAGATGTTGACGCCGATATTGTGCAGTACACGCTCGGTTATTCTGCCAAAGCGATAGATCGCCGTTTAGCCGAACTGGCATTGCCTGAGGGCGCTGTAGTAGCAATGATTGTAAGAGGAGCCGAAGTATTTCCGCCCCGGGGCTCTACGGTGATGACCGCGGGTGATCATCTGTTTCTTGTCATTAAACCCGGCTTACGCCCATTTGTAGATTACATCTTCTCTCATGTGGAATCCCTAAATGATAATGCCTTACCCAGGCGTGAAGTTATTTTAAAAGGAAACGCACGATTGACGGATATATGTCTTTCGTATGGATTTACTATTCCACCCGCAGATGCGACTACCCTTGATACTTATTTAAAACAACACGCCACCGGAGAGATTGCCGAAGGAACCGTTATTGCAACTCAGGCGGGGGTCTTTACTATTAAAACGTTGCATCAGGGAGCCATAGGCGCAGTTGCATTTTTATCAGCCTGATTAACTCCAGCTCCCTATATCGAATCGGGGTCAATAGTATAAGATGAGTGAACGGGTGATTAGGACTAGCCCCAAGCCATTTACTTTATTTTGCTATATGATGGCTGCCATAACATAAGCAGAGATACCTTACAGGTATCCATAATAACCAGCGAACGACACTATGAAATTTTATACACCTCTTGTGCTGGCAGGCCTTAGCCTGGTTAGCCTTTTTAGTTGCACGGCTACACAGACAACCATGAAAACACCGACCGAAAAGCTTACCCTGGAGCGAATTTATCAGGATAAAGAATTTACCACCGAACGGGCGCCTTACTTTCGTTGGCTAGACGATGGCAGTGGCTATACGGTTTTAGAAGCACGCGATAAAGCCACCAAAAACAATGCTGACGACGAACATGGCGTTAAAGGCAGTGATATTGTCTTTTATCAACCGGATAGCGCCGGGCGCAAAGTGCTGGTGACGTTAGAGCAACTTACCCCCGAAGGTGCCGATAACGCATTGACCATTGAAGATTATCAGTGGTCTGACGATGGTAAATGGTTACTTGTGTTCACCAATGGCCAGAAAGTGTGGCGCTCTCGCAGTCGCGGTGATTTCTGGGTGCTTAATTTACAGACCGATAAATTGTATCAATTGGGCGGCACTGATCCGGAAGCAACCAGCCTGATGTTCGCCAAGTTCTCACCCGACAGCCAGCGTGTGGCGTATGTTCAGCACAACAACATTTATATGGAAGATTTGGGAAGCCACGAGGTTACGGCACTTACGACAGACGGCAACGACAATATTGTCAACGGTAACTTCGACTGGGTTTACGAGGAAGAATTCAGTATTCGCGATGGTTTTCGCTGGAGCCCGGACAGCAAAAATATCGCTTATTGGCAGCTGGATACCAGCGGGGTGGAGTACTTCACCATGATCAACAATACGGATTCGTTGTATCCCACCCTTACGCGTTTTCCTTACCCGAAAGCGGGCGAGCAAAACTCAGCAGTAAGGGTCGGCGTGGTAGAAGTAGCCAATCAGCAAACCCACTGGGCTAATTTATCCGGCGATAACCGCGATCGCTATATTCCTCGCATCAGTTGGGCTGGAACCAGTGAAGCGCTGCTAATTCAAGATGTTAATCGCCCGCAAAACACCAACAAACTACGGCTATTTAACTGGCAGAAAGGCGAGCTTACGACCATTTATACCGATCATGATGAGGCGTTTCTTGAATGGTATTATGCCGCACAGTGGGAAGAAGATGGCAGTCACTTTATCTGGCACAGCGAGCGCGACGGCTGGCGTCATCTGTACCGCATTTCTCGCGACGGCAAAAGTATTGTCGACCTTACCCCGGGAAATTACGACATTGTTGATTTGATCGCATTAAACGAGAAGACCAACAGCCTGTTTTTTATCGCTGCTCCCGAACATCCGGAACAGCGCTTTCTCTTTAAAGCCAGCCTGGATGGTAGTGAGCCGGTAAAACGTATTACGCCGCAGCAGTACGCCGGGCAAAACAGTTATTACATGTCAAAAGATGCCAGCTGGGCAATGCACACCAATAGCCGCTTTAATCAGCCGCCAATGAGCGAGATTATTAAAGTGGAAGGTCATCAACCAGTAAAAGAACTTACCACCAACGACGAGCTAAAACAGAAGCTGGCTAAAGAAAATCTACCCGAGCATGAGTTTTTTCAGGTTGAAGCCCGTGATGGTGTTGCGCTGGACGGTTGGGTAATGTTCCCGCCTAACATGGACACGACAAAAAAATACCCGATTATTTTTTACGTTTACGGCGAACCCTGGGGCTCTACGGTACAGGATAGCTGGGGCGGTGACAGCTATCTTTGGGCCAGCATGATGGCGCAAGAAGGATTTATTATGGCGTCGGTAGATAACCGTGGTACACGAGCGCCCAAAGGGCGAGACTGGCGCAAATCTATCTATAAGAAAATCGGTAGCTTAACCGTGCGAGATCAGGTCGATGCCCTTGATGCGATGGCAAAACGCTGGTCGCAAATTGATACCTCAAGAGTGGGAGTATGGGGCCACTCCGGCGGCGGCAGCTCTACATTAAACTTATTGTTCCGCCATGGTGACAAGTTTCACGTAGGCGTAGCTCAGGCGCCAGTGGCTGACATTCGTTTTTATGATTCTATTTATCAGGAACGCTATTCAGGCAACCCCAAAACAGATCCTGACAGCTACACCCAAACATCGCCTATTACCTTTGCTAAAGATTTGACCGGCGAGCTGTTGCTGGTACACGGTACCGGCGATGACAACGTGCATTATCAAGGCACCGAGGCGTTGATCAACGAGCTGGTGAAGTACAATAAACAGTTTGAGTTTATGTCTTATCCCAACCGTAGCCATTCGCTTCGCGAAGGAGACGGCACCACGTTGCACCTGCAAACCATGAAAACTGAGTTCTTTAAAACTCACCTGCAATAACCGCAATAAGGCTGCCGCTGGGCAGCCTTTTCCCGCTCAGCCTCTGGTTTCTTCCTGCAGAAATCGTTAAAGTGATAGCCTTTCAAAAAGAATTAGTTGTCTCAGCAGGCTAATAGCCGCTTGTACGTAGTGCACCACTAGGTTGAGTTTCAACTGTTCTTTCCTTCTAAGTATTGTGGTCGTGAGGGAAATCGGCCTGTTAAATTTTGTCCGGTCTGCAGGGAGGACCTATGCTATTTATCACCAACCGGGAGCCGAAGGGTTCAATTAAAACCCGAATAAACCGCAAATTTGATTTCGATTTACGCAAAAATGCACCATCAAATTCTATTTATTGTTGTGAGCGGCTGGGGCCAAATGAATATATTGAATTAGGCTCTGAGGCATGGCTGAACAGAATTAAAGACAGTCCGGCGCAGCAAGTTCTCTTTTATATTCATGGTTTTTCCAGTTTGCCCGAACCGGATATTTTTCCCCGTGTACAAAGGCTGCAGCAGTATTTTAATGCGGAAGATCCTGAACTGGTACAGGTTGTTCCTGTTATCTGGCCCTGCGACGATGATCCAGGTATCGTTAAGGATTATTGGGACGATCAAAAATCTGCTGATATGAGCGCCTACTCCTTTTCCCGCGCGTTACAACGCTTTATGGACTGGCGTGACCAACAAACAGATGCCTCTACTTGCGTTAAACGTATAAATATTCTTGCTCATTCCATGGGCAGTCGGGTGTTCCGTCAGACGCTGGCAATGTGGAATATGTATGATTTAGCCAATGGGGTGCCGCTGCTGTTCCGCAATACTTTTCTGGTGGCGGCAGATATTGTCAATGAAACGCTGGAAGAGCACCATGTCGGACGCTTAATGAGCCAGGCCTCGCGTAATTTATCGGTGTACTATGCATCAGACGATCTGGCTCTGCGTGCCAGTAAGCTGTCCAATCTCAAAAATAAAGTGGCGTCGCGTCGGCTAGGCCATACAGGCCCGGAAAATATGAGTAAGGTGCAGTCCAACGTTTATGCGATCGACTGCGACGATATCAATAACTTGTACGATAATCCCAAAGGGCATTTATATTTTCTGAATGCTCATGATGGTGAGCCTGGTGCCGTATTTGATCATATGCTCAAAGCCATCAAAACCGGTAGAGTGGAAGTGAAAGATGCTATTACCCGTCACCATCAGTTATTGCTTACGCCAGCGTCATAGGAATCTGCTTTTACGCGTGAACAGTATTACTTTGGGTGGCCTGCAATGATTTGCGCAGCGGTGGGCCATTCGAAGGCCGCTAATCTTGTTCGTCTATGTTTTCAGACGCGCCGACTAATGTTTTACATCAGATTGAGCCAAATACATTGAAACCTGACTATGTTTGAAGAATTAGCCCTTGGCGGTTTGTTATTTAGCCCCTTAGTTGTAATGATACCGATAGCTTTTGCAATGTCGGTGGCGACGCGGCTTATCTTGTATAAGACCGGCCTTTATCGCACGCTGTGGAAAGCGTCATGGTTTGAAGTGGCACTTTTTATTTGTTATCTGACACTGGTTGTCTGGGCTTGGAGAGGTAACTGATTAATGGGAACAGTATTACGCATTGGTGTCACTTTGTTGGTGGTGGTGTTAGCCGTAGTTGCTGGACGTTGGGTGTGGGATCAATATCTGCATTCACCCTGGACCAGAGACGGACGAGTACGGGCGCAAGTCATTACCATCGCGCCAGATGTATCGGGCTGGGTGACAAATCTGGCAGTGAAAGATAATCAGCAAGTAGCCAAAGGCAGCCCGCTGTTTACGGTGGATACTACGCGCTACGAAGCCGCTATCGCAGAGCAGCAGGCAAAAATGGAAAATAAACGCTATGCGTGGGAGCTGGCAAAGCATGAATATGAGCGCCGTCAAAACCTTCTGAACGAACAGGCGATAAGCCCCGAAGAGTTAGAGGCGAAACGCATTAATGCTGATTTAGCAAAAGCCGACTACGAACTCGCGGCTGCCCAGTTACGCACCGCCCAGATCAATCTCTCCCGTACACAAGTCAGTGCTCCGGTAGACGGAACCGTCATTAACTTAAATTTACGACAAGGAAATTACGTAAATAAAGGGGCGGCGGTAGTGTCAATAGTAAAAAATGACTCGTTTTATGTGACTGGCTACTTTGAGGAAACCAAGCTGCCGTTAATTCACATCGGGCAACGCGCCACAATCAAGCTTATGAGTGGCGGTAAAAATTTATCTGGCACCGTCGTTAGTATCGGCAAGGCCATTGCCGATACTAATACGCAGGGCAACAGCCAGCTGCTACCGCAGGTGCAGCAAACTTTTAACTGGGTAAGGCTCGCTCAGCGCATTCCGGTGGATATCCAGCTTGATTCTATTCCTGCGAACGCCATTCTGGTTGCTGGAACAACCGTCTCGGTTCACCTGGAAACTCAGTAGCTCTCATGTATTTATCGCCTTTACCTGCAGTGTATCTGACGCCCGATAAGCGGACGCTGATATTTGCATTAAAAGGCGTGATCGCCATGGCTATGGCCCTGTATGTTGCAATGTATCTGGATCTGGAACGGCCGTATTGGGCTTTAGTCTCTGCCGTATTTTTGCAAGTGAGACCTGAAAGCGGGATGGTGCTGGAAAAAGCGCTTTGCCAGATAGTGGGAACACTCGTAGGCGGTGGTCTCGGGCTGGCGGTTCTCCACTATTTTCATGCTGCACCGGAGCTCGCTTTAGGCATTCTTGCCCTGTGGTTAGGGGTAAATTCCGGAATGTCTGCAATGGTCAGGCGTATTAATTTTATTTACGCCTTCGCCATGGCCGGCATCACCCCGTGCATTATTGTGGTGCTTAGTATGGCCTCTCCAGCCAGCTTCAGCAGCGATTCGGCCTTTAACATTGCTCAGGCGCGCATGAGCGAGATAATTATCGGTGCATTGTGCGCAATGGTAGTAAGTATGCTGTTTTGGCCACAGCGGGTGCAGGATGCGCTTCGTCAGCAGGCGCGTACGGCAATTAACCAAACGATGGATTATCTGACACTGGAGCTGGATCCCTCAGGTTCTCATGAATCCCGACACGAAAGAATTGACGTCATTTTAGAGTCGCTGGCCGCACTCAATGACGACTCCAGTGCTGTAATATATGAAGGTCCGGAGGGGCCGGGGCGTTCCCGAGCTGCTACAGTTATCTGCAATAAGATTTTGTCTCTGGTAGCCGTTATTCAGATATTCGGCCGCTTACAACGGAATTACCCAGAGTTAATGACAGGCGTAATGGGCGAGCTTCTGGCCAACCTGCGCACCGACTTACAACGTATCACCGACTCCAACGATTTTGATGAGTGTTACCAGCTTGCTCAGGCGCAACGCAGAAGATTGCTCAAATCCAGCAATGACACCTCAGACGTCACGCCGCTTGAAGCGCGCCTGCTAAAAACCGCTCAGGAAATGGTAGCAGAGCTGGTGGTGGTGCTGCGCGCGTACAATGCCTTGGGAAAGGGAGAAAAATCGGTATTGAAGGCTCCGAGGCAGCAGCCTTATCGGGACCCGCTGATAGGTTTTACCACTGGTTTTCGAACATTCCTTGTCTTCAGCATCGGCGCTTCCATCTGGATGACCACAGGCTCTGCTGCCGCTATCATGCTGATGATCCTGCCAGTCATTTTTTCCATCATGTTTGCCCGCCTTCCGCCAATGGTCGTCACCGCTGCTTTACGAAAACTGCTAAAAGGCGTTTTCGTGGCTATTCCTGTGGCAATTTTCTTTGCGTTGAATCTGCTGGCACAAAGTAGCGGTGACTTTGAAGTGCTCGTTCTTGTTCTGGCAGCGCCGTATTTCTTAGGTTTGATGGCGATCGCCAATCGCGAAGTGCTACCGTACGGTCTGGGCTTTTGTATTCCCTTTACTATTTTGGTGCAGCCGGGCAATCACATGGCTGCCTCTTTCGCTATCGATTTCACTTTAAGCAGTGCGCTTGCCATTGTGGTTGGGGTAAGTATTTTGTTTTGGGTATTTAAAATATTCACCGGCCCCGGCGTGGAGCTTATGCAGTATCGGTTGCTATCGGCAATTCGCCGGGATCTGGAAGACATTCCCTATCATGACAACCCACAGGATTGGTTTAATGCACGCATGGGTGACAGGCTGTTGCGGCTGGCAAACTACGAAAAAGACGAGGGTAGTCAAACGCGGGTGCTGACAGATTTGGGGCTTACCGGACTGAACATTGGTCATGCCTCGTTGCGCTTGCGCGGATTGTTAATCAGTGTGTCAGGACAGCAAATGCAGGAGCTACTGGAAAGCTGGCAGCGGGCGCTGGCAGACACTTTTCTATTGTGCGCCAAAGGCCAACAAGGCGATTCATTCCGCCGAGCGTGTAACGAAGTACTTACTTACTTGAAAGGGCACGAACAAGCTAAAGATCACTTACCGCTAATCGAAGGTATGTTTGAACGTTTGAATTTGACCTTTGAACGTGCAGCTACCATGGTGGCAGACAGTCAGGCTTCTTCAAAAAGTGTGGTTACGGCCGCCGCTTTATCCTAGCGGCGCAATCGCAATCGAGAGGGACCGGTTTAGTAACCAGAAGCGCTTCCTGCACCTACATATATAAAAGCAGCCGATCCCTTATTCAATATTCTTGCTCCCTACTGGTAAACTATAAACTGACCTTAAAATATAAAACTTAATCCTGCAGCAATAATGAAGGCAATACTGCCTAAAAGGGTCTCCATTACCGTCCAGGTTTTTAACGTAGTTTTTTCATCCATTTCCAGTAAGCGTGACACCAGCCAGAAGCCTGAGTCGTTAAAATGTGAAAGCACAGTCGCGCCGCCAGCAATGGCAATTACAATAAAACATAGGTCGAAATCCGATAAGCCTGTAGCGGTAGACACAATCGGCGCCATTAAAGCGGCAGTCGTTGTTAATGCCACCGTAGCAGAGCCTTGCGCCACTCGCAGACATGTAGAAATAACAAACGCTGCGACAATGACAGGCATACCGGTGTCAGACAATAACGCCGCCAACGCCTCTCCAATACCACTGGCCCGCAACACTCCGCCAAACATGCCGCCAGCGCCGGTTACAAGAATGACTGCACATATTGGTCCCAGTGACTCAGTGCATAACTTCTCCATTTTGTGTTTACCAAAACGGGGAGTAAATAGTACCAGGCACAGCAGCAGCGTGATAAGCAAAGCAATCGGCGTTTTCCCCAGCATCCGCACAAATTCCACTGTAGCGGAATCTTCAATGAGTCCGGCAACCAGTAGCGTGTTTAAGCCGGTATCTAAAAAGATAAGCACTACCGGCGTCAGTAGTATCAGCAGAACCGTAGAAAACGCAGGTAGCGTGCTGGCATCAAACGCCGACTCGTCTGTGCTTTGAAACAGTTTGGAAATCGGAATGGAATATTTATGGCCAACATACTGACTAAACAGGTAAGAACCTAAGTACCAGGTAGGAAAGGCAATTAGCAGCCCTACGACTAATAACAAACCAATATCTGCGCCCAGCAGTTCAGATGCCGCCACCGGCCCTGGATGAGGCGGCACAAATGCATGCATAACAGCAAAGGCTCCGGCAGCGGGAAGCGCATATTTTAACGGCGAGCCGCCAAACCGTTTCGCTACACTCATTAAAATAGGCATCATGACAATGAGCCCCGCATCAAAGAAAATGGGAAATCCGAACATCAGCGAAGCAATCCCCAGTGCGAGGGGTGCCCGCGCAGCTCCAAAACGGTTAATTAAGGTATCAGCCAAGACTCGTGCGCCGCCAGTGACTTCCAGTATTTTTCCTATCATGCTGCCTAATCCCACCAGAAGCGCCACTGATGCTAACGTGCCCCCGAACCCAGACATCAT
Organism: Alteromonas pelagimontana; assembly: GCF_002499975.2. Taxonomy (NCBI): domain Bacteria; kingdom Pseudomonadati; phylum Pseudomonadota; class Gammaproteobacteria; order Alteromonadales; family Alteromonadaceae; genus Alteromonas; species Alteromonas pelagimontana. Next base: position 2,259,950 of record NZ_CP052766.1, read on the forward strand.
GCTTGGAACAATATCTTCACCAGGAATGCCTGCGGCTAATGCGGTTAGAAAGCTCACCAGCGTTAGCGAAGCAAAAGCATGAACCTTAAGTTTAATAATAAGCACAATGAGTAACACCAACGCGCACAAACCTATAATTAGCAGATAAGTGGGGTCAGCAAGTTGAAAATTCGGTTCCATAGCCTTGGCCTGTTTTTTAAGATGATAAAAAGGTTACTTGTTCACAAGTTGGATAGTTACCGGTAACATGGTACTGATAACATTTCTCAGGTAAACATATTTTTAACAGTTACTGGCGAAAAACCGCGAGAAATTTTTTAATTTTTTAAGAGAGAACCATAATGAATGGCTTAAGCATCATTGTAATGGGAGTCAGTGGCTCGGGGAAAAGTAGTGTGGGCGAGGCTCTTGCCCGAAAGCTGCATGCGAAATTTATCGACGGCGATGATTTACATCCAAAAGCCAATATACTAAAAATGGCAGGCGGCGAGCCGCTAAACGATAACGACCGCCAGCCCTGGCTTGAGCGCATTCGCGATGCCGTGTTCAGCCTTGAAAGTAAAAATGAAACCGGCGTGATAGTTTGTTCCGCCTTGAAGAAAAGCTACCGCGACCAGATTCGCGACGGTAATAAAAACTTGCTGTTTCTATTTTTGGAAGGCTCAAAAGCACTGGTGGCGGAACGCATGTTGGGCCGCCAAGGGCACTTTATGAAACCTGCTATGTTGGACAGTCAGTTCGCAACTCTCGAAATTCCTGGTAGCGACGAACCGGATGTGATTAGTGTGTCCATTGTTCAGAATATTGAGGATATTGTAGCAAAGGCGAGTGAAGAGATTGCTGCACAGCGGACGCGCTAAATACAGCGGGTTTACAGGGATTCACCGGCAGTAAGTGTATAACCCAGATCATAGCTTTTCTGCGGCGGTGGATCACCGTTTAACGCCGCAATGATGAGTTCAGCGCTCTTTACGCCAATATCAAATCTTGGCGTGGCCACACTGGTCAGCTTTGGCGTCATTGCCTGACCAATATCTAACGCGTTATATCCAACCACACTTAACCTGTGTGGAATATCAATGTTATTGGCTTTGCAGTGCATCATGGCACCTACGGCAATATCATCATTTGTACAAAAGATGCCATCCACCTGTGGATAGCGCGTAAGCGCCTGCTGTAATAATGTTCCGCCAAGGGTAAAGCTGGAATGTGCCTCGGTAGCAATGACCATTGGCGCTTGACCCGCTTCAGTCATTGCTCTTTCATACCCTTGCTGTCGCAGGCGTGTGCGCGTATCAAGCCTTGCCGCCAGATAAACGATATTTCTGCGGCCGGTAGTCAGCATCTTGGTTACGACTTCATAAGCTACGTTGGCGTGGTTCAACCCCACCGCCATATCCACGGGCGTATCAGGCAATTCCATTGTTTCTACCACGGGAATACCAGCGCGTTCCAGCATTCGCAAAGTACGAGTTGTGTGATTGGTTTCTGAAAGAATTAAGCCATCCACCTGATACGATAGCAGCATTGCTATTTTTTCTTCTTCCTTTACAGCGCTGTAGCCGGTATGGGCGATGAGCGTATCGTAGCCATGGGCGCCAGTAGTGTGCTCAATGCCCTGCACCAGTGTTGCAAAAACCTGATTAGACAAGGACGGGATCACGACTCCTATCGCTTTGCTGAGTGATTTTGACAACATTGCTGGCGCGCGATTTTGAATATAGCCAAGCTCCTCCACGGCGGCAGCAATTTTGGTTCGCGTGGTACTTGAGACAGAATGTGGCGCACGTAGAAAACGTGACACTGTCATTTTGGTAACACCTACACGATTAGCAATATCTTGAAGCGTGGCGCGTTTCTTTTTGACCATTGATGGCAGAATTTGTCGGCAGAAAAACAGCAATGTTACACGTAACATTGCTGCGATAGTAGTGGCTCGTTAAGATCACGGTTCCTCCCATCGGATCAACTTGTTGTCCTGCCTGTATACCAGCGCAAGAACATGAAGAACAAAAAAAGGTCAGCAGCCTTGAAAAATAGATAAAAATTTCCTATCCGAAACACCGTTAAAACTGTGCCTGATGGCTCTGCTGCGTCATCACCGCTCCAGAACTTCGGCAAAGAAACTTCACCTTTTATTGAAAAGGTTTTCGCGATATCTCCCCTGACCTGCTTACCTGTTCCTATCAAGCAAAAATACCCCGCGAAGAAGTAAGCTTTTTACGGAATTTTTAGTAAAAATCTAGAAGGACAAAAATTGTCATATTTTTTAAGTACAGGAATATTTTGTGAATAGACAGGCGCAAAGATCTGGCACAAAAAACTTTGCCTAAGATGCTTGAGTAGGTCAGAACAACGTGAATAGGAATTCGCTGACAATCTCGCTACGCATCTGCTACGGAGACACACATGAACACAAACAGTGCGTGGATGAAAAAACGTGCTTTAGCGGTGGCGGTTGCGAGCGCCGGAATTGCCACCTTTCCTGCCTTAGCACAAATGGAAGGCGCAACACTTCGCGGTAAAATTCAAAGTGAATCGGCCGCAACACAGGGAGTGGAAGTGCTGGCCCGCGATACAGAACGCGGTTACGTAAGTGAAACCACTTCACGAAAAAACGGTTCATTTATTTTTGTCGGACTAAAGCCCGGCACCTACCAGGTTATTGTTAATGGCGAAGTACAGGAAGTCACGTTGCGAGTTGGGCAAAGCGCAAAGGTCAATTTTTCTCTTGATGAAGTGGGAGCGGAAAATGTAGAACGCATTACCGTTTCCGGATCGCGCATGGCAAGCTTTTCAGGTAATGAAATTGGCACCAATATCACCCCCGAGATGATGGAGCGCCTGCCGCAAAACAATCGTAACTTTCTGGCTTTTGCCGATTTAGCGCCGGGCGTGCAGGTGAATACAGGGGAAGATGGCAGCGTAAGCTTAAGAGGCGGCGCTCAGCACCAGCGCAACGTTAACGTATTTTTAGATGGCGTCAGTCAGAAAGATTACGTATTAAAAGGTGGTGTCACAGGACAGGATTCCAGCCGGGGTAATCCGTTTCCGCAAAGCGCGATTGGCGAATACAAAGTTATTACGCAAAACTACAAAGCTGAATACGATCAAGTGGGCAGCACTGCGATTACCGCCGTGACTCGGTCGGGCACCAATGAGTTTGAAGGCGAAGTTTTCTTCGATTATACCGACGAGGGGCTACGGGAGCCTGAACCAAACGAAAGTGAGGGTAAAGTGCGGTCGATGATCCGCCACAGCGGTGTCACACTGTCTGGCCCCATATTAAAAGACCGGCTGCACTTTATAGCGGCGTTTGAACGTAAAACCATTAATCAGCCCTATGATGTAGTAGGTGGCAATGGCGTTGATTTTGTTACCTTACCCGAAGAGTATGCCGCAGAAATCGGTCGCTTTACCTCCAACTTTGAAGAAGACCTGTTTTTTGGCAAAGTCGACTGGGCGATCAATGAAAATCAGACAATGGAATTTTCCGCAAAAATCCGGGATGAATCGGATGTGTCTGGCTTTGGTGGTGCTAACGCCTTTTCCTACGGCTCTAACCGTCAGTTACAAGATAATCGCTATCACCTTAAACATACTTATACTGCAAATGCGTGGCAAAATGAATTTCGCATCACCTACGAAGATTCTTCCTGGAGTCCACGGGCAACCAATTTAGAAATTGGACGAAAACTCGAAACTGCGGCGCGGCAGGAAATTATTAACATTGGCGGTGGCGGAGATTATCAGGAAAAAGGCCAGAAAGGCTGGGGAGTGCAGAACGATTTCACCTGGCTTGATTTAGAATGGCACGGTTATCACGTAATCAAAGCTGGAGTAAAATACAAAGATATTGAATTAAGCAGCATTCAGCAGCAGCCTTACAACCCGCAGTATTACTACAATGTGCAATTTAATGGTGAAGATACCTTCGGCCTTGTGCAGCCTTATCGGGTAAGCTGGGGAGTGCCCGCGACCGATTCAGTCGGTGGCACAGTGGTGGCAGATAACCGGCAGCTAGGGCTGTATATTCAGGATGATTGGGAAGTGACTGATCGCCTGACCCTCAATATTGGCGTAAGGTGGGATTACGAAGAAACGCCCAGCTATAAGAATTACCAGACACCAGAGGATCTGGTTGCCGCATTACAAACATGGCCGAATATTGAAAACGCCAACTATGATATTGATGACTACATTAGCACCGGTGAAGAGCGAGACTATTTCACCGGCGCATGGCAGCCTCGGGTCGGGTTTAGCTACATTGTAGATGACGACGAAAATCATATGGTGTTTGGGGGCTATGGTCGCTCCTACGATCGTAATCAGTTTGACTTTGTACAGCTTGAACAAAGCGCAGGCTCCTTTACCGCGGCCACATACCTTTTTCAAGGCGACCCTGATAATCCTTGTAACTCAGCAGACAGCAACTGTATTGCCTGGGATCCGCAATATCTCACCCAAGCCGGTCTTGACGGATTAGTGTCTGACATTGAGGTAAAAGGAGAGCGTTTCCTGTTAAATAACGATCTCAAAATGCCTTATTCTGACCAGTTCAGTTTAGGCATTCGCAGCATATGGGGAGACTGGAATACGGAAATCAGTATAGCCCGTATTGAAAGCAAAAATGGTTTCAATTGGCTGCTGGGAAACAGGCGCGAAGACGGAAGCTTCTTTGAACCAGGCACGAATTGGGGCCCGCCATGGGCCAGCGGGGTTCCGGGGTGGGGTAACTTGTTGCTGGCATCCAATGACGGCGAAACGCGCAGCAATAATGTGTACTTCACGCTGAACCGGTCGCACAAAGAAGGTTGGGGGATGAACCTCGCTTATACATTCAGTGATGCCAAAGAGTATCGCGTTTTCAGCGATGCGTTTGCGCTGGATTATGAAAACCTGGAAGATTATGGCTGGAAAGATTCAGTGGGGGTGCCGGAGCATCGGGTGGTTGTTACCGGTTCCTATGATTTGCCGTGGCAAATCTCACTTACCGCCAAGTACACCTGGTCGTCACGCACGTTCTATGAATACACCAATTGCGTGAATAGTAACGACTGCACCTATCAGCGGGTTAAACCCGGCGAAAGTGATTATCAGCGGTTTGATCTTGCCCTCAGCAAGGATTTTACCACCAATTTTATTACGGCTGACTCAGCACTTTGGGTGAGACTGGATGTTCAGAACTTATTCAACACGTCAAATTATTCAAACTTTTATCTTAACCCCGAATTGGCTGAACATGAGCAACCCAACTACAATAGCGCGACTAACGGCGGAAAACGGCAACTGAAGCTGTCTGTTGGTTGGCAATTCTAATACTAATCCGCAATCGTGATTAGGACGTGCTTATCTCTTCACCGGCTTTTTTGTCGGTGAAGAGACCAAGAATTATTTACCTTTTCTGATGCTTGTGGCAAATCGCACTTGTCAGGCACCATAATCAATACCATTATCTATACATAATGCGGTAATGCGGTAATGCTGAAGGTGGGAAGATACGCTTCCTGCTGCCATTCTCCTGCACCATTTGATACCAGAGAGCAGAACTCGATAATGAGCCAGTTGTTTAAAACCATTGTTGCGCCGGTAGAGTCGCTGTGGAGAACCGGAACGTCACAGATTGACGATTGGTTTTTAAAAGAAACCCACCGTTTTACCATTACGGGCCTCAGCCGCAGCGGTAAATCAATGCTATTTACCAGCCTGATGACAATTCTTAAGTACCGTAGTGAAGAAAAGTACAACTGCCTGCCATTACTAAAGCGTTTGCCGGTGGAGCTGGTGGAAAGTATGTGGCTGGAGCCGATAAAAGATTTTCCGCTGTTTCCTATTGAACAGCATATAGCGGCACTTGAAAGCGGCAACTGGCCTCACCCCACGGAAGAGCTCTATGGTTTTAAGCTGGTTATTCGACTAAAACAAACCAACCGCTTCACTAAATTTGTGCTGCCCCACAAGGACGTAGTTTTCGAATTTATCGATTATCCCGGCGAGTGGATCACCGACTTACCTATGCTGAGTAAAAGTTATGCGCAGTGGTCAGATTCAGCCTGGGCGCAACAAATGAGCGAACCGCAAAATAGTTTTGCCGAAGACTGGCACGAGTTCGTCCGGCATTTCGATTTTGACAGCGAACCGACACCGCAACGTATTACCGACGTAGTCACCGCTTATCGAGGCTACTTACACAACGCAAAGACCAACGGCATTTCAATGATTCAGCCTGGTAGCTTCCTGATTTCCGGTTCAGGCTTCGACTCTCAGCAATCTGGTTTTGCGCCGCTACCATCAAAAATAACCAGTGATGTTTCCCACCCCTGGTATCAGGTTTTCAATAAACATTATAATCATTTTGCTAATAGTTGGCTGGCGCCGTTAAAAGCTTCCACATTTAAAGAAACCGACAAGCAAATTATTCTTATCGATTTGTTTGAAGGGCTAAATCACAGTAAGCAGCACCTCTATCAGCTGAAAGAAACGCTGAGCCACCTGGCAGAGACCTTTGTGTACGGTAATCCCAGCTGGTTTGAAAAAAACGTGTTGCGTAAAAATGAAATCGGGCGCGTGGCCTTTGTAGCGACAAAAGCTGATTTAGTGCCGCAAAGCCAGAAAGCGAATTTGCTATCATTATTGCGGCAGGTCAGTGAAGGAGCCACTGCCAAGTTCAAGGATAAGCCAGTGGTCTTTGAGCATTTTCTGGTTTCTGCAATTCAGGCAACTGATCCCGGAACGCAGCCAAATTCGTTGCGTTATACCAATGCCGAAGGTCAGTATATGCAGGCATCTTTTGAAGATTTACCTGCAAATTTAAAAGATATGGCGGCAGATGAGCACTTTCCTGTACTGCCAGCACAAGTGCCGGCCGATTATTTACCGCGTATGCTTAACGGACGCGGGCTCGATCGCCTGTTCCAGTTTTTACTAGGATAAAATTTTATGACCACCGAGCGAGAAGTCAGCCTGGAAAGAAAGTACCGTTCCAAAATTCAACAACAACCTATTAGCGAAGCGCCACCGAATCAGCAGATGCCGCAGAAAGTTGAAAGTGCAGATTGGCAGCTTCCAGAATCTGGCGGTTTTTCGCTTAAATTTGCCACACTGGGGCTGGGAGTTTTAAGCTTTATTGCGTTTTCTATTTTTCAAGCTGTCGACGCCATGGTGGCAAATTTCTCGCAATACCCGATAACCACTTTGTTTCTGGGCATTTTAGTCGGCGCTTTTGTAGCGTGCTTACTTGCCTTGATTATTCGTGAAATTACCGGTTTGATGGCGGTTGATAAATATATTCATGAACGACCTGATTATCAGGCACTGGAGCAAGCAGATATTACCACTGTACGCCACGCGCTGAAGCGACATGCATCCAGTTTTGCTAGTCATAGCTTCGCAGCAAAATGTTATCGTCAGTTTGATCACGCAGTAAACAGTGATTTGAATAGCAACGAAATGTTAGCGCTGTATCACACTACTGTTACCCAGCCTGTAGTACGTAAAGCGGAAGAGGTGATGAAGAGAGAGTCACTGGCGAGCGGCAGCTTAAGTTTTATCAGCCCGAATAATCTAATTCAGACATTGGTGATATTCTGGATAAGCTTAAGAACTATACGCCGGATTTCGCTGGTGTTTGGTTTACGTCCGGGCACTGCTGGTAACTGGAAATTATTTAAAATTCTGGCGCAAAATATTGCCGCCTACAGTTTATTTGATATTGCCACCGACGAAGTTGCCAATCAAATAAGCGGCTCGTTAAGTGCTAAAGTGATGGAGAATTCAGCCGAAGCTGTAGCTGCTGGCGCGTTAAATATGCGGCTGGGAAAAACGTTAATTCGGCTACTTAAATAGCCTGAACCGCAGAGGAATTGCGCCCCTACAAAAACACCGCTTTTGCGCACAAGTGGATTAATATTATTGGCAACATAAGGAGATTTACGATGACTCTGCTGGAGCTTTCCCCGCTCCAGACGTTCTGGCTTAGAATTCCGGTTTACAGCGCTTTTTTAGTGGGTACCACCACATTGGCAAAGATAAGTCCTGCGACCAATGACATAAAAATAAGAAAGACTTCCTGACCAACATGTTCGGCATTGACAAAATCTTTACCGGAAATAAATGAATTAAGACCAATATAGGTTTTTGAGCCGGGTACCAGCACAATCAAGCCGTGCATAGCGACAATCGTCGATGGCTGATTGGCAATGCGGGTAAACATATTGGCAAATATTCCCAGCGCAAATGCTCCCACGAAAGTTCCTAAACCCTGATCCAGATATTCTGAACTCCATGCTGTAGTGCCGTAAGCGATGAACGCGGAAGTAAGTGCCCACGGAATGTGCTTAAGGCGGGTGCGAAAAATAGCGACAAGAGCAAAACACAATAGAAAAACGGCTAGCCATGTCGCCCAAAAGGGTAAGGATTCTGCCGGACGATAGAGGTTTTCGCCAAACAGACTGAAACCGGCGGCAACACCCAAAAACGCCCCAAAGTACAGTTTGAATAACTGCATAAGGGCATCCATCACCCGCGCTGTGCCAGATACCATGTTGCGCGATGACAATTCAGAAAGGCCCATTAACAGCGCCAGCCCGGGAACTAAAACAATGACAGAGGACAAAACAATTAACGGAATATTGATGCCTGGTTCGAAGTAACGGCTGATTGCACAAGCCAGGAGTCCAGCCGCAAACGACGTCATCGGCTCAAGCATTAACGCTACCCGCTTAGAGCGCAGTGACCACAGGTTCCAGATATACGCCACCAGTCCCAATAATCCTGACCAGAAAATTTCCGACCAGCTAGCGCCCATGAGCATGGCAAAAGCAGCAGTCGCTAAACCAAAAGCACAACCAGTGATTACCTTTCCATATGGGCTAGGCATCACGTCAATTTCTGACAAACGTTTATCGGCTTCCGCAAGCGTACGTTTGCCGGATAATAGCTCGTTCGCCAGTTCATCAGTTAGTGATAACGAATTCATATCCATTTCACCGGGTTGCAGCCTGGCAGCGTGATGGTATTCGTCTTCGTGTTTATCACTCCAGATCACAAAAGTGATGGAGGTGGGGGTAGCAATAAAAGACGCACGCACGCCCAGATAGGTAGCAACTTCCGTTAAATAGGCCTCCAGACGAAATGCTGGCGTACCGTATTTGTGCAGCATCTTGCCTAACTTAACAATAAATTTGCGGATTTGAATAAATTCAAAAGTATCCAACGTGATCTCACTTCGGTCGGTTGATACCTGGCGGTACTGGTTTGCTTAAATATTGCGCGGATTGTAGGTGTTGTTCAAGCATAACGCAAAGCACATTTTTGTTTTTAAAGCATGAGAAAATCTAATTGAAGGCTGGGCTGAAAAGGCATTGTTATGAAGCGGGCTACTAACGTTGGGTAGTCGTGGTAACATAGCTATACCTCCTTCGACGAGTCTTCTTTAGATCTGTGCGCAGAGCGCGCTTCACTTTTCTTCATGAGAATTGGGGCGGTGACACCATGTACCACAATAGAGAGTAAAATTGTGAACATAACAGCCGACCAGATAGTGGTGGTATCTCCAAAACGGCCGTGATTTTCTCCATAGCTTAAATAATAAAGGGAGCCTATTCCCCTGACTCCCAAAAATGCAATGGTAAAACGACCGTACCACGGCAGCGAATTGCGCGATTGGGCGACTAAACCTGTAAGGGGACGAATGAGAAATACCACTAAAAATCCCAGCAAAGCTCCTTCCCAAGTCAGGTTTCTCATAATATCAGTGGTGAGAAATGCGCCAAAGATAAGCAAAATTATCACCAGCAATATGCTTTCAATCTGTTCTAAAAAGTGGTGAGAGATGGCGTGGTAATAGCTGGTGGGGGCATATTGTTTGGCAGTAACCGCACTTATGAAAACGGCGAGAAATCCGTAGCCGTGGAAGGCCTCGGCGACTCCGTAAGACGTCAGTAACGCACCCAGTGTGATCATACCTTCGCTGGTAAAGCTTTTTTCGTCATCTGCTTGCGAAGAATCACCATCTTTGTTGGCTTCGGGAACATAAGTAAATACCAGCCAAGCGCCTATCCTTCCTGTGAGTAGCCCAATCACCACGCCTGCAGTAACGCGCCAAAGTAAGTCTTCAAGTGCCCACTGAACCGTCCAGCTTCCTAATGCAGTAGCACCCATTGCAGCAATAGCAAGATGAACGAATGGGAAGGCTAAACCGTCGTTGGCACCAGCCTCTACGGTAAGGCCGAAACGGATATCATGCCGTTGCCTTGCACCGGGCGGTCCAACTTGCACATTACTGGCTAAAACCGGATCAGTGGGGCTTAATACCGCAGCCAGAAAAATACATGATGCCACAGTAAGCTCCATCATATACCAGCCGAACAGGGCCACAAGAAGAATAGTCAAAGGCATGGTAATGAAAAGCAACGGCCACACCTGATTCCAGTTTTTCCAGGAAAAAGGCCGATCAATGGCTAAACCAGCTACCGCAAGAGAGGCAATGACAATGAATTCGGAAATTAGCTCGGTGAAAACGGTGTGTTCCGGATCTCGTAAAAGATCCACAGAAGGCAATCCGAGCGGCAAGCTAAATGCCGCCCAACCGATAAAAACATAAACCAGCGGCAGGGGGAAAATTGATCCCTTCAATCGACGTTGAAGCCCTACAGCAATAACTAACGTCAAACCAAAAAGCACATAAAGAAACGTTTTGCCGTCTATCATTGAAGATAATTCCACTGGTTCCAAGGGACCAGGTATCTAGCAGTAGCATACTGGCGGTTGATAATTTTTACTGGAAATAGCAGGTATTAGATTAAAATTGAGCAGTTTAATTATGTAAGAGTCGGCCTGTTGAGAAAGGAGATGAATAATTTGGTGACTAAATACGGAAAATTGGAACGACAACGCATATATCAAAATGCGGATGCTTATCGACCCAATTACTCCAGGGAGTGTATGTTAAGGTTTCGTTGCCAGGAGGGCAGGTTGCCAGCCATCCAAGATGTTATATTTAGAGTAAATTTCTACGTCAGTACCAGAAAGTTGTGGACGGGAATCATGCTTTACTGCGCCAGGCCCATTGCTGTTGTACTCGCGAAAACGCGCCTCGGTAATAGGACTGAACTCCTTACGCCCTCCTTCTGGCGTTGAGCCTCCCATTGATGTCCAGCCCTCGGTGGCGATATGACTATCCATGAAGGTGTTAATGAACACCGATTTACCTACCGCAAAAGGGTTGGCATAACGACCGTCAGCGAACGTGGTAGTAGGATGCCATGGACGCCCGAGCGGAACGCTGCCATCGGGAACATTATCTTCTTTTAGCAGGCGGCAGTTTATAAAAGTTAAACCAAACTCATCGGTAATCAGGGTGCTGGGCGCGGTGATAAAGCCAGTGTATTGCTGAGGTTTTAACCTGCTGCGGGAATAAATATCAACGCCTTCAAACAGCGCGTTGCCGTTACCAAAGATAAAATCCACATGGCCGTGAATTTCACCGCCGCTGAAATAGCTGCGGCCACCCTGAACATACAGAGTATCTTGAAACCCCAGCAGGCGAACGTTCTCAACCACAATTTTGTCGGCATATTCGCCGGTTTTTAGTGCTACAGCTTGCTCTCCATTTACTCTGTCAGCATCTGCTTTTCCTCTTGCTTCATTGGCACGATAGTCAAAACTGTTTTCGATAGTCATATTAGCAAGATGAATATTTTGCGTATCAACGTCAACGGTGGCAGTTCTGAATGTTCCCCAGGTTTCATTGCTGCCGGGCTTCACCGGCTGCCCGGCATAACGACCGAAATAAATGCGGGTGGCGTCCATTCCTGCACCCACTAAAGTCAGGTTGGGCGTAGTAATTACGACCCGCTCGTAATAACTGCCAGGCGCAATAGCGATTGTCCACCCTCCTTCTTTAGGAGCTGCGTTTACTGCAGCCTGCACAGAAGTATAATGATTACGGGCATCAGTGGGTTGTAGCGAAACAGTGGCATCAGCTTTGGCAACAGAATTTTGCGATGCAGTGGTATGTGATTGCGTTGAAAAAGCGGTCATAACAAGCATCAATCCCACTACTATCGCACTTTTAAACATTCGGTAACTCCGCCTTCTTGCCATTGATCACGATGTTCTGTTGCGTGATATCCGCGACATTTTCTATCACCGAAGGCGAATCCACCTTTTCAAACGTCAGGCTTTTAAAGGTGACACCGGTAATGGGCGTATGGTCATAACCTAAGAGCACAAAAGCTCTTTGTGCATGTTGAACATAAAGATTCTCAATGCGGATACCTTCCAGCTTCGGCGTAAAATTGCCCACATCGCCTTCTTCATAAAAGAAGTTAATTACGATTGCATCCTTTACCTGCCCGATGCGCAAGTTACGGTAGTTCAGGTTTTGCAGATGGCCGCCGCGCAGCGAATTGGTTTTAATGCGGATGCCTCTGTCCAGATTCGGACTGCTCATCTCACAATTTTGCGCATACAGATTACGCACGCCGCCGGAAATTTCACTACCGATAACGACGCCGCCGTGCCCAGCTTTCATTTGGCAGTTGTTGATAAGAATATTCTCGCAGGGCTGCGCTACCCGACGGCCATCAGCGTTACGGCCCGATTTCACCGCAATGCAATCATCGCCAGTATCAAAGGTGCAGTTTTCGATAAGTACATCGGTACAGGATTCAGGATCGCAACCGTCTGAGTTGGGCCCGTAGCTATGGCAGTAGATATCTTTGACAGTGACGTTGGTACATAACACCGGGTTCACTAACCAGAACGGGGAATTGCGGATGGTTACGCCCGATATCAGCACATTTTTACAGCGATAAGGTTGAATAAATGGCGGACGTAGATAATTTTTTTCAAATACCCGTTCTTCCACAGGCACGCCTTTTTCAGCCATAGCCCGTAGCGGATCGCGGGTATTTTTTTGGTTGGCTTCGGGGTCATCTCCCCATTTTGCTTCTTTCCACGGGCCTTTCCACGGCCACCAAATGGTTTCACTGGCACCGCCTTCCAGTGTACCTTCACCCGTCACGGCAATATTGGTTTGCTCAAAGGCATAGATAAGCGGTGAGTACCCGTACAGCTCAGTGCCTTCCCAACGGGTAAATACGTAAGGCTTATAACGTTCTGGTTCGGGAATAAAGTGCAGTACTGCGCCTTTTGCGATATGAAAATTAATATTAGATTTAAGATGAACCGGGCCGGTATAAAATGCGCCTTCTGGCACAGTAACAGTACCGCCGCCCTGTTGAGCAATATGGGCAATGGCATCGGCAATGGCCTGAGTACAATCATTTTGTTTGCCAGGCTTGGCACCGAAATCGGTAATACTGGCTGAGCGCTCAGGAAACGTAGGCGGTACAATACGGCTGCGAATAGCGGCGGCGTTAGTGTCCCAGTCGAAATCGCTGGTAGGACGTATTGCCGAACTACAACCAGACAGGCTAAGTAAACCGGCAGTAGTAGCGCTGTGGCCGATGAGTTTCAGTAGGGTTCTACGGTCAGTCCGCATAGTTATTCCTTCTCTTGTTGCGCAATCCGGGTAAGGAAAGCGTCTATTCTATCCGCGGTTTCGGTAACATAAGGGTCGAATAGCCAGTAAGTGTGAATGTTGTCTTCATACTGGAAGTATTGATTGATAATGCCAAAACGATCTAATTTTTCTAACACTGTGTCTTTGCCGGCGGTGAACCGCATTTGGCCGCTGCTGATAATCAGCATGGGCGGCGACTGCTGATGAATATGTTTGGCGGTGGAAGCTTGTTCCCATTTCTCCAGCGTATCTTCCATAGCGCCTCCAAACCACAGGCCAGCAGCAGACTTCTCTTTGTTTTTGTTCTCATTGGCAATGGCCAGTGGATGGGTAAAATCCAGCACGCCGTCCAGGTCGATCACCGCGTTTACGCGGGTATCTGCATCAGACTCACTGCCTTTAAACCAGGTTTGGTTCGCTGTGTTCCCCAGCAAACCCGCCATGTGCCCGCCAGAAGACCCACCGCCTAAGGCAATACTATCAGGGGCAATATTGAATTGCTGGGCGTTTTCCTTCACCCAGACAAGAGCGTCGTTTATGTCTACCAATCCTGCCGGATAAGGCGCTTCTACCGACAGGCGGTATTCTGGCGTAATTACTACATAGCCCCGTTGCGCCAGCAGGTTTGCCAGTGTATAAAAATGGGATTTATTGCCTGAGCGCCAGCCGCCGCCATGAATAAGCATCACTGCTTGCTTGCTGGGTTTGGCTTTGGCAGGCAAAAAGATATCCAGATGCAGTTCCCGATCGTTCGCAACTTTATAGCGGCGGTCGAACATTACCTGCTGCCCTTGCTCAAAATTCAGCGTAGGCCAGACAAGTTCCGGGTGGCTTTCGATGTTGTTATAGTAACGCTGCGATACCGAATAGCTGTCATCAACAGTAAAGTCTTTAGCCACTGTCGATGCCGTTAACAAAGCAGATAAACATATAGCGATGGGTAACGATGAGGAGAATGACATCGGTTATTTCCTTTGCTGCGGAAGAAATCGAAGGTAATCCACATCAATGTGCGCGGCTGTATCATCAGCCAGACTGAACAAGCCGACTTTGGCTCCTACCCAGCGCCCTCGCACGGCGCTAAACTGTTCGCCCACCACCGTAAAGCGGGAATTGGCATCGGTGCGATAGCTGAAAATGACCGATGCATCACTGGCGACGATGTAGCGTAGTTCCACGCTTTCGCTTTTTATTGGGCCATAATCCTCAATAGACTCATCGCATCCGGTTCTGGCACCACCGCAGTGGCCATACACAAGGTGAGTTTGTCCATCAATGGGTTTAATCCCCACATATGCGTAATCCTCACCAAACATCAGCAAACCCCCTTCGGCGTTTTTACTGGAGCTAGCTAAATTAAATTTGGTACGCACTTCAAAGGTAGGAGCGGGAAGCTTTTGCAGCAGTAGTGATGGTGTCATCCAAAGATTGTCGCCGGTTTTTTCTACCTTCGGTTGCCCTAATAACCGCAGCACGCCCCGGCTTTCGTCCATGCGATACCAACTGTCATTACTGTTCGCATTCCATTGCCACTGAATACCAAGCTCTTTGCCATTAAATTCATCGGTAGTGGGTTGTGGCGCAATGACTCCCGGCTTGTCGGTTTTCGGCTTAGTGTGAGTGTAGACGGGTTCACCCACGCCATCGCCATCCTCGTCGACGCCAATGACTGGCCAGTCGCTCTGCCAGGTGAGAGGTTGCAGGTGAACAATGCGTCCATAGGCTTTGCGGGACTGAAAATGAATAAACCAGTCTTCGTTTTCATCGGTATGCACCCACGCACCTTGATGGGGGCCGTTGATAAGCGTATTTCCTTGATCCATAACAACGCGAGCTTCGTAGGGGCCGGAGATGGCTTTGGCGCGAAATACGGTTTGCCAGCCCGTTTCTACACCACCAGCGGGCGCAAAAATATAATAATAGCCATTGCGCTTGTAAAACTTGGGCCCTTCTATTGTGCGATAGCCTGGCAGCTTATTCCCATCTACCACATTGGTGTAATCTTCACTCACCCAACCGGTATCTGGTGCCATTTCCCGTAAGCTTAAAACGTTATTAAAGCCTGCGCGGCTTTTCGCCCAGGCATGAAGCAAATACGCCTTACCGTCATCGTCCCACAATGGTGTGGGATCGATCAGACCTTGACCCGGCAGAATGAGTTTTGGCGCCGACCACTGCCCGGCTGGGTCGGTAGCGGTGGTCACATAAATGCCGAAATCCGGATCGGGATAGAAAATCCAGAATTTATCATCGTGGAAACGAATATTGGGTGCCCATACCCCTTCGCCGTGACGAGGGGTAGCAAAATGATCCAGAGGAACCTGCTTAGGAAGAGCATAATTAATCAGCTTCCAGTTGACCAAGTCTGTCGAATGTAAAACAGGCAGACCTGGCGCGGTATTAAAGCTGGATGCCGTCATATAGTAATTGCCGTCAACGGCAACAACGTCAGGATCCGAATAGTCCAGGTGCAGAACAGGGTTGCGATACTCACCGTTACTCATATCCGATACCCATAAACGTTTATCGGTAACGGCAACAGCAGCGGTTGTAGTCGTTTGATTCCCCTGTTGGCACCCCAGTATTAATGGGGCCAATAAAGCGAGCATCGACAACCGTTTCTGCACGACTATCATTTTTGTAGCTCCAGCGCCGCCAGGATGAACGGGCCTACGCCTTTGGCATCATTGGCGCGAACGGGTTCGCCGATATAGTATTCAAATGAACCGTCACGATAAGGGTTGCCGCCAAGACCGGCTACCGCGCAAATTTGGTTTAAGCTTATTACATTGTTGGCAGGGTCTACCGAAATCATCTGATCGAGCATGCCAGCAAAGCCTTTTTCGGCGTGAGAGCGAAATGATTCTGGCAACACATGTAGATTGACGCCGCGGGCGATTGCATAGGTCAGCATTGCCGTAGCGGAGCCTTCCAGGTAGTTTCCTTTACGCTCGGCTAAATTTACAACCTGATACCAGGCACCTGTTTCATCCTGATATTTCACTGCTTGGGTAATCAGATTTTCAAAGCGCTTTTTCAACCAGTTGTACTTAGGATGGTGAGCTGGTGCGATGTCAAGCACGTCCACCATGGCCATGGCATACCACCCTAAAGCGCGGCCCCAGTGATGTGGCGAAAGCCCGGTTTCACTGTCGGACCATTTTTGTTCCCGCGACTCATCCCAGCCGTGGCGGGGAAGGCCGGTCTTTTCATCATAAAGGTGCTTCTCAATGAGCTCGAATTGAGTAAACACATCATTCAATCCATCTGGCTTGCCGTAGCGAAGTAAATATTCCGCATAAAACGGTGCACCCATATACAGGCCATCCAGCCACATCTGGTTGGGGTAACGCTTTTTGTGCCAAAAACCGCCTTCCTGGGTGCGCGGATGCTCGGTTAACTGCGAGCGAAGTAGGTCTGCGGCTTTTTTGTAGCGGCTGTCGCCGGTTTGATCATAGAGAAAGAGGAGCACCTTTCCAGGATTAATCATGTCGATATTAAATTTATTAATGTCGTAGGTCTTGATGCTGCCATCACTATTTACGAAGCGATCATAGTAATTTTTGATGTATTTGAAATAGCGCTCGTCGCCGGTTTTTTCGTAAAGTCTGGAGAACGCCAGCAAGTTCAGGCCATGTACATAATCCCACTGCGGCTCTTCATCCCAATCGATCATCCACGCCTCGGGAAAACGCACCATTTCGGATTCTGCCATGCGTACTGACCATTTCGCTGTGTTGTCTAACGCTGTCTGCGTGGTGTTTTCTTTGGCATGAGCGAGCGGTTGAAGCGCCATTGTTCCCACCATAAGCAGCGAGGAAAGTAGTTTTCGCATATGCGACTCCTGAAAATTAACAAAATTAAAACCTGAGTGCTACCGGTAGCATGTTGGCTCAACCGGTTTATGTTGTCAAGTTGTAATATCGATAACAATAAGTTTAACAAACGCAAATTATTGCTCCCGTTTCAACTGTTACTCTTTGAAATATATATCTTTGCCGTTCCCATCAAACCTCGTGTATGTTCTGCTAGTAGGATTGTTAGCCTTAATGGTCGGTGTGTCCTTTCAACTGACTGTAAAGAAAATGTACAAATTTATTTGCCACCGGTAGCATTAGGGAATAGGATGTAAATCATATGTAACGCATGAAGAAAAGAAGCTGTCTCAGGCTGGACATAATATTTAACAAAGTTATAGCTGCTGTCCGGAAGGTAACAACCGGATTGCGTCTTAACAATACAGTCACAAAGACTGTGATGTTTAAACAAACCCTATCCACGTGAGGAAGACACTCATGACGTTTGCCAAAATATTTACCAAAACGCCTTTAAGTATCGCTATCACCACAGCAATACTGGTTTCAGGCAATGTTCAGGCGCAAGCGAGCAAGACCGGTACAGACCAGGATGTAGAAGTCATTGAAGTAAGGGCGAACAGCTACGCTGACAGCTTATCCAAAGCGTTGATGTTAAAGCAGCATTCTGCAGGCGCTGTGGATACTATTCTTGCTGAAGATATTGCCGATTTCCCTGATCAAAACCTGGCTGAAGCTTTGCAGAGAATTCCCGGCGTGGCGGTCAGTCGTGAAGCCGGAGAGGGGCGGGAAATCACCGTTCGCGGGCTTAACTCCACATTCACTCGCGTGCAACTTAACGGCATGCAGGCGCAGTCCCTGGCTGCAGGTACCGGTGGGGTGCGCACCAGCCGCGGTTTTGACTTCAACGTTTTCGCTTCCGAGCTTTTCAATCAACTTAGCGTTTATAAGACGACATCTGCTGAATTAGAGGAAGGCTCTCTTGGCGCTACGGTAGGGCTTCGTACCGCTCGACCCTTTGACTACAATGAAAATGTATTTGCTTTCAATGGTCAGGCTTCCTACAACGACCAGTCTGAAGAATATAACCCCAGAGTCTCAGGCTTAGCGAGTTTTGTTAATGAAGATAATACCATCGGCTTTCTTATGTCGGCGTCTTTTTCAGAACGGTTTGTTAATAACGAAGGAGTTGACACCGGTCGATGGGAAACTGATGATTTTGGGGCATGTTCGGCTTGCGAAACCGAAGCCGATCTTACCGCAGTACGTAACGCATGGCACCCTCGTTTTCCTCGTTACGCTGAAAGAACTCACGAACAAGAGCGCACTGGCGTAACTGCGTCCTTACAGTTTATTCCCGGTGATAATACCACCGTGTCCTTCGACGCCCTTTACTCTAATATCCAGTCCACCAGAAACGAGCCATTTATGGAGGCAATATCATTGGCCCGGACCGGTGCTACAGGTGTTGATCAATCAAACGTTACTGCCTACCGAATTGATGATCAGAACACCATGTATGCCGCCACCATTGCCGACGTTGACATGCGTTCGGAGTATTTTGTCGCCGATTGGGAATCAGATTTCACCCAGTTCAGTATGAATCTGGAGCATGACTTCACCGATACATTGAGCGCTGATATTTTGATAGGAACGTCAAAATCAAAGTTAAAAAACCGTGAAAGCACCGTAGTCTACGAGCACTTTTCTGACAACGATGAGCGTAAGATGCTGAACTACGCTGATAACAGTTCAGCAGTGACTTACGATTTCACTGATATGTTAAACCCGATATTAAATTACAGCTTTGATACCGCAGACCCAGCGAATTGGGAAGTCTCCGAATTTCGTGATCGTCTTTACGACGCAGAATCTACCAACGACAATGCACGTATAGATTTATCCTATCTTTTTAATGATGCGATAACATTAAAAGCCGGTGCAACTTACAAAGAGTACTCGTACGAAATTGAAGGCTTTCGTTCTGATGCTGCGCTAGCCGACGTTGACCAAAATGACGGCGAAGTTGATGGTAGCGCTTGTGGCATCGGTTCTGAAATAACCGCTGGCGACGGCAGTGTCGTCAGCCACGGTGGCCAAACTTTTTTTATGGCGAATTCTGATCAAGTTGATAACTTCATAGCAAGTGGTTGCTGGCCATATGAGGTTTATGCAGGAGATACGCGCTCAGTTACTGAAGAAAGTATGGGGTATTTTGCGCAAGCAGATTTCAACTATGACATCGGCGAGAGAGTTTTGCGCGGTAACGCCGGAGTTCGTTACGTAAAAACTGATCTCAGCTCTACCGGTATAGTGAATACTGAAATACGCACTGTTGAACATGATTATACCGACACATTGCCCTCTGTTAACTTAGCGTATGAGCTAAGTGACGAGCTAATCTTACGTGCAAGCTGGGCAAAAGTAATGACTCGACCAAACCTGGGTACGCTCAATCCTGGCGGTAGCGTTGGAATATTTGGTGACCCTAAAGTGAGCTACGGCAATCCTTATATCGACCCTTTTCGCGCTGATGCTACGGACTTTGCGGTTGAGTGGTATTTTGATGAAGGCGCATTGTTATCGCTGGCCTATTTTATTAAAGATATTAAGTCTCTCCCCACTTCAGAAACCGTTACTATGACGTGGCCTGAAACGGGTCTGCCCGATAGCTTGTTGAGCTCTCAGTACGACGACCTAATTGATGAAGAATTTCAGGTAAGTCGCACGGTTAATGGTGAAGGCGGTGATCTTGATGGTTTTGAGATTCAATACCAGCAGCCGCTGACCTTTTTACCCGGACCTGACTGGGTACGAAAGTTTGGCATACTCGCCAATCTCACATTTGTTGATTCCGAAATGACCTATGGTGAAGGCCGCGTGGGCCCACTGACAGGGCAGTCAGATGAGTCTGCAAACCTAACACTGTACTGGGAAGACGATGTTTTCAGTGCTCGTATTTCTACCGCGTACCGCAGTGAGTTTTATACTGATCTAAGTTCAAGCGATACAGACAAATGGCGCCAGATAGACGGCGCAACGTATGTCGACTTCTCTGCAAGTTACAATGTCAGTGAAAACCTCAAGCTAACCCTGGAAGGAATTAACCTTACCGATGAAACCACCGCTGAATATATGGATCCGTCAGTGATGCGCATTGTCACTGAACAAATTACAGGTCGTCAGTACTTTTTAGGTGTTAGCTATCGCATGTAACGCGAGAAAGTGTTGTCCCTTCGGCCATTTATCCGTCCCTGTAAATGGCCTTTTTTATTCCCGCTTAATTAGCGTGTATGAACCGCTAATTAGGCGCTTTTGTTCGTACTAAAAAACAGGAATAACCTCATGTTTAAGCCGCTCATAGTCGTCGTTTTATTTTTCTGCACCTACGTCCAGGCGCAAGATTTGACGCCTGTCACATTGCATTTGGTGGGCGACTCCACCATGGCAAATAAACCGAACCTTGCTTATCCGGAGCGTGGATGGGGGCATTTGCTGCCGCATTTTGTCTCCCCTGAACTTGAGATCCGTAATTATGCTACGAATGGCCGCAGTACACGCAGCTTTATTGATGAAGGGCGCTGGAGCAGTGTGTTGTCGGAAATAAAGGAAGGTGATTACGTGCTTATTCAATTTGGGCATAACGATCAGAAAAAAGAAGATCCTGTCCGTTATGCGTCACCTGATAAAGATTATCCGGCTTTCCTGAAGCGCTATATAGAAGAAGCCCGTACTAAGGGCGCAACTCCTATGCTCGCCAGTTCCATTTGTCGACGGCATTTTTCAAGCGATGGGAAGTTAGAGCGAACATTGCTTGAGTATGCGGCGGCTGCGAAAAAAGTTGCAAAGGCGGAAGACGTGGCATTCTTCCCCTTAAATGAAAAAACATGTGCATTGTTAGCAGAAACCGGTGACGAAGAAAGCCAGAAATTTTTCCTGCAGGTGCCGCCGGATCTTTACACCCGTTATCCTGAAGGAAAAATTGATAACACGCATCTTAATGTTATAGGGGCGTCTAAAGTTGCTCAATTATTTGTGCGGGAACTGAAGGCGCAAAACCATCCTCTTGCGAACTATGTTTACAGGGAAACGTTATGATAAAGATAAACCAATGGCGTTGTGTCGCTGTTCTTGCCCTTTTGTTTGCGCCGCTTGTTGTAGCGCAAGAGGATGCCGCAACAATCCTGATAGCGGGTGATTCTACCGTACAGGATGTAAATCCGGAAAAAAGCGCAGAGGTAGGCTGGGGACAAGTTCTTCCGGAACTCCTTGCCGACACAAATAACGCCGTCACTATTGATAACCATGCCAAAGGCGGTCGTAGCACACGCACTTTTATAGCCGAAAAACGTTGGCAGGCGCTTCAGGAACAAGTGCAGCCGGGAGATTGGGTGTTAATTCAGTTTGGCCATAACGATCAGGCTTATGATTATCCAAATCGCTACACCTCTCCACGGGAATATAAAAGTAATCTGCTGACGTTTGTTAAGGAAGTAAAAGCAAAGCAAGGCAATGCCATACTCATTACGCCGGTGATGCGCCGCTACTTTGATAAAAACGGCCATATTCGCGATGCGCATGGCATGTATCCTGAGCTGGTAAAAGAAGTGGCCAAAGAAACCGCTACGCCATTAATTGATCTTGCGGCATCAAGCTGGCAGTTGTATTTACAATACGGGCCAGAAAAGTCAAAAATGTTATTTAATTATTTAAAGCCGGGGCAGCACCCGAAACATCCAGATGGCGTTGAAGATGACACCCACTTCTCAAGAGCCGGCGCATTAGAAATTGCAAAGCTGGTGGTTGCCGAAGCGCAAGCGAAATCCATTCAACCGTTTGGCAGTTATTTTCAAGAAGTGGAAATAGAAGGTATCGATTTTACGAAAGGCAGGGGCTTTTAGAGAAGGCTACTCAGCCTGTTAAGCGTAATTATTTACGCTCAACAGGCTGAGTAAATTCAGCTTCATAATCCTGCCAGCTGGAGATGACTTCTAACTCGGAATCAATGATGCCATCTCCTTTAATTGTCTGCGGATGACGAATCATATCCAGCACATGTTTATCTACGCTATCCTGAACAGGCAAGGTAGCGCCCACATCTCCAGACTGTACCAGTTGCTGATAAGCTTCATCCGAACTGAGCGCGGCAGATTCATTGTAGAACGTTTTGCTTACCAAAAAGTCGTCTAGTATGGCGTTGGCTTTTTCTTTGTCCATATCAACCACCGTAATGCGTGAACGGTCAGCTTGAGCATCATCTGACGTGCCTGCAAACGCATTGCAGTGGATATAGCCGTGACCCATGGAAATGTCTTCGCGGTGCCATAATTCGAAAATCCAGTCTACGGTAGAAGCCGGCCCGGGAATGAAGACATTATCAACCAGATTAAACTTACCGCCTTCTGCACCATACACGCTTTTGAAACCCCAATTGAAAATCACGTTATTACGGATATCCACAAGCGTTTCGGACTGAGAATAAGGCGCACCAAGCCGATAGCCGTTGATACGCGGATTTCGGCTGGTGTGACTGGCAACAATATTACGTAGAAAACTGGCATTTTTACCGCCCCAGATTCCACCGTAACCGTGTTCCCCTTTGGAATGTCCTGAGTCGCGTAAACTCTCCGCAAGCAGGCTGTATTGAAGAGTGAAATTTTCGTTATTGTAAAAAGATCCCACTTCATCATTCGCCCAGCTAAGGGAACAGTGATCGATAATAATATCGTGTTGACGTCGCGCAGTCATGGCATCGCCTTCGGGGCTATGCTGTCCCGGACGAAAACGCAGATATCGAATAATCACCTGATTCGCTTTAATTTGCGTTTCCGCACCACGAACAACAATGCCGCCAGGCGATGTCGAACCATCAAGCGTGAGGTTATCACCGAAAATTTTAAGGGCTTTTGCAGATGGATGATGCCCGACACAGCAAATTGAACATTGCGAGGGTAAGACTGGGTTACCGCCCAGCGAAGCGTGCCCGGCGTAATATTCTTTGGGTCCGCCAGCGAATTCACAACCAGAGTTTGGCCATTGTTGCCGCCAGCGGTGTACTTGCCAAAGCCGAGTGCGCCGGCGAAAGCCAAAGGTTTGTCATCCGCCAAAATAGCTGGGCTAACCAGCCCAACTATCAACGTAAGAAAAGCGGCAAGGACAGAAATCAAGCCGACTGCGGAGCGATATGACTGAAGAAAGCCTCTTTTGTCATAATTGCACCAGGGTAACTAATTACTGTTGCCGCGACTTTTGCGCCGAAACTTGCCGCGTCGGTAATACTACCACCACTTAAGCGTGAAGCCAGATAACCGCCGTTAAACGCATCACCAGCAGCCGTGGTGTCAACAACTTTCTCTACCCTTTCAACCGGAACAATATAGTGGGCGTTTTCCTGAAGGACATGTACGCCGATGGCGCCGTTTTTTACCACAACCTCGCCGATATCAAAGGGGGCTAAATGTGCAAAAATAGCATCAGTATCGGTATGACCATATAGGGTTAGATGATCATCGCCGCCGGGAAAGGCGATATCCGCCATGCTGTACGCCCGATCGGTCCATTTGCGCGCTTCTTCAGGGTTCATCCACAAACGCTCCCGATAATTTGGATCGAAAACGATGCGGCAACCTTGGGACTTTAATTCATCCAGAATAACAAATAGCTTTTCCCGTTGGGCATCGTCCAGAATCGCCAGTGAAATTCCGCTGAAATAGAACATATCTACATCAACGAGCTTACCGGTCATGGTATTCAGGGTTTGTGTGGCGGCAGAGCCATTACGCCAGTAAGCGAAGGTCCGTTCGCCATGCTTGTCTGTGCGCACCATATACAAGCCTAAATTGCGTGCTCTGCAGCGATAAACGTAGTCGGTGCCGATTTCTTCTTCGCCCATACGAAAAAGAAACTCGTCACTTAAAAAGTCTGCGCCAATAGCGGTAAAATACTGTACGGAAATATTTTTTGCGCAACGTTTTAGATAAACAGCAGTGTTGTAGGTGTCACCGGCGAAGCTTTTTGCCAGATTCTCCTGGTCGCGGTTTACCAGCTCCACCATGCATTCGCCAAATATCACCATTTTTTTCATGCTGCGGCCTCATTATCAAATGCACTTAACGCCTGCGCGCATAAATCGGTAAGGCCTTGCCAGTTACCCGCTTTAACCATTTCCGTGGGCAGCATCCACGAGCCTCCTACGGCAAATACATTGGGCAGGGCAAGGTATTCTGTCATGTTCTGCTGCGTCACTCCGCCAGTAGGGCAAAACACGATATTCTGAAAGATACTGCTAAGCGCTTTTAACATAGGTGCGCCACCATTAAGGTGAGCGGGAAAGAACTTCAGCTCTTTTACGCCGAATTCGGCGGCCATCAAAATATCCGCGGCATTCGCGGTGCCGGGAATAAAAGGTAACTCAGCTTCTACCAGCGCCTGCAAAAGCGTGGGGCTGACAGTAGGCGTAACAATGAACTGACTGCCGGCGGCTTTGGCTTCGGCAATCTGAGACGTTGTTAAAATGGTCCCCATGCCCACAACCAGTTCGGGAAATTTCTGACGAATCGCGGTGACAGCGTCTGCAGCAACGGCTGTGCGTCTGACCACTTCTATATTTTTAAGCCCACTGTTCTTGACTGCTTCAGCGACGGCAAGCGCCTGCTCGACAGTATCGGCCTGCACAATAGGTAAAATCGGTGCGCCCTTAAGAAGATTGCGTATTCCGTACATTACAATGCTCCCAGGCAATCCGCCGGATTGCTTTTATCAAGTTTCTTCAGTGTGGCAAGTTGTGCATGAACAGTATCGCGAAACTGTCGATTGTCAGAAAGTTCTGCGAACACTTCCTGCAGGTTCAAAATGGCGTCTGCAAAATCAGTTACGTTATGTTGATGCTCTGCCGCCAGTGCAAGCAATTTTTCTGCATTGGGGTCGGTGAGTTTTTCGCCAGACTGCTGACGTTGAGCAATAAACAGGATCCATGCAGCGACAGGTGCACAGAGGTGCAAAATCGCGCCTTTTGCTGTTAATCTATCGCGAATGGTATTTAAGATTCTAAAAGGCAGTTTCTGCGATCCGTCCCACGCAATCTGCGCGAGCATGTGACGAATATGAGGGTTATGGTAACGCTGAATAATTTCATCAGCATAGGCACTGACATCGAGTTTATCCCCTGCGTCAATGGTGGGCAGAATTTCCTTCGTTAATAAACGGCGGATAAACTGCTCCAGTGCCGGTTCGTTTATTGCCGCATAAACCGTGTCTAAACCGCATAAAGAGCCAATATAAGCCAACGTGGAGTGAGTGCCGTTTAATATTCGCAACTTCGCTTTTTCAAAAACATGTACATCATCGGTAAATGTTACGCCTACCTTTTCCCAGGCAGGGCGAGGGCCGCTAAATTTATCTTCTATTACCCACTGGCTGAAGGCTTCCCGTTGAATCGGCCACGCATCGTGCACGCCTAATTCGGCTTCTGTACGTTCGATTAACTCGCTGTCTGTTGCGGGCGTAATGCTGTCTACCATGGTGTTAGGAAAACAGATATTTTGCTCAATCCAGTCAGCCAGATTAGCATCAAGTAAACTGGCAAAGGCTTTAACTGCAGCCCCTAGTTTAGTGCCGTTATCAGACAAGTTGTCGCAGCTGATGATAGTCAGTTTGCAGTGCGCTTCCTTTTTACGCTGACTCAGTGCGGCGACTAACAATCCAATGGCGGAAACTGGCTCTTGCACAAATTCCAGGTCGTGCCGAATATCAGGGTGGGAAGTATCCAGCTCTCCTTGATTATTCAGGCAATAACCTTTTTCAGTGATAGTCAGGGTGATGATGTGAGTGTTTGCAATGCCAAGCGCTTCCATAATGGCTGCGCGATCAGTGGCAAGCACAAACACATTTTTTAATGCACCCACAATCTGCGTGTAAGGCTGGTGATCCAGCACTGCCAACGCATATAGATTATCCTGTTCGGTAAGTTTTTCCTGCAAATCGCGGCTGCGCATGGACACCGCCTGAATGCGCCAGTCTCCCCCATGTGCCATGGCGAGATCTGTATAGACCGCCTGATGAGCGCGATGAAAGGCGCCGGGGCCGATATGCACGATACCGCAGCCGGTGGTTTTTAAATCGTAAGCAGGCTTTTTAACAGAGTCAGGGAGCTGCGCCAATGTCTGCACGTTGAGTCTTGCCATACGTCACCTATCCCAGTTTATAAGCCTTTTTGGCGAGTTTGTAAGAAAGCTGAACAGCCAGCTCAGCGGCTTCAGATTCACTTACCCGATGCTCTACCACTAACTGGGCCAGAAAACGACAATCAATGCGGCGAGCCACATCATGGCGAGCAGGAATAGATAAGAATGCTCGAGTATCGTCGTTGAAACCCACTGTGTTATAGAACCCGGCAGTTTCGGTTACCTGATGACGAAAACGCAGCATGCCTTCCGGGCTATCATGGAACCACCAGGCAGGACCAAGCTTCAAGCTTGGATAATGCCCCGCCAGCGGTGCTAATTCGCGGGCATAGACGGTTTCGTCCAGCGTAAATAGAATAATGTTCAGGCGCGGATCGTTGCCATACTTATTGAGCAAAGGTTGCAGTGATTTCACGTAGTCCGTCTGCATTGGGATATCATGCCCTTTATCCCGGCCAAACTTTTTAAATAGTGCTTCGTTATGATTACGGAATGAACCGGGATGTATTTGCATTACCATGCCGTCTTCCACACTCATTCCGGCGAGTTCAGTCAGCATTTGTGCGCGGAAAAGCTCTTGATCCTGCGCACTGGATTTACCGGTTAACACACGGTCAAATAAGGCCTGACAATCCTGCAAAGCTAAATCGGCGGTCGCCGCAGTAGGATGACCATGATCGGTGGCAGTTGCGCCGTGATCGCGGAATACTTCCCGACGTTTACGCAGCGCATTAAGGTAACCTGCCCAGGAGTGGGAATCCTCACCGGTCATCTCACCTAATTTGCCAATATTGGCAACAAAATCTTCCCGTGAGGCATCAACCACGTCGTCGGGACGAAAGGTGGTAATTACCCGCTTATCCCAACCGGTGCCTTTTATCGCGCTATGATGAGGCAAGCTATCCAACGCTCCCTCAGTAGTGGCAATAACTTCAATATTAAACCGGTCCATCAGCGCGCGAGGCTTGTATTCAGGCTTGGCCAGTTCGGTGGTGATATGGTCGTAATATTCCATGGCATTGTCGCTACACAACATGTCCGTCATGCCAAATACATTGTGAAAGACAGTGTCGAGCCACATTCTGGAGGGCGTTGCCGCAAAAAGATAATAATGATCGGCCAGTAGTTGCCAGATTTTGCGGGGGTCGGTTTCAGATTCACCGCCATCCCAGCGCGGTATACCCAGACTTTCTAAAGGCACGCCCTGGCTGTACAACATTCTGAATACATAATGATCGGGTTTTATCAACAGCTCGGTGGCATTACCAAAGTTGCTATCCTTAGCAAACCAGCTGGGATCGGTGTGTCCATGAGGGCTGATGATTGGCAAATCACGGACAGACTGATATAAAGCCCGAGCAATGCTGCGCGTTTTTTCATCGACAGGAAAAAGTCTGTCTTCGTGTAACAAGATTGGTCTCATATCACTCTCTACTTATAAGGTTACGCCACGCTTCCAGATGGCTATCTCGTGACTACCGTTTTTTTCATTACAGGTCAGCTGACCTGACGCCGTACTTAAGCATAACTGGTACAGTTGCGCTGCGCAGTCGTCAATATCAACGCCTTGCAGCACTTGTCCCGCATTGAAGTCAATCCAGTGTGGTTTTTGTTTTGCGATCCTAGGATTTGACGATATTTTAATTGTGGGTACAGGGAACCCGAGCGGTGTACCACGCCCGGTGGTGAATAACACGATATGTGCGCCGCTGGCCGCTAACGCGGTGGCGCTGACTGCATCGTTGCCTGGTGCTTGTAAAAGAGACAGCCCTTTGGTGCTGACGGGTTGCCCGTATTGCAGCACACTGGTAACCGTGGCCTGACCGCCTTTTTGTACGGCACCAAGAGATTTCTCTTCCAGTGTAGTCAAGCCGCCGGCCTTATTGCCAGGAGAAGGATTTTCGTAAACAGGCTGCTTATGGTCGAGAAAATACTGTTTGAAGTCGTTAACCAGCTTCACTATGCCTTTAAATACGTCTTCGTTTATAGCGCGGTTCATCAGCAGTTGTTCAGCGCCAAACATTTCCGGAGTTTCGGTAAGAATGGCGGTGCCACCAGATTGGGTAATGAGATCAGTCATACGACCCACCAACGGATTAGCGGTAATACCGCTGAATGCGTCGCTGCCACCGCACTTCATACCCAACACTAATTCGCTGGCAGGAATGGGCTCGCGTTTGTCCGTCGATAGCACATCAAGCATCTCGTGAACCATGCTGATGCCTTCTTCAATTTCATCGACAACATCTTGCGAGTTAAAATATCGAATGCGGTTAGCGGGCTTGTCCACTGATTCCAACATACTGGATAGCTGATTGTTTTCGCAGCCTAATCCCACAATGAGTACGGCTCCCGCATTAGGGTGGGAAGCCAGCGCTGCAAGGATAGCGCGGGTGTCGTTTAGATCATCCCCTAGCTGCGAACAGCCAAAAGGGTGGGTGAAGGCACGAAAACCATCGCATTCTTTGGAAAACCGTCGTTCGCATTCTGAAGCAATTCGCTCAGCGGTACGGTTAACACAGCCGACGGTATTAATGATCCAAACCTGGTTGCGAATTCCGACTGTCCCGTTTTCCCGGCGATAACCCATAAAACTGGCTTGATCTGAAGGTGGGTTTTGTAACGCATCCTGCTTCTGCGGCGCATACACGTACTCTTCCTGCCCGCTTAATAAGGTTTTTAAATTATGACTGTGGATGTGCTCACCAGCTTTTACCGCTTCAGTAACGTAACCAATAGGAAAACCATATTTCACTACCTTGTCACCCTGGGCAAGATCCGTCAGGGCGATTTTATGTCCGGCAGGAATTTCAGATAACAGCGTAACTCCCAGGCTTTCAATGGTAGTGCCCGCCTCAAGCGCCAATGTACTCACGCCCACATTGTCATTGGGATGAACTTGAATAACTTTCGTTTGCTCTTGTGTCAGCTCTTGCATAACTACCTGCCTGGTTGATACCTGTTTTAAACTATAAACGATAAAAACAGTTATTTTACATTAATGCCACCGGTGGCATGATAAGGCATAACGGAAATGCGATCAATACATGTTCCCTTACTTTTGCGCTTTTCTCGTTGATTCGCGAATAATTAAATGCGGCTTCACCAGGTAAGTATCCTGGTGCTCTGTCTGATAATGTTCAATTAACGCAATAATTTTCTTGGCTGCCAGCGCTGCCATTGCCACGACTGGCCGTTGTACCGTAGTTAATGAAGGGATAACCCGCGTAGCCAGCAAGTTATCATCGAACCCTGCGACAGACAAAGATTCAGGCACAGCGACTCCCATCTCATGGGCGACCTTAAGCACGCCTGCTGCCATTTCATCATTATTGGCAAAAATAACCTGCGGCGGCGGTGACTGAATTAACAACGAACGCGCACATTCGATACCGCTTTCGTAGGTGTTTTTGCCTTCAATAATGCGGTTTTCAGCCACATCTACACCTAATTCTTTCAGCGTGTGGCAAAAACCTTCCAACCGCTCAATCGCTGAATAATAGTGTTTGGGGCCGCTGATAATGCCGATATCCCGATGACCCAGCGACACCAAATAGCGCGCCAAATCGCTTAACGCCGCGCGGTCATCCGATACCACGATATTCGCGTGGTCATCTAAGTCTACCGAGGCCATGCGTACGTAATTGATGTTTCTGTCTCGTAACGCAGCCGCCAGTTTTTTTGATTCAGATACCGGTGGCAGAATAATGACACCATCAATATTGGAACGTTTAACAAAGTGTACGCAATTATCAATAAAGTTCTCTGTGTCGTAGTTACACGGATGAACGACCAGTTCGTAGCCGCGTTCGGAACACACGCTCAGCACCCCCCGTTGCACCTGGTCGATATAGAGGGCGTCTGGGTTGTCATAAATCAAACCCAGTAAATAGGAACGGCTGGCGGCTAACCCGCGAGCCTGTTTGTCAGGTGAAAAGCCAAGATCATCAATGACCTTCTGAATTTTTTCGCGGGTGGCGACACCAACATTCGTCGCGCCGTTGATCACCCGCGAAACGGTGCGTTTCGAGACGCCTGAAATTCTCGCAACATCATTAATTGTAGGTCGTTTGTCCATTGACTTTTCACTTATTATTATTGGCCTGTATGACTGCTTACATTACAAGCGCGAACTTCTGTCTGTTGACAAGTGTATCCCTTCACCTGAGCGTAAAACAAATTTAATCAGCAACTTGTGTATGCACGCTATTATGATTTCGACCACTTCACTTGTTAAAAATATGTTTATGTATAATTTTTACCAAACATTTATAGTTCAAAAGCCAAACCACTGCGGCAACGCTTCGCTGAACCAGGCTACGTAGGTGACAAGCATAAGCACCACAAACATAGCTGCATATAAAGGGATCAGCGGGCGAATAATATCTTCCAATTTGGTTTTGGCAATGGCGCAGGTGACAAATAATACTGCTCCCACCGGTGGCGAGCATAATCCGATGGATAAATTCAGTACAATCATTATACCAAACTGTAACGGTGACATACCCAGTTCCATTGCCACAGGCAAGAAGATAGGGGTAAATATGAGTACAGCCGGTGTCATATCTAAAAATGCACCCACTACAATCAGCAGCAAATTGATAAGCAGCAGAATAATAATGGGATTGTCACTTAGCTGAAGCAGATAGTCGCTGAGCGACTGGGGAATATTCTCAAAGGATAACAACCATGACATCGCCGTTGAAGCCGCAATCAGCAGCATGACGATGGCGGTGGTTTCCGCCGACTTTAGCAGAATTTCAGGGAGTTCTTTGGCTTTAACTTCGCCATAAAACCCCATTGAAAGCATCAATGCGTACACCACTGCAATGGCCCCAGCTTCGGTGGCCGTGAATATTCCCCCTACAATGCCACCAATGACCAGCACAATTAAAAATAAGCTCGGCACTGCTGCTAATACCTTTTTAGCGACAATTCGCAGCGGTAAGCGCTCAGAAAGCGGGAAGTTTTTCTTTTTGGCGTAGATAAAACAC
The DNA here is from genome assembly GCF_002499975.2 of Alteromonas pelagimontana. NCBI lineage: Bacteria > Pseudomonadati > Pseudomonadota > Gammaproteobacteria > Alteromonadales > Alteromonadaceae > Alteromonas > Alteromonas pelagimontana. The sequence goes on from NZ_CP052766.1 coordinate 2,291,469, forward strand.
ACGATCATCAGCGCCAGACCGACCATGATTCCCGGAAGGTAACCTGCCATAAATAATGCTGCGATCGAGACGCCGCCACTGGCGATAGCGTAAACAATCAAAATATTACTGGGCGGAATTAACATGCCGGTGGTCGAAGCGGCGGCAGTGACAGCGGCACTGAAATTGGGATCGTAACCGTTCTTTTTCATCTGCGGTAACATAAAGCTACCAATAGCGGAGGTAGCAGCTACCGCTGATCCTGAAATCGCGCCGAAAAGCATACAGGAAACCACGTTTACCAGCGCCAGTCCGCCGGGAAGGGAGCCAATTAATGCCATTGCGCACTCGATTAACCGCTTTGCTATACCGCCTCGGCCCATAATCAAACCAGAAAGTACAAAGAACGGAATGGCCAGCAAGGCAAAACTATCCAGCCCGCCCGCCATCCGCTGAGCGATGGTTGTGACCGCTGGCACCGCTTCGATGTTCATCAGCATGGCAATTAATGTGGCAAGTCCAATGCTGATGGAAACAGGCACGTTTATCAGCAAAAAGAAGAAAAATCCTACCACAAGGACAACAGCTGTCATTTCCATTACAAAGGCTCCTGCGAGGCATCTAGCCAAAGGTTATAGATATTGATGATGCCGTAGAAAATCATGAGAGCGCCGGAGATCGGCAGTACAGAATAAATCCAGCCCATTTGAATGCCCAGCGCGGCGGAAACCTGATCCAGCTCCAGGGTGAGATTTACCAAAGCGGCACCGCCGAATAGCAGCACCATTACACAAAAGGTCACAACCAGCAGTTCTACTAAAGTAAGCATCGCTTTGCGAACCGTTTCCGATTGCTTATCGACAATGAGATTAAAACCCAGGTGTGCCTTTTGACGGTAGGCGTACGCGGCACCCAAAATGCCGATCCAAATTAAAATAAAACGGGAAAGCTCTTCTGTAACCGAGGCGGGGTCCTGTAGCAGATAACGGGAAATAACCTGCCAGATAACCGCAAGCAGTATGCCCGACATGGCAAGAATCAGTGCCCAGGCAAGAGAATTATCGATGAATTTAATTATTGTTCGCATGATTACATCGCCTTGATTTTTTCTAACAGATCGCCGACTTCAGTGCCTGCAAAGGTTTCATGAAACGGTTGTACGGCATCAACAAATGGCTGTTTATCTGGATAAATGACTTCAACGCCATCGGCAATCACCTTTTCCAGCGATTCGCGAGTGGATTCCTGCCACAGTTTGCGCTGATACACCACCGAATCGTCCATCGCCTGCTGTAGCCATTGTTGTTGCTGCGGCGTCAAATTGTTCCACACTCGAGACGAGCACAACATGACGTCGGGCACCGAGGTATGTTCATCCAATGAGTAATAACGAGAAATCTCGTAATGGCGGGAGAGATAGTAACTGGGCGGGTTATTTTCCGCGCCATCCACTACGCCTTGCTGAAGCGCGGTATAAAGCTCGCCCCATGCCACTGGTGTGGCAGCTGCGCCCAATGCCCGGACGGTTTTCACTGCAGTAGGGCTATTTAGCACCCGAATTTTTAAGCCTTTTAAATCTTTGGGTGTGTGGACTGGGCGGTCATTAGTGTAAAAGCTGCGGCTGCCAGCATCGTAATATCCCAGCCCTTTTAATTTGAATGCGTCAAGGCCGCTGAGCAATTCGTCACCAATCGGGCTGTTCAGAACGTTCCAAAAATGTTCGTTATCACGAAACACATAAGGAATTGAAAAAATTTGCATTTCCGGGGCAAAGCCTTCCAGCGGACTGGCTGAAACTTTAGTCATAGAAAGCGAACCGATTTGCAGCAGTTCCACCATCTCCCGTTCGGTTCCTAACTGGCTACCTGGGTAAATGTCTACCACCATTTTACCGTTGGAGTAAAATTTTAGACGTTCACCAAGATAGACCATCGCCTTGTGCACTGAATGCTGAGTATCCAGAGTGTGACCCAGACGCAGAATCACCTTGTCGCTATCCTCAGTATGATAACTACATGCGACTAACAGTGCGGTCAGCACAATGATTAACGGGCGACATAAAACTTTCAGCCAAAACATAACTACCTCGCTTGCCTAGCGCAGTGCGCTGGGCGGGAATTTATCCATATCGTCATAGTCCAGGTTTTCCCCGGCCATACCCCAGATAAAGGCATAATTTGACGTACCGACACCGCAGTGAATGGACCAGGGCGGCGACAGCACAGCCTGCTCATTGGCAACAAAAATATGCCGCGTTTCGGTGGGCTCGCCCATGAAATGGCACACAGCCTGTCCATCAGCTAAATCAAAATAGAAGTACACCTCGTTGCGGCGGTCATGTTGATGGGCGGGAATGGTGTTCCACACGCTGCCAGGGTTAAGGCGAGTCAGGCCCATCTGTAACTGGCAGGTCTCGACAATGGTGTTTATTAACAATTGATTGATGTCACGTTCGTTCGAGGTTTCCAGGCTGCCCAGATGCAGCACATTGGCTTCATTTTTCCCGACTTTTTTACACGGATAAGCATGATGGGCGGGGGCAGCATTTAAGTAGTATTTGGCTGGATTGGCGGCATCGTCAGAGCGGAACTCCACATCCGGATTGTCCTTGCCGATGTACAGGGCTTCTTCTCTATCCAGAGCATAGGTAATATCGCCTACTACGACTGAGCCTGGCCCGCCTACGTTGATAACGCCTACCTCTCTACGGGCGGTAAAATAGGAGGCTTTTAGCTGATCATCGAGCACGTCCAGCTTCAATGGCTTGTCGGTGGGAACTGCACTGCCTACCATAAAACGTTCGTAGTGGCTGTAAATCCAATATACCTTGCCATGTTGCATAAGTTTGTCAGCCAGAAAGGCTTCACGTAGTTGCTCGGTGTCGTACCCTTTTACTTCTTGTTGTCCGATAGCATAGCGGACTTCATGTTCGGTGCTCATAATAAGTTCTTCCTCATGTAACAGGTTTGTTGGCTATCGCGCCAGAAAGCCGCCATCCACAGCCAGAATGTGACCATTGATATAGTTGCTCGCGCCGCTGGCAAGAAAGACTACCGCTCCCTTAAGATCTTCAGTTTCGCCCCAGCGACCGGCGGGAATACGGGCACAAATTTCTTTGCTGCGAGTTTCGTCTTCCTGCAGTGCCTGAGTGTTGTCGGTGCGAATGTAGCCAGGTGCAATGGCGTTAACCTGAACATTATGCTGACCCCATTCATTCGCCAGCGCTTTGGTAAGTCCGGCGATAGCGTGTTTGCTCGCGGTATATGCCGGCACAGTAATGCCTCCGCTGTAACTCAACATGGATGCGGTGTTTATAATTTTCCCACTTTTTTGCGCCACCATGGTTTTGCCTACCTGCTGGCTGAGCAAGAACGCAGAGTCGATATTGACTCGCAAAACGTGCTGCCACTGCTCAAGCGGAAAATCTACCGCAGGACTGCGAAAAATAGTGCCGCCGTTATTTACCAGAATGTCCAGACCATCCCATTCTGCCAACGCGGTATCTGCCAGTTGCTTCACTGCTTTCATATCTGATAAATCACCGTGCAATGCTACTGCCTCATTGCCATTGGCTTTTATTGCCGCGACAGTTTCTGCGCAACCGCCTTCGCGGGAGCTGGCGCAAATTACTCGGGCGCCGGCTTCTGCCAGAGCGATAGCCATCGCTTGACCTATTCCCCGGCTGGCCCCTGTGACCAATGCGCGTTTACCGGTTAAGCTGAAATTTGGCATATGTTTTCCTTGCGTTGTCTGTTCAAATTCCGAGTAGGATCAGAACGATTTATGGGTAAATCTTTATCATCTTCCTTTCTACTACATCGGATTAACAATGTTAACAATATTTAAAATAATTGCCACCGGTGGCAATTGTCAATATATTAGTGCAAAGTAATTACCTTCTCGACAGTAAAAATGGAGTTAGCAATGACAGCAAAATACGTAACAGGGGCCGTAATTGCCGCCTCTTTGCTGATTGGGTGTTCAGCAAAAGAAGATAATGAAAAGCTGCAGTTTTCAGTTAAAAATCCCGCGCAGGGAAGTTCGCTTCCTCAGCTTGTGTCCCTTTCTGCCAGCGACGTGCAGGGGAGTGGAGGCAAATCATTAGTGGCATCTAAGTTCCCTTCTGAATGGGTGACTGATAACCAGGGAAAGCGTACATTAAATGTGCTGATAGAATCGAAGCCGGGGCAAACTCAAGCGCTTGAACTGGCATCCGACGGCGTAGAGACAAAAGATGTCGCCTACGCGGAATTAGCGGTCAGGCAAGGTGGAAAATGGGAAGGAAAGAGTTACGAAGCCGATGGTTTTACTTTTAAAAATGTTAAAATTTTCACCTCGCCAGCGCAGTTAACCGACCATTCCTATTATCTGCGTTATGAAGGGCCGGGCTGGGAAAACGACCTCATTGGTTACCGTCTTTATCTTGATTGGCGTAACGGTATCGATATTTTTGTGAAAACGGGTAACGAACCTGTGCTTTCTGAAGTCGGACAGGATGGCTACGACAGCTACCATGAGCTCACAGAATGGGGCGCAGATGCGTTAAAAGTAGGCAAAAATGCCCTTGGTTTAGGTTCGATAGGCAGGCTTGACGGCGATACCGTGATGCACATGCAGAACGTGGATAACACCCATTGGAAGCTACTGAGCGACAATAAACTAAGTGCTTCTTTTAACGTAATTTATGAGGGGTGGGAAGTCGCCAGTAAAAAAACTGATGCTTCTACACAATATGACATTCATGCCGGCGATCCTACTACTCATGTAACGGTGTCGTTATCCACTCCTGTGGATAATCTGGTGACGGGCGTAGTGAAGCATCCGGGCGTAGAGTTTATTCAGCAAGAGTTGGGCGATTGGGGTGTCTTTGCGACCTTTGGTAAACAAAGTTTGTTAGGTGAAGACGACGAGCTGGGAATGGCAGTATTCTATCGGCTAGACCAAACCCAGCGTACCTTTGAAACGGATTACGATTATCTTGTGCAGTTTAAACCGTCAGCACAAGTAGAATATGGCTTTTTGGCTGTGTGGCCTAAGCATCCGGATAGCCCGAAAGATGCTGCGGGCTTTAAAGCGCTATTAACCGAAAAGCTAAAAGCCCTGGAACATCCTGTCACGCTTGCAAAAGCGCAGTGACAGCGCCGGTAGCAGGTGCGGTAAGAGCACGTAATTATGCTTTACCGTAGCCTGCTAGCCAGTCGGTCCACACAGGTTCAAGCCCTTGCTTTACCAGCGCTGCAGCGACGTCGGCAGCAGGACGATTATCTTCGGTATCAAACTGAGAAAGCGCTGTGGTACTGGTATCGCTATAACCACCCGGTTGAGTTTGTGAGCCAGCGGAAATACTGGTGATGCCCAGCGGGATGACGTTATCCCGAAAATGTGCAGATTCGCGGGTAGACAAACTAAGCTCCGCCTGCGGGTGTAAAATACGATGTGCGCAAATAAGCTGAACCAGTTGTCTGTCAGTGAGGGTGAAAGTGTCGGCCCCGGTGCCGCCAGCGCAAGGACGCAGACGGGGGAAGGCGATAGAAACCCGGCTGCGCCAGTAAGTTTTCTGCAGATAGCTGGCGTGTAGTGCAGTCATTATGCTGTCGGTACGCCAGTCAGCCAGACCGAGTAACGCACCAATGCCAATTTTATCCATTCCTGCTATTCCTAACCTGTCTGAGGTTTCCAGCCGCCAGTCAAAATCCTGCTTATTTCCGCGCAAATGAAACTGCGCGTAACGCCGCGCATGGTACGTTTCCTGATACACCAGCACGGCATTGATACCCAGCTGTTTAAGTTCGCGGTAATGTTCAGTACTTAACGGCTGCACCTCCATCATCAGATACGGAAAGTGACGTTTTAGCCGCGGAATCGTCTCTTTAAAATAGGCCATTCCTACTTTTGTTTCATGCTCTCCCGTGACCAGTAACAGGTTGCTAAACCCCATCGATTTAATTGCTTGCGCTTCTTGATCAACTTCCTCTAACGTCAGCGTCTTGCGCTTGATCCGGTTGCTCATGGTGAATCCGCAATAGGTGCATTCGTTGGCGCAAAGGTTCGATAGATAAAGTGGCACAAACATCGATACAGTATTGCCGAAGCGACTACGGGAAAGCTGTTTTGCGCGCTGCGCCATAATTTCCAGATAAGGCTCTGCGGCCGGCGACACCATGGCGATAAAGTCGTCAATGTCGGGATGGGAAGCGTGAATGGCAGCGTAGGCGCGTGAAGGGGTTACACTATGAACCCGCATCGCAATGTCGTCCCAGTTCTGGGTGCGTAAGTGAGTAGCGACAATCATGCTGTTTTACCTAAAAAATCGGTAAGTGGGCTTGAGGCGCTTGCCTGCAATGGGGGCGTAAATGAAGAGGTCGCTAACCCGGCTTCATAGGCCATTCTGCCGGTTATGACAGCCTGCTTAAAAGCCTGCGCCATAACCACGGGATCTCTGGCAGTGGCAATGGCTGTATTGACAAGTACTGCGTCGACGCCCATTTCCATCGCGGCGGTAGCATCGCTGGGGCAGCCAATACCCGCATCGACAATAACCGGTACGCTGGCCTGCTCCACAATAATGTGAATAAATTCCCGGGTGATCAACCCTCGGTTCGACCCAATAGGTGCAGCAAGGGGCATCACCGCTGCACAACCGGCTTCTTCCAGACGCTTACATAAAACCGGGTCGGCGCCACAATATGGCAGCACAATAAACCCAAGCTTTACCAGCTTTTCGGCGGCTTTTAGTGTTTCTATAGGGTCGGGTAGCAGGTAGCGCTGATCAGGGTGAATTTCCAGTTTTAGCCAGTTTGTACCTAAAGCGGCTTGAGCAAGCTGTGCCGCATACACCGCCTCTTCTGCTGTTTTGGCACCAGCGGTGTTAGGCAGTAGAGTCACAGGCAGCGAAGATAGAAGCTGGAGCGTCGGATCAGGCGTTTCGCCCATTTGCACCCGCTTTAGTGCCAGGGTTACCAGCTCGCTACCACTGGCGGCAATGGCGTCTTGCATGACATTTGGACGACTGAACTTACCGGTGCCAGTTAACAGGCGTGAATGAAAGGGCTTATTAGCGATGGTAAACACGGTTATCCTCCTGCAACTACATTAAAAACGTCAACATTGTCGCCTTCTTGCAGCACAACACTGGGCCAGTTTTCCTGCAAAACAATTTGCTGATTTACCGCAATTGCCAGCCCCTTTGTGGTGCTTTCCTGTAGCGGTGGAATTTCATCCAAGCGACAAGCCGCGTTACATTCGACCGGGGTGTTATTAATAATAACGAGCATTTTGTTCTCCACAGTAAGGACATTGCGGGTTGGCTGGTAAATTGAGGGTTTTCCAGGAAAAGCAACTGGCATCAAAGTAATGCATCACGCCCCATTGAATTGGCGCTGTACCGCTTAGGTACTGCAAAATAGCTAACGCCTGATATAGGCCAGCAATACCCGCTACCGGCCCTAAAATACCCTGTTGCAGACAGTTTTCTTCAACCTGCGCACTGCCAGCAAACAAACAGGCTGCGCAGCCGTGGGGGCCGCCGGGCAGAATATTTAACGCCAATGCTTTGTTACCCGTTGCCGCTGCTACGAACAGCGGAATCTTGCGCTCGTAACAGCGCTGATTGATTTGTAACCTGGCGTCAACACTGTCGGTGCAATCAGCCACCACACTGGCGTTTTCAAGTGAGCTAGCGTCTAGCTGGGCGATAGTGGTTGTCACTGGCACAACATCAACGAGCGAATTTATGTGCCGTAAGCGTTCGGCAGCGACAACCGCTTTAAGCTTTCCAATATCCTGCTGTTGATATAGCGTTTGCCGGTGCAGGTTACTTAATGCCACAGTATCAGGGTCGACAAGAACTAGCTGACCCACACCCGCAGCCGCCAAATAATGCGCGCAGATTGCTCCTAATCCGCCCACGCCCATTATAATTGCTTTCGCTTGTTTTAATCGTAGCTGGCAATCTTCGTCGAAGTTACTAAGCAAAAGCTGGCGACTGTACCGGCTATACTCTTCTTTACTCAGTTCCACGCCACGCCTCCTGCAAAGCATAAGTTTGCGCCACCGGGTCAGCACTTTCGGTAATTGCCGTTACCATGGCGGCATGGGTCACGCCGGTGTTCTTTACGTCCTGCAGACGCGCGGGGCTAATTCCTCCAATTGCCACTGTAGGAATGTTTTTGCAAAGTGAAACATACCGAGCTAAGCGGTGAATTCCCTGAGGTAATGATGCCATTTTCTTAGTGCGGGTAGGGAATATGTGACCAAGGGCGATATAGGAAGGCGCCAGCGGAATCACCCGACAAAGTTCGGCAAAACCGTGGGTAGAAACTCCTAATCTTAGCCCCGCTTCAGCGATAGCGGGTAAGTCAGCGTTTTGCAAATCTTCCTGCCCCAAATGAACACCAAAAGCGCGATGTTTTATCGCCAGTTCCCAGTGATCGTTGATGAATAACTGACAATCAAACTGCTTTGCCAAGCCTACGGCCTCTTTTACTTCACCTTCAACCGTTGCAGAGACATTTTTTATTCTCAGCTGAATTAACCTGACACCTGTAGGCAACAGCTTTCTCAACCAGTGCACGCTATCTACTACCGGATAAATAGTCGCTGAATTATGTATTAGCGGCAAAAAGCGGGGGCGATATTCAGCCGCCGTTGCGTTGGCTGAATCGTCTTTATAGGGCCTTTCATCGCCAATGCTCACCTGAGGAAAATCAGAAATATTTTCCGGCCGCCGACATATGCCCGGCACAAGCGCCCCGCGTGTGTGATAACAAGCAGAAAGCGCCTTTGATACGCACCCTTTCGCCAGACAAACGGCGTCAGGAGCCTGGTAACCCTCAGCCATAAACGCTGCCAATGCCGTTGCCAAGGTACAGCCTGTACCCCTTACGTGAGCCTCTTTGTATCTCGCCGTGGTGTAATGGTAGTGCTCGGTGAGAGAAACCAACGTATCGGTAGCATCTTTCTGCCAATCCGCGTGACCGCCTTTAATCAATACATAATCAAAGCCAAGCTCCAATAATTCACGCGCCGCCGCAAAGGCATCTTCGCCATTTTCGACTGCTAGCGCGGTGAGTTCTGAAAGCTCGTTGATATTAGGCGTAACAACGGTAACGAAAGGGGCAATGTCGGCAATAGCCCTTGCGCTTAAGCCAGAAAGCACGCCACCAGCGGAGGTCTTTAACACCGGGTCCCAAATCACGGGTAGCGCAGGGGAATGTTCTTTTAATCGTGTTAACTGGCTGGCAATCAACGCCAGTTGTTCGTCGTTGGCGACTGCACCTATTTTAATGGCATCAGGAGCGTTATCTGCCAGCAGCGCATTAAACTGATCGTTCAACAACTCGCAACATGTAGGTTGCACAGCGAACAGTGCGTGATGGCTTTGCGCGGACACCAAAGTGGTAAGGGTGCAAGGGAGGGTGTGTAACTGGCTTGCAGTAATAGTATCTCGCGCCAGCCCGGCGCCTGAACTGGAATCCATACCGCCAATACACCACAAAACGGGCAGCTTCACGAAGATTGTCCCGTTTTACTGCCGCTAATATACAGCTCAGCGCCGCCGGAATTAAAGGCTTCAGCCATTTCCTGCATGCCTTGTTTAATAGTGTCAGCTTCAGCAGCGTCCCGGACCTCCTGAGAAATCTTCATTGAGCAAAACTTTGGTCCGCACATTGAACAGAAATGAGCAACTTTGCCCGATTCCTGCGGCAGGGTTTCGTCGTGATACGCACGGGCAGTGTAAGGGTCGAGCGCCAGATTAAACTGATCTTCCCAGCGAAATTCGAATCGAGCCTTGGACATGGCATTGTCACGAATTTGTGCGCCTGGATGACCTTTGGCTAAATCGGCTGCGTGAGCTGCAATTTTGTAGGTGATCAGGCCTTGCTTTACATCTTCTTTGTTCGGTAGCCCTAAGTGTTCTTTCGGCGTTACGTAGCACAGCATGGCGCAGCCGTACCAGCCAATCATCGCGGCACCGATACCAGAAGTGAAATGGTCGTAACCCGGTGCAATATCAGTAGTTAACGGACCAAGTGTGTAAAAAGGTGCTTCGTGACAATGTTTAAGCTGCTCTTCCATGTTTTCTTTAATGAGATGCATAGGCACATGGCCAGGGCCTTCAATCATCACCTGAACATCGTATTCCCAAGCGATTTTGGTTAGTTCACCCAAGGTTCGCAGCTCGGCAAACTGGGCTTCGTCGTTAGCGTCAGCGATAGAGCCGGGGCGCAATCCGTCGCCAAGCGATAGCGAGACATCATATCGGGCACAAAGCTCACAAATTTCCCGAAAGTGAACATACAAAAAACTTTCTTCATGGTGGCTTAAACACCATTTCGCCATGATGGCGCCGCCACGTGAGACAATTCCCGTTACACGGGCCGCCGTTAACGGTACAAACGCCAGGCGTACGCCAGCATGAATGGTAAAGTAATCCACGCCTTGCTCGGCCTGCTCCACTAACGTATCGCGAAAAATCTCCCAATTAAGATCCTCAGCAACACCGTTGACCTTTTCCAGCGCCTGATAAATTGGCACTGTACCGATAGGTACGGGGCTGTTACGCAGCAGCCATTCGCGGGTTTCGTGAATATTTCGACCGGTAGACAGATCCATAATAGTGTCAGCGCCCCAGCGCGTAGCCCACACCAGCTTTTCTACTTCTTCTTCAATTGAGGAAGTCACCGCCGAATTACCGATATTAGCGTTAATTTTTACCAGAAAGTTACGCCCGATAATCATCGGTTCTGATTCAGGATGATTAATATTTGCCGGAATAATCGCACGGCCTGCTGCTACCTCTTGGCGCACAAACTCTGGGGTGATGGTATCAGGCAAGTTGGCACCAAAGTGTTCCCCGACATGCTGTTGTGTAAGAGAGTGCTCGGCCAGTGCCTCGCGGCCCATATTCTCGCGAACGGCAATGTATTCCATTTCCGGCGTCACAATGCCTTTACGTGCATAGTGAAGCTGCGTCACGCACTGCCCCTCGTGGGCAATCCGCGGCACGCGCTTATGGCTGAACCGAAAATCATCCAAGGCAATGTCCTGCTGCCGCGCTTTAGCATACGTGGAGCTTAAGTCCTGCAAGTCTCGAGTATCAGCGCGTTCGATTATCCAGTTTTCTCGCATGGATGTTATTCCCCGCCTGACATCGATTTGATTATCAGGATCGCCATACGGACCGGAGGTATCGTAAACGGGGATGGGTGGGTTAGCGGTATAAACCGGGTTGTCGCGATCGCCGGATACCAGTGAATCCGCCTGATGAATATGGCGCATCGACACCTGAATATCATCCCGCGACCCTTGCAGATGCACGCGAGTAGAATTAGGAAATGTCTGGCCGCTAAGACCACTAAGAAAAGTTTGCGCCTGTTGGCGCTGTTGACGTCTGTTTGACATAGCATTTTGCCTTTTGAGTAGGTTGAAATGCTTGTCAGGAGTGTTTGAAGGTGCTTAATGAAAATAAATGATATTACCCGCCATTCCGCCGTAATACACATTCACAAAAATCATTAAGTTGCCTTGTTCCCTTCGCAGGTATTAGCCTGATCAGGTTCAACGGATCCCGCGTTAGCGGTCTCAGCTCGTTTCGCAGATGCGAAACGGAGCACTCCGACAAGTAGTTGCTTTTAGTATAGAGGGGTAATAACGGAATTATCAACCCGTTTTTTCTATCAGTTACAAAAGAAAAATGCGATATTATCACAATTAAGGACGTTGGAATGATCACCTGGCTCTAGTCTCGAAAGCGAGTTTCTGGTAGTCTAAATGGAAATGATTGCTATTTGGTTTTAATGCCTGATGCAAATCGGTAGCAGGTGGGATACTTGTAGCGTATAAATGTGCTCCGCCAGCTTAAAGAATTAGCTTGAGAACAATTATGACATTATGGGATTTACCTTCTAAGCAACTTGCGACAATTAAGGCCATTCGCTCTGATATTCGCGAGAACGTTAAAGAACGTTTGTCAGAAATGGGGCTCGAAGACGGTAGAGATGTGCAGTGCATTCGTAAAGGTCCATTAGGAGGCCCAATCGTAATGCAGTTAGGCGGCAGTGTGTTTGCTATTGAGCAGGAACTGGCCTCTAAAATTGAAGTCGAACCGCAACACAGTTAATTTCCCTTCCTTTTTTAGTAACAGGATACGTTTTCTTCATGCAGCGCATTTTAATGGTGGGGAAACCCAATTCCGGTAAAAGCCTCCTTTTCAACCAACTGACTGGCTTGCGTCAAAAAGTAGCCAATTATCCGGGTGTTACCGTTGAAGTAAAACGAGGACAGTGTGATAAATTTGAGATCGTCGATCTGCCCGGTACCTATACATTGCGCGGCTTGTCTCGTGATGAAGAAATTGCCGTCAACGAAATTCAGAATGCCATAGAGCGGGACGATACCGCGTTGGTGCTGTGTGTACTTGACGCCACCAGGTTAGAGCGAAGCCTGGTGCTCGGCTTACAAGTGCAAAGGCTAGCCAAAGCAAAAAATAAAGCAGTGCTGTTTGCGTTAAATTTCATTGATGAAGTTCGCCGCATTGGAGAAAAAATTGATACCGATGCGTTATCTGCCGATCTGGGTAGCCCTGTGGTGGCACTGTCGGCAAGAACGTTGGACGGATTACATGAGTTCAAACAGGAAATGCTTCGGATTGCAGGTTCGCCACAGCAGTTTGTTCCCAGCAAGTCGATAGAGGAAACCGAGCCCGCTGCCCCGAAAAGCCACCAGTTGGCGAAGAGCTATGGTCTGAACTTAGATATTGTACTGAAAAATCAAAACTCGGTGGATCGGCTGCTATTGAATAGCTGGACGGGAAGCATCATTTTTCTTAGTGTGATGTTCCTGCTTTTTCAAAGCATTTTTACCTTAGCAGCGCCTTTGATGGATGGCGTGGAAACCTTTATTACCGGGTTCGCTGAAATTGTTGCTGCCATTACTCCAGCCGGTATTGTTACCGATTTCTTCAATGATGCCATATTCGGCGGGCTGGGTTCATTTTTAGTTTTCGTGCCTCAGATTATGGTACTTACCTTCATCATTGGTTTGCTGGAAGACAGTGGCTATTTAGCGCGAGCAGCGCTGATGTGTCACCGGCCGTTGAGCTTTTTCGGTCTCTCTGGCCGTAGCTTTATTCCGTATTTGTCGGGTCATGCCTGTGCCATTCCGGCAATTATGGCGGCACGAACAATAGAATCGCCTCACAAGCGGCTTGTTACTATGCTGACCATTCCACTCATGTCATGTTCAGCGCGATTACCGGTTTACGCACTGTTAATTGCAGTGCTGGTGCCCGAAGATGCTCTGTTTTTAGGTATATTTGATCTGCAAGGTGCAGCGTTCTTTGGCTTATATCTGTTTGGCATAGTGATGGCGCTGGTTGTCAGCCAGATTTTAAATCGTACCTTAGCGAAAGATTTAGAAGAGTCTGATATGCCATTTATTCTGGAGCTGCCTACTTACCGTATGCCTCACTGGAAGCCTTTGATGCATCGCGTGCTTAACAGCGGCATGGTATTTATTAAACGTGCAGCACCAATCATTTTTATGGTGTCAGTAGGTATTTGGGTTTTAGGGTATTTCCCCTTAAGCTCGACATTGCAGAATTCATGGTTGGGCCAGATTGGTCATGTCATCGAGCCCATTTTCGAGCCGATGGGGCTGGATTGGCGATATGGCGTGGCAATTCTTATGTCATTCTTGGCTAGAGAAGTGTTTGTTGGCGCGTTAGGAACCTTGTTCGGCATGGCTGGCGCCGATGAAGATGTAGTGGGGCTGGCAGAAAAAGTTCAGGCAGACGGTCTGACTTTAGGCGCAGGGCTTGGGCTGGTACTATTTTATGTGGTGGCTTTGCAATGCGTAGCAACGGTTGCCATGTTAAAAGGGGAAACCGGTAGTAATAAACTAGCTTGGGGGCTGTATGTTGCGTACGGTCTGCTTGCTTATGTCATTGCAGTTGCCGTAAACCTGATTATCTAGATAGTTGTTCTTAAGTGTGCTCACATGAAAAGGCAAAATGAGGGTATTATTAAGAACCGTCCGCAGGCTCTGTGCAGCAGGCGCTGTGCAGCAGGCGCTGTGCAACAGCATGGATGCTGCGGCTGAGCGCTCAAAGAAGGGTTTACAGCATGTTCTGCACGGTGTCTTGGTGATAACTCATACTTCAAACAGTTATTCAAATTGAAATACCACAGCGCCTGACGGGGGCGCTGTGGTTAGATATATCGCTCGCGTTTACTGCTCACGCTTACTGGACATTACCTGCAACCACTTCCTGCTCTCTTAAAGCTACTCCTTGTTTATATAAAGCAAGAGCCTGCAGGTTATCATCTCGACGTTCACTGATTGTCGCCAAAATTAATAAGTCGGTCTGGTTTTCTGACAGTTTAATGGCTTTAAGTAAGGCTTTTTCGGCTAATACATCATCACCTGCATGAAACGCGATATGGCCGAGCGTGGAGTACAGTTCGGCGTTATTTGACTCTTGTTTAATCCAAGTCTCCAGCAATTTAATTGAGGAGGATGCATTGGGAAGATTAATTTGCTTAAACAAAGGCATCAGCACCGGATTCGGCCCTTTCTTTTGCCACTCAATCAAACACTGCTGGGCATCAGAATGCATTCCCTGATCCATCAGTTGCTGGATGTAAGCGGCGCGGTAAGCATCATCATGACGAAGCTTACGAGGAAGATCTTCCCAGTACTGTTTTAGCTGATTGGCGCCTTGTTTACTGGCGATTTCCGAAAATTTGCCTTTAGCAACTCGCTGCGCCCAATGAACATAATCGTCAGCAAGCGGCTTACGCCACTGTGACAACCGGTTTTGCAGTGCCTGCCATTGTCCTAAACGCGCCATGGATTCTGCTTTTAAACGCACTACTTGCGGATGATTAGCTGATTTTTCATCCAGCGCGTCCAGCCGTTTTTGCGCCGCTTCGGCTTGACCTTCTTCTAAGTCCATTCTCGCCAGCACTAAGGTGGCAGCAATCCGGGAATGCGGGTACTCTGTCGCCTGCTCTAATAAATAACGAACCCGCTGAGGCTCATTTAACTGACGGGCAACCTGAGCCGCAGCAAGATAATTTACACCATCAAAATCGCCATCGGTCGTGCGGGTAAAAGCTTGCTTAGCCTCTTCAAACTCGCCCTCAGCCATCGCCTGCATACCGCGAAAGAACGCGCGCTGGCGTTTGCGACGGCTCCTGCCACCAAGCCATTGCCGAGACCCGCGCAGCAGGTTAAAAGAGCGTGAGAGCAGGCGTTTGATTACCCACCAGACGATGAATGCCACTACAATAGTGATGGCTAGACTCACCACCGTCATTTCGATATTCCACTGTCCCATGGAAATCAATACATAGCCTTTGTCCCCGATCACCTGGGGCGCCACTATCATGGCAAAAAGAAGTAATACAACGGTGACAACTGCAACTAAAAGCCATCTCATAAGGCGCTGGCTCCCTGCCCAAAGACTTTTTCAACCCGAGATTCCAACAGTTCTTGCAGCGGTGCCTGCGACTCCATCTGTTGCGGTAGCGTCTGACTTACATCAGCCGCCGCGAGCTTTTGGACTTCTCTGAGAAACCCTTTGATCTCGCTTTCACCTACTGCAAATTTTTTCTCTAACAATGCCGTAGCACTTTGTAACGATTGCTGGTACAAGTCATTTTGCCTGTTCATAGCAGCAGATTGCGCCTGCATAAGTTGCAGCTTCAATTGTTCCCGCGCCAGCCACTGCTGCTGTTCGCTCATTAGCGGCTCTACCGGTGTCTCGTTGCGGGTAACAGAAATAAACTGATCGGTGATAGAGTGCCAGACTGCGGCAAGATTCTGTTTCCAGTCACTAACGGATTCAGATACCTGATCTTTTGTCGCTTCCTGTTCAGGCTTTTCGAACGTATCCAAAGGTAGATTATCAATTTGCGCCAGTAATCCGGAAAGTGTTAAGGCTATTGACGTATGAGAAACGGGGTTCAGTTGTTGCAACATCTGAATATCCTGAGCAATCAGCTTGCGCACCGGCAATACCGAGGGATCGGTCAGTTCTTGTAATCGTTGGTCTGCATTGGAAAGTAGCATTATTGCGGTCCGAATATCTTGCTCTAACCACAATTTACGTCCGGCCATTCTTACCAGGTAATCCGCTTCAGCAATTAACCAGTCGGCGGGACGACGGCCTTCCATATTCTGAATTTCAGCCAAAGCCTGCTCACTTTGCTGGCTGAGCGTTTCACTTTTAGCCACAAGATCGTTAACCGACTTCGCCAGTTCAGTTTTGCTAGTTTCAAGTGCCTTAAGCTGTTGCTGAAGGGTAGTATTAGTGCGGTTTAGCACTTCCAGTTTCTGTTGCTGAGCGACCTGCGCGTCATATAAAGCCTGATTGTCAGACTGGCGCTGATACACATACCAATAACCGGCGCCAGCGAGAGCCAGAGTCAGTAATAAGGTGAGCAGCAATATTGTCCATAATCCGCCGCGGGAACGGTGACGGTGCGCTTTCTTGGAAGCAGGGGATGCAGGTGACGCTGTATTGGCTGTAGTAGTCTCGTTATGCTGTTCATCAGTTACGGGTATCAATGCGTCTGAATCCTGATTGTTATCTTTTTTGTCCGCCATGTCTTACTCCCAATTATCCTTTACCCACTGTATCAGTGCCCTGTCACTGGCACCATGACAAACTGCTACCTTTGTTATGTCCAATTCGCGCAGGCCCTGCGCCACGCGCTCACTGACGGTTACCCAAGGTTGCTGGCGCAATGCATCATTGTCATAGTGGGCAAAAAGATGCCCTGCCATTTCGCCACTTGTTGCAATAATGCCTTTTACGTTACGCCAATGCCAAAGGTTTGTTTCCAGCGGCTTTTTAAGCACTACCCGCTGATAAACCGTAACCGCATTAACGTGCGCTCCGGTTTTCTCTAAATGCTCCAGTAATGTGGTGCGTCCGCCTTCACCTTTAATGACCAGAATACTTTTATCTTTCACGTTTTTAAGTTCAGATAATGCCAGTAATCCTTCCGTTGTATGTTCTTCAGGGACGCGGGCGTGCACGCCCAGTTTTTGTAAACAACGGGCAGTGCTGTCACCCACAGCAATTACCGCTATAGCAGGGTCAAGAGTACGCAGGGTTTCAGTACATGCCTCACAGGCAAACGTACTGGTAAAAATGATGCAGTCCGGGAGCGGGCGAGCTTGCGCCAAATTGCTGAACTGCTGGATACCAGCTTGCAACCACTGAATATCCACCGGTGCCAGCGTGGTGACGCGTACTCCTGCATCGGTAAAAGCTTGCTGACTGGTTGCTGCCTTGGGTCTTGGTCGGGTGAGCAAATACATAAAGTCGGGTTCTGCCTAAAGGTAAAGCGCTTTTAAAATTTCTCCGGCCCCCTGTTCCAGCAGCGCATCAGCAACATCTACGCCGATTTCAGAGGCATTGGCTTTACTGCCAGTGGCAGAGGCAAATAAAAGCTCGCTTCCGTCGGGCTTACCCACCATTCCTGTAAGGGTCAGGGTGTCTTCATTTACAGTAGCAAAACTGCCAATAGGAACCTGACAACCGCCTTCCAAACGAGCATTCATGGCGCGTTCGGCGGTTACTCTGATATGCGTTTCTTCATGATTTAACGCACTTAAAAGATCAATAAGTTGTTGATCGTCATTGCGACATTCAATACCTACCGCGCCCTGACCAACCGCGGGAAGAGAGACTTCCGGCGGCAGCTCCTGAGCGATTCGACCCTCCATGCCCAAACGAATGAGTCCGGCGGCGGCAAGAATGATGGCATCGTATTCTTCATTATCCAGCTTTGCCAAACGCGTATTTACGTTGCCCCGTAAATCCCGAATGTACAAATCAGGGCGATTTCTGCGGATCTGGCATTGACGACGCAAACTTGATGTCCCGACTACCGCTCCCTGCGGCAGCGCATCCAGTGACTCGTAGTGATTGGAAACAAACGCATCGAAAGGACTTTCGCGCACGCAGATGGCGTGTAAGCCAAAATCGCTGGGAAAGGCAACGGGTACATCTTTCATCGAATGCACAGCAATATCTGCTCGCCCTTCGAGCATGGCAATTTCAAGCTCTTTAATAAACAAGCCCTTACCGCCGATTTTTGCCAGGGGCGTATCAAGAATTTTGTCCCCCTGGGTACTCATGGGAACCAGTTCTACCGAAAGATCAGGATGATGAGCAAGCAGTTGATCGCGCACATATTCTGCTTGCCATAGTGCCAGCGCGCTTTTACGCGTAGCGATTCGAAGTGTGCGGTTGCTGCCTGTCATTGAACGAGAGGAGGTCATAATGTTCCTGAAATTGCTGTAATCGGGGTAATTGTACCTAACTTGCTAGCATGTAGACCAGTTGCCTTTATCACTTACTACCTAATGCATAGTATCTATATATTCGATTGAGCCTTAAAAAATTAACAGAACACTTTTTCCAACCAGCTAGCAATATCCTGAATCTCCTGATAACAGACATTGTGCTGCATATTGTATGTTGTCCAGGTGGCGTTAAAGCCATTGTCTGCCAAAATTTTATAAGCAGCGTTACCAAGAAAGTGCGGCACCACTTCGTCGTGATCGCCGTGCGCCATCATTATTGGCGTTGTTTTATTGGTGTCACTAGCTTGCGCGGCAAGTTTGTCCGGTTCGCACATATAAGTGGATAGCGCCATGATGCCTGCCAGTTTGTGTTTAATCCGTGTGCCCAGGTGCAGTGCAATAACGCCGCCTTGAGAAAAACCGCCAAGCACAATTCGTTCAGCGGCAATACCTTGGCTTATTTGATTGTCAACCAAACGAGAAACTGCTGCTGCCGATTCCTGTACTCCGGCTAGATCTGCGCGGCTGTTAAAGTCGAAAGATTTAATATCATACCAAGCACGCATCTGCATGCCGTTATTTATTGTTACCGGGCGTTCTGGTGCGTGAGGAAAAAGAAAACGCACTGCCAGACTTTCGGGTAACTTGAGTTCTTTTACTATCGGGGCAAACCCGTGTCCAGAATCACCTAAGCCATGCATCCAGATAACACAAGCGGTAGGGTTCGGTCGAGTACACACTTCTACAAAGGGGAGTAAGACTTCTGACATTCAATGGCTTCCTGAAAAAAGATTATATGCCGTGAGCGTTGTGCAAACCGATCCCGTGGTTGCGCACTATAGTAGGTTAATATTACGACGTTACAATGGGTATGCTACCATTGCGAAATAAAATGACCACCCCAGAAAAACGACAAAGTTATAATCATGGCTTCATTACTCGGCAATCTATTTATACTGGCGGCACCGTCTGGCGCAGGAAAGTCCAGTCTTATTAAAGCGTTACTTGAAAAGCACGATGGCGAAGACGCTTATCCCATGCAGGTTTCTGTTTCCCATACCACCCGCAAACCCAGACCGGGCGAAGAAGATGGCGTCCATTATCATTTTATCAGTCGCGAACAGTTCGAGAGCCTTATCGAACAAGGCGTGTTCTTTGAGTGGGCCGAAGTCTTTGGTAACTATTACGGCACCTCGCGGGTAACAATTGAACAGACACTACATCAAGGAATCGATGTATTTCTGGATATAGACTGGCAAGGCGCGCGTCAGGTGAAAAAGCTGTTGCCTGATACCTGTGGCATTTTTATTTTGCCGCCTTCTACAGCCGTATTAAAAGAACGGCTTACCCGACGTGGCCAGGATTCTGAAGAGGTAATTGCTAACCGAATGCGTGAAGCAATTTCAGAAATGTTGCATTACGACGAGTTTGATTATGTATTAATCAATGATGATTTTTCCACTGCTCTGGCGGAGTTGGAAGCAATTGTTTGCTCTGGGCGATTGCGTACCTGTAAGCAGAATATGCGGCATTCTGCGCTACTGGAAGATTTGTTAAATACCTGACATAAGCAGTAAAACAAAATTTCTGCTGCAAAAGCGCCCTCAGGGCTATGAGAATAACTGGTTGTGTTATATACTACGCGGCCGTTTTTAGTAACTCGTTCACATCATTTCGGAGATAGACATGGCCCGCGTAACCGTAGAAGATGCCGTAGATAAAGTTGGTAACCGCTTTGACCTTGTCCTGGTTGCAGCCCGTCGTGCAAGACAATTAGCAACGGGTGGGAAAGATCCCATGGTTGATGCTAACAATGATAAACCCACTGTAACTGCACTTCGTGAAATTGAAGAAGGTTTTGTGAACGCTGGTACGCTGGAGCAGGACGAAATGCGCGATCATGAGCAACAAGAGCGTGCTGATTTTGCTTCTGTAGCAAACATTCTGTCTGATCAGTAGTCAACCAGCCAAGGTTGAAGCCAGCTCTGACATCGCCAGTGGTCTGAACCTCAGATTCACTGGCGTTTTACCATTGGCAATCCCTACAATTCTACGTATTCTGTCAGCTCTTATTCTTTTTACTGGAAATCGTCAGTCGCCGTGTATTTATTCGAGGGACTAAAACAGAAAATTTCTGATTATTTGCCACCCGATCGCGTGCAGTTGGTGCAGGGCGCTTTTGTGCTTGCGCATGAAGCTCATGATGGACAGATGCGCTCAAGTGGCGATCCTTATATTACCCATCCTGTTGCTGTCGCTGGCATTCTGGCCGATATGCACATGGACCATGAAACGCTAATGGCGGCTTTACTTCATGATGTTATTGAAGATACTCACTATAGCCAGGACGATTTGGCAGGGGCGTTCGGCAATACGGTAGCTGAATTGGTCGAAGGCGTCAGTAAGCTTGATAAAATTGCCTTTAGCAGCAAACAGGAAGCCCAGGCGGAAAACTTCCGTAAGATGATGATGGCTATGGTGCAGGATATTCGCGTTATCCTGATCAAACTAGCTGATCGCACTCATAATATGCGCACCTTGGGATCGTTACGCCCAGATAAGCGCCGGCGCATTGCTCTTGAAACGCTGGAAATCTATGCCCCCATTGCCCATCGCCTGGGTATTCACGATGTTAAAAACGAGCTGGAAGATTTAGGCTTTCTGGCGATGTACCCTATGCGCCATCGCGCGCTTAAGTCTGCAGTTAAACAAGCGCGGGGAAATCGTAAGGAAATTATCGAAAATATTCGCCAGGAGCTTGCCACTCGACTGCAGGAATACAAAATTGAATCTAAGGTTATTGGCCGCGAAAAGCATTTGTATTCCATTTACCGGAAAATGAAAAATAAAGAACTGATGTTCAACGAGGTAATGGATATTTATGCGTTTCGCATAGTGGTCGATACGGTAGATAACTGCTATCGCTCATTAGGCGCCATGCACAGCCTGTACAAGCCTATTGAAACCCGCTTTAAAGACTATATTGCCATTCCCCGCACCAACGGCTATCAATCCCTTCATACCTCTTTGATTGGGCCGCATGGTATTCCCGTGGAGGTACAGATTCGTACTTACGCTATGGATCAAATGGCAGATAAAGGCGTCGCAGCCCATTGGATGTATAAAGAGCCCGGCGACAGTGACACCACCGCACAGCTACGGGCGCGCAAATGGATGCAGACTTTGCTGGAATTACAGCAAAGTGCCAGCTCGTCTTTTGAATTTATCGAGTCGGTAAAAACGGATTTGTTTCCTGAGGAAATTTACGTATTTACTCCCGACGGTAGAATTATTGAGCTTCCTATGGGCGCCACGGCGGTAGATTTTGCCTATGCTGTACATTCAGATGTAGGTAACACTTGTGTAGGCGTAAGGGTGGAGCGTCGCAATTACAGCTTAAGCAAGCCGCTTGAAAACGGTCAAACGGTTGAAATTATTACGTCGCCCAAGGCCAAGCCTAATGCTAACTGGCTGAATTTCGTTGTCAGTGCCCGGGCAAGAACCCGAATTCGCCAGTATTTGCGTCGCCAGCATTCACAGGAAGCGGTGAATATGGGGAATCGCTTGTTGCGCCATGCCTTAGGTTTAGCAAAGCTGGATGACATTGCTCAGGAAGATATTGATCGGGTAGTACAGGAAACCAAGCATCGCGATTTTAACGATCTTTTAGTTGATATTGGACTTGGCAACGAACTTAGCGCGATTGTCGCCAGGCGACTGCTCGGCGAAAGCGCCGATTTACCTGATAAAAGAGGTAATGTTGCCATTCGGGGAACCGAAGGGTTATTGGTGCATTACGCCCGATGCTGCCACCCCATACCGGATGATGAAATTGTTGCCGTCCTGAGTCCGGGGCGAGGCATGACGATTCACCAGACCGGTTGCAACAATATTCGCAAACTGAGTAAAGAAGAACCGCAGCGGGTATTACCTATGCAGTGGGACGATCGGCCGCAAGGTGAATTTAAAGCGTCACTGCGAATAGAACTTTATAATCATCAAGGGACGCTTGCTACCTTGACCAACATGATTTCTGGCTGCGATTCCAATATTATAGGTCTGCAGACAGAAGAAAAAGAAAGTAATATTTATTTTATTGATATTGAACTGACTACCCATAACCGGGTGCATCTGGCGCGTATCATGCGCAAAATCAGAACTATGCCTGAAGTACAAAAAGTTTCCAGACACAGTCAGTCGAGACATCAACCATAACTTAAACAGGATTCACTATGTCTAAATCTATTATTCAGACCGACAAAGCACCGCAAGCTATCGGCACCTACAGCCAGGCAGTTAAATCAGGCACCACCGTGTACCTTTCCGGTCAGATTCCTTTGGTGACGGAGACCATGGAGCTCGTTCCCGGTGACTTCGCGGCGCAGGCGAAACAGGTTTTTGAAAATGTTAAAGCAGTATGCGAAGCCGCTGGTGGTACCATTAATGATTTGGCGAAAGTAAATATTTACTTACTTGACCTATCCCATTTTGCTTCCGTTAATGAAATTATGAGCCAGTATTTCAGTAAGCCTTATCCAGCTCGCGCAGCCATAGGCGTAAAAGCGCTTCCCAAAGGCGCGCAAATAGAAATTGACGGCGTCATGGAGCTGCCGGAGTAACTATGTCGCCAGAGCGGTATCAGCGTATTTCCGATATGCTGGCAAAGCGACAAACGGATCTCACCGTTTGCATAGAAAACGTGCATAAACCGCATAATGTTTCTGCCATTGTGCGTACTTGTGACGCGGTGGGCATCCATCGTGTTCATACAGTATGGGAAAAGAAGTACAAAATGCGCGGCGCCACTGCTATGGGAAGCCAGCATTGGGTAAGAGCCACCAATCACGATTCCATTGGTAACGCAGTCTGCGCGCTTAAACAGCAGGGTATGCAGATTCTCGTCACCCATCTTTCTGATACCGCAATCGATTTTCGCGAAGCCGATTACACGCGACCTACCGCGGTCCTGTTTGGGCAAGAGCGTTATGGCGTGACCGATGAGGCCATTGCAATGGCCGATCAGGATATCGTTATTCCCATGATGGGAATGGTGCAGTCGCTGAATGTGTCGGTAGCAGCTGCTTTAGTGCTATATGAGGCACAGCGGCAACGCCAGATAGCCGGTCTTTATAACACCATTCATTTACCAGAAGCGGAGCGTCAAAAGTTTTTATTTGAGCGGGGCTATCCTCGACTACGCGCGCTATGTATGCAAAAAGATCTGGCTTATCCACATATTAATCATGTTGGTCAGATTGAAGCGAATGAAGGGTGGTGGCAACAGCTTCAGCTAAGTTCAGAAGCAGTGCGTGCGTTAGAAGTCGACGAAGCTGCGAATTAACACCAATTAGGCGCTTCAAAGAATAGCGCTACGGTTGCAAGTTGCCGATGCAATAAAGACGGGCCCCTTACGGAGCCCGTAGATGAAAGAATTACTGCAGGGTTATTACTCCTTTTTGCACGCTTTGAGTATCAGCATACTGCGGCTGACCTTCTCCCACCGATACTTCCAATCTCCCTTTGTAGGGCTGCTTTTCGCCTGAATTATCGATATAAGTAAGTTCATCTGCAGGTATGGTAATGCTTACCGTGCGGGTTTCACCAGCTTGTAACGTGGTGCGGCTAAAGCCTTTCAGTGCAACATTGGGTACTCGTACGGGTGCATCTGGCATGCGCAGGTAAAGCTGTGTAACCTCGTCGCCGGCGCGCCCGCTGGTATTGGTGACATCAACAGAAACCGTTAACTCGTCACCGCTTGTCAGTGTTTTCGGAAGCGCTAGCGATGAATAGTTAAAGTCGCTGTAGCTAAGGCCGTAGCCGAAGGGATAAAGTACATCGCCACCAAAATAGCGGTAGGTGCGATTTTCCATGGCATAATCATCGAAGTCCGCGAAACCTTCAATATTCTTGTAGAAGGTAACCGGAAGGCGACCTGACGGATTGGCCTCTCCCCACAATATACGAGCCAGTGCAGTACCCGTGGCCTCACCAGGATAGAAAGCCTGAACAATAGCGTTCAAGTTTTTATCAGACCAGTTTAATGCCATGGCGCTGCCGCTGAAGTTTACCAGCACGACAGGTTTTCCTGTCGAGTGAAGCGCCTTCAACAGTTCCTTTTGCACTTCTGGCAAATCGATATCCGTGCGGTCGCCATAGTTAAAGCCATCGAGCTTCACCGGCATTTCTTCACCTTCAATGCGCGGAGAAATACCTGCCATAACTAACAATACATCTGCGCTACGGGCCGTATCCAGAGCATTCTGTAGCAGGTTTTCCGATTCATTCACCCATTGCAAGGTAAATTGCTGGCGCATAATAGAAGAGGTATTGCTAATGCGATCATCAGCAAATATTTTGCTGACTTTGATAGCATAAGATTTCCCCGCTTCCAGTTGCACAGCGCTATCGATAGTTTTACCGTCAATGGAAACGTCGGCATCATCACTAAAACGGTATTGGCCGGAAGTCTCTGGCACCAGTGTACCTTGCCAGACTACCGCGAAGTCTCCAAGAACAGAATCATCCACGGGGGATTTTTCAAAGTAAAAATCCAGTGCTTTGTCTATTCGAGTGACTTTGGGATCACCGTTGATGATGCCTTCAAAACTTAACCGGGTGAAATCGGTAACGGGGCTGCGTTCGACAGCATAATATTTACCCACCAGGCCGGGTGCTAATCCGCCATCTCCGGTTTTATGAAAAAGTACCTTTTCATCGAGCACCTGCCCATGGCCGTAAATATCTTCAATAATAGGACTGCCTGGTGCGTAAGTGACATTTTCCTTACCCAGATATTGCTGGATCCCTTCAAGGGGCGTCACCGCTTTTATGGGTAAGCCATTGTAGTTGCCAAGCAGTACGTCAACGTTGTTCGCATTGGGGCCGATAACTGCGACTTTCACGCCTTTTTTCAGCGGCAACAGGCCATCGTTTTTTAATAGAACCAGCGCCTGTTCTGACGCTTTCTGCGCCAGCGCTAAATGCTGCTCTGAACCCACAACACTCATTGGAATGTCACTGTAGGGCACCGCTGCTGCATCATCAAACATGCCCAGCTTGAAACGGGTCATGAACAATCGCTCGACTGCCTGATCAATAAGTTCTTCACTGATAAGACCCTTTTCTAACGCAAAGTTCAGGCTGGCAAAAGTGCTAAGACGGCCGGTTCCACAGTTTAGATCAGTGCCTGAGGTCACGGCCCAGGCAGCGGCAGCCGCGGGGGCTTTCACCACGTTATGAGCATCGGGGTCATAAAAATCGGCAATTGCGCCACAGTCAGACATTACATGTCCGTCAAACTGGTATTTTCCCCGCAGAATCTCTTTGAGCAGCATATCGCTGCCACATGCGGGCATACCATTTACCCGGTTGTAGGCGCACATTACCGCTTCGACATCGCCATCTACTACGGCTTTTTCAAATGCAGGTAAATAGGTTTCATATAAATCTTTGTCACTCACTACGTAGTTGTCTGAGTGGCGGCTTATCTCAGGCCCGTTATGCACGGCAAAATGCTTGGCGGTGGCTGCAGATTTTAAATATTTAGCATCATCGCCCTGCAAACCATGAATAAACTGCACGCCTAACTCGCCGGTTAAAAAGGGATCTTCACCGTAAGTTTCCTGGCCCCGGCCCCAACGTGGGTCGCGAAAAATATTAATATTGGGCGACCAGTAAGTCAGACCTGTATAGCGATAGCGAACATCGTTATCAGCGAAAAAATGGTGTTTGGCTCTACCTTCGTCAGATATCGCGGTGGCAATATCCAGCATCAGGTCTTTATCCCACATGGCAGCCATACCAATAGCCTGCGGGAAAACCGTAGCGTTGCCAGCCCGGGCGACACCATGTAAGGCTTCATTCCAGTAGTCGTACGCGGGTACATCAAGTCGTGGGATAGCCGGTGTATCGTTATACATCTGGCTGATTTTTTCGTTAATAGTCATGCGCGATACCAGGTCTTTCACCCGGGTTTGCATGTCCAACTCAGTATTTTTATAGGCAGGAGCGGCTTCCTGCGTATTGGTTTGCTGGGATGAGGACCCGGCACAGGCCGTAAGGCTTAAAGCCACTACCAGTGATATCACAGTTTTTTTCATAGCATTAGGTTCGTCAGTTCGCAGACCTGCCACCTTACTGGAAGCCGTTACCGAGACAATGGTTTGAACGTAAAACGTAACTTAAATGTTAAAAAATGTGAAAGCGTGCGGCGGACTAAGAGAATTCTGCCCGGGTGAAAGATAATAGCCTGGGGTTGGGTCCTCTAGTGATACTAATCCACTTAATGGAACTGTTATGCGACTCGATCAACTTGTTACTGCTGTTACCTTACTGTTCGTTTCACTTTCAGCGTTTGCCGAATCTTCTAAAGCGTTGGCCACTGCTCCTGAAAAGGTCTCGTCTTTACTAAATGGAATGGAAATTCCCAATGTCATTGTGAAGGATGCGGAAGGCGCGCCTTTTAGTCTGCAGGCGCTGATCATGCAAAAGCCCTCAATTGTGTTGTTCTACCGCGGCGGCTGGTGCCCTTACTGCAGCCGACAACTTGCAGGATTAAAAGATATTGAGCAGGATTTAGTCAATGCTGGCTACCAGATTTTAGCTATTTCGCCACAATCGCCTGCGCAGTTACAGGAGCAAAAGCTGGAGATTAAAATGGCAGTGAAACTGTTATCCGATGAGTCTCTTGCCGCGGTGACTGGCTTTGGCGTGGGGTACTACCTTGATAGCGCCACCCAAGCCCGTTATCAGGGGCACGGGGTAAGTCTGACCACTGATAGCACAGGAAAAGGCGTTCTGCCGGCGCCCTCGCTGTTTTTTCTCGACACTGCGGGCGTTGTGCAAATGAGCTACGTAAATCCGGATTTCAAAGTACGTCCTTCATCCGAACTGGTATTGGCCATTGCCCAGGCTCTGGCGAAACAGCGATAGACATTGTCTAAGCGTCAGGCGCGAAGACTGCTCGCGCCGCTTCGCTCGCCTTCAACACGCGGATAGCTTACACTCTGGCAAACGCTGAAAAGGAAAAGAAATCAGGCACAATGCAGTCCCTTGCTCATACGCCCATCACTGACTTAAAAGGAGTTGGTGCCAAGGTAGCAGAGAAACTAGCCAAAATTGGGTTAGCCACAGTTCAGGATGTCCTGTTCCACTTACCACTACGCTATGAAGACAGAACGCGAGTCTATGCTCTTGCAGATTGTCGCCCATTTAGCCATGTAAGCATTCAAGGCGAAGTTAAAAAAGCCGACATTCAGTATGGCAAAAAACGAATGCTGGTGGTGAAAGTGTCAGATGGAACCGGCACCATTACGCTACGTTTTTTTCACTTTGGCGCCTTGCAGCGCACCATGCTCTCGCCCGGTAATGAGGTAAGATGTTTTGGCGAAATTCGCGCAGGTAAATTTGGGCTGGAAATGATGCATCCTGAATTTAAGCTGCTGGATGAAGACTATACCACAGTAGAAGAGACGTTAACCCCGGTATATCCCACTACCGAAGGTGTTAAGCAGTTAACACTTCGCAGTCTTTCTGAACAGGGATTAGCGCTATTGGATAAGGGCGCGCTCGCCGATTTGCTGCCTGCAGGCATGTATTCTCAACAAGTCAGCCTTAAAGAAGCGTTACATCTGGTACACCGGCCACCGCCAGATGTGTCAATGCAGTTACTTGAAGAAGGCCAGCACCCTTCCCAGAAGCGTCTTATTCTGGAGGAGTTGCTCGCGCACCATTTAAGTGTGTTAAAGGTGCGGCAACAGTCGGACAAACAGCCGGGAATGAGTATTGCGATGAACCAGCCGCTTATCAATAAATTGCTAACGCAGCTCCCTTTTTCTTTAACTGGCGCGCAGCAGCGCGTGGTGGAAGAAATTCAGCAGGACATGAAGAAAAAGCGGCCTATGATGCGTCTGGTTCAAGGTGATGTTGGCTCGGGAAAAACTCTGGTGGCGGCGATGGCTGCGTTATCAGCTATTGGCGCAGGTTATCAGGTTGCGCTTATGGCACCGACTGAGTTATTAGCTGAGCAACATGCCAACAATTTCCGTGAATGGTTTGCGCCACTGGGAATTGAAGTCGGCTGGCTGGCAGGAAAGCTGAAAGGCAAGACGCGGGAAGAGGTGCTTAAACGGCTGGCAAACGGCGATGTTCAGATGTTAGTGGGTACTCACGCCATTTTTCAGGAACAAGTTTCCTATCAACAGCTTGCCTTAGTTATTGTGGATGAGCAACACCGCTTTGGGGTTCATCAGCGCTTGGCTCTGCGGGAAAAAGGCGAAGTGCAGGGGCGTTTCCCCCATCAACTGATAATGACCGCCACGCCTATTCCGCGCACCCTTGCCATGACTGCCTACGCAGATTTGGATACCTCAGTGATTGATGAACTTCCGCCCGGCAGAACGCCTGTGACTACCGTGGTTATCCCGGATTCACGGCGTACAGATGTCATTGCCAGAGTCTTTGAAGCGTGTAAAAAGAATGGTCGCCAGGCATATTGGGTATGTACACTAATCGATGAATCGGAAGTGCTGGAGTGCCAAGCGGCTGAAGACGCAGCCGTTACGCTTAAAACAGTGTTACCGGAACTTACCATTGGACTGATTCATGGCCGGCTAAAACCGGCAGAAAAGCAATCAGTCATGGCGCAATTTAAGGCTGGCGCCATTGATCTTTTAGTGGCCACAACAGTAATTGAAGTGGGCGTAGATGTACCTAATGCCAGTATTATGATTATTGAAAACCCGGAGCGTTTGGGGTTGGCGCAGTTGCACCAGTTGCGCGGGCGAGTGGGGCGGGGCGCAGTAGAAAGCCAGTGTGTACTGATGTATTCCAGCCCATTGTCCAAAACTGCTACTCAGCGTCTGGCAGTACTGCGGGAATCCAGCGACGGTTTTTATATTGCGCAGCGGGATTTGGAAATCCGCGGGCCTGGAGAGCTCCTGGGCACCCGCCAAACAGGTATGGCAGAGTTACGTATTGCCGATTTGGTGCGAGATGCGCAACTTATCCCTCAGGTCCAACAGATAGCAGAGCGTTTGTGGCAAGAATATCCGAGTCACGCGCAGGCAATCATCAACCGGTGGGTAGGTTATAAGGAGCAGTATGGTCATGCCTGATATTAAATTTTATCTACCATCGGATCTTTGCGTCGAAGATGCTGACATGGGTCGGCAAGTCGCGGCTAAATGGGGATTTGTTACTTCAGACATTGAACCCGAAGGATTGGCACTCACTATTTTCGAACGTCAGGTGCAGCTAAAAGATTATCAAGAACCTAAGCAGCAAGGCATTGTCGCCGATTTTCTTTCCGGAAGCAGCCAATACCGGCAGCAACATGGCGGCGGGAAAAAAGAGCCAATTGCGAAAGCTGTAGGTGTAAAAGGCGATGCATCTTTGCATGTAGTGGATGCCACGCCCGGTTTAGGACGGGATGCATTTGTACTGGCGGCAGTGGGATGTCAGGTTACCATGATAGAGCGATCTGCTGTGGTTGCTGCGATACTTGAAGATGGCTTACGCCGATTGCAGCTTGAAGAACCAACCCTTGCAAGTCGTTTTACTCTGCTTCATGGTAATAGTATTGAAGTTATGCAAAGCTGGAATTCGGCGCAGGTAGACAGCGTTTATCTGGATCCGATGTTTCCGCATAAGAAGAAGTCAGCGCTGGTTAAAAAGGAAATGCGGGTGTTTCAGCAATTGCTGGGTGCCGACAGCGATGCAGATGCGTTGCTTGCGCCGGCGCTGAATCTGGCGCAAAAGCGAGTGGTAGTTAAACGCCCCAATGCAGCTGACGCGCTGGCACAAAAGCCTCCGTCAATGGCTATAGAGAGTAAGAAGCACCGATTCGACGTTTATCTTTGTAATAAATAACAGGAGCAGAATATGATTACAGTTGGAGCCACACTCCCGGAAGTTACCTTCAATGTGTTGGTTAACGGTGAACTGACGAACCCGCGTTCACATCATTTATTTGCTGATAAAAAAGTGGTGTTGTTTGCGGTGCCGGGTGCCTTTACACCGACTTGCTCTGCGGCACACTTACCCGGCTATGTTGCGCTTGCTGACAAGCTGAAGGCCAAAGGCGTGGATGAAATAATGTGTGTGGCGGTTAACGATGCGTTTGTAATGGACGCTTGGAAAAAATCGGCAAACGCAGAAGAAATTACCATGCTTGCAGATGGCAATGCGTATTTTACCAAAGCTATAGGATTGGACATGAACACCGGTGATTTCGGCGGTTTTCGGTCCGTTCGTTATTCGATGTTGGTAATAAACGGTGTGGTTAGAAAACTAAATATTGAAGATCCTGGTCGTTTTGTTGTCAGTGACGCGCAGACAATGCTGGACAGTCTTTAATTAAAATTTAGCCCGATGGGCATCACTCTTTGTTCAAAAACTGAGGGGGTAAAAATAAATACCATTTTTTCAGACACTTAAACGTGAATCTATTTCATTAAATTTCTATTTAAAAAAATGAAAAGCAAATTGTTCTTTGCTATTCTGTAAGCGAACATTTTTAGCCTGTTTCCGGGTGAAGATTAGGCTGTACTTCACAATTCTTTCACCACGAACCCAGCGCCTTTGTTGTCATTCAGGATGATATGACACTTCTTTTTTCGCTGGGCCAGGGAGGGGATTTTTGATGAACAAAAGTCACAAATTTAACGTTTTTCTCATTTCCGGTTCGTTTTCTTCTGATACGCACCCTACTAACGAAAATGTGCAGTTGTTCAAAAATTTGCTAAGAACATGCGGCTATGATGTCACTGAACTGACTTCTATTGAAAATCTGCCTGCGACCTCAAATCAAGATTTAATCTTTTTTGATGCGTCGCAATCAGAGAAGAAGCTGTCTTCATTTTACCGTTACCAGGGCTGTGCCCGGTGGATTATGTTCAATTTACTGCCGGGGGATATTGATGAATGCGAAGCCATTATTGCTGGCGTTGAAGGAACTTTTTATGCTTCGGATTCTCCGGAGTTGTTGTTAAAAGGTCTGCGACGTTTGGCCAAAATGGATGTGTGGTTTAAACGAGGGTCTATTAACGAAGCATTGCGCCGTATGCGGCAACAAAGCCGCAAGCAAAGTGGCGTTAGCAGTATGCGGCCGATGGCGTTGTCATCGGTACACCCTAAGTTAACAAAAAGGGAGATTACCATTATTGAATTGGTATCCAAAGGGTCGCAAAATCAGGAGATAGCCGATCAGTTGCATATCAGCGTAAATACGGTCAAAACTCATATATACAGCATATTTCGCAAAACCCAGTCAAGAAACCGGATAGAGCTCTTATCCTGGTCTCAGGACTATATTTACGAATTACGCTAATCCACCTTTAAAGGCTGTTCCTACGACAGCCTTTTTTTCGCGTTGTGGAACGGGAGTAAGCGCATTTTAATAATAGATAAAGCTTTCCCTCCCTTGGCGCAACGGTATAATTATTAAAGAATTCTTTTCCAGAGGTTACTCGTGATTCATCGTGATGTCATAGTGATTGGCGCGGGGGCTGCCGGTCTGTTCTGTGCGGCGCAAGCTGGTCAAAGAGGACGAAATGTTGAGGTGCTGGATCACGCCAAAAAAGTTGGTCGGAAAATTTTGATGTCTGGCGGCGGACGCTGCAACTTCACTAATATGTATACCACCCCTGAAAACTTCCTTTGCAGCAATCCTCACTTTTGTAAATCTGCTTTAAGCCGCTATACCCAATGGGACTTTGTTGGCTTGGTGGCGCAATACGGCATCGCTTATCACGAAAAAACCTTAGGTCAGCTATTTTGCGATGATTCCGCGACGGATATTGTGAATATGCTGCTTTCTGAATGTGAGAAAGCGCATGTTAAAGTGTCTACACGATGTGAAATTCTAAACGTAGAAAAAAACGAGCAGGGCTTTGTGCTTCAGACGTCATTAGGTGATTACCGTTGTGAATCTTTGGTCATTGCCACCGGCGGGTTAAGTTTACCCAAACTTGGTGCGTCTGCGTTTGGTTATCGTCTGGCAGAGCAGTTTGGGTTAAAAGTGCTGCCCACTCGCGCAGGACTGGTGCCATTCACGCTACAAGATGCTGATAAAGCAACGTTGGCAGAATTAAGCGGAATTGCAGTAGATGTACAAGTCAGTTGTAACAGTTCGTCGTTCCGCGAAAGCATGTTGTTCACTCACCGCGGCTTGAGCGGCCCTGCCATGTTACAGATCTCATCTTTCTGGCAGCCGGGTGATGTTCTTAGTATTAATGCGCAGCCGGAACAGACGATAGCAACAATACTGGAAATTGCTAAAGAAGAGACACCAGAAGCCCTACTTTCCACCGTACTAGGTAAACTCTATCCGAAACGGTTTGTACAAACTTTCATAGCGCTTTATGAATGGAAAAATACGCCAGTAAAGCAGCTAAATGCCAAAGACATCGAGAAAATGGAAGCCAACTTTTCTAATTGGCAAATAAAACCTAATGGCACAGAAGGCTACCGCACGGCAGAGGTAACGTTAGGCGGTGTTGATACCAATGAATTATCTTCGAAAACCATGATGGCCAAGAACGTAGATGGCTTGTTCTTCATCGGCGAAGTGGTGGATGTCACAGGCTGGCTAGGGGGCTTCAATTTCCAGTGGGCCTGGTCTTCTGGCTGGGCTGCTGGGCAATATGTGTAATTTGATCTGAAGTAATTAAAACGAAGACAGAGGAAATTAGAGCGAAGACAATTTGCAGCCTGAATTGTAGAAAAACGACTTAACCATATGATGATCAGTTCTTTTTTCTACAGATTCAAATTAGCTGAACGAAGACAGTTAGGTTTGTAACGTCAATTAGGCCCGAATTCGTTGAGATACCCAGTATTAAGAATCATATCTATTTCCCCAGCTTTTCCTTGCTACAGCATGATCTCTAAAATCAATAACGTTAGTTTCATATTCTGAGATATAGGGCTCTATTCTTTCGCCTAGTCTTATTAATTCTTGGTTATTTCTATCACTCAATAAGTTCTCAATGTGCTGACAAACCTTAGCGAAAACAGCACTCACTCCAGCTTTCCCTAAATCATAAATGGCGTTTTCGATTAGTGGTTTTAAAGAATCGTCACCAGTAGCTTTGACTACTAAAGCGACAAATTCACTAAAAACAGACCCTTCACTGATTTGGCTAGTTGCCCAAACTATCCCGCTATTCTTTCCATCATAAACTGGTAACCCGAATTCCTTTGAGACATTATCTAGCAAGTCCTTAATAGCAAGACTACAGTCCAGTAGTGCTGGAGACATTATCCCGACTTCAGACAATTCCAAACTAACTCCCGTTGTAGTTAGCTCTTTTAAGTCTTCTATGTATGGCATATCAGTTTTTAATTTAATTATACCTACCTCAGTGGCGTTTTCTAAGTAGGTAAATTGTGCAGATTTATATAGTTTGGGCGTGCCATCCAAAATTGGAGAAGGTAGTGCAGTAAGACTCTTTAAATTTCCATCAAGAATAAACGCCTTTAAAAATTTGGTTATTCGAAGATTTAATTTAAAAGGAGGGATTGAGTTACCTTCTATACTTTCAAAAAAAGATTTGGCTTTGACTTTATCTACAGTCTCTTTCAACGCATCAAAGCGACCAAAGTTATTTAAACTCTTCTCGTTAACAGTGTCATTTAACAAGCTTATAAGTATGCTTTTATCTAAGCCAAGGGCATTTACTACGGCATTTATTTGTGAGTTTTCTGCACTGTCTTTGAAGGTGTTGATGTAATCCCGAAAACTGTATCCTTCTACCAACTCGGCATCGCCGCGCTGAAAGTCATGCAAAAACAGTTTCGCATATTTTTGTTCTGTCTGGGTGAGTGATGCAAACGATTTATGCAGCTCGTTAAGCGTTCTTTCGATGCTGGCTTGATCTTTGTGCTGATTCAGTTCTTTTAAATATTTATCAAAGCGACTATTCATATAATCGGCATCGATTTTACCGGTATCAATTTCGGTCAAGTAGCCACTGATATCGTAGGGCACCTCACGACCTCCGGTATTGCTGGTAATGTCAGCGTTGTCGGCTAATTCTTTATAGCGCAGAGCAAGACCTAAGAACGTTTGTTCATCAACGGCCAGCGTTATTTTTCGATCACTATTTTCACCGCAGGTATGAGTAAGCTTATTCCAATGTAAGCCCTGTACCTTAGCGGCCTCTAAATGTTTGTTAAATACTTTAAATAAATCTGCAAATTTTGCGCAGGCCTCAACATCTTCTGGCAGTTTTTCAAAATTTGTCACACCGGCACTAATGAACAACTCGGTAATATCACCGAACAGTTCATTCATTGCTTCTAAGTTACTTTCTAGCCTATCAACAAATAACCCAATGGGTCTGTCGCCAGAGTATAGTTTTACCGCATCGTTAATATATTGCTCCATCGTATGCGGGTAACGATAGTAACGGATAACACCATGAGGCTTATCGGGGCCAAACAATCGATTGGTACGAGAGAAGGCTTGGATGATGTTTTGGTATTTAATTACCTTATCTAAATATAAGACATTCAGCCACTTGGAGTCAAAACCGGTGAGCATTTGGTCTACAACAATCAATAAATCCAACTGTTTTGTAGGATCGGTATGAATACGCTCATAAGGTTTTTTGTGAGCAAGGCGTGCGGCTAGATCTTTCTTAAATGCTGCATGGCGGGCAAAATCAAAATCGTGGCCATAACGCGCATTATAGTCACGCATAATCTCATCCAAGCCATCACCTTTAAATGTTGGCCCTCGGTCGCCACTGCCGTCATTATCAATGTTAGGATCAAACAGTGCTGATACTTTTAAATCAGGCTTAGCAGCCTTTAGCAGACGGTAATAATCAATGGCTTCAGCAATACTGTTAGTAGCCAAAATCGCATGAAACTTATTGCCTTGGCTTAGCACATCCCATTTGTGCAGAATATCTTCTACCACTTTGGCTTGGTGAGTCTCGCTTAGGTACTGACTTTTAGGTACGTAATCTTCAATACCTTTGTGGTATTTACCTGTAGCGTCTTTGTAGCCAGCCATAGGCACTTCATTCATAAAATAATTAAATTTTTTCTTTTTGGCAGGATTATCCATTGCTTCCGCTACAGATCCCGACTTAGCTTGCTCTAGGGCGACAGCCTGCCTTAAGTCACCGTCCCTAAAAGTAGGCACTTTATAGGGATCAAAGCCGAGTACGTTACCATCGCGAATACCATCGGCTATGCTGTAGCGGTGCAACTCATTGCCAAATACGGTACTGGTAGTATTGCCGTTTTTTTCATTTTCTTCTTGGATCGGCGTGCCAGTAAAACCAAAAAACAAGGCGCGGGGAAAGGTGCGTTTAATAATGATCAGCATGTCGCCAAACGTTGAACGGTGCGCCTCGTCAATAATAAATACCAAGCGTTTAGCGCGGATTTTTTCAATATCTGCCGAGTTTGTTGCAGTGCCTTCATCATCCACTTCTTCAAAAATATTACTCATTTTTTGAATAGAGCTAACAATTAGAGTATCGGCTGGGGACGTGCTTTTTAGCTTAGTTACCAATACATGAGTATTTTCGGTCGCTTGTACATCTTCACCATCGCCTGCAAAATTACGGTATTCCGCCAGCGACTGGGTGCCCAACTCGATGCGATCCATCAAAAAAATGACTTTATCGGCATCTTTTGATTGGGCAATGAGCTGTGCTGATTTAAAGCTGGTCATGGTTTTGCCCGAACCTGTGGTATGCCAAACATATCCACCTAGCCTGTCTTTATTATTGGCACTGCCCAGTTGTTGCCAGTTGGTTTTGGCTACCTTATCCGATATCGCATTGGCGGCGTAATACTGATAACTGCGCATCACTTTAAGCACACCATCGGTATCATCGGCAACGGTGTAAAAGCCAATCAACTGGTGCGCCATGGGAATGGATAACAGTGTCGAGGCAATATCTTTCCAATGGTTCATGGGCTCGTTGTTAAAATCGGCCCAATTGAATTGGTAATCTGGGTTAAACTTGCCATCTAGCCCTGGGTTAGCAAAGTATTTGGCCTCATTAGGCTCCATGGCGACAAACACTTGAATGAGTGAAAACAGCCCACTAAAAATACCTTCTTTGGAATACTTTTCGATTTGGTTAACCGCTTGGCTAACTGGCACGCCACTGCGTTTAAGTTCAACATGAATGACCGGCATACCGTTAATCAGTAACAACACATCACCACGTCTGTCATTACGCAGTGGGCTGCCGCGTTCAAATTTCGGCTGCTGGACGATTTGGTAACGGCTTTGACCAGCAGCAATTTCTTGGCGATCATAGATTTTTAGGCTGACTTTTTTGCCAAGATGCAAGGCATCGGCGGGGTTATCGCGCTTAATGGCTACCGTTTTGCCGTTAATTAACCCATTGAGTTTAAGCGGTGTTTTTAGCTCTTTGATCTGCTCAATAATCTGCTGCATTTCCGTTGCCGTCAGCGGCACATCATTTAAGCGGTCTTGCTGGCGATTGTTTTCAAATAAAATGTTCGCCCAGTTTTGCAGTAAGTCCGCTTCGGTTTTGTTTTTGAGTACCTCAGGCTCCCATCCCTTATGAGTAAGCACCTCGATAAAGGCCTGCTCAAATTGTGCTTCGGTTTTAAACGTCGTCATGGTGGTGCTCCCTGCTAAACAAACATTTTGCTCAAGCAGGCTTGCTTGATGTTATTAAGTTTGGTGATTTGTTGTTGGTGTTGATTTATTAGAGCATCAAGTTTTTGGAAGTAGCTGCCGATTTTTTCTTGCTCCAATAAACTGGGCATATATGTTTTTATATCCATAACTTTCGTTTTTGAGATATTGTAACGAGACACACCTTGAGCTAGAAATATCACTTGCTTTCTAAAGGAGCTTGCTCGAAGCATATAAGCTAAGTAAACGCTATCAATCTTTTGCTTTGGTCTATATCCGAAACAAAAGCTATTTAGATAAACGTTTTTAGCTTCGCCCATCCAAATAGAAGACATTCCAACCTCTTCAGGCGTTTCAGAAGAGGTTGTAAAAAAAACATCTCCTTTTACTACTTCGTTTTGACTTTCATCAATCTCTACTGGTTCAACCAAACTTTCATTTGAAATTGCGTTCGCAAATACATTCATATACGTTACAAATCTGGCTTGTCCATGTCCAAAATCATGTTTAGTTTTACCAGCCAACCCTGTAAATGTTTCACCAAACTCACCTAGCGTCCTCTCCTCCCACTCCCCACTAAACCCTTTAAAGCGGATTTCTGGGATGGTTTCGCCTTGTTTGGGGAACATCTTTTCCAGCATGGCTTTTTTGATGTTGCTAAGCTTTTCATGCTTTTGTTGGTGTTGATTGATTAGGCTATCGAGTTTTTGGAAGTGATTTGTTATCGCATTTTGTTCTGCCACATCTGGGATTTTGATAGATCTACTTTTCCAGTCAGAAACATCAAAAACTAATTTTTCAATATCGACCCCATAAGAACTAATGAAAAAAAGCTTGTGTATTTCAGGTCTTTTTGAAATCACAGTCCAAAATTTGGCAGTTATTTCATCACTATCTGTTACGACAAGATACTCATTAGATACAACAGCATTGTCTAAACTCTCTGGTACAATCCCATTGGCACCATGAACAACTTGCCGCTTTGAAATTAAGTAATCACCAGATTTAATC
Source organism: Alteromonas pelagimontana (assembly GCF_002499975.2). NCBI lineage: Bacteria > Pseudomonadati > Pseudomonadota > Gammaproteobacteria > Alteromonadales > Alteromonadaceae > Alteromonas > Alteromonas pelagimontana. The sequence goes on from NZ_CP052766.1 coordinate 2,329,414, forward strand.
CCAAAATAGTTTTTTACTAATATATCTTTTCCTTTCAGTGAAGCTCTAGCCACAACACCTTCGTTGCGACGCTTCACGGTCACCAATTGATATAATTCGTTATCGAGCAGCTCAACTGGGCGTCTTGTCTCAGCTAAAATACTTCCAATTCCTTTATCTTGCCAATCACCACTAAAGTTCTCGAAGCGAATGTCTGGTGCCTTCGTCTGAATGGTCATCTTAAGCGCCCTTTAATAAGCTAGTAAGTTCAGCTAAGCCTTGCAGATCAAACTCATTACCAGTGAGTTCTCCCATCATGTCGGCCAGCTCGATCTCAGTGGTTTTAATCTCATTCGCCACTTGCGAATAGGTGACGGCGTATTTATCGGCAAGAGCTTGTACTTGGCTGGTCAACTGAGTAATCACGGCATTTGGCATGGCAGCAAGCTCTTGGCTTAACGGTGTGATCCATTTTAGGTGCAGCAATTCATTGACTTGATCATCGGTTAAGCCTTCGATGGTGGTTTTGGTTTTTAAGTGCAACGCGATTTGTGCTTCTTTGACCGCTTTTTTCAGAGCTTTTTCTTCATCGATGAGTTTATTGGCCTTAATGATTTTTGCTTTATAACTTTCCTCTGGCTCAGGGCTGTCGGCTGAGAACTTAGTTTTGGTCTCTTTTTGCTCTTTTAGGAAAGTTTTCGCCGCCTTGGCGACTTCGGCATTGGCAAAGCCGTCTTTGCTTTCTTTTACCGTGTCTTGCTCTTTGTCTTCTTCGCTTAGTGATTCGAGTATTTCTTCCAGCGAGCTGGCGATTTCGACAAGGCGGTTTTCTTGTTTTGCCAGTGCCGCTAGGTCATCTCTCAAGTAGGTTTGTTGTACTAAATCAAATGGCATGATGTGGCCTTTCCAGCCATCTTGTACTTCGGTGTCTTTGCCCTTAACTTTTTTAACCACGATATTGGGGTCAACTTGCTTAGTGGCGGCGAAGCCTTCGGTTTGCATCACTTCCAAATCGGTACTGATAACTTGCCATTGGTTGTTTAGAAATTGATAGGCTTGGTATTTGTCGATGAGGGCAACGCTGCTTAAGCGATTAAATAGTTCAGCGCTTAATTCAGGCTCTTGCTGGTTACGGTTAACATCTTGCCAGCCTTGAATAAGCGTATTGTTTAAATAGTCATCAAAACCAGCAAAAGCTTGGTTATAAGCACTGATAAACTCGATGACTTGTGAGTGCTGGGTAATGGTTGCATTAACGTCTTGTTTAGCAATGGCTAATTCACTGTAGGCGGCAGACTTGGCCACAAACAGCGCATCATGCAACTGCGGGAATGATTGCCAATATTGGTGTAACTGCGCAATTTCGCTATTGGGGATGCCACCTAGCATAGTGGCGTGTAAATCCCAGCTTTCAGCGGCAGGTGACGAGTCTACATAACGCGGAATATTTAAGTTGTAGCCATTGTCGCGCAGGGTTTGCTTACTCACCACTTGCGAGAATTTTTCGATGCTGTCGCGGTTAATGACCGCATCAACAACACGCTTGATGTCACTGGCTTGCAGTTTATTGTTTTTGCCTTCTTTAACAAAGTGCTTGGAGGCATCCACAATCAGTACATCGGTATTTTGCCTTTTTTGTTTGAGCACCAAAATGACGGTAGGAATACCTGTGCCAAAAAAGATGTTAGCCGGTAAGCCGATAATGGCATCGATGTGGTTTTGCTCAATTAATTGCTTGCGAATTTCACCTTCTTCACCGCCACGGAACAACACCCCATGAGGCAAGACAATGGTCATAATGCCATCGGGTTTTAGGTGGTAAAGGTCGTGTAGCAAAAAGGCAAAATCGGCTTTGGTTTTAGGCGCTAAGCCAAAACGCGAATAACGTGGGTCGCTGTCTTTAAAACTTGGGTCCCAAGGTTGCGAGTAAGGCGGGTTAGACACGACCGCATCCACATACAGCGCATGATAAGTACCTTGCGGATCGTTTTCATCAAAGTAGGGCCAATCGTCTTCTAAGGTGTCACCGTTACGGGTTTTGATGTTGCTGGCTTTAATGCCGCGCATGATCAGGTTCATACGGGTCAAGTTATAGGTATTGGCTTTCAGCTCTTGGGCATAATAGGTAATGCTGTCTTTGCTTTTGGCGTATTTTTCGACCGCTTCACCAATATTGATCAGTAACGAACCTGAGCCAGACGTTGGGTCGTAAATCTCGATGGTGTCTTTGTGTTTTAATTCGTGGGCGATGATGTGCGACATCAGTACCGAGACTTCATGCGGCGTGTAGAACTCACCGGCTTTTTTACCGGCATTGGCGGCAAATTTTTCAATCAGGTATTCATAGATGTAACCCAGTACGTCATAGCCTTGCTTACCGTTCATTGGGATACTTTTGATTAAATGCAGTAGGTCACTAATGGCTTTTGTACGCTTACCTGCGCTTTCACCCAGTTTGCTAAGACCCGTTTCGAGTGTGGTGAAAATACCTTCAAACAATTTTTTGTAGGTAGGCGAAATCAAACGGCTAAAGGCGGATAGCGCATCGCGCACGTTAGACTCGTCAAAGTCGAATGCAGGATCAACCCAAGTAGCAAACAAATTATCGTAAGCGATGAAATAACCTAGATTGTCTTGAATGTACTTGACCGTGTCCGCGTCTTCTTCATTGAGGGCTTTAATGTCTTCAGGTGTCATGCCCTCTTTGGTGACAAACTGAACTAACTGGTCGCTCAGGTACTTGTAAAAAATGAAACCTAAGATGTAATCTTTGTATTCGTTAGCTTCGATTTTTGAGCGCATCTGGTTGGCTGATTCCCAGATTTTTGTGGCCAGTTGTTGTTTGTTCATCGTTTACCTTGCTATTGATTCTTATTAATTGCTTAGTTGATGTCATAGCTAAGCTTCAAAAAATTCTTCGTCTATTTTCTTCAGGTACAAGACCTGCTCATCACGGCTGCCGATATTGTATCGCAACATGAGCTTGGCAAGCTCTTTACCGTTAATCAGTACAATTCGATTGCCTAAGTTCTGCGCGGTTTCGATAGCTGATTGAGTGAAGCCGGATGTAGTAATGAAAATGCCTTTTTGCGCCCGTTTGAGATTGAGTGCACCAAAGAAGTCACGGATATCACCGGCACTGACATTATTGCCCTCTGCGTAACGCTTGGCCTGAATGTAGATTTGGTCAACGCCCAGCGGGTCTTGGTCAATTACACCGTCCACGCCGTTATCGCCGGTTTTCCCTAGCGCATGGGCTGCGCCTTCCCCTGTACCGCCATAACCCATGGCGAGTAATAAATCGATAAGCAGTCTTTCAAAAAACTCAGGGGTCACTTTGCGGGTTCTCTGAAGAATGTCTTCCGTAAGTGCTTCATTTATCTTTTTATACGCGGCGCGTAACGCTTCATCGGGAGTAATGTCATCGTCGTCATCGGCAATTTCCTGCGTAGGGAGCACTTCTCCTGATTCATTCGCATCGTCATTGCTCTTTGTTTTAAAGGCAATGAATTCGTCAAACTGCTTCAGGTACGCGTTATTGATAGGGCTGTTACTTTGAACGGCCTGTATGCCGCGCTCTGTAATGATAAAGTGTGCCCGGCGGGTGGCTTCGAGCAGCCCAGCCTTGGTCAAATAGGTACGTGCCCAACCTATGCGATTATCAATCACGAGTTGTCTACCACTGGGGAGGGTTTCACTGCGTTCTTCTTCGGTGAGCTGAAAGTGGTCGGCCAGGGCATTAATCACATCCCGAAGCTTTATTTCATTCTCGCCTTGTTGCTTTGCTTGATAGGCAATTTCCAAAAAAGGGCGCATAAACTGCTGGTAGTTGGGTATCACTGATACATCCTTTTGCTCTTGTTGATACCGCCTATTCGACGCGTTGAACCGTTAAATGAGGCGTACCTTTTGTTCTTTTTGTAGGACAGGTCGTCCAAGACCATCGCCTATCTTACACAATTTACGCAATTTAACGAGTGATTGTAGGCGTGTTACCGGTCAATTCACCGTATTTATTCAATCGCCATTTTTATAAAAATTGATATAAGAAGTCTTAAAAACGACAGCAAGGTTAAAAGCCAATATATTATGTTTTCATTGTTTCTTTATAAAACAAGGCGTTGTCTTTTTAATATCAAAAAATGCGATTTTTATAAAAAATTACGATTTTTGACAGGAAGCGTAATTTTCGTATATTATTGTTTTATAAAGATAAATTTGATCTTCGGATTAATTTTGTCTACGCTATTCCTGATTCAATAACGGATAGCTAAAATGCAAAATCAATTCTCAATACTCGCTTTAATCTTTTCCCTGAACTTTCATTTCTCGAGATAAATTCATGGGAAAGAAATTCAAAGGTTGCACGTTAGCGCGGCAAGACGGTTGGTATAAATCGCATCGCGAAAGCTTTGAGTCAGGGCGAGTGTATGAGCCGTTCTTGCGCACTGATGATGTGCCGAGTCATGGTGTTAAAAGTAAAGTGCCACATTTTCGCGATACCACGCGGTTAGTACATGTACTCTCACTCAACGAGCTGTGGATGTACCTGCATCTGGCCAATAACCCTTTTGTCATTGATGTCTATGAGCAATACGCCATTCCGCTCGACACATCGTTAGCTATTGCTGACATGCTTGAAGTGAAGCATCCCGTCTACGCTGATACGCGTGTACCTATCATCCAAACCATTGATTTTATGGCGCGTATGATGAATCCAGAAATTGGTGAGGAGTGCTTAAAAGCCTTTCCGGTGAAGCAGCCGGAGGACGCTCAAAAGCTGAGAACCGCTGAGAAGCTCGCGTTGCAAGAAGGCTATTGCCGCCTCGAAGACATTGAATATGAGTTAATCACAAGCGACGTGCTGCGTACTGTACATAGCCAAAACTTAGATACGTTGTACCGACATCGTGATTTACCTGTGTTTCTCGAGCGCGTGGCCAATCGTTGGCTGCCGAACTTTTTCGGCGCGTTGTCTGATGACCGGCATGCTAGAGCGGCCCACCTGGTTGAGCGAGCAAGTCTCGCGACTGGCGTGAATTACGACACCGGCATATCGATTTTCTATAACGCGCTGTGGCACAAGCAAATCCGCTTCAATTGGTCGCAGTACTTACGCTTGGAAAAAGCCGCATCGGATTTGGGGTTAGGTGCGCATGCTGCCTAGTACCATTGTGTCCGCACCGTTACTTGAAGTGAACCGTGTTGTGGTGCGCGAAGATGACAGTCACGCCTTTACATTAGGGGATAAGACCCTTGTTGAAGATATGCTCCTCGTGCAAGTCGATGTGGGGCTTGATGAGGCCTTTGCCATCAACATCGAGTCGACGCCCAAAATGCCCATTCGACTGCCGTATCAAGCCCTCTTACACGCCATTAATGGAGGTGGTCTTGATGTCGTGGATATGGCCTGGGATGACAAAGTCATGCGAGTGTTCGACCAATTAACCCACAGTGAGCAAGCGAGAGCGCAATCCCGCTACGCGTTAATTGCCCCGCTCATTGATGATTTAGAGGCCGTGATCCGAAACAGTCACGGAGACGGTGCATTTCAGAGGGTGATTGCAGCCAGCGGTCGCTCGAAACAATATGTGTATGACTGCTTCTGTGGGTATTTATTCTATGGTCAACGCCGTACGGCGTTGGCTTTACCGATAGGTAAAAATATCTTTCATAAAGCCAAAACGTCCCGAGACATCAGAGTAAAACAAGGCCGACCCAATCAGTTCGTGGCACGAGGAAAAATCCTTGATGAGTACGATTTCAAGGCCTTTGCATGGGCACTTAAAAAATACCAAAGTCGTAATGGGCCCTCCTTGGAGCGTGTGTTTCTCGACATGTTGGGCAAGTTCTACTTTGCATCACGCACTCGCACCGCGACCGCGCTTACTACTGGCAGTAGCCGTTTTCATGTAGAGCTCAAACCACGTACTGAGCGCCCTACCATCGCGCAATTTACGTATTGGGTAAAAAAGCAATGCGGCGGTAACTTACCGAAGCGTGACCGCAGGCGACGTAACCCGATTGAGCATAGCAAAGATTTAGCAGGCCGTGCTGGTGACGCGTTTGGTACGGATGATGGTTTTGGTAAAACCTTTGAGCTGGATGAAACCCCATTCGATGAAGAAGCGGTATCGCAATTTGACGAAACCCGTCAAACCAAGATAGGAAAACCCACCTTATATTTTGTGGTGGACCGCTTCTCGCGCTACATCACCGGGCTGTATATCACCACAGAAGCACCGTCGTTTAAAACGGTGCGCCAGGCTGTGTTTAATGCTGCAATAAACAAAGATAAATTTTTAGAAGAGTATGGTTTTGAGCCTGGTGAAGTGAAGTGGGAATTCCACGGCATTCCGACGACTCTGTTTGTGGATAACGCGGAATTCCGCAATCGCAAATCAGAAGCCGCAGTGAGCGATTTAGCGATGAAAGTACAGTTCGCCAGACGCGGACGCGGCGATGATAAACCCCATGTGGAGCAACTGTTTCGCGTATTCTCGCTCTGGTTTAAAGGCTTAAGTAAAGGCCAGCAATCTAAATCGCTAGCCGATATCGCAGCACAATTAGCGCGTAAACACGCGTCACTCAATCTCACCGAGCTCTACATCATCGCCATTATTTACATTAACTATCACAACAACCATCGGCGACTCAAAGACTATCAATATTGCAAAGAAATGTTGATGGATGACGTAGCGCCGATCCCCGCCAAATTGTGTGAATGGGGGCAGCGGTATCGACCTGGTCATACCCTAAAATATGATGAACGGGATCTCTATCGGGCGTTACTGCCGGTGGCCTTGGTGTCGGTACATCAGCGGGGTATTTACTTTGCTGATGTGGGGCTTTGGTACAACTGTGAGTACGTGCTCGAAAGTGGGCTTCAAGACAAGCTCGTCAGTCGTAATCGCGTCGTAAAGTTGCGTGCTCGCTACAACGAGAACTTAGTCGATGTCATCTTTCTTGAAACTGATAATGGACTTAAGCCAGCAACGCTTGATGTGCGCTGCCAGGCTTTTCAAGGGCTCTCATGTTATGAAGCGACATTACAGCGAAAATCCATGGCACGAAATGATGAACTAGCAAAAGATGATGAAATAGAGTTTGCACTAGGCGTGTCGCAGGCCATGCAACGCATCTTAAAAAATGCTCAGAAAGAAAAGCAGCCGGGCGTCATGCCTTCAACGGCAACACTTAAAGATAATCGGAAATTAGAAGCGATTTTGAATCGCTATGCCGACATCAATAAGTTTCTCGCTGCTGTACAGCTAGATCACGTGCAGATTGAGCCTAACGCGCTGCCTGAGAAACCGGACGGTAAAAATATTTACGATGAATTCGAGGAAGATGATGATGCCTAAGCGTCGCCCTATTACAGTTGCAAAAGCGCACTATACCCCGTCTGATGTGGCGATGTATGCGGGTAATCCGCTGATTGAAGCATTGCAACCCCGGCTAGGCTCTAAACTGTTACGCCAACGTTTGACAGTGAAGCCCAACAGCCCGGATGTGGGGCACTTAAGTGTAGGCGAGCGCGAAGAGCATATACATACGCTGTTCGACATACGTTTGTTATCGCAGCAGCATTTAGACTTGTACTACGACATGTATTCCATGATTCGGTATGGCTATGTGCATCGCAACCCCGTACGGGCGGAAGTGGTCGCCTGGAGCTATGACATCGCCGACCCGAACGTTGAGCAAGAAGAGGTGACGCAGCCATTGCTAAACGATGCGTCGGCACCGACGGTGGCTGAAGCGTTATTTTTGACGGGCTTTTCGGGTAATGGCAAGTCAACGATGACCGAACATCTGCTGCTCAACCTCTTTCCACAAGTCATTGAGCATACTGTCGCTGACTTTGATGAACCACAAGTGGTGTACCTAAAGGTGGATATGCCCCACAACGCGTCGCGGGGCGGGTTGATCTCTCGCTTACTTACTGAGTTAGATCGGGTGCTGGCAGCAACGTCCTATGGCGATCCGCGTTATCGCGACGTGATCAAAAAGAAAAATGGCGACCATATTAAGCTCGATGCGATGGTGGAAGTGCTTATCACGGCGTGTAATCGCCACCATCTCGGGCTTATTGTCATCGATGAGTTTCAAAACATGAAAGTCGCGTCACTGCGCTACCGCAATGAGATGCTTCAGTTATTCGATGAGCTTGCGAATCAGCTTTTCATTCCCTCTATTAAAATCGGCACACCTGACACATTGATGATATTTGATAACGCCCGGCATAAGCGCCGCCTAGGCAAACCGTTTGAGTTAAATCGGTTAAACGAGCCTAAAACCTGGGAGCGCTTATTGACGATGCTGTATGACTTTCAGCCGCTGGCCCACCCCATTACGCGAGATGACAAGATTGACGCCGTATTATTGCACTTAACCGCAGCAGTTCCGGCGTTTGTATTGGGGCTTTGGGAAGCGACGCTTATCAAAGCCATACGTACAGGCAAAGAGAAAATGTCGGTTACGCTGATTAAACAAGCGTGTCGAGAACGCTTTCCGCTGTTGAGTACCGCCACGCGCAATATCCATCATAACCGCAGAGGGGGCTATGCCGATTTACTGACGGTGCAACAGTACTTAGCAGAAGATAACAACGCGTTGGCGCTCAAGCATTTAAATCAGTTTGCTGAAAAAACGGAGGTAAAAGGCGAAGCGGCCAGTGATGTGATTAAGGACATTGATAGTTCGTTTAATACTGCTGAGCTCAATGCGAAGGAGCGCAACAAGCTCCTGGATATTAAGAAAAAGCTGGTTGAAAAAAGTCAGGCGGTATTAGGTCCACAGACTATTGAGCATAAAGCCACATGAGGTGGTTATCGCTTTACCCGGGTGAACATATCTACAGTGGCCTCATACGCTATCGCATGCGTATGGGGCAAGGTGTCATGAGTGATAAGCGATTCTTTGCACACAATCATTTGCCGTATCAGTGGTTTCGTTCGCAAGTGCCGCTTAATCACCTCATGCGCGAGACGCTGGATAGCATTGCACCGAAGTCTGATGAGCAGTTCACTTTGAGGCTGAATCATACACCGTTTGCACCCTGGTTATTGTCATTGCTCGACGGCATGGCCCCGCAAGAGCTAAAAGCGGCAAATCATCGCCCCAACACCGAAGAAAACCCGTTTCAAGTGGACCGGCGCTGGAAGTATTGCCCTAAGTGCACACAGGCGCAAAAAGCCAAATGGGGGGTGAGCTACTGGCGTGCCGCTCATCAATTACCCGGGGCACTTGTCTGCGATGAACATGGCTCGCCACTGCATAGTCATGATGCACTGCGTTATCTAAATTTCACGTTGCCTGATAAATGGGAAGGCACCAGCACCCCCGTCCCAATGGTGGATGCATGGCAAGTCAGTTGGCAGCCGTTTATTTACGCTATCGCACGTCGCCTTCAATGCCAACCAACGTGGGGCGTTGAACTCCGCGACAGTATCTACGAAGTCTTGAAACTATCGAAACCTCTTCGACGAGGTGATCGCACGGTCGTGAATGCCCTGTTTGCGCAAATGCGCAACGATTTAGGCGAGTCGTGCCTGGCCGGGCTATTTACCGCGTATGCCCGGCAGTTTACCCGCCCGACGAACGTATTGTGGATCACGCTCTCGCCTTTCGGGCAGTCAAAGGGTCTGCGCCATCCGTTGTATTGGCTGGCTATTGTGTTTTGGCTAAGGGAACAGCTACCCGCACTCAAGGATGAGTATGAAAACGGTGTCACTACAACCTTATGAAACACTGTTTAGCTGGCTAAGCCGCACGCACATCCGCTACGGTGTGGGGCCCGTGGCTCGCACGTATCACGCATTGCTAGGCAAAACCAAGATGCGGCTGCACCCGTATCTTCCGCAGGGGCTTAGGGATTTTTCAGCGCTCACCGAAAAAAGTACGAGCACATTACTCTCACAGCATACGCTGTATCCGCTGTTTCGCTTTTTTCATGCCGATGAGCAAGGGCGTCTTAAACATACGCTACTGACCGGTGAGGGCTCTTCGACCCATGCGGCAAACATTCCTCATGCCCGACTACATATCCCGTTACATCACAAATACCGTCCACTGTGCGCCCGTGAACAGCGTCAGAGGCTGGGTTTTGCCTATTTTGATATCAGGCACCAACTCCCCGGCCTTATCGCCTGTGAGCGCCACCAGATCACTTTGACCGGTGTGCTGTGTGGAGATGGAGCGCTAGATAGTGCCATTGCCCTACCACAAGAGAAATCCCCGGTATCGTCTGTGTCAGCAGTCACAACAGCCTTCAGTCAATTCTGTGTCGCGGTTAGCGAGCAGTGCAGTACCTCCACCGCCTTGATGCAGCCCTACCAGATGGATAACTATCGCCACCTCCTTGACAGAAAAGGCTATCTGACTCGCCACCACCAACTGCGCTTACAGCAAGTAAAGCAGGCCCTAGGGGCGCGTTATGAGACGTTGCAACTCGATAGTGGCACCGAATCTCTGCGTGATTATGCGTTTTTAGGGCCGCTGCTGCGCCAGCGGACAGGGTATCCAGCGCATCCCTTGAAACACCTTCTTCTCGGGTTTTGGCTCTTTGATGGTGCGTCAACAGGATATCTAAAGACTATTACACCGGTTGAGCAACAGTCGCTGGCGCTGGCGGATACCGCCAGTCTGGAGGCTAAAACGCTGGCGTTACTCAAACAACAGGTGAGTTTTGCCACGATTGCGAAACGCTTGGGTAAATCACGGTGTTATGTACGGCGTATCGCTCAGCTCAACCAGGTAAGCTATCGGCACAATGCCCTGATGTTCGATGCCCGCGTGCGGCATCGTGTGATCATTCAAGCCTTGTTAGGGCGTCATCGACGTACCATCGCCAACAACCTCGGCGTGGGAATGGGTTATGTGGAGCAAGTGATTGCAAATACCCGGGGGCTTCGTCAATGGCGACAAGTCCTCACCCACAAGCATAAACGCGTAAAGGCGATCTATGTGATTAAGCAGGCGCGAATAGCCCATCCTGATTGGCTGCAAAAGGATATCAAGCAACAGGAAAGCCAGGCGTTTTTCTACCTGTATCACCATGATCGGGAAGCGCTCAAACAGTGTCTGCCACCCCGTCGAGCGCCGACTCCGCCGCCTTTTGATTGGGCCAAAGAAGATATGCGGCTGATCGCAGCGCTCAAGCAGCTTACTGCGCCGTACCCGCAGTCGCTAAGTGCCGCAGGCAGAGCGATAAGCGACAACGGGCACTTACGGAAAAACCTGACCAAGTTGCCGCGTACCCATGCGCAACTTGTTGCATATCAAATTATTGATAAATAATAGTTTTGTGGTCAAACCAGTCACTCTCTGATGCCGGAATCAATGACTTAGCATTTTTTTTAAAACTGTTACTGTAAAAACCCAAAAAAGGGTCCTACAGATATAAATAAGGTAATACGAAAGAGATAACGCCCCTTAAATTGATAAGCAATTGGTGTGATAGGGCTTTTATTGGCTAATGAACAGAATGGATTTTTATCCATTTTGAGTGAGATAGGTAAGTGAAAACACCACATTGTGTTAAGCAGGCGACCGACTGGAACACGGCCAAGCGAAGCGTGGGAAAATAAGAATGGGTTGAAACCAATAAACCGCCCCCAAACCCAATTTTTTTGAGGGGGGACTACCTCAGGATGAAAAGCATGACACGTTGGACAACCACGCGTATTGATAACCACAGCCTCGCCCGTTTTATCGGTCCCCATCCCTATGTGGTGCTGTCGTGTCACGCTGCTATTCCCGCGCCTCATTTATTTCTATTTTTACGCCTGATGCGTGAGCTCAATACACTCGGCGCAGACGATTGTGAATTTCACGTCTTTTACATTGATGTTGATGAGAGAACCGGCATTCCTACACCACAGGTGGAAATTATAGGCGATGCCGAGAGATCGTTTGAGACTGTGGCTGATAGGTATGAAAGGCTTTATCAACTGACAATAAAACAAAAGCCAAGCTTAAAGCTTGGCTTTTAGAACAGAAATCAACGACTGTAAGCCATTCTGGCTATATCACTACGTTCTTTCATCTCTCTTCGCAGTTTATCAGCAGTTTTGTTTAGTTCAGGGGTGATCCAACCTCGGCTCTGGTATACCTTCAGTTTCGCCGCTCGAGTAATCCTCTCTCGCTCTTTGGGATCTAGTGCTTTTAATTGTTCTGCACTGAGAACAGACATAGTTGTCATAACCGCACTCCTTCTGTTGTGCCTTCAGCATAGCAGAGTTTAAAATTATTTGCTATTCAGGCTGAATGTATAACCGTTTACGAATTAAAACTAGGTAGGGTTCAATAATGTTTAGAAAATCAGATACTTTCTCTCCGTTAAACAACAACCCATCTTGATCACGATAAATATTTACAACCCACTTAACGCGTTCCTGTTTAAAAGCTGATGTCAGAGGGATACTTAATAAAGAATGTGCAATCCCAGTGCTTTCCGTTAAATAGTATTGTCTAAGGTTTCTTTCAACGCTACCTGACCAATTTAGTGTATTTTCACGTTTGGAGTAGTGATGATAAATATCTCCGATATCCTTCAGGTATGAGTAGCTTCTTTCAGCTACTGCAATTGGCGCTCCTAACAAGTTTTGATGTTTAGGTTTCTCTTGATTTCTGACCAAAGTGAATGGGAAAGCAATTGGCTTTCTATCTGCATCAGGTATTGGCTCCGGAGTATCTGTAGCCGTTGTTAATTCGTTATCTTCTAAAATGACAATACCACTATAATCAGAAAAAGGCCCTCCGCTAAATTTCGACGCTTTTTGATGCCACCCTTCAGCATCTTCTGCTTTCATTTCGTCGTAATAAAATACTTTCATGATGTTGGCACGATACACAATTTTGTGACTGCGACGATTTCGGGCATCCCATTTATTGACTAGATCAATGAGTGTGACAAGCAAAAAACGCAAATCTTCCTTTCCGTTTTCTTTCTTTTCGAAAAATGCGGCATTGGTCGTTGAGTATGCTTGTAGAAGCTTGTTTTTCACTAATTCTCTAGATTCCGGCGTTTCTTCATTGACCTGAGGAATATCAATGTCTATGTCTTCCAATTTCCCTGAAGGCGGTAGGGTTTCATTGTGAACATCTATATCTTGCTCATCAAGCCATGAACATACTTCGAGAAGCATACTTTCCGTCATTGCCATCTGCGCTTCAAATATCTCTAACTGATTCGAAGCCTGATCGTAATTGCGAGCAAAGTATTCCAAGAAATCAGCAGGTGGAGAGGTAATAATTGATTTGAGAGTATTTTCATCTTTAGCTTCAATAGCGCTGGAACGCGCACTGAAAAGGGAAAGCAAAACTAAGAATATTACTATTGCTAACCAGAAATACCAATTTGGCGAACGCTCCCACGAGATGGGGGTAATATCTCTGATTTCACTAGAGAAAACTGATACGTATCCACCGTAAGCCAGTGCTGCTGCCCATAACAAAACATTACATGGGGAGCTAACGATAAAGCGCTGCCATAAGGAATTAGGGCTGTAATTACGATTATAAAAACTCATCCATGAATATCCGGGGTTTTATGGCAGGAATGCCAGTTCTAATTATCTAGTTATTGATACTACCACATACTAAATTTGGTGTGTGCTCGTAAGGGAGAATACATCAACTGATGTGTGGGTTCCTTAGAACCCACATGGTTAATTTTATTGTTGAGGTGTTTGTGAAGTATTTAGCGATTCTTCAAGTTGTTCTACCTGGGCTGATAATGTAGAAATTTGCTCTCCTAGTTCTGCCAGTTTTTGGCGGCTATCTAACTCATGAGCTTTTAAATTTTTCTGTTGAGTTTCGATACCGGTTGATACCGTGTCTTGCTGTGTATCATTCTCACTTTTTTGCAATACACCATCAATCACAATCCACCATAGAAAGATTACCGCGACTAATTGCAATAGAAAGTCAAGTAGACTCCACCCCCCTGTAAGCTCGGGATTAACTGAGCGCTTTAATGCTGCTGTGGAGATAGCGATAATCGCGGACCCTATGAAAAGGTATGTGAAATTTTCTGACATCAACTTCAAAGGCTCATCCGCAAGCCAAAATACTAAACCTAAAAACACTCCAGCAAAGCCTGCCGAATCGAGCACAGCACTTTTAACGAGCTGCATAAATTTGTATACACCGTACCAAGAAGACTTAGGAATGGTGGGGTTTTGAGAAGTCATACTGCATCCTTTTATTACTCTAATAAAAACAGGTGGTTATTCTTATTTTTTCAATCCAGATGTCAAGGTAAAGCGGTAATAATTCTTTACTCAAATTTCAGTATCAACATCCTAAACAGATACAAAGTTGCAGTATCCAAGAAAGTAATGACGAACAGGTACTAAGTAGGTCGTTAGTGGCAATTTTTTCACGACAATACGGTTGTAAACCTATTAAACATAATCCCTTCTTATGCGCCATTAGGCCCAAAATCGCGGTTGACGGTTTTTTTCCCCTGAACGCGCCATTTATCGCACTTTTCGCAAATCCCCACCGACCACCCTCTGGCGCTGCCCCAAAAAACGCAATGGATGCCTCAGCGCTGGGATGGCGCATTCGTGATAAGCTCCAAGTCTAAGGGGGAGCACACTCGCTTAAACCGTGAAGCGCTCCTTACCCCAGCGGGCCTATGCCAAACGATAATGGAGCTTGAGTAGCATGACAATCCCGGGAGCCCAGGCGCGGCTGGCGCAAATCGTCGAAGCGCTGGCGCGATTGGAAGAACAAAAAACGGCGTTGCTTAATGAACGTAGTGCGCTTTTGCAACAAAGCATAGCGCATCAAGCACAGTACTTCAGTCAGTCTGAGACGCCCGAGGCCAAGGTCGACCTGTTTAAGCAATACTTTCGCGGACGCGAAGATGTTTACCCATTCCGCTGGGAGTCTAAGCAAGGGAAAGCCGGATACAGCCCTTCCTGTGCCAATGAATGGCAAGCTGGGATCTGCAACAAACCCAAAACGGCATGTTCAGAATGTGCCCACCAAGCCTTCCATCGCTTTGATGACCGTGCCATTAATGCCCATCTTCGAGGGCAACGCACGATTGGGATCTACCCGTTAACGGCGCAAAATGAATGTTACCTGTTAGCGTTTGACTTCGATAAAACGGACTGGTTTGCGGCAATATCTGCACTGCGAAACGTGTGTGAGTCACTGTCTATTGGCTACTTAGTTGAGCGTTCCCGCAGTGGACAAGGCGGTCATTTGTGGCTCTTTTTTGAAAAAGCGATAGAGGCAAAATCCGCACGCCAATTGGGCACAGCGCTGCTCAATCTGACCATGGACACATATCCGGCTCTTAACTTTGACTGCTTTGACCGCATGTTTCCCAACCAAGACGCCTTACCCAGCGGCGGGATGGGGAACCTCATTGCATTACCGTTACAAAAACAGCCTCGCTTGTCGGGGAATGCCTGCTTTATTGATGCTGACGGAGGCGTTGTCGAAGATCAATGGCAAGCACTGGCGGCGACGAGCAAGCTATCACCTGACACTATACGGCAACTACTCGAGCGTCTCGCCGATTATGTAGACGTGGAACCGCAAGTCGCCGAGTTAAAACCCTGGGAAAAATCGACGACCCTTAATACGCCCAAAATTGACGACTGCCCCGCGACAATCGACATCGTTGTGGCTGACAAGCTGTATATTGCTATTGCGGTTTTACCCAACAAACTGGTCGCAACGTTAAAGAAGTTAGCGGTGTTTGCCAATCCTGAATTTTTTAAACGCCAGGCGATGCGATTTTCAACGATTGGCGTACCTCGCTATCTGTGTGCGGCGCACATTGATTCGGGCTATCTGCACCTGCCCAGAGGACTAAAAGGACAAGTTGAAGCGTTACTGGAACAACAGGCTTGTACTATCCGATATCAGAATAAACGCTATGCTGGTCAGCGACTCCCGGCCCTGCGTTTTGAGGGCACGCTTCGCAGCCAGCAAGCGAAAGCGCTAAAAGCCTTACTGGAGAATGAACATGGACTGGTCATTGCGAATACGGGGTTTGGTAAGACCGTTGTTGCACTGGCATTAATCGCCAAACGCGCAGTCAATACATTGGTATTAGTGCACAATAAGGCGCTGGCGGAACAATGGATTGAGCGATGCAAGATATTCCTCAAAGACGCTGAGATGGGCTCCCTCTTAGGCGGAAAGAATAAATTAAACGGACGAATAGACGTCGCGACGTATCAAAGCCTGATCAGTAGAAATGGCATTGATATTCATGACAAAGTAGATAGCTACGGGCAAATTATTGTCGATGAATGCCATCACATTCCGGCCTCAAACTATGAAACGTTGTTAAAGAACGTCGCGCCTCAATTCCTGGTTGGTTTTACCGCGACGCCCAAAAGACAAGATGGGTTGGAAAAGCTAATGTATTTTCAACTTGGGGCGGTGTTATTTGAGTCTAAACCAGAGTCGGTAAAATTCAGTCAAACGGCCTATGGCTGTGATACCCAAATCGCCTTTCCTCCGTCTTGGGTGGATGGTTCGGAGCCGGTAAAAATCACCCAGATGTATCAATACCTGCAAGACAATGCGTCTCAAAATCAGCTCATCACGTGCAGCATTGCCCAGGCAATAGAAGCCAAGCATCAATGTCTGGTGCTCAGTGAACGTAAAGAACATATTGCAATACTCAGCGAGCAATTAAATACACAAGGTATCAATACTATTGAGCTGCATGGTGGCGTGAGTACTAAGATCCGTAAACAGCGGATTGAACAGATTCAGAAGGGATTACCTGAAAGGACGGTCATCATTGCGACGGGTAAATATGTGGGGGAAGGCTTTGACTTGCCTTATCTGGATACCTTGTTTTTGACCCTCCCAATTTCATGGAAAGGGATTGTGGCCCAGTACGCTGGCCGTATTCAGCGTCACTACCCGAATAAAACAGAAGTAACGGTGCACGATTATATTGATGATTTTCCCATGCTACAGAGAATGTGGAAAAAGCGTGCTAATGGATATAAGGCCGTTGGGTATAGTGTCAAAAGGATCGGTAGCGGCAAAACTGACAAGCTTCTTTGACCCAGAATGCTAATCCATGTTTATCTAACTGGCTGCATAATTCGAAGTGTACTCCGTGGTATTTTTAATTCTTTTCTCGTTGATACCTACGATACATTAACCCTAATCATGAGTCGTTAATCGGCTCGCCAAGATAGCTAGCGCTGCTTGTTGATTGAGATACTGTGACGGCAAGTCCACCGAGCGGGCAATGAAACCGGTAGGCACATGCAGGACTTCTACCCCGACATGGGTGGCAGCCAAGCGGGTGATCGACGATGGGATGACCGTAAAGACCAAATTAGCGGAAAATGACGACATCGGTATGTTCTTACTATCGCATGCGCTCGACCGTCAGGCCGTGCGTTTGGGCAAAGGCAAGAACTTTGCTTTCGGTCGCGACCACATCATGCTGATAGCGACAGCAGAAAGCGATCCAATGTTGTTCGGATTTGAAGACAGCTCGCACATCATTCAAGCCATGATCAATGCCATATTGGGTGGTATCGATGGGCACAGCCTCATGGGCGTGAAAGTGTTCCCGCGCAAATTGGGTCAGCAGATCGCGAGGCTCCGTGTCTGCATCCACCTTCCATACATAATTGCAATATACAGTCATGGTGTCTCCTTTATGCTTGGTATAGGGAAATGTCGCTGAGCCGGATACGCTGCACGGTCACGTGTGCCGCACGCCAATTTGCCAGCTCGCTGTCCAATAACACCCGTTGCAATGAGCGCACGCAGCCCTCTTTGAGTGGATGCAGTATTGAGATCTCTCCATTTGAGGCGGTCCAATGATAGCTACCTTCTTCCGTGTGGATAGGTACAGCACCTTGTCTTGCGCAGTGAACGCTCATCGAATTGTCATTGAAGAGCGTGACGAGACAAACCTGGGTAGCGGCGTTGTCAGCGGTTAGTGTGTAAAGTAGCCAGCCATCGGGGTAAGTGAGCATGTCATGCTATCGTGTCAGTGGTATCTCTCTTTACGCTAGTATAAGGTAAGGGTTAGATCAATAGTCTCTTATAAACAATGAGTTAGTATCACTTTGATACTAACTCCCGTGCGAATCGTTGTTAGTAGCTATGTGCTTGTAATTACGCTAGAACTTAACAAGGATTCAGATAACCGGCTGGTCGATACGCCAATTTTAGGGCGATGACTGACGCATAATAAAAGGAGAGAGAAAGTGGAACCACAAGAGCATGATGATGAAGCATTCGCACTTTTGGCATTTATTGCGATAGGTGAGCAAACTCTCGCAGAAAATTCTCAAACGTTTGAAGATGTAGAAGCCTTTTTGCTAGATCTTTAAACGACTATGCTTAAGATGTAGGCACATCAGTGGGCCTCTTAACAGTCTTCGTTTTAATTTGATATTTATAGAAATCGAATGGGTTTTATTCAGAGGTCTATAAGACTACTTTGTCTTCGTTTTAGTTAAGCCGGTTCAAATTGTGCAGTGACAATACAGTATTCACACTAAAATTTTTGTAAGCTAATTTAATCAACGCAAGACAAAGCGGTGTCTAAAAACGAAAGCTGGAAGAGTTAACAGATTACAAGCGGGTACTAAAGCTAAACTATGGTTTAGGCAAAGGGTGGGCACCCTAACCCATAGTTACGGTTACCCAAGGTTTGTTGACGGCGAGCCGAATTAGTCTTTCGACTCTTTTTTCAGAATCAGGGGATGATTCTCTCAGCACGCAACCGATCGAATAGATCGAAGAAGGCGCCGCGTGTTTCGCGAAAGTGATTGAAACCAAAATCGCGAGACTTAGTGGCGTCATTAACGCACTCTTGCTCGCGGCCCAAATCAGCATCGGTGTGCCACCAAGAAACTAATTGATTGATGTCGGGCTCCACCAGATCGTATTTATTAGCAATTTCGCGCCAGATCGATTCCGCATCGGACATTTTATGCTCAAGCGGCTGCGGCGTTTCAGGGCAGTCTGGTACCTCAAGACCGAAGTATTCACCGATCTCGCGCCACATGCGACGCCAACGAAATACATCTCCGTTCACCGTGTTGAAAGCTTGGTTGGCCGCGCCTGGTGTGGTTGCCGCCCATTCCATCTGTCTTGCCAATACCAACGCATCGGTCATATCGGTGAGTGCATTCCACTGAGTCTGCGAACCGGGGAACACGAAGGGTTGACTGTTTTCCTTGCAAATCGATGCGTAAGCGGCAAGTGTGGTACCCATGTTCATGGCGTTACCGCGTGCATAGCCGATTACAGTGTGCGGACGGTGGACGTTCCAGGTGAAACCGCCACGCTCGGCTGCCTCTAACAAAACGTCTTCCAGTGCGTAGTAGAAATTATCCCCTGGCACGCGTGGCTCAGATTCACGGAACGGGGTATCAATGCGTCCGCTACCGTAGGCTTCAAAAGACCCCAGATATTGCTTGGTACCAGTTACTAATGCCGCATGTTCTACGTTATTGCTATCGAGCCCGTCGAATAAATTACGCATCATCGCACTGTTAGCCTCAACGTTGGCTTTCTCGTTATCCCGCCGAACCCAAGTGCAATAGAAAACGTGAGTAATCGGTAGCCCTGACAATGCCTTCGCAGTCGCGGGTTTATCTAACAAGTCAGCAGCGATGGGGATCACGCTGTCTTGTTCGGTAGCACGACGAGAGAGACCGTAGACGGTCCAGCCGCTAGCAACCAGATAAGAAGCTAAATTGCCGCCGGTAATACCGGTGGCGCCGACAACGAGGGCGGTACCTTCACGCATGGTCGATCCATTTTTTGGAAGTTTGAGAAAACTCAGCGCTAAGCATGAATACATGAAGGCAGTCTAGTTGATAGAAATCTACCCCACAACCTCCCTTTCTGCATTTCCTTGAAGTTAGCACTTTCTCACTTGGTCTTCTTACATATATTCACGTATGTATGTATAATCATGATAAAGGTTCGGTTGTATTACCGTATTGTGCATTGGAGGGAGAGGATAAATGAGCCGACGGTTTTTAGCATTCGGTTTGGTTGGAGCTCTAAGTGTTTTTGGACTGGTCACACCTACTTCAGTGTATGCTGATGAGTGGCACATAACGAGTTCCTATTCGACCGACCAGTTACGTGGTGCGCGTGTTGGATATCGTTGGACTGATATTTCTGTGTCAATTTTGCAAGATTGGAAATGGCTCGGCAGTCCAAAACTTCATCTTGAAGGCGCTTTGAATAACTGGCAGAACTCGAATGATCACTCAGACAATATTTTCGCATTCACTATAAGCCCTGTTCTGGCGTGGCAGTTAAGTGATGGACCCAGACCGCTTTATTTAGAGGCGGGAATCGGCGGCAGTTATTTGGATGCAACTCGTTTGAGTAACCGCCGCTTGTCAACCAGATTCCAGTTTGAGGATCGTATTGGGGTGAGTTGGCAATATCTGGCACACTCGGATGCACGTATAATGTTGTCCTATGTGCATTATTCCAATGCAGATATTAACCGGCCAAATGATGGTCTAGATTTTTTCGGTTTGACGTGGAGTAATACCTTTTAACACGCCCTACAACTCGGCGCATGAGGTTGTGGCGCTGGTGCGCAAGCAGGAGCGACAACAGCAGTAGCAGCAAGATGCCAAGGGTCGCTTGGCTGATATGGAAGGCACGGTTATTACAACTGGAAGAAGCTTTAGCCGGTGTTGATGCTGTTAAAGACGTACCAACATTCGTGATGCAATCTCACGCTTTCTTGTTACTGCGCTGCTTTTCTCGCTTTGTAGAATACATTAAAGCGTCTGCCTCTTTTAGCAGTTCACTAACATTGTTGTGCGCACCCGCATTAAATCCAATGACACCAACGAAAAATTCAATTTTGTTGTTATAAACATTTTTCTGGTTTATGGAAGATACTTTGCTCATCAGTCTCTTAATTACTTCTTCAGCGATTGACTTTGATGTGTTTAAAAAAAGCACTACGAACTTATCACCGCCTAAACGAGCCACGACGTCTGAATCACACAAGGATTCCTTCATTGCTTGAGCGAAGGTAACCAGTACCCGATCTCATTCCGCATGCCCAAAGGTGTCATTAATAGCCTTAAACTTGTCTAAGTCTATTAATGCAAGAGAAGCAGGCAAATCATTCCTTCTACACAATTCGAGACTGTGGTGCGCTATTGTTATAAACCCGCGGCGATTCGCTATACCTGCCAGCTCATCCTGCGTTGCTAAAGCACGGGTTGCGAGCTGATCGTTTACAAGTGAAGCTAAATCCTTCAGCAGTTCCGTGTCTCCACTGCTAAAATTCTTGGGGCGGGAATCAATAACAGTAGCCTGTAGACATACACATCCGACTACTCAGGATACTGGTGTTAATTTGTGCAGTAATCTGTTTTACTCTTTCTACGCTAAACTATCGTTACTCTAAAGCCATGAATCGTCGTCATTTTCTTCAAGCTAGTCTAGTCGGTGCTGCCGCTCTGTTACCTTTCTCAGGATTTTCTCTTACCCAGCAAAAAGAGTTCAAAATGGGTTTGCAGCTTTATACGGTGCGAGACGATATGGCCAGCGATCCTATAGCCACTCTTAAAGCCGTAAAAGCGATGGGATACGAGGACTTTGAAGTTTATGGGTTTAATGAAGAAAAAGGCACGTTCTACGGCTATAAACCTTCAGAGTTTAAAGCAATATTAGACGACCTGGGCCTCACTGTCTCCAGCGGGCACTATGGTTTCGCGCCTTATTTAGATAAGCCAGTAGACGAGCTAAAACGGTTTGTTGATAAGTGTATAGCTGGCGCTCAAGCAATAAATTCTGCCTACATTACCTGGCCCGTCATTGCGCCAGAACAAAGAACGCTGGACAACCTTAAGCGTATGACGGGGCTGCTCAACGCCATTGGTGAGCAAGTAAACGCTGCCGGTTTAGGGTTTGCCTACCATAATCAAAGCTTTGCATTTGAAAAATATAATGGCAAAAGTGGGTATGACATCATTATTAATGAAACGGATCCGGAACTCGTGAAACTGCAAATGGATATGTACTGGGTGATGCGTGCTGCAGAAAAAACGCCTAAGCAACTTGTTGATGAGCAGCCAGGCCGCTATGTCATGTGGCATTTAAAGGACATGGACAAAATTTCTCAGGACTATACTGAAATGGGTAACGGCTCCATTGATTATGCGGATATATTGCCCAGTCCTGTTAAATCAGGATTGGAATATTATTATCTGGAGCAGGGCGGTAACTTTGCGCAGAGTCCACTGCAAAGCGTGGCGACAAGTGCTGAATATTTTAAACGGCACCTGCAGAAATATTTGTAAAACAGCCAGAGCAGGCTCATTAACTTCAACAACTATGTTTGCCTGCGCTTAGCAGCAACTGCAATAATGAAATGATCTTCTGACGTTAAAAACATAATACAGGTGTTAATTATTTTATGCTAGCGGTAGCATAACTTGCGGTAGGGTAAATTTACGACTCAGTTACCGATAAAGCTATCTATATGAAAAAGCTGTTTATTATTCTACTGTTGTTCCCATTATGTTGTTCCGCAGCAGTGGCCAACGATCTTCGGCTGTGGTACCAGCAACCCGCAGCAGACTGGAATGAAGCTTTACCTATTGGTAACGGCAGAATTGGCGCGATGGTTTCTGGTGGTGTTGCGCAGGCGCGTTATCAGCTAAACGAGGAGACACTGTGGGCCGGTGAGCCCGGGAATAATAACGTGCCGGAATTTCGCCAGGCACTGCCAAAAATACGTAAAAAACTGTACGACGGCAAGTATACTGAAGCGCAAGCCATTGCTGATAAAATCATTCCTCGCACTGCCAAAGAAAATAATAACTATGGAATGCCTTATCAGACGCTGGGGGAACTTGTTCTCACTTTTGATCACGGAACAAAGGCCAGTCAATATCATCGCGAGCTGGATATTACCAGGGCACTAGCGACCACAAGTTACACCATTAATGAAGTTGACTATAAACGGCAAGTTTTTACCGACTTTAATAATGATGTCATGGTGCTGCACCTGACAGCCAGCCGCAAGGGAGCGCTCAACTTCGATATCAGAATGACGTCGCCTCATAAGGGGAGTCAGAGCGTTATCAACGATACAACCTTAGTGTTGTCCGGGCGCAGTAGCGACTTCGACAATAAAACCGGCAACGTTCGTTTTGCCACCATAGTTAAAGCTGAAACTCAGGGAGGTTCTGTCACCGGCACTGCGAATTCGTTGGCTGTTCGCGACGCTACAGAGGTGACGTTGCTTGTTTCTTCGGCAACAAATTTTGTCAATTTTAAAGACATCAGCGGCGATGCTTATCAAAACGCGCTAGCTAAAATAACGAAAATGCCAGCGAATGCAATTTCTGAGCAGTTGACAGAGCACAGCAAGGCTTATCAACGGTATTTTAATACGGTATCGCTTGATTTAGGGTCTGACACGGCAGATCCTCGCCCTACTGATGTTCGCCTTAGGAATTTCGATGGCAGCGATACAGATTTTGTCTCTTTGTATTTTCAGTACGGGCGCTACCTGCTGATATCGTCTTCGCAGCCAGGAGGGCAGCCAGCGAATTTACAAGGGATATGGAACGATAAACTCCTGCCTCCCTGGGACAGTAAATACACTCTGAATATCAACACTGAGATGAATTATTGGCCGGCTAACGTCACTAACTTGCAACCTATGTCTGAGCCACTTTTCACCATGATAGAAGAACTGGTGGAAAACGGGCAGGTAACGGCAAAACAGATGTACGGTGCTGACGGGTGGGTCACCCACCATAATACGGATTTATGGCGAATGACAGGGCCTATTGACGGCGCTTTTTACGGGTTGTGGCCCATGGGCGGTGCCTGGCTGTCTCAGCATCTGTGGCAGCATTACCTATACACCGGCGATAAAGCATTTCTTCGTCGTTACTTTCCTGTACTGGAAGGCTTGGTCTCGTTTTATCTCGATACCCTGCAGTCGATTCCCGGCACTAACTATATGGCAATGGCACCGTCAATGTCGCCAGAAAATCGCCACCCTGAAGGGGCTTCCATGGCAATTGGTACAACCATGGATAATCAATTAGTGTTTGATGTATTCTCTAATTATATTCAAAGTGCAGAAATTCTAGCCATCAATGCTAAACAGCTGAATGTTGCTCGCGAGACGCTTTCCCGTCTGCCGCCAATGCAAACCGGAAAATGGGGGCAACTGCAGGAGTGGTTGAAAGACTGGGATCGCGAGGATGATCATCACCGCCATGTTTCGCATCTGTATGGGCTTTATCCCAGCAACCAGATTTCGCCACTTCGTCACCCGAAGCTTGCCACTGCTGCCCGGACTTCATTGCTGGCAAGAGGTGATAAATCTACGGGTTGGTCGATGGGCTGGAAAGTGAATTTATGGGCGCGACTGCTGGATGGAGAACGCGCAGCTACCCTCATTCAGGAGCAGCTTTCACCAGCAGGCTCTGAAACTGAAGGGCAACAGGGCGGCACCTATTTGAATTTGCTCGACGCGCATCCCCCGTTACAGATAGACGGGAATTTTGGCTGCACAGCTGGCATTGCTGAAATGCTAATTCAAAGCCATGACGGCGAGGTATTTTTGTTGCCATCGCTGCCTGCTAAGTGGGATAAGGGAAAAGTGAAGGGATTGCTGGCTCGTGGCGGCTTTCATCTTGATAATCTTGAATGGGAAGAAGGGAAAGTTAAAACAGCGTCGATTACTTCTACATTAGGCGGTAACCTGCGAGTGCGTAGCGCGGTGCCACTGCAACTGGCGTCCGGCGAAGCGCTTGCTGTGGCAGCGGGAAGTAATTCAAACAGACTGTTGACGCCTGCCAGCATAAAGTCGGTAAGATACGGCACAGACATAGATAGTGATGGGTTTGATACCGTTCGGCAGTTTCCAGTTTACGATGTACCAACGAAGGCGCGCGAGACAGTGACATTGGTTGCCATTCCCTCAGCAAAGACGGCTGTTAAATGAAATTTATTTCCTTTAAGGCGGATTAGTACAGCTTTGATACTTCTGCCAAAGTTAGATAGGCTAACCTTAGCAGCACCAAAAAAAGGGGGGAGTTGTGCGACAAGTTTTTCAGCAGCAATTATTTTCTGCCCTTATCTCTCTACAATCGCAGCTACAGCAAGGCTTATCAGAATATTCGTTGCTTCAAATTTTGCAAAGCCCGCCGTACTCGCTGATCGACAAGAACGCGCTCCGTGACAGCCTTTCCTTATTCCGCTGTCACTTTGTGCTTTTTAATGCACTTTACCAACTGCGATGCCAGTGGTTAAAGGAGAAGCACGGTGTACTTTCTATTCACGCTACACAAATAAAGTTGGCGCCGTATCAAGCGATGCCAGAAGGGCTCACAACAGAAGATCCTTTACAGTCTTATTATCTGGACTGGCAAAATTTTACTGACACCAGCAAACAGGATGTCGACGGGCTTATTGATGGGTTCTGGCGCCAGATGGCAGGAGAAAAAGGCCTTCATGTGGGAGGTGCGGAGCAAAAGAACGCTGAGCAAGAGAAACAAGCGCGCCAGGTTTTGCTGATTGCAGAAGCCACGACGTTATCTCTACCACTAATAAAACGACAGTATAAGAAGCTTCTGCATCAGCTTCATCCTGACAAGGGAGGTAACGAAGATGAGGCAAAAATGCTGATATGGGCGTATCAGCTTTTGCGAGCGCAAATAGACGTTTTTTAACTTTCGGCTCGCGACCTCACTTATTGCCTATATAATTAGGTTGAGATGGCAGCGGTCTTTTAGCGTGTATTGCAAGGTCGATCTACTCGCAGGCCACTAAAAAAGAAATTCATTAGCCGGGGAGCTTCCGTGGTGATATCGAATTCCCGAGGGTTGTCAAGGTATTCAACTACAATCCCTCGCATGTAACAATTCATTGCTAAAGTAAAAAGCTTGGGGTCAGCATCTTCGGGTAAAGTTCCCTTTTTGATGGCTAAATCGAAATAGCGAGAGAACGCTTCTAATTTCTCCAGTTTTTTCTGATTATAGTTCGCTTTGCATTGTTCAAAATCACCAGTATAGTCACATTTGAGCAAAAATAAGGTAAGGGCTTTTTTAACCTGCTCATCCTGATCCAGTTCTAGCAAAATATTTGTACACAATTCTTGCAACTGACCGATAGGATTGGGGTGTTCAGCTTCCAGCCCTTCCAAGATCCGTTGAATAAATGGACTATGTAGTCGTTCATGAAGAGCGTCAAATATCTCAATTTTATTTTTAAAGTGCCAGTAAACAGCGCCGCGGGTGACGTTTGCTGCTTTGGCTATTTCTTCCAACGATGATTTGGCGACTCCGCGCTCTGTGAAGACATCAACGGCAGCATCCAAAATTGCTTGTTTGGTCTGTTCGGCTTCTTCTTTCGTACGGCGCATGAAACATTTCCTAACTTAGATTGACAACATACATACAAGAACGTATCTTTAAAAGGTAGCCGTTTGTGACAAGTTTGTCCAGCGCATATTTTGATTCTCTTGGAAGACGATATTTTATGAAAAAAGCGCTTTTAATCTTTGCAACCGCTTTAGCACTGTCTGTTGTCGGTGGTTGTTCTGAACAAAATGAGCAGACACAAG
Source organism: Alteromonas pelagimontana (assembly GCF_002499975.2). Taxonomy (NCBI): domain Bacteria; kingdom Pseudomonadati; phylum Pseudomonadota; class Gammaproteobacteria; order Alteromonadales; family Alteromonadaceae; genus Alteromonas; species Alteromonas pelagimontana. The sequence continues at coordinate 2,355,992 of NZ_CP052766.1, forward strand.
CGTCCGCTCCTCAGGGCGGGCAACAGCCTCCAGCTCAGGCTGTGTCTGTGGTAGCACTGCAACCACAAGCTGTGAAAAATACTGTAACTCTTCCCGGACGAGTGAGTGCGCTACGTCAGTCCCAGGTGCGCCCTCAGGTAAATGGCGTAATCACGAAACGCCTTTTCGAAGAAGGCGCTACGGTTGAGAAAGGACAGCAACTTTATCAAATTGATGATGCTCGCTATAAAGCGGAGCTGGCCAGTGCAAAAGCAGATCTGGAAAGTGCTCAGGCAAATCTGAAAACAATGGAAGCTCGCTCGACGCGTTATAAAGACCTACTAGCGAAAAACTCAGTGAGTGCGCAGGAATATGATGATGCGTTAGCACAATCTCAGCAGGCGCAAGCGTCTATTGCGGTCGCAGAGGCTTCTTTGCAGCTGGCTCAAGTAAATCTGGATTACACTAAAGTTTATGCACCAATCAGCGGGCAGATTAGCCGTTCAATGGTGACCGTGGGTACACTGGTAACTGCAAATCAGGAGCAGCAATTAGCAACTATCACCCAATTAGATCCTATTTACGTTGATATGCAGCAATCTGGTAAAAGCATTTTACAAGTTCGGCGAGCGATGCAAGCGCAAAAGTCTCTTCCTGTGGAACTCAGCTTTGATGAAAGTACAGGCCAAACCTATGAACACCAAGGAGAGCTAAAATTCTCTGAGGTCACTGTGGATGAAACTACTGGCGCAGTAACGCTACGTGCTGTTTTTCCAAATGAAGATTCTCTATTGATGCCGGGCATGTTTGTAAAAGCCGCAGTAACACTTTCAACTGATGAACAACTGTTGGTGCCGCAACGAGCAACAACTCGTCAACCTGATGGCTCTTTAGTCGTTTTTATTGTCAATGGCGATAATAAGGTAGAAGCCAGAACGTTGCAGACTGACGGCGCCTTTAAAGACCAATATATAGTAACTGGTGGTCTTCAACAGGGTGATCGTGTAATTGTCACCGGATATCAAAAAGTGCAACCAGGCGCACAGGTTAATCCTTCTCCCTGGAAGAAAGATTAACCACCCGATTATCATTTAGCAGGAACGAATTTTTATGGCACGCTTTTTTATCGATCGTCCTGTATTTGCCTGGGTGCTCGCTATCATTACCATGATGGCCGGTATTCTTGCAATACAGTCTCTTCCTATTGAGCAATATCCGAAAGTTGCGCCTCCGTCGGTTAGCATTAGCGCTGACTACCCTGGAGCTTCTGCAGAAGCCGTTGAAAACTCGGTAACCCAGGTTATTGAGCAAAGTTTATCGGGTATTGACAACCTACGTTATTTTTCATCCAGTAGTGAAAACAACCGGATGTCTATCAACCTGACATTTGAACCGGGCACTGACCCGGATATAGCCCAAGTACAAACGCAGAATAAGGTGCAGGGCGCCATATCTCTGTTACCCAATCCTGTACAGCAACAGGGCGTTACCGTTACTAAATCCAATGATACTTTTGCGGTGGTTATTGGTTTTTATTCTAAAAGCGGCTCCATGACTCAATTTGATCTCAGCGATCTGCTGGTTTCAGATTTTCAGGATCCTATTTCACGAGTAAGTGGTGTAGGAAATGTGCGCGTATTCGGGGCTCAGAAATCAATGCGTATATGGCTGGACCCCGATAAATTGTACAGTTTTAATATGACGCCGGTCGATGTTCAAACCGCTGTACAGATACAAAATACGGAGATTTCGGCAGGTCAGTTGGGCGGTATGCCAGCAATTGAAGGGCAGCAAATTAACGCGACTATAACCGCGCAGTCTTTACTTCAGACTCCAGAAGACTTCGAGAATATTGTACTGCGTGTGAATACTGACGGTTCACAGGTGCGCTTGAAAGATGTGGCGCGAGTGGAGCTCGGTTCTGAGAACTACAACTATATTGCTCGTTATAAACGGCAGCCTGCCTCTGGTATGGCGGTTAGCTTGGCAACGGGTGCCAACGCACTTGATACCATTGAAAGAGTTAAAGCTCGCGTTCAGGAGCTAGGGGTTAATCTCCCAGAGGACGTGGAAATTGTTTATCCGGTAGATTCGTCGCCGTTTATCAAGCTTTCAATTACGTCTGTAGTACAAACTCTGATTGAAGCCATTGTACTGGTATTCTTTGTAATGTTGCTGTTTCTACAGAACTGGCGTGCCACGCTCATTCCTACTATTGCCGTTCCAGTAGTGTTGCTTGGGACCTTCGCTGTACTTTACGCTTTTGGCTACAGTATTAACGTACTTACCATGTTTGCGATGGTACTCGCTATCGGCTTGCTGGTGGACGATGCCATAGTTGTGGTAGAGAACGTTGAGCGGATCATGGAAGAAGAAGGCTTATCCCCTAAAGAAGCAACCAAAAAGTCCATGACGCAGATTACCGGAGCATTAGTGGGGATAGCGGCGGTGCTATCAACCGTGTTTATTCCCATGGCGTTCTTCAGTGGTTCTGCGGGGTCAATATATCGTCAGTTTTCTATTACTATTGTGTCAGCAATGGCATTCTCGGTTTTGGTTGCTATTATTCTTTCCCCTACGCTCTGCGTAGCGTTGCTGCGTAGCAAGGACGTAGAGAAGAAGAAAGAAACAGGGTTCTTTGGCTGGTTTAACCGTACCTTTAATAAAGGCCGTGATCGCTATGAAAGGGCCACTACGCACATGTCGCACCGGATTAAGCGTTATCTGGTAGTGTATGGCGTATTAGTGGTAGGAATGGCGCTAATTTTCACCCGTCTTCCCGGCGCTTTTCTGCCCAATGAAGATCAGGGTAACGTCATGGTTTTGGTTAACGCACCTGCTGGAGCAACTGCACAGCGGACGCTGGAATCGGTGAAAACAGTTGAAGATTTCTTTCTGGAAGCTAACGGCGAAGCGGTAAAAGATGTCTTTACCATTGTTGGTTTTAGCTTTGCGGGTATGGCGCAAAACGCAGCAATGGGTTTTGTGCACTTAGTTGACTGGGAAGAGCGAAACGAATCGCAAAGCGCTTTCTCCATTATTAACCGTGGGTACGGTGCGCTTTCACAGATTGAAGATGCATCAGCATTTCCTATCTTGCCGCCGCCGATCCGTGAGCTGGGTAACGCTACAGGTTTCGATTTACAGCTGGTGGACTTAAGTGGAGCAGGTCATCAGGCGCTGATGAACGCGCGCAATCAGCTTTTAGGTATGGCTGCGCAAAATCCTAAGCTTACCGGCGTGCGTCCGAATGGGTTAAGCGACGTACCAGAGTTTAAAATTAATATTGATAACGAAAAGGCGTCAGCCCTAGGACTCTCTCTCAGCGACATTAATAATACGTTAAGTATCGCGTGGGGGTCGAGTTACGTAAATGACTTTATTGATGATGGACGTATCAAGCGAGTTTATATGCAGGCTGAGGCGGCTTACCGGATGAATTCGGAAGATCTCGATAAGTGGTTTGTTCGTAACAATGAAGGTGAAATGGTGGCGTTCTCTGCTTTCTCTACCGTGGAATGGAATTATGGTTCACCAAAATTGGAACGTTTTAATGGTGTTTCTTCAGTTAATGTTCAAGGTAGTCCGGCACCAGGCGTATCTACCGGTGAGGCAATGGCCGAGATGCAGGCGCTGGTTTCCCAACTGCCTGGTAACTTTGGTTTAGAATGGACAGGTCTGTCATTTGAAGAGCAGCAAACCGGATCGCAGGCGCCGATGCTATATGCTATCTCGATTCTGGTGGTATTCCTGTGTTTGGCAGCACTGTATGAGAGCTGGTCAGTACCGTTTGCCGTTATGCTTGTAGTGCCATTAGGTATTTTGGGCTCTGTGGTTGCTGCGTTCCTGTTTAGCTTACCGAACGATGTTTACCTACAAGTAGCGTTTCTAACTACTGTGGGCTTGGCGGCGAAAAATGCTATTTTGATAGTAGAGTTTGCGAAGGAACAGTATGAGCAAGGGATGGACTTAATGGAAGCCGTGTCATCTGCTGCCAGCCAGCGTTTCCGGCCAATTTTGATGACATCAATGGCATTTATTCTTGGTGTCACCCCGCTTGCACTTGCTAGTGGTGCAGGTTCTGAAAGCCAAAACGCAATTGGTATTGCGGTAATGGGGGGGATGCTTGCTGCCACCTTCCTGGCAATTTTCTTCGTGCCGATGTTTTATGTCATGGTCGAGAGATTTTTACATAAAGACAAAAAAACTGACGAATGATGTTAGATTGTTCTTAAAGTAAACAAAACAGGCAGCCAAGGCTGCCTGTTTTGTTTTTCGTTAAATTTGCTTTGATAAAAATTTTAAACTGTTTGATTCACCGCTGAGTTGAGTGCTTTTTATCCGCCGGTGTTATGTCGATAGATGTTCATGTCGTTGTCGCTAGCTGCTTGCTTAGCCGGCTGTTGTGCGAGGTCATAGTTAACGGCGCGATCAAAACAGGTTTATTTCAGAACAAAATACGGTAGCGAAGATCAACACGCCCTATATATTTATGCTTTAAGGAGCACTTTCCCCACGATGCGTACCGACACCTACGCCAATGGCCTTCTAGTTATTGTTACAGTATTTGCCGCATTGGGCTGGCTATTTTCCGTGCATGTACTTTCAGCGCTTTCGCCGTTACTGTTTCTTACCATTCGTTTTCTTTCTGCTGCCTGTATTGTCGGCGCGGCAAACCCGCGGCAGGTGCTTACATTGCCGCGACGCTGGCAATGGCGAGCTTTGGTTACAGGAGCTTTGCTAGGCGTACAAACGGCAGTTTGGGTGATGGCTATTACGCAAGCCGAAGGTATCGGTGTGGGAGCATTTTTAATGAGTCTCAGCTTTATTCTTATTCCTTTAACGGGTTTGCTGTTTGGATACCGCGCCAAACGCTTAACGTGGCTGGCGTTGCTTATTGCTTTACCTGGATTAGGGCTCCTGGCTTTCCGACACGGATTTGCCGTTCAGCAATCCGATATTCTCTTTCTTGTTTCGGCTATTCTTTACGCGCTTTACTTCAATATCAATGGCAAATTATGCGCGACCATTCCGCCAGTTGCTCAAACCTGTTATCAGCTTTTTGCTGCCAGCGTCGTATTTACAGCCGGTTTCCTGCTATTTGAAACTGGCTATTCACAATCGCTTCAGTCTGTTTGGCTATGGTTGTTACTCAGTATTCTGGTGGCGACCTGTTTGCGCTTTTTTCTTATGTTGAAGGCTCAGACGATGGCGCCAGAAGGCCAGGGTGCAGTGGTAATGACACTTGAGCCAGTGTGGGTGGCATTATTAGGAGGCGCATTTCTGGGTGAGCAATTCGACCGTGCCTCTGTAGCGGGTATGATCCTCATTTTTCTCGCGCTGGTGGTGAATGCCTTCGGCAGCTATCGGCAGCGAAGAAAGCTGCTGCAAGCAAACGACTAATACTAATCTCCATTGATGTGGATTATAAGACTAACCGCTTATACACACGCGTCGCTTCTGCCCTTAACTTTCGGTAAGAATATGGCATGATGTAGATATTCAATCTGCGGAGTGTGTCATGTCTTTCGCCTTGCCACCAAAGCCCGAGTGGCATAAGTTGATTAAGTCAGGGAGTCGCGTTTTCGTTGGTGGCAATGCCTCGGTTCCCTATGCCCTTGTTCAGGATCTAATTGATCACAGCGAGGGTTTCAGTGATATCGAATTAGTGCATATGCTTGCTCTTGGCGATACGCGCTGGGCCAAAGAAGAGTATCGACGACTGTTTAAGGTAAACACTTTTTTCATTGGCGGGCCGGAAGTTCGCCGAGCTGTAGATGAAGGCCGCGCCGACTATACACCGTGTTTTTTATCTGAAATCTCAAGTTTATTTACTGACGGGACGCTGCAGCTGGATGCAGTGCTGGTGAATGTAAGTCCGCCAGATGAGTTCGGCTATTGCTCGTTAGGCGCTTCAGTTGACATTTGTATGTCTGCAGTACGTCACGCCACAACCATTATTGCTCAAATTAATCACGAGGTACCACGCACCGCTGGTCATTCTTATGTCCACATAAGCGAATTCACGGCCTGTATTGAGGCTGATGAGCCATTGGTAGAAGTGCCCACTCCGCCTATAGATTCTCGCGCAGAACGCATTGGCCAATATGTTGCCATGCTTGTAGAAGACGGCAGTACCCTGCAGTTTGGCATTGGTAAAATTCCCAGTGCGACATTAAAGTATCTCTGTAATCATAAAGACTTAGGCATCCACAGCGAAATGCTTACCGATAGTCTGATTGACTTGATTGACTGCGGTGCGGTCAACAATCGCAAAAAGACTTTTCATCCGGGTAAAGTGGTGACCAGTTTCGCAATTGGAACCCGCAAACTATATGACTACATCAATAACAATCCGCATATTGAATTCTACGCCAGCAGCTACGTGAACAAGGCTACCAATATTGCCAAGAACGAAAAGATGGTGGCTATAAACAGCGCGCTGGAAGTTGATCTCACCGGGCAGGTAGTGGCGGATTCGCTTGGCTATGATTTTTACAGTGGTATTGGCGGCCAGGTCGATTTTGTTACAGGTGCGTCGATAAGCAAAGGGGGTAAACCGATTATCGCGTTGCCTTCAACCGCGCGTAACGAGTCGGTTTCACGTATACGGCCCTTTATTACCGAAGGCGCGGGCGTGGTGACATCACGCGGGAACGTACATTACGTAGTGACGGAATATGGTATTGCCTCTTTAAAAGGAAAAAGCATTCGGGAGCGCGCCATGGAGCTGATCCGCGTGGCGCATCCAAAATTCCGCGCGCAATTGCTAGAGGAAGTAAGAAAGCATTACTGGGTTCCGCACTATCAGGAAAAATTTCCCACTGACATTCCTGAGCTCGGCGCTATTCAGTTACAAAAGCTCGTTATCCAGAATGAAACGTATTATTTAAGGCCGCTTAATCCGGCAGACGAAAGGCGGCTGCAAGAGTTCTTTTATTCTCACACCAAAGAAACGCTGCGTTTGCGTTACAATTATGATCCTAAACAGATGTCTCGTGAGAAATCATGTAACCTGGTAAGTGTTGACCAGAGTTCCGACGCGGCCTTATGTATTGTGCGCCAGGAAGGTTCCCGCATTACCATTCATGCCGTAGGTAGATTTTATTACAATCCGACAGATAATTCCTGCGAAGCTGCCTTTGTTACTCGGGAAAACCAGCAAGGCAAAGGCATGGCGAAACGTTTGCTCAGTCATCTTATTGATATTGCTAAAAAGCGAAAAATTGCCCGTATGATGGCCTACGTGAGGGCGGATAATACGCCAATGATTTCCATTTTCGAACAAGCGAATTTTTCCCGATTGTTTTCAACAGACCCTTCTGATGTGGAGTTAGTACTGAATTTGGAGGAAAACCCGTGACTGTGCGTATTTTTCGGGGCAAAGACTGTGTTCATCACGAGGCAGGTGAGGAACATCCGGAAAGGCCTGACCGGCTCTACGCCATTGACGATCAACTTCTCGCATCCGGTTTAGAAATGGTGTGCGAACACGCCGATGCCACGCCGGTAAAACGGGAGTGGCTGACATTAGCGCACGACCCTGAATACCTCGAAAAAGTGTTTAATACTGCGCCAAAAGCGGGAACAGTATGGCTTGACCCGGATACCGCTATGATGCCCGCTACGTTAAGTGCAGCCCGTTATGCTGCGGGCGCGGGTTGCGATGCAGTAGATTGGGTTATGGCAGGGCAGAACCGCCAGGCCTTCTGCATGGTGAGGCCGCCCGGCCATCACGCTGAATATGCCGCGGCCATGGGATTTTGTGTATTTAATAATATTGCTGTTGCTGCCCGTTATGCGCTTGAACATCTAAACCTGGACAGGGTCGCGATTGTTGACTTTGACGTCCATCACGGCAACGGCACCGAACATATTGTGCGTGGCGATAATCGCATCCGGCTGTTTTCCTCTTTTCAGCACCCGTTTTATCCTCACAGCGGCACGCCTGCCTCTGCTGACAATATTGTGAACGTACCGCTTGAGGCTGGAACTGACGGTGAAGTATTTCGCGAGAAAGTACAGCACTGGTTTGCGCTTCTCGCCGAGTTCCAGCCTCAGGTAATTTTGATATCCGCAGGTTTCGATGCTCACGCCGAGGACCCACTGGCGCAGCTTCGTTTGCGCGAAGACGATTTTAAATGGATAAGTTATGAGCTTAGAAAGCTGGCGGATACTTATTGTCAGGGGCGAATCGTGAGTATGCTTGAAGGGGGCTATAATTTAAGCGCGCTGGGCCGTAGCGTAGTGGCCCATCTAAAAGGCATGCAGGGCGATGAACAGGAAACCGGGGGAGCGTAAGCTCCCGTTCAGTAAGAGTGCATATCTTAAAGCACATAAGCCGAGATAAGCATCCACAGACCTGCACCCACCATAAATAAATTTTCGCTTAAAGACACAAAGCCCAATGGCACATTGCTGTCGCCACCTACGCAAGCGCATTTCAACTCCCGCTTGTCCACATAAACCGCTTTAAATACTGACACAGCGCCGATGATACCAATGAATAAGGCTACCGGGGCTACCGCTAGTGCATGAAACTTAGCAAGCATACCCAAACCCGCATAGGCTTCTGCGAACGGGTATATATAAGCGTATCTGACCTGCTTCATGGCAAGCAAATCGTAGGTGATGAAGGAGGTAGAAAAGGATGTCAAATCGCTCAGCTTCTGTAGCGCCAACAGCACCATACTGAACCCAATAAAGTGCATAAGAACAGGGGCTATATCCAAGGTTAATCTGTCAGTAACTCCGAGCGCTGCCGTCATTAGCGCAGCCAGCCCAAAGATCATCAGAACAGGTGTATAGGTGGTTCCCTGAGGACCCTCAGGCGCTTTATTAAAGTAACTTCGCAGGTCGTCATACCCACCGACTCTTTTGCCATCAATAAACGTTTGCGGAGTTGTTTTGACGTTGTGCTTCTCTTTAAAAGCGTTAGTTTCTTCTCGATTGGTTAGAGGCTGATCATCGATGTCGAAACCTTGCCGCTCAAGTAGATCTTTGGATTTAATTCCGTACGGACAGATGTGTTTATCAGTGACCATCCGATAAATTGTCGCAGTTTTCGTCATGTTCTCCTCCAGGGTGCACAAATTTCAAACCGATGAGCAAATTTTCCTCAATTCCTGCGGTTTTATCTGAAATGTCAAGCTCCAGAGGATGTTTCAATTTCTGTGCCAGCCGCCAGCCGCCAGCCGCCAGCCGCAGGTACGTAAGCAAAATACTCTGAAGCAATGCGATCAGGTAACTTGCCAACATGATAACGAAGCTTGGCCTCCGAGACATTTACAACCAGCGCTTCCACACCATAGCAACAATCATAAACACAGCCAATCCACCCATCGCTGTCATTAACACATCAAACGCTTCCGGACTTTCAGTGCCAGGAAGACCGGCTACATTCATGCCGAACACGCCGGTCAGAAATGACAGAGGAAGAAACACTGCCGTAACCATGGCAAGAAAATACATTCGTACCCCTTGCTGCTCGCCGATGCGGTTGCGCACTTCATCCTGCAGCACCACTGCACGTTCGCGAACGAGATCCAGGTCTTCTACATAGCGTGTGATTCGATCGGTTTGTTCTCGTAAGTCCATTGCCTGATCTTGATTCAGCCATTTCGTCATCCGCAATAATGAGTCCAGTGCATCGCGTTGCGGCGCCAGAAAACGCCGGATAGACGCAGCCTGACGGCGCAAATTCGCCAGCATTTGCCTATCTGATTTCGATAAGCTTTCACTCGTTTCAAATGCCACCAGGGAATCGTCCATTTCGTCTACCGTGTCGTGAATACGATCAGCGAGTTTGGTCACTAACAATAACAGCATTTCGATTGGAGATTCGGGAGCATTGTTTTCTTCCAGCATCTTGCGCAAATCTTGTACTGAAAGCAGTTTGCGATTCTTTCGTCGCGCCGTGACTATTACGTTGCCTTCTATCCAAATCCGTAATGACACCATATCTTCAGGATCGGCATCGGGATTCTTATTGATTCCTCGCAAATAGATGAGAACGCCTTCGCTGATTGCCATGGCCCGCGGCCGCGTTTCAAGCGCCATTAGCGAATCTGCGACAGTATCGGCGATATTGAGCTCGGCTATTACTTCTTGGGCATCGTGGGCGTCAGATTGCATATGAACCCACAGGTATTCTTCGGATTGCACCGGTTGTTGTAGCTGAGACTTTTTCAGCATTCTGGCCGAACCATCTTGCTTAACAGCGTAGGCCCATAAAAAGGCAGGAGAATCGGTCATGATTGGTGTTCCTTAGGTTGACGTACAAGCGTAAGCGCACCATCAAGATGAACATCCCGTTGCGGGAAAGCGATAACGATTCCGGCATCGTTGAAAAACTCATCAATGGTAAAGCGAATTTGGCTGCGTATCACTCGCTGATCCCGTTCGGCGCTAGCGTTTATCCAAAAAAATACCTCGAATATTAACGAGCTATCGCCAAAATCATCAAAAATCACTAAAGGAGCAGGATCATCTAAAATATCTTTATGCTGTGTGGTTGCCTGTTCAATAAGCTCAGCCACGAGTTTACATGGCGAACCATAAGCCACACCTACCTTTACCGAGGTGCGGGTAAGGTTATCGATAAGAGTCCAATTAACCACAGTATTTTCTAGCAGCTTGCTATTGGGAATGAGCATGTGGACACCGTCCACGCGGCGAATGCGCGTTGAACGTGTATTAATGGCTTCTACTCTCCCGCGGGCATTGTCGACTTCAAGAAAGTCGCCAATTCGAATGGGCCGTTCCCACATCAGGATCCAGCCGCTGATGAAGTTATTGATAATGTTTTGCGCCCCAAAACCCACACCTATCGCCACGGCTCCAGACAAAAACGCGAATGCGGTGAGAGGCACGCTTAACATATCAAGGGTAGTGATAATTAAAATGGCGTAAGCAACAATAAAGAATATGCGTTTGAATAAATGAATGGTGTCTGGATTGGCACCGGACTGCCGTAGCCGGTAGGTAGCGAGATGCGCTAGGCGGCTGATAAACCACCAGCCTAATAGCAGCGCAAGCGGCACCAGTAAAATTCGACCTACACTGAAGGTGTGGCCAAACAGGGTGAACAGTTCAAACTGTAGGGTTTGTTTGATATCGATGAGCGTTTGGTTCACGCTATACACTCCTGACAACCTGTCAGTATAGATTGACCTTAATGTCGGCATGATAGACTGCCTGAATAAAATTGCCAACCGCTAACGCCCGGCGGTCTGCTGTACATTGAACAAGTGCAGGCGTTGAGAAACAAACACAATGAAAAACGGAGGAATGACCTTAGCAATGGTTGTGGTAAAGTAATTTCCTACAAGAACATGAAGGCTTACTATGCGTAAAACTCAAACTATCATCTGCATGCTGCTGGCGTGTATGAGTGTACTTAGCTTATCTGCCCACGCGCTTACTCTGCGGCTTTCGGAAAGAGACGTGAACCAGATGGTAACGATGGCATTTCCACAAAAGCAGTACTACAACGGGGTGGAACTGACGTTTACTAATCCCCATCTAACATTCGGAGCCAGTGATAACGACGTTGCTGTGACTGTTACCATGCGCGCTGAGCAGGGCGGTCAGTTTTTAACGGCAGAAGGATCGTTTGCCGGCCGTCTCACTTATATCGGCGCCCGCAAAGAGCTGCAAATTGAAAGGCCGATGATGACAGATTTTACCGTGCTGGAAGATAATCTGGATAACTCTGCGCCGGTAATTGATGCCATTAAAAGCGCTACAAATAAAACAGTGCCAGTAATTTTGCTGGTGGACTTCAGAGAGTTGAATTTATCTTTCTTCGCTAATCAGGCGCCTCGTAGTATAGAAATTGTTAATCGCCAGCTGGTGGTTGAAATTTAACGGGAGCCTTGGATGTCATCTGTCGCTTTTTTATCCATGGATAGTCTGGAAGGCTTTCATGTTTATGATGATCTGCTAATTGCGCCCTTTGCTCGAGCGGGGTGGCAAGTTGAAACGGTTTCATGGCGTCGCAATGTCGACTGGAACCAGTATGATGTTGTGATAGTGCGCAGCCCGTGGGACTACCAGCAGACGCCCGAAGCGTTTATAAGGTGCTTGCGAGAGATAGAGGCGTCATCGGCAAAGCTGGAAAACCCCCTCGGCCTAATGCTGTGGAACATCCGTAAGACTTATTTAAAAGATCTGGAAAAGCAGGGCATTGCCGTTGTTCCTACGTTCTGGGGAGACAACTTCCATCTTCCTGACGTACAACAGCAATTTGCCGCGTTCGGTACCGATGAAATAATCATCAAACCGACTTTAAGTGCTAATGCAGACGATACCTTCCGTTTGAATGCAAAGACGCTGGTTGAACAGCAATGCCAACTGACGGCATTATTTAAAGAGCGAGCCTTCATGGTTCAGCCCTTTATTCGAGAGATAGTGGAAGAAGGTGAGTATTCACTTTTCTATTTTTCCGGGCAATATAGTCACGCAATTCTGAAACAGCCAAAAGCAGGAGATTTTCGCGTGCAGGAAGAGCATGGCGGAGTTCTTACCTCTATTGAACCACTCGAAGATATGAAGCGTGTTGCCGTTGCAGCGCTGAAAGCCATGCCAACCGATCATCTTTATGCGCGGGTTGATCTGGTGCGTTCAGCGGGTAAATGGGCGCTAATGGAACTGGAACTTATTGAGCCGTCGTTGTACTTCAACTTGGATATAGCGTCGCCGCAGCGGTTTGTTGATGCATTTGTAGAACGTTATGGCAGGGGCCATTGATTTTTGCCTGAACCGAAGTGTTTCCTCTTTAAATTTTTGAGCGAAATCACGCTCTCCTTTTCTTTCTTGTTACTTTGAAAAATTATATCCGCCAACATTCCGTTGACTTACCGTTCCACACATGTGTAAATTTACATATGTGGAATAGTGTATATATTTATGAAAACAGTAACACTTTTCAAATGTCTTGCTGATGAGTCTCGCCTTAAACTAGTGATGATAATTCATAAGGCAGGCGAAGCTTGCGTTTGTGACTTGATGACGGCTTTAGATATTGATCAACCAAAAACGTCCAGACATTTAGGTGACCTCCGCAAGTGCGGTTTACTTAAAGACGAGCGGCGAGGTAAATGGGTTTATTACAGTTTGCATCCCGATTTGCCTGAATGGGCAGCGTCTATTATTGAAATTACTGCTAAAGCGAATAATGAAATACTGGCTCCCGCGCTGAAAGCAATGCCGACGACATCAGCTATTGATTATTGCCGATAGGAAACGAATTATCATGAAGATTCTGTATATCTGTACACACAACCGTTGTCGCAGCATTCTGTCTGAGGCGATTACTAATTACCTCGCCAAAGACACAATTGAAGCAAAAAGTGCAGGAAGTCAGCCTGTGGGGCAAGTTCATCCACTTTCTATTCGATATCTTGAAGAGGCAGGTTTCCCCACTGAGGGCCTGAAAAGTCAGTCATGGGACGAATTTGAAGAGTTCCAGCCTGATATCGTTATTACTGTTTGTGATTCGGCGGCTGGAGAAAGTTGCCCGGTATGGTTTGGTAAGTCGTTAAAGGTACATTGGGGGTTGGCTGATCCTTCAAAAATTGAAGGTAGCGAAGAAGACATTGCTAAGGCGTTTAGAGCCTGCATCAATGAGATTGCATCAAGAGTAGAAAAGCTTAAAGCCCTGGCCGGACAAGATCTTCCCCTTGAGCAGCAAAAGCAGATGCTAAGAGAAATGGGAGCACAATAGTTTTGACGCAAGACAAATTATTACCCAATATAGATGAAAATTTATTCGCTGTTCCTTCTTATAAAAAAGGAATTAGCTCGCCGTTGGCGCATCCGCCCAGAATACTCCTGTTATATGGCTCCCTCCGCAAACGCTCGTTCAGCCGTTTGGTGATAGAAGAATGTGCCCGATTGTTGACGCGTTTTGGCGCAGAGGTAAAAATTTTTAATCCTGAAGGTTTGCCGCAGACTGACACTGAAGATGACAGTCATCCCAAGGTGCAAGACTTACGAGAATTAATGATGTGGTCAGAAGGGCAGGTATGGTGCTCGCCAGAGCGTCATGGCTCAATGACCAGCATTTTTAAGAGTCAGCTCGATTGGGTGCCACTCAATCTTGGAGGCGTTAGACCCACGCAGGGCAAAACCCTTGCGGTCATGCAGGTGTGCGGCGGTTCCCAATCTTTTAACGTGGTCAATCAACTGCGCATTCTAGGGCGTTGGATGCGGATGGTGACCATTCCTAATCAATCCTCTGTACCAAAAGCGTTTCTGGAATTTGACGACAATGACCGCATGAAACCTTCTGCGTTCTACAACCGCATTGTCGATGTCATGGAGGAGTTGATGAAATTTACCCTTCTGCTGCGCACCAACAAAGATTATTTTGTGGATAGATACTCTGAACGAGTAGAGTCTGCTGAGCAAGTTAGTCAGCGCGTCAATCAGCGTTCAATCTAAAGGAGAGAAAGGTGGGACTATTTGAGCGCTATTTATCAGTGTGGGTAGCACTGGCGATTGTAGTGGGAATATTTGCAGGTAACGTTGCTCCTTCTGTATTTAGAACCATCGCCGGTGTGGAATATGCCCATGTCAATCTGGTAATTGCCTTACTTATTTGGCTGATGATATACCCGATGATGGTGCAGATTGATTTCTCATCTCTAAAAGACGTGGGAAAGAAGCCGAAAGGCCTGGTGCTGACACTGGTAATTAACTGGTTAATTAAACCTTTTACCATGGCGTTTCTGGGCTGGCTGTTCTTCAAAGGAATTTTTGCCGATTGGGTTGATCCACAGACAGCAACAGAATATATCGCAGGCATGATTTTATTGGGCGTTGCCCCTTGTACCGCTATGGTTTTTGTATGGAGCCAGCTGATTAAAGGAGATGCGAATTATACGCTGGTGCAAGTCTCAATTAACGATATCATTATGATTTTTGCCTTTGCGCCAATTGCTGGTTTACTGCTGGGCGTGACTGACATCACCGTGCCTTGGGATACCTTACTGCTGTCGGTGGTTCTCTACGTTTTAATTCCATTGGTAGCCGGGGCCATTACACGAAAAATGTTAGATAAAGCCGATGATCATTCACGGCTGAATCAGTTTTTGGCAACCATGAAACCCTGGTCTATCGTGGGGCTATTAGCCACAGTGGTTTTATTATTTGGCTTTCAGTCTGAAACCATCATGTCTCAGCCAGAAGCCATTGTGTTAATAGCGATTCCGCTGTTAATCCAAACCTACGGCATTTTCGCTATTGCCTACTTTATTGCCAAACAAATGAAGCTTCCCCATAACATAGCGGCTCCTGCTTGTATGATTGGTACTTCCAACTTTTTTGAACTTGCGGTAGCTGTTGCCATATCTATATTTGGTCTTCATTCAGGCGCGGCGCTCGCCACGGTAGTTGGCGTGCTAGTGGAAGTGCCCGTAATGCTATCGCTGGTATGGTTCGCCAACCGCACGCGGCATTGGTTTGCTTAAAAATTTATGAAAACATTAAAAATTCCTTGCGCCAGGCGGGACGGTGTTCCCGCTATAAAATCAATTTACAGCGAAGGCATTGGTTTGCTTCACTTAAAGACGAGAAATGTAAAGTCGAATGCGTTTAATCGTAATAAACTACATATCAGGAGGTAATTAACCTTAACGACCACCCTTTACAGTTTCGACTATAAGCTACGATAATAGTGAGATAAATCAAAAGCAAATAGGGGAAGCGATAAATATTGTATGGAATTGCAGTTTGTAGTTTTCTTACAAAGTATGTATTCTTCGTACTAATTTCCTTACTCATGGAGTCAAACTTGACACTTACGCCGCCCTAGGCGCTCCCCCCTTATTTCTACCGCTCATCTGTTTGAGCAACTTTATCGCGTTTCTCGCGAGACTCATTAATATATATTTTTTAATTTTTTCCTCAGGCTTGAGGAACTATTACATTTAGGTAATTTGCATGCTCGATCACGTAAAGAGAGACTGGCTCTCTAACATTCGTGGTGATGTGCTTGCGGGTATCGTTGTGGCGTTAGCCTTGATTCCCGAAGCCATTGCTTTTTCTATTATTGCTGGCGTAGATCCTAAGGTGGGGCTGTACGCTTCATTCTGTATTGCGGTCATTATCGCTTTTGTCGGTGGACGACCAGGAATGATTTCTGCGGCCACAGGGGCAATGGCGCTTCTCATGGTCACTTTAGTAAAAGAACATGGCCTGGAATATCTGCTTGCTGCCACTCTGCTTACGGGTGTGTTACAGATAGTTGCTGGGTTTCTCCGCCTGGGGGAACTTATGCGATTTGTATCTCGCTCGGTGGTGACGGGCTTCGTCAACGCCCTGGCTATTCTGATATTTATGGCGCAGCTTCCTGAGTTAACTAATGTTACCTGGCATGTTTACGCCATGACAGCAGCCGGGTTAGGAATTATCTACCTTTTTCCTTATCTTCCTGTTGTGGGTAAAACAATTCCTTCGCCGCTGGTATGTATAGTGACCTTAACCATCTTATCTATAGTGGTGGGTTTAGATATTCGCACGGTAGGCGATATGGGCGAACTGCCGGATACGCTGCCAATCTTTCTGTGGCCGGATGTGCCATTAAATTTTGAAACCCTAACAATTATCTTTCCTTATGCAGCAGGTCTCGCTGTAGTGGGCTTGCTTGAATCTATGATGACAGCCACTATTGTCGATGACCTTACCGATACCAGCAGCGACAGAAACAAAGAGTGCAAAGGTCAGGGTATCGCCAATATTGGCGCCGGGCTATTTGGAGGAATGGCTGGCTGCGCCATGATTGGCCAATCTATCATCAATGTGAAATCGGGCGGACGCGGGCGACTTTCTACTTTTATAGCCGGCGCATTTCTGCTGGTTATGGTGGTATTTCTGGACGAGTGGCTACAACTCATTCCTATGGCAGCTTTAGTGGCGGTGATGATAATGGTTTCTATCGGTACCTTTTCCTGGTCGTCAATCAAAAATCTTAACAAATACCCTCTGTCTTCAAATATTGTAATGGTTACTACTGTCATTGTGGTGGTGGCAACGCATAACCTCGCGATTGGTGTGCTGATAGGTGTGTTATTGGCAACCCTATTCTTTGCTAACAAAATCGGTCGTTTTATGGCGGTTAAATCCGATTTCTCTGAGGTTGGAAACGTACGGACATACAAAGTCTTCGGCCAGGTGTTCTTTGCTTCCGCAGAACAATTTATTGCTGCTTTTGACTTTCAAGAAGTCGCAAATAATGTAGTTATTGATCTCACTCATGCTCACCTTTGGGATATTACCGCTGTATCGTCACTGGATAAAGTAGTCATCAAATTCCGTAGGGAAGGGGCGACAGTGAAAGTTGTTGGTATGAATGAGGCAACGGAAACCGTAATCGATAAGTTTGGTGTACATAATGACCCTGCTGAAGTCGAGAAACTAATGGGCGGACATTAAGGAGAGAAAAATGAACAAAATAATCACCTGTATTGATGGCTCAGCAATAACCTCAGCCGTGACGGAAGCTGGTATTTGGTCGGCAAAAAAATTAAACAAAACGTTGTGTTTCTTACATACGGTGGAAAAAGGACAACAGCACGGCGCTGACGATTATACCGGAGCGATTGGCTTGGGTGCACGTTCGGCACTGCTTGAAGAGATGACCAAACTGGATGAACAAAGAAGTAAAGTTGCCTTGCAGTTGGGCGGGGAGTTACTCGATTCGGTAAAAAGGACAGCTAATGCTCACGGCGTTCAGCATGTAGAAACCTTACACCGCCACGGTGACGTGGTCGATGCTGTAATGGCACTGGAAGACGAAACCAGGCTCATCGTTATTGGCAAAAGCGGTATGGGCCACGAAGGCAACTTTAAAACGCTCGGTTCTCATATTGAAACTTTACTTCGCAAAGCCACTCAGCCGGTGGTGTTGGTGCCCGAGCAATTTCAAGAGCCACGTTCTTTTATGATTGCCTACGATGGCAGAGAATCTGCTGACAGAGCGCTGCAAAAAGTGATTGATGGCGGGTTGTTACACGGGTTGCATTGTCATTTGGTTTCAGTCAAGAACAATGAAGCTGATTTAACAAGTAAATTCGACTCTGCCGAACAGCGTTTAAAAGCCAAAGGATTTAAAGTAACAACCGCATTTCTTGAAGGGGATATTCATGATTCGCTACATGCGTACAGTGACAAAAACCAGATTGAGCTGATTATGATGGGCGCTTTTGGTCACTCAAGGCTTCGGCAGTTCTTTGTAGGAAGCAATACCACCAAGATGATCGAACGTACCAGTGTTCCGATTATCGTATTGCGATAGGCGTGATGCAGATGAAGTTCTAAATGCCCCCCCAAAGAAGGTGTTTATCTTCTTTGGGGGGGAGATTGCGTCGAATCTGCTATTGAGCCACCTTAAGCTAGTGCTGCAAGAATTACCAACCCCGCACAGCTAATTAATCCCACAACAGATAGCGCTTTTGGAATAAAGCGCTCTTCATGACTTACCTTAAGCGCAGCGATATTGGTAATTCCATAATAAATCAGTACCGTAAATGCGCTGAGCGTCCACGTTGATTCAATACCGCCAGTAAGGGCTATAAAAGCCATAACCAAAAACGTTACCCAAGTGGCCGCTGGTGCTGATTTACTGTCTTTGTCCAATTGCGCCAAAAAAGTTGGTAAATCACCCCGGCGGCCCATCGCCAATATTACTCGGGAGACGCCTAGCACCAGATTCAACACCACGCCACTCATGGCTACTATACCCCCTAGTGATACAAGCCACTGCCATGGGGAATCATTCATTAGATTAGCGATGTTAAAGCCATTTTGGTCGAAAGTGACTATTCGGCCCATATGTAAAATCGCCAAACCCACCATAATGTAAAGCACACTTACTATAATCAAAGTGAGTATCACGGCCCTGGGAATATTACGACGTGGTTCGGCAATTTCTTCTCCCATTGTGGCAATGCGTCCGTATCCGGTAAATGCCACAAACATTAAAGCTGCCGCATGGAAAACCGATAAGCTGCCCGACGCAACAGGCGCTTTTACAGCAGAAGTGTTAACGCTTGTGTTGAACGCTACGCCGATAAATACAAGTAATCCCAGTACGCTGGCGGCAACTATTACGGCGTTTAACCTGTTCGTGCGCCTTACTCCCAATAGCACAAAAATCGTCAGCAAAAGCAGCAGGCATATTGCACTTGCTTTAATCAGCCACTCAGACACTGCAAAAAAAGAGTTTACATACCAGGCCACAGCCAACGCCGCTGTTGCCGCTGAAGCACTTTTTGCAATTATAAATAGTGCGCCTGCGGTAACGCCGCTTGCCGGGTTTAAGAAGCGATAACCATACTCGTAAGTTCCACCGCTTACCGGATGCGCAGCGGCTAACTGAGCTGAGGATAAACCATTACACAATGCTGTAAATGCCGCTAACAAAATGGCCCATATCAGCGATTCACCGGCTATCGATGCACCTAAACCTACGCTGACATAAGCGCCGGTGCCAAGGATGGAACCAAGTCCAATGGTGAGTGCTCCCTTTAATTGTGTTGTTCTTATTAGCTGCTTTGTCATAAATTATGAAATGTTTCTGTGCTGAATAACAGAAATTGAGTGCGACAGTAATTATGGCTGAAATAATGGAATATTGAAGCTGCACTACGAATGCAAGATGCAATTTTGACAACGCTAAAGGAAGAGGCGAAAATTCGCGGAGAAAATTATATAAAAATAATAAAGGCTCGCAGATAGGCGAACCCGAGGCATATGCCATCGATAAGCATATATCTAATGATGTTCCCTCTGCGGAGTTTTACGTGCATTTCCCCGATTCACCGCCCGAGATGTCTGTCTTTCCACCTTACGCGGCACCGTCTGTTTGGCGGGCGAAGAATAGCTCTTAGTAGCTCAGCTATTAACGTCGCTGTTGGATTTCACATGAGGTTGTGAAGATCCAGTACTGTAATGCCGCTCCGTCGTATTTCTTTTAATTTTCTCTTCATTGTTGGAGCGGGTGGCGTGACTGGTCGACAAAATATGTCTGTCTGATGTACCACTTTGAATTTTTGGCTGCTGAAGCGTACGTTCCGGTTTAGCGGTACTTAAATGGTTTACCGGTTTCTTGTTTGTATTACGATAGTCTAATTTTTGTCTTTCTCTACTTACCGTATATTTTACCGGCGCAGCGTGCTCCACATGATTGGAATAACGAGTGCGGCGATGATTTACATCGTGTTGCCAGGGCTGATAACTGCGGCTGTAAGTCCGCTTAATTTCTCTGCCTCGATAAAAACGCGTAACCGGTCGGTGGCTCACAACAACATGCCGCTCATGCCACTGAATTCCGCCGAAGTAGAAGACGGTGGATAGTTGTACACCAGGGCTCCAGTAAAAACCCGCCGAATGGCGATAATTAACGGGATGATGCCAATAAACCGGCTCAACAGGATGCCACCAGTTACCGTATACAACCCGCGTATCGTAATAGGGAACATACACCACTTCCTGCCGCCGGGGAGCAATCACAATAACACTGTCGTCGTTATCAACCTCCAGATAATTATTATTCTGCAGGGATCCCGAATTCAAAGCGTGCTGCCGCAACACTTGCACTCGGGCCAATACTCGCGCCTGACTAATCAGTACATTGTCGCCCACGCTTTCCAGCCAGGTTAAATCGGCGCTCATGGTCTGCAGAATGTCTGTAAAGGAGGCTAACGCTTTTACGCTTGGATCCCAATCGTAAGTTTCTATGGCATCCTGAACCTGCTGTGGCGATAAATCGCTGTTGTCCTGACGCCACCTGTCAGCCGCAATGACTTCCAGCGGGTATGTGGATGCAATAAGGATATGAGTCAGGATAGTGTCGGGGTAAAGTGCAATCGGTGCAAGTAAGCTGTCCAGCTGCGCATCGGTGTCGGCTGTCTGCTCATACTGATCTGCGGGTTCAGGGGTAGCGCTGGCGGAGAAAGCTAGCAACCCTGCGCTGCTAAGCAATACTGAGATAATGAGAGGTACTGATAAACGTTTCATACAAACTCCTTAACCTGCGCAAAAAACGCATCGGGTTTTCGCTAGTCTGTAAGTGTTATAAGCCGTTGGGAATTAACCTAAGCTGAACCAAAACCAGACGGCAGGTTCAGCTTTGCCGTTCAGGCTATTTAAAAACATGCGGATCGAAGGCATGACCCAGCTTTTCAGTTTTTGTCTGAATATATTTTTTATTATCTTTGGTAATACCGTGATCAATTGGCTTTCTAGCAATAATTTCAATACCCAGACTTTTTAGCGCGTCCATCTTGCGGGGATTGTTGGTCATAAGCTCAACTTTGCTGACATTTAGCGTATCCAGCATCAGCTTACAGATGTCATAACTACGTAAATCGGCATCAAAACCTAAATGCTCGTTGGCTTCAACGGTATCCATACCGCTATCTTGCAAATGATAAGCGCGGATTTTATTAAGTAAACCGATGCCGCGGCCTTCCTGACGCAGATAGAGCAGTACGCCGAACCCGTGTTCAACAATATTCTGCAGCGCTTTTTCCAGTTGAAAGCCGCAATCACAACGCGTACTGAACAGGGCATCGCCAGTTAAACACTCAGAATGAATGCGAATCGGTACCGTATCGCCCGCTTCCCACTGTCCGAACGATAACGCAACATGCTCCTGACCGCTGGCTTCAACAAAGCCGTGAATGCGAAATTCACCCCAGCGAGTGGGAAGTTTGGCGGAACTGACATATTCGTATTTTGGTTGCTTAGTCATGGCACTTCTTAACCCCGGACAAGGAAGCCCTAAATTGGGGATGTTGTAAATAATTACAAGGTGATAACGGAAAGATTATAGCAATTGCTGACTATAACTTATAGCGGTTTAAAGTCATTCAAAGGGTGGGGCTTAGCAACGCCATATCCTTGAGCGAAATCGATCCCCATTTTTCCGAGCAGGGTCAAGGTGGCATCATCCTCTACAAACTCCGCCACTGTGGTCATGCCGATGGCTTTAGCAACATCATTAATAGATGACACCATTACCATATCAACAGGATCATGAAGCATATCCTTAATAAAGCTACCATCGATTTTAACGCAGCTCACGGGCAAGTGCTTCAGATAGCTGTAGGATGAAAAGCCGCTGCCAAAATCGTCCAGCGCAAATTGGCAGCCTAACTGCTGGAAGGTGCTGATAAACGATAAGGTATTTTCCATTTTAATTATTGCCATGGATTCAGTGATTTCAAAGCATATTTTTTCATAGGCTACGCCATATTTTTCAAAGGCATTCAAAATGTAGAGCTTTAGTTCTCTGTCTGCCAGCGAATGACCGCTAAGATTAATGTTGCACCGCATAAGAGTAGCGAGTGAATCAGGGTTAAGCGATAGCCACTTCAGCGTGTTTTCTACCACCCAGCGGTCAATTTTAGCGCTTAAATTATAGCGTTCCGCTGTGGGGAGAAACGCAGATGGTGGCACGACGTCGCCGTTAGAATTTTCTAGCCGGAGTAAAATTTCGTAATAGTCACCGTCAATGGCTTTGTTCAGCGGCCGGTAGTGTTGGTAGTACAGTAAAAATTTATCTTCCAGCAACCCTTGATTGATAGTGTTTACCCAATCAAGCTCCTTTTCATAACGTATCAGGTCCTTATCATCACTGCTGTATCGATGAATCTGGTTGCGACCCTGCTGTTTAGCAATATAGCAGGCGGCATCTGCCATACTGATTAATTGTTCGGCATTAATATTATAATCATAGCTGTTGGCGAAACCGATACTGACCCCCAGTGTGAACATACGATTTTCCCACATAAAGCGATATTTCTGAACCGTGTTCAACAGTTTTACCCCACACAGATATGCCGTTTCTTCGCTTTGATCGCTAAACAACACTGCAAATTCATCGCCGCCAAGCCGTGCAATAATTCCTTTACCCCCGAGCGTCGCCTGTAAATGTTGAGCAATTTCCTTAATCAGTGTATCGCCTGCTCTGTGACCGCAGGTGTCATTTACTGTTTTAAAGCGGTCAAGGTCTAAATAAAGAATAACAACGGGTACATTTACATCTTTTGGATGATTGAGTGCCAGGTTCAATCGTTGTTCAAACTCCCGCCGATTATAGACTCCTGTCAATGAATCATGAGAAGCAAGATATTCAAGACTGATTTCGGACTGCTTGCGATCTGTAATATCGAATATTGAGCCGTACATGAACGTATCATCTTGTTCTTTTTGTAACTGGCAGGATATAGAAAACCAGAATTCAGAGTTATCTGCTCTTATCCCTTTTATTTCTCTGCCCATTGCACAACCTTTTTCCAAAAGTTCACCAATGAGTAGCTCACGATCTTCCGGGTTGGCGTAAAACGATTGTGCATTTGGAACAGAAGCCAGCATGGTTGCTTCATCAGGATAGCCGAATAAGTTGCACATGGCGGGATTAACGCTGCGCAACTTTCCATCGATTGTTGAGGTATAAAGGCCTTCTGCCGAATTACGAAAAAGATTGTAAAAGTAATTTAGCCCAGTGATTGTGCGTTCTTTCTCAGAAATTTGCTGCGCGTTATAGTTGCGCTCTTTGATGCCAACACAAAGTCCAAAGCTTAACAGCGCCACCATAAGCGACACGACAGAATAGAGATTATGACGAGCTGAAAACAGCGAACCATCAGCAATCATGTTCAACTGTAACGCCAGCAAGCTATACATGCACAACCAGGCAAAAAGAAAAACGTGGGTAAGCTCTTTTATTCTGCGGTCACGATATATCAGCGCAAAGAAGATTTGCAGCAAACCCGCGGCAAGAATAATGGCAAAAGTGGTCACTGTAATAATATATGCGTCGTTCAATGCCACCACCGCGAGTATGGCAACTGGCGACAGAAAATTGAGCAAACGCACGTGGAGTGGCAGTCTGTTAAACAGGTTGTGGTTAAGTTTGCTTAAGGTAAACAGGATCATAGCGCAGAGAATGGCGACAACATGTTCAGCGAACTGCGGCAAAAGTGTAAATCTGGCAGTTTCGCCTTGAATACCTGCAATGAGCGCGACAAACAGCAGGCAAGTTAACGCTAACCAGAAGCGCGCTGGTGTACGGTGAAAAAGATAGGTAATAAAAAAGGAGCCAAATAGCACTGTCAGTGCGCCAATAGCGGTTCCGTATAGCATCAGTAATTGCTGGCGGCTTTTCTCCAGCGCCTGCTGCGACCACACCGAAAGCGGAAAGCCGGTGATGCCATCGTCATCAATGCTGGTCATCAGCGTCAGTTGCTGTCCGGGCTGGATATCAAAGGGAAAGGTGAGCGCAAGATGGCTGTCATGTTCAATATCGCTGGCAAAGGCGGATTGCGTGGTATAGGAGCGGATAATGCGTTGCTGCTCATCAAGAACAAAAACGGAAACGGCATCCAGACTGAGTTTATCAATTTTCAAAAATAAATTGTGCGCGAAAGCGCCAGCATTCTGAATGGTTGTGACTTGCCAGAGTCGATTATTTTCCGGTATTCGGGCGAAAGGAACCCCTGGCGAAAACGTGCTTTGTTGTTGAAAAACATTAGCGTAGGACTCGTTAGCTGGGGCTAGCGTACGTCTGCCGTATTTGTGTAAGCTGACTTGTTGAAAGCTATCATCTACAACTAAAGGTGCGCTGTTTGCGGTACTGGCGAAACTCATTAGAAAAATAATAAGCAGTGAGGTAGCTGCGAGAGCCCAATATTTCTTTACCGTCCCAACATGACGTTTTAATAAAAACAATGGTAGTTCGCCCGATGACGCCATGGCAACTTCACTTATTGTAGCCAATTTAGCTGCCTCGTGGCTGACACTTGAGTTGCAGCAACTGCCACAACTGTTCAATATTGGTGAATTCGCCGCCGGCGTTTTCCAGCCACACCGCATCACATAACCATTCTATACATAGTAAACATCGAATATCGCCAGCCTCTAGTACAGCCTGGAAACGATCTGCTCCCCATTCGTGAGAATGCGAGGTTAAATCAAGCGTGTTGGCTAGGCGTTTGATGAAGCGTTCTGTTGCCAAAGGTGAACCGGGAAGGGCCATTTCTAGCCTGATGGCTTCCTGCTCCCGGTGTGCCTGAATATTGAGTTTTTCAAAATTTAACTGCTGCATGACAAAGAAACCTGAGCGTCATCCACTGGTGGATGACTGAATTTATGGTTATCGTAACGTTCATCAAACGGATGTTTGACCGCTTCAATCAATGCGTCGCTAACAGAGAAATCGTCCTGCTGCGCAGCGTCGATGGCTTCCTGAAGCAAATGCGTACGAGCAATAACCGCTGGATTGATGGCAAGTAACGCAGCACGCTTTTCATTATAGCTATGATTTGCCCGCTGGTGAGCTTCATAGTAACGTTGCCACCAGGTATCGAATGTGTCGCGGTCGGGAAAATCGTCTCGAAGTGTGCTTCGCTGCTGTTCAAAAGACGTAAGTGACAGACGACGGAAGCTGGCGGTGTAATCCCGTTGCTGCTTAGCCAGCATATCCAGCCAGTCATTTAAAAGCGAAACGGTGTCAGCCGTGACTTCATCAAAACCCAGCCTGTTAACCATGACTGCCTGATACTGCGCAAGAAAGTTAGGTTCGAACTGACTTAATGCATCGCGTATCTCTTCCATTGTACAGGAGTCAGAAAAACTGTGAGCCAATGCGTTCAGGTTCCATAAAGCAACGCCTGGCTGGCGATCGAATGCATAACGACCTTCATGATCAGAATGGTT
Source organism: Alteromonas pelagimontana (assembly GCF_002499975.2). NCBI lineage: Bacteria > Pseudomonadati > Pseudomonadota > Gammaproteobacteria > Alteromonadales > Alteromonadaceae > Alteromonas > Alteromonas pelagimontana. Next base: position 2,381,696 of record NZ_CP052766.1, read on the forward strand.
AAATACGATGGAGGGAATGAAGGTGCCCATAAAAGCGTAAGGGCCGTAGTCAAATGTAATACCATGAATGGACATGTTGTCGGTATTCATTACACCATGGACAAACCCATACGCCTGCCATAATGCCACCATTCGTGCAGTTTTTAGGGTAATACTGCGCAAAAGCGCATAATGCGGATTGTCAGCTTTCTTACATTCGGGAAAATGGTGGTTAAAAGTGAACTTGAACAACGCTTCAAGCTTATCCTGCTCCCTGGCGTGGTAGAAATACTCAAAGTGGCCAAACCGAATATGACTGGGTGCCATTCGTATCATCATAGCCCCTCGTTCCGGGCGTTCGCGATAGACGGTATCATGGCTGGTGAACAAACAGAGCGAGCGAGAAGATGGTATACCTAAATGATGTAATGCCTCACCCGCAATGTATTTGCGTAAGGTTGATCGTAATACCGCACGTCCGTCTGCATGACGAGAGTAGGGGGTTTGGCCTGCGCCTTTTAGGTGTAGATCACATTGCTTGCCGGAGGAACTGGTGACTTCCCCTAATAATAAGCCCCGGCCATCGCCAAGATAAGGATTCCAATGGCCGAACTGGTGACCGCCATACTTTTGAGCTATAGCAAAGCGACTTATGTCGCTGGCAGGATCGTGCAAAGCTTCATTCAGGTTATTATGTTGCCACCATTTATCGGGTAAATCGAATTCTGCGGCAAGCTCGGCATTGACCAGCGCCAACTTCATATCACTAAGTGGCACAGGCTTCACTGCGCTTACTAAGGGCGCTAATTCATCTTTATAATGGTGAGTTAATTTCACAGTGGTACCCTTTATTGAAGCGCTGGCCGCAGGACAACTGAAAAAAAGCGTGCCCGGAAAAGAAATAGGGCGAAAGATATCGGCAGTTAATAAAAGAGTTTAACAAGGTTAATCTTTCTTCAGCAAAATATTGTATTAAGAACAAGTAGCTTGCGCTAACGATAACAACAGTTCTGCACTTTCCGTGCATACTATTTAATAACTATTTTTAAGACTTAAGCCCTGGGTTTCGCCGGTGACATATGGTTGCCGGGCCTGGGGTGTTTTGTGTCTAAGAGGGAATCATGCTCACACTTCATCATTTGAATAACTCCCGCTCTCAACGCATACTCTGGCTCTTGGAAGAGCTGGGCGTTGAATATCATTTGGAGATTTATCAGCGCGACTCGCAAACCAATTTAGCTCCTCCTGAGTTACGAGCTGTGCATCCTCTCGGCCGCTCTCCTGTGCTGACCACGGACCACGGCGCACTAGCGGAATCTGGCGCAATAGTTGAATATATTATCTCCCGTTATGCGACGACGGATTTCGTTAAACCCGATGATGAACAGCTTTACCAACAATACTTATTCTGGTTGCACTTTGCAGAAGGATCACTAATGCCGCCAATGGTGGCTCGGTTAGTTCTCAGCAAAGCGAAGGAAAAAGCGCCGTTTCTTATAAAACCGATTGCTGGTAAATTTGCTGATGCCATTGTTCATGCCTACTACGGCCCCAATCTTGAGCGCAGTTTGCGCTATGTAGAGTCTTACCTTTCATCTCATGATTGGTTCGCAGGGCCGCGACCTACCGGTGCTGATGTACAAATGCTGTTCCCCTTAGAAACCCTGGTGGCCAGAGGTGGTGCAAAAAATTATCCTGCCATTACCAAATGGGTGAAATATGTGCACGACCGCCCGGCGTACCAGCGGGCGTTAGAAAAAGGAGGGAAATACGATTACGCGTGAAGCGATGAAGTACGGGCACTTAATCATCGAGCTCCCGCGCAAGATAGCCGCGAATTAATTGTAGGAAGGCGTCGCCGTAGCGCTGCATTTTGGTTCGCCCTACGCCGCTTACTTCTAAAAATTCGGCGTCGCTGGTGGGCGTGCGTGATGCCATATCTACCAAAGTGGCATCACTGAATATCACAAAGGGAGGCACCGCATGTTCTTCGGCTAACGCTTTGCGCAAATGCTTAAGCCGTTTGAATAACGCTTTATCATAATTGGCCGGTGCTTTGCTGACTTTTTTGTCAGGCTTAAATTCAAGGCGAGGAACCGCCAGCTTCACTTCCGTATCACTCTTAAGTACCGGTCGGGCTGCTTCTGTCAGACGTAAAGCGGCATTGGCAGTTAAATCTACCCGTATCAGCCCTTTATGAATTAGCTGATTAATAATGTTATGCCAGTAGCTGTCAGCGTGTTCTTTACCTATTCCGTAGGTACTAAGATGCTGGTGTCCGGCTTCCATAATACGTTTAAGCGATTTGCCGCGAAGCACATCAATAACGTGTTGCGTAGCAGCCTGCTGCTCCAGCCTCAGAATACAGGACAGCACCTTTTGCGCCAGTACCAGGCCATCAATAAGCTTGGGCGGGTCCAGACAAATATCGCAGTTACCGCAGGCGGTATCGCTGTATTCAGAAAAATAATTAAGCAGAACCTGACGGCGACAGGTTTGTGCTTCGGCAAATGATTCCATTGCAGCAAATTTTTGCAGTTCAATGGTATTGCGCTCAGTTTTGTCGCCTTGCTCAATCCATTGACGCACCCGCGCGGCATCTTTTTCATCAAACAACAGAAGTGCTTCTGAATCCAGGCCATCACGTCCGGCCCGGCCGGTTTCTTGATAGTAGCTTTCTATACTGCGCGGAACATCATGATGCACCACGTAGCGTACGTTGGATTTATTAATGCCCATACCAAAGGCGACGGTAGCTACCACAATGTCTATCTGATCATTTAAAAAACGCCGCTGTACATATTCACGTTCATCCGGGTCTTTACCAGCATGGTAAGCTTCACAGCGCATACCCAGGCGGTGCAGTTTAGCGCTTAAATCATCGACTTTTGCGCGGCTGTTGCAGTAAATAATTCCGCTGCCGTCTTGTTGTTTAACGTAATCCACCACCTGATCGAAGGCTTTGTACTTCGACATCACCCTGTATCGAATATTAGGCCGGTCGAAACTTCCTTTAAAAACAAAAGGATCGTTTAGCTCAAGTTGCAGCAGAATATCAGCCTGAGTTGCCGCGTCGGCGGTGGCGGTAAGGCCGATAACAGGGATGTGCGGAAATCGCTGCTTGATAATGCCCAGCGCGCGATAATCATGGCGAAAATCGTGGCCCCAATGAGACACGCAGTGCGCTTCATCTACCGCAAATAACGCTACCTGCGTAGCATTCAACAATTGTTGAAACTGGTGTTGTAGCAAACGCTCAGGAGAAACATACAACAATTCGAATTTACCGGCCTGCAAGTCAGCGATGATCTGGTGCTGTTTATCCACATCAAGTGAAGAATTTAAAAACGCTGCCTTCACACCCGCTTCACGAAGCTGTTCTACCTGATCCTGCATTAGTGAAATTAAAGGCGATACCACAATGGCTGTGCCTTCCCGAACCAGGCCGGGTATTTGATAGCACAGCGATTTTCCGCCCCCGGTAGGCAGCAACACCAAAGCGTCGCGGCCTTGAACAACGTGTTGAATGACAGCTTCTTGTCCGGTTCTGAATTCTGAATAACCGAATACACGTGAAAGCACCGATTTTGCTGTCAGTGGTTCGGCGGTGGTATTGGTGTCTTGATTGATAGGTGAAGATGAAATACTCATTGGCAGCGATTTTACGCGCTTTCCGGTTTCGCTTCACGGCAAATCTGCAATAAAGTAAAGAACAGGCTGAAAGGCTAGGTTAGTTAACCCCAATTCGAGATAAGTCGCGCCGCTTAATAACGATCTTTTTGTGCCTGGCATTGTTGCGCTTTCCAGTCATAGCCGGCTATGACGTACGAAATCCCGCCTTGCTATGCACAAAAATCTCGTCATCGAGCCAACATTGGCTTAATAACAATTAATAGCTTTACTTAATATTTAATTGAACAGATTTCTATATTTATACGACACTTCTTATCTCAAGTTGAAGTCAGGCCAAGATCGAAAATTGTTTTTAAACTATAAGTGAAGGTTTCTTAGCCAGAACCTCTGGCTCATGGATGCTCCAGCAGAGCCATCAGGGACGGCTTTACGGCGTTTCGGATAAGAAAATTTTACATATTTTTCACTGCTGATGGTTTTTCGCTCACTCATGCGGTTGTCCTGGAGCCGGGGTTAACTATCATTCCCGCCGTTATAGAAATAACCTCATTGGCAAAACGAAAGTCGCGTCTGCTTCAGTTAGGAACAACAGCGACTAAGAAAGCACTATCGGGCGTATTGCGTTTGGCACACAGACCTATATGCTAAGCGTGCGCTTAAAGGGCGTAGCATTGTAATTAAACCTATCACCTGGAGATGTGTTATGGCTGAACCCTTGCCAGATCTCATAGAAGAACTCGTATCCGATACATCCAGCGATGATCCGGCGGCCATATTAACGACTCTGGCCGGGCAGGATGATGTGTATATTGCTACGTTGCTCGAATCTCTGCCGGTTGAGCGGCGTCTCGCCATATGGGAAGGTATTCCGCGGGATCGTAAGTTGGACGTGCTGGTTGAAATGCGTAGCGACCCGCGGGAAATCCTTATCGACCGCACCCCGCACAACGAATGGGCGGCAATTTTTTCCGATATTGAAGCCGAAGATTTACTGGAGTTGCTTGATTCCTTACCCAATCGATTGGTAGATGTTGCTTATGCTGAACTGGATGCACAGCAACAGGTTTTTTTCCGAGAAGCTACGCAGTTTGGCGATGCCGAGGTAGGTCACTGGGTCAGTCACGAGCTCTTGGTATTGCCACTGAACGCGAAAGTACGGGAAGGCTTGCGTTTAATTCGTCGCAATGTTCCCAGCCACTGTGACACCATTTTTCTTGTGAACCGCTCAGGGCAATTTTCGGCGGCGGTAAGACTTACCCGGGTTTTCGGTGCGCCAGAACATTTACCCTTGGTTGAACTTACAGAAGAAAATATACCGACGTTGAAAGGCCGGGATGAAACCACCAGTAGCTCGTTGCAAGTACAGCGCTCAGGCTATGCTTCACTTCCCGTAGTGGATGATAGCAATAAACTCCTTGGTCGCTTGGATATTACGTCAGCCAGTGAACTGATCAACGAGTTTTACGAGCGTCAGGTCATGGCGTCAGCGGGTATGGATGAAGACGAGGATTTGTTCTCTCCGGTCGCGAAAAGTGCAAAGAATCGTGCACTGTGGCTGGGTATTAATTTGCTTACCGCGTTTCTCGCGTCGTGGTTTATTGGCAGGTTTGAAGCCACACTACAGCAAGTGGTGGCGCTGGCGGTACTGATGCCTGTAGTGGCTAGCATGGGTGGCATCGCCGGTAGCCAAACACTAACATTGATCGTGCGGGGATTGGCGCTAGGGCAGGTTACCAGTGCTAACTTTCGCGCGTTGATGATAAAAGAATTAAAAGTGGGCGGGGTGAATGGTGTAATTTGGGCACTGGTGATTGGCATAGTAGCCTATTTTTGGTTCTCCGATGTGGTGCTGGGAATGGTGATTTGTCTGGCTATCCTTTTCAATATTGTTGCCGCTGCAGTGGCAGGCGTCTTTTTACCGGTAATTCTGGATAAAATGAAAATTGACCCCGCGCTTTCTGGCTCAGTTATTCTTACAACCGTGACGGATATTGTAGGGTTTGTTGCCTTTCTTGGATTGGGAACGCTGTTTTTGCTTTAAAAATTTTTCTAAGGTTACATCTTAAAATTCTACCGAAGCGAGCAGTGTGGTGAGCGCAAAAGCGTTGTGTTCATCGCGTTAAATTATCAGAATACGTCCATCTATTTTTATTTCGGCAGGTGTGTGTTGAACCCAACTCCAACCGACGAGCAAGCGCGCTCTACGCGAATCGGCGTAATGAGCGCGATTGCTGCTTATTCCATGTGGGGCGTTGCGCCCATCTATTTTAAACAATTGCAAATTTTGCCCTCGGCAGAAGTGTTGATGCACCGGGTGGTGTGGTCAGCGCTGATTTTAATTGGATTGATACTCGGCTTCCGCCAACTGCCAAAGGTTAAGGCTGCACTGCGTTCACCTCGAGTCATGCAAATCCTGTTTTTGGCGGGTATTTTACTCGGTGCAAACTGGTTACTTTTTATTTGGGCGATTAATAACGATCATTTGCTCGACGCTAGCCTGGGTTATTACATTAATCCCTTATTCAACGTCTTTCTAGGCCGGCTGTTCCTGGGAGAAAGGCTGCGACCATTGCAGCAGATAGCCGTAGTACTGGCGTTAGCGGGTGTGTTAATGCTGGTTTTTTCTTACGGGCAGGTGCCCTGGATAGCACTGGTGTTAGCCGCAACATTCGGCATCTACGGTTTGTTACGCAAGCAGGTAGCAGTCGATTCGCTGCCCGGGCTTTTCATCGAAACCATCATGCTGCTGCCGCTTGCGATTGGCTACTGGTTATTCTTTGCTTCCTCTCACAGCAACATGACGGCAAATTCTCTACCATTAAACGCAATGCTGATTGCTGCTGGCATTGTTACTACAGCGCCGTTGCTATGCTTTACCGCAGCGGCCAGACGCATCATGTATTCTACATTGGGATTTTTCCAGTACATCGGACCAACTATTATGTTCTTTCTCGCCGTCTACCTTTACGGCGAACCGTTAGAGGAAGGCAGATTAACCACATTCGCCTTTGTCTGGGCGGGGCTGCTATTATTTAGCGCCGACTCGCTGCGGGTATATCGTAACCAACGCAAGCTGCGTTATTCATCCTGATTAGCATCGCATTGTTCATGAAATAGAAGTCACGAATAGCGAAATAAAATCTCTTAGTAATAAAATAAAAGGCGACTGGGGCGAGTCGCTTTTTGTTTAAGGGAATGTCTGAGAAGAGCGAACAGCGGCCATTGGAATAACTAACTTTACTATGTATGCTGCCTTCTAAATTTTCACTATAAGCGTTAGCAGGATAAGAAAACATAACTTAATCAAGCTATTAAGCAAGGAAGATATTCGTTGAATGCATCTAAATTCAAAAAACTAAAGTTGTCCAATAAGTCTATGCTAGGTATTTGCTTTTTGTTATTTAATGCCTTGGTACACGCCGATAATATTGACGATTTTCTTCTTGCGAAGATGAAAGAGAAAGGCATACCAGGCTTACAAGTTTCGGTTATTCAGAACAATCGAGTTGTAAAGGCAGCGAGTTATGGCACCGCTAATGTTCAACATTCAGTCAAGGTCGACGATGATACTGTTTTTAATATTGCATCTATGACGAAAGCATTTACCTGTGTGGCTGTGATGCAATTGGTCGAACAGGGAAAAATTGATCTTGGTGCGACTATTTCAACTTATATGGATGATCTACCAAAGTCATGGCAGCAGATCACCGTTAATCAGATATTGACTCATAGCTCAGGTTTACCAGACTTTATGAATGAACGTTTCCAATTGATTAATAGTGAGGGCGAAGAGCAATCATGGCAGGCTGTGCAACAAAGAAAAATGCTGTTTGAACCGGGAGCTGCATTTCATTATAACCAGACCAATTATCTATTGGCAGGCCAAATTATTCAGAGGGTCAGCGGTAAAAGCTACTCGGATTTGATAATAGAATTTCAGCTAAAAAAAGTTGGCATGATGAGAACAGAAGCCGCAGGATTTGCTCATTTTGAAGGTGTTAACTTGCATCAGGCGAGAGATTACAGACAAAATCAGCAAGGTAATTTGTCTAATGTGCTAACACATTTTCCATCAATTATTCGAGCAGGCGCAGGAATGAGTTCCACAGCGAATGAGTTAGCAAAATGGAGCATAGCCTTACAAAGAGGACTATTTTTTGATAACAAAGATAGTCTTGAAATTTTGTGGCAAGAAGCGCCACTTAGCAGTGACCATTGGGCAAAAGAAAACCCTAATATGCATCCTTATGCTTTGGGCTGGTATAAAGTAAATCGACCATTAAACAAGAAAGTTGTTACCGCTGGCGGGGGTCAGTCAGCTTTGGCTGTCTATCCAGATGATGATATCTCGATTGTACTGTTAACTAATCTTGCAGGTTCAAAACCAGAAAATCTAATGGATGAACTGGCAGAATTTTATCTTGATGACTTTGCTCTATCGCCTGATATTAAATTACTCAAGCAAAAGTTGGAGCAAAAAGGCTATGATAATGCATTAGACCTTGCAAAAAAACTTGTCACTGAGGGACAAATAAATTTTGAGGCTGGCGAGTTACATCATTTTGCAAAATTACTTGTTAAACATAACAAAAAACAACAAGCGAAGACTATTTTTAGCCTCAATAATCAATTATTTTCAAAAGTTATCTTGAATAAAGAGAAACTCGATGAATATGTTGGCGATTATGAATTAGCTGATTTTTCAATAAACGTTAGCCGTAATGCAGATGCGTTGTTTATAACCGCTACAGGCGACACCACATTGCCAATTTTTTCAGTCACTGATAGTCGCTTTGTGTTAAAGCAGATTGACGCCGCAATTACCTTTGTGAAAGATGAAAGTGGATCGGTGAATAAATTGATCTTAAATCTAAATAATCAAGATTTAACAGGAAAGAAAATAAAAAATTAAGTTCAATTATTTGTTACTTCTAAATGGAAGTATCAAAAAGCTATGGTGCTCAACAGCAACTTCTACCATCCGCTTCTGGCACCCTCCGGCCTTTGGGAAGGCTTCGTAAGGCAGCATCGAGCGAAGAGCAATCGTTGATTAGCAGCCTCGTGATAGGCTGCTCTAGACAAGCAGCGGTCATTCAGTTAATCCAATCCGAAGATCTGACTCTCATGCCCTTCCTGCCTCACTCAACTGTATCTTCCAGCAACAGTAGAGTTTGGTAGCATACTCAACAAACTTTAAATGACTAAACTGTAGATGCTCAAACCCAGATAATTTTCCCGTTTCTTAACCAAAAGTGTGATTTACACCCTCCTTTGAGCCAAACAGAGGGGTGAAGTGTGGGCTTACCCTCTTTGCTGATATTGATAGACCAGTTAGGATTAGCCTCTTCGATGAGCAATAACTCTAACCGTTTTCCACAGCCGCAGGGACAACGAAAGGCCACGGCCCAATCTTCGTTGTCTTCTCGAGCCAGCACCAAATTGCGTCGTGGTAGTTTCTGCGGTGGCGTATCAGCCTCAACGATGGTGATCCGTCGCGCGGGAAGGAGCCTATCTACCTGTATTAGTATCCAATTGGTCCATTTCATGTGTTCGCCTCGCTGACGGCAAAACGCGGCATACCTAGCAGGGGCTCGATTAAACCACGGCCAAGGTATGGGTTTGGCACGCAGCTAAAGTCCGTTTCACCCATAAACTCCTCTTCACCAGCTGCCAATGAAAATTGTGTACGTGCCCGTTTGGCGTTTGGTTCCTGGCGAAAGGGGTATGCGCGCGCAATAAACTCCATGACGCAGTCACTGGCAGCACGCATATTTAGAGAAATAACCGATGGAGCTTCTTCGGCGACATCTTTGATATACCCTTCTGCTACTTGTTTCGTCAACTCATTTGGGGCCACTTGTTGCAAGTATTCCCGGCGCAGAGCTTCTGCAGTATAGACCCCGCGATCCGCCAAGGTGCTGCCACCAGGCTTCACATAGTCCACCCGCCCGCATACATCGCCAACAGCGATTCCTCCAGAAATCTGACGTGTTGGGATAGTAACTGCCACATCAAATAGTGGCTGCAGAAACGCTGCAGCAATGCGGTCACACACTTGCCGTCCTTCAAAGCTGTCAACACAACAAAATAGCACGTCACCTCCGCCCGCTAGCTCAATGGCTTCGCGGGTAGCAACGCTGGCTTTAAGTGTAAGCACTTCGATGTCGTCGCGGTATGTTGGAATGGCCGCCGCAAATCTCGCTACTTTGGCTGTGCTGTTCCGGGCATCGTCCAAAGTGGCGTTGAGGATACGGTTGAGGTTCTTGAATTCAATTTCATCAAAATCGATCAGGATCAATCGGCCAAAGCCTAGACGAGCAAGCTGTTCTACCACGATGGATCCAGTACCGGATACTCCAACCACACAAGCGGTGAAGTGCTTTAGGTGACGACCCATTTCGGTTGAGAAGGCCATAGGGGTAGGTAGCAAACTACCTTGCTCAGACGCTTGCCAGGTTAGTAACTCATCGCTAGCAAGGTGCACAGCGCTAACAGGTGTAATCATCAGTTGGTGATCATAGAGCCGAGCGCAAATGGCACCGTCCGATGTCATGATGGCCGAGCCATGTCGGGTCAAATGCGATTCGCTGGCCTCGAATAGCGCGGGCATGACTTCTCGATCACTGTCATCGTCAATGGCTGAGAACGCCAAGAGGCCGCCAGGATGTGAGTGTATCAGCACTACAGACAGGGCATGAGCCTCTGCTAGGTCAATGGCTTCCTCGATGGCGGTGCCAGGCCAGCTGATGCGATCAGGCGAGCGTTCACTACAATCGACGTATTCAACCAGCAGAATCTGATTGACCACATAGCGATGTGCGGCGCTTTGGGCACAGAGAACAATAGCGGCGGCCTCCAGACCGTCGCCGGGGAAAAGGTGCTCGCGCAGTTTGGCATGATGAGCCTCACTGATCGCCAATTTGATGGGCTGATTAATTGTTGTACTCATTTTACCACCTCCCGCAACAGAGATTCTTCCACAACAGCCAAGTGCGTTATTACGCTGTCCGTTAGGGGATTCCATCGTGTGACGCCATTAAGATGGCGGCTCCAGCGCTGGTAGACCTTACCAAGAATGTTTTCCCGGCATTCAGTCTGAGGAATGTTGCCACCAACAGCCAACGTCAGGACAGGATGAACAAAGAACATATCGAGCATTGCGTCCGGGTAAGCAGTGGGAATTTCTATGGCAAGATCTACCTGTTCACAGTTATAACCACTCGGCAAGGAGTGATTGTGAATGATTAACCAACGCCGTGTCCCAACCAGGCGAGTCTCCCAATTGAGCCCCAGGTGATTTAAATACGCAACATCTTGGTCTAGCAGGGTAAATTCAAAGGCGGGGGCGGGAGTAGTTGTCGCCTCGCCATTGTTGATTTCTGCCGGGGTAAGGCGGAGCTTTTCGATACCCGGTTTCCGCAGGTCAATGATATCGCTCATCTCGATGACTTGCTTAGGCTCGCCCTTCACCTTGAGCACCAAAATCCAGCCTTTGTCTGGGTTAAAGCCGGCTGCCTTGAGTGCATCGCTGGCAACAATCGTCGGTTGTTCGACGTTTACAATAACGCCCTGTACGTTTAGCTTCCAGATTTTGAGTTGAGTGTATAGTTTTTCGAGACCCGGCTCATCCAAATCCACGCAGTCCCCATCGGCAAGAAGCTGATCTGTCTGGTTACGGCGCTCCAACCAAATATCTAGATCCTCGGCAATACCGCCAACCTGGCGCAGCACATCCTCAGAAATCTGAGCCTGTCCCCAGGGAAAACGCTGTCCATCTAAGGCAACATAGAAAAGACGATCGCTATCGAAAGCAAAAAACTGTTCAACGCCACGTTGGTACACGTCAACCGTGTCATCGAGGCCTACCGCTTCGAGCTTACCCTTATCGTCAAACAGTAACAGCAGGTGGTTTTCAACGGGGGTTTTGCCTGCTGCACCCAGAATTTGGCGACCGGTGGGAACCGGATCGTCAATTTCGACCAGAGTGCCCAGCCCGTTAGGATCAAGCACCTGTATCAGGTAGTGGTCTGCAACAGGCAATGGGCGGCCCTCTTGACGACAAAGGGCTATGTTTTCGCGCTCAACACGCGCTTTATTGGGGGACGTAACATCGTTCATAATCGAATAATCTCTTGATGGCTTGCCGCGACATGCGGTTTCTTAGCCGTTCAAGGGGTTAATCGAAGCGAAACGTCTCGACCGGAAAGCTTAATCTACTTTTTTATACAAATTTTTCCTGCAGGGACTTTGCCGCAGATGAAAAAGCTGGGGCAGCGGGGGCAAGTGCGATTTTCAGGCTTAGCAGGAAACTGCCCCTGGGCGATAGCCCCCATGGCTGATTGGGTTTTGCTCAGGCGCGCGGATTTTTTGCGGTCGGTCACCGCGACCTGCTCCTGGGTTTCGCCAGCCAAGTGCACGGCCTCCACTCGAGTGCCATGCCCAAATTTACGTTCTGCCGCTTCAAGCAATAGCGTGTATTCAAGGCGGTCAAATTCATCGTTGCCTTTTTTGCCGGACTTGATGCGCCGAATGCTGTACTTGCCGTCTGTATCGAGTGTCATTTCATCGGGTAATACACTAATCTCGCCCTCAGGAAAAGACACTTGCAGTACCTCTGGCTTGATCAACTGACGCCCCTGTCGGGTCTCGATTAGGTATTGCACAAGGCGTTCCCCGATGCGGCGATAGTCCTCTGAGTAGCCATGATCCACAGGTCCCCGGTTGAGCCACGACTGTGTAAATTGAGCCTCCAGTTCACTAGCACTTGGCGTGGATTCGCTGTGCTTCTGTCCCAACCAATCCAGCACATCGTACACCGCACTGTGCATTTGCATGAAAGCACTCTCGGTACGTTTACCCGCCAAGGCCAAAGCGTGGGTGTAGAGAAACCGCCGGGGGCAGCGGTCATACAAACTGAGCTGTTTTTCGCTAATCAGCAGTGCTTCTTCATCGAGGCTTAAGATCTCGGGTTCCACTGGGTTGATACTGAGCCGAGCAGGATTGTTCTGCTGCTGGATAACAGAGGCAATACGGTCGATGTATTTTGATCGACTGCGTTTTGTTTTTCCATCGCTTTGTACAGAGGAGGCATAAAGCAACAACTCATTTTGTGCCCGTGAAGTGGCCACAAAGAACTTACACTCTTCCTCTTCCTCGTGCCCGGCCTTAATAGCCTCAAGCCCCGTTAAACCCTCTGCTCCTTCGAGCAGTCCATCGGGGGGTACGCAGCGCGGCGGCCTGTTGCTACCCGGCAATCCTGTGGAGATCATTCCAGGGAGGTGCACCACCTTGAATTCCAAACCTTTGCTGGCATGTATAGTCATTAAGCGAACGCCATTGATGCTTTGCGTCGCCTGAGGGAGTTGACGCATTTCGCGGTCTTCGGAGAGCAGCACAATGCGGCGAATGCGCGACAGCAGCCTATCAACTGGCAATCCGCTGCTATTGATGGGCTTGCGGGCAAAGTTCAAAAGTTGCCATAGAGCGATTCCCTTCAATTGGCCTTGTAGGTCATTGGCCATGGCCGACTGCTTTGCCCAGCCCAATCGATCAATGACAAGGCTTGCCAACACCGGCCAGGGGTTGGCATTAGTGGGAACATCGCTCAAAGCCGCCGATAGACGTTTGAGACTTTTGCTGGCTTGTTCATCTAAACCGGGCACATCATCTATCAGTGCTCCCCAACCCAAGGGATCGGGATCAGCTTCGCGCAGGTGTTGCTGTAACGCAGTAATGTGTTCTAAGTGAACTGTGTAACCGGGAAGTGTCGCCGCCCGCACCAAGCCAGTAGCTCGCCGGTCGGTCACTAACGACAGCAATGACAACAGATCCTTAATTTCTTCACGTTCGAACAGGCTGCCTAAATACAACACCGGCAGGCCGAGGGCTTCAAGACTGGCAGCGATTTCGCTCAAGCGGTTGTTGGAAGTACAGAGTATCGCCTGATCTTTGTATTCGACACCCTGACTTTTCTTCTCCATTATCGCTGCAGCGAGTACCGCAATTTCGTCATCAGGGGTGGTAGCCACACGTAATTCAGGCCGTTTTCCCAATGAGCCATGATGAGCTTGGAGCTGCAAAGGTAAAGCCCCTTGAGAGGCTCTCATGTTCGTCGAAAAGTGTCGGTAGAGATCGACAATTTCACTCGAGGAGCGGTAATTTATATCCAGTCCCGCTACTTGTGCACCGGGAAAGTCCTCAGTAAATCGCTTCATATTGATCGAGGAAGCGCCTCGAAAACGGTAGATGGATTGGCGCGAATCTCCGACGACCCAAAGCTGTTTGCCTTCTCCCGCAATGGCCTTAATCAAGCGCACTGAGGCGCGGTTAACATCCTGGTACTCGTCCACTAAAATGTGTTTGTGGCGTGATGCGAGCAGTTGTTGAACTTCTGGCTCTGATTCCACCAAACGCACAGGAAGTGAAACTAGATCGCCAAAATCAACGCTGTCGGTACGTTGCAACAAAGTCTCATAAACTTGATATAACTCAGCTACATCAAGACATTTTTCAGCGCGTTCACGCTGCTTATCAGCAACGTCGCCAGGCGGTAACTCTCGAGAAGTATCAAGCATAGCCGCTGTTAATGCTCGATATTCAGTGGCATTCACGACTTCGTCCTTCGCTCGCGAGATGGCCGAGAGCATGTCGCCCAAATCCAGGGTTGGATCGTAGAGATTGCGAAAGTGCGTGAGTGGAAGCCGTGCTATTTCATCTTCAAGCAGTTCAATAGCTTCGTAGCGCGAAATCACCTTAGGGTTTTCAGATAATCCCAACCGGTCATGAAAGCGGTGCACAATATCCAGTCCGAAAGAGTGGAAGGTACCCAACCATAGTGTCGCCACTGCCTCTGGGAACCTAGCGGCTATGCGCTCGCGCAACTCGCCAGCGGCCTTGTTGGAAAAGGTCAACACCAAGATAGCCCCAGGATCTACCCCTTCTTCCAGCAAAGACTCAATGCGATGCACCAGAGTGCGAGTTTTACCGGTGCCCGGCCCCGCTTGGAGTTGAAAGGCACTGCCACGGTGTAAAGCGGCGTTGCGTTGGGAAGCATCCAAACCGACCGGTGTAGCTGCGGACTCTGTGAGTGGTGGCGAAATGGGAGGCAGCAGCAGCGCATCAAGCAGCTGCTGTTGAATCACACTCAACGGAGCTTTTAATCGACCAGCGATTTCCTCAGAAGACAACTGTTCGTCTATGTGCCAGCATCTTGCCACACTGCGCGGCAGCAGCAATTCGCGAGCAAAAAGATCCATAACGATCTCGCGCCGCTCGTGGCTGCCATAGTCAACCACTCGATCGGCACCAACGGCAGGTGCTTCGGCAGAACGGTCGGGATCGATTTCCTCAGCAAGGTCATTCTGTGCAGGACCTTCTAACTCCAAATGGCCAATCTCATGAGCGATTAAAAAGGCTTTGTCAAAATCACTGCCCACGTCTTCGTAGAGAATCATCCCTGCTTGGCTGTCGTAGAGGGCTCTCCCACCTTTAAGCTGGGGATCTCCCTGGGCAAGTGGATAAACATCTATTCCGCGCCGCTCTGCCTCATCCGTGACAAAAGACAACAACGCACTGGTATCACTGCCCCGAGCACAAGCTGCCTGATGCAGCTCAGCCGCCTTTTGTCGAGCCGCTTCGATGGCGTCCATATTACTAGTCCTTCATGTCCCTCAATACTGCTTGTTGTGCTTCGCTTAATGCAGAACTTGTCAGCGCCTCTTCAAAAGTGATTTTGTCACCCGCCTCAGGCTTCCCCGAAGCCTTGTGCTTCAGACCTGAAGCAACAATAGGTGGGGCCTCTAAGGCGCTTATCAGCCCCTCAAGTGGCATTGTCAGTGCCTGTGCAACTGCGGACAAGAATCGCTCGGGAATAGTGGTCACCTGGATAGAACAATCTCTTAAGCGGGATAAGAACAGGCGGTTAACATTCAACTCACTGGCAAGTTCACGAAAACGCTCATCGCTTAGATTTGACAGAGGATTACCTATTGGTCGCGAAGTTGTCGAGGCGGGGTCGGTAGGACTCAACAAGGATTGAAATTTGGACCACGCCTGTCTGGACTTGTCGCCTGGAAGCTTCTCGGCAGCCACTTCATCAAACTTCGGAGCCGTAAAAATCTCAATGGACAGATCAATGAGCGCTTCGCGATACTGGGGATAGCTCTTCAGATAGCTCGCCAAGGTGTCAGTATTGGGGTTCGATTCTGCTGAGAACGCGTGTAATACGTCTTCTTTTGACGCTTTAGATGTAATGTTCATTGTAGCTCCTCCGCCTGCAACACGACTCGCAGTTTTTCGATAGCACGATTTAACCGGTTACGCACCGTTCTTTCCGTGCATTCTAATACTTTCGCAATGGTCTCGACTTCCGGGTCTTGTGACTCGATCGGCATTCCCTGCCACCGCAACCCAAATGCACGTCGTTCATCCTCCGGTAGTTCATTAATCGCGTCCACTAGCCGCGACCGGAAAGCGACATCGTCTATTATTGACGGATTTGGATTAATAAATTCAGCAGCGGCAATATCAACTTCGTGACTGACTTCCTCCCCGTTGTCGCTCTCCTCCGTCAATGGTCTAGCATTGTTCAGGGGATCAGTTTTGCGGGCTGGGCCATGTTTTCTCAATACATCCGTACGCAATTTGCTCAGAGCGTCATTAAAATTGACCTCCCAATAGTACATTTTTTCCTCCTGAGAGCCTCGATCCTTCGCAATCATTTCTATGATCTGCTCGGAAAGCTCTTCTCGGATAGATGCGGCGTGATCAATCCAGGCACCAGACACTACTTTCTGCAACACGACTTCAAGCCGTCCATAAAAGGTGCAAAAAATAGGCTCTAGGTACTTTGGGCCCAACTCTAGCTCAGTGTGACGCAGAAAGTAAATTAACACTTCAAACGGCACAGCATGCTGGGTGCATGTTAGACGTTCCACCAACTGACCGGGTGCGAGATCATCCAGTGCGCTTAGCGCCTGTTCAATTTCAGCGCGCCGGTGGTAAGGCTCACCTTCTCGCGTTGTTTTCTTTAGCGGTATTACCATCCTTGAATTTCTCTTAATATCTAATCATGTACATAACAAATTTATTATCTCTTGATATTTCTTTATTCGTAAATGGGAAATTCTAGGGATAGCGTCAATAATGCCCATTTTAGGTCGAAAATCGACTATATCTAGCTCAAATCTTTAACCTACTCGCTGTTGCTGAAAAGGTACAGTTTTAAATGTTTTTTGGAAAGTTAAGGGTGATAAAGGCTCAACGGAATACCGAAGCGAAAGTCAGCAATTCGCTCATTGATACCCTTAAAAACGTAATGAGCCAACGACCGCTGTACGTACTGAGCTGCCCTACAGAGAGCCTTGATGGGCATCAAAAGACAAAGAGCGGACGTCCAATGATGTGATATCTGCTTATTGCTTTTGTTATAAGTTGATATCGGAATTTATTGGCAGTCTTTGATTTTAAGAAGATAACCTGGACCAGTCTATTTTGTCCTTATAGCTTTGTGGTTGCTGATCAATCGATTGCATTACTTTTTCAAGTATCGTAGCTGCCGAGGTGCCTTTCTCTCGTTCTTGAGCAATCAAAATTTCATTTCGTTTAAGCAATGATTCGTTCTGGCTAGCAAAGAGAACTTCACTTGCATCAGTTACTGGCTGACCAGTTCTAGTGTATGTTGCTCCGTTACCTGTAGCCGGATTCAAACTAGAGATATCGATTAAAGGGTTATTAAGTCCGTATGTAAAAGCCGCAAGCATTTCTTCGGCTTTTTGATTGCTTTGATTGGCTACTTGCATCACAAAACTATTCGAAAACTCTCTGCCTTTTTCCTTCGCAGCCAGATCTAGCGCTGGCTTTGAAAGTATGACTGTATCTCCTTGGCTTGTAGGCGCTTCATCAACGACATTTTGGGGCTTTGTTTCAGACTGCTTATATGTTTGTATGGGAGACGTTGCGTAACTGGATGATATGAGCATAATTTTGCCGAACTATTAATTGATGATAATAAAGAGCAATTCTTAGACCAAAACTGAACAGTATTCATTTCAGAAAAGTGCATTTTTCTTCAATAACAGATAGCTTAAAGGTTATGATTATGAGGCTTTCATCCGACTTACCACCATTAAACTACTGATAACTTAATACGGCTTTACCGGAACTGTAATAAGGCTATTTGTGCAAAACTAGCTTTGTTCGCGCGGTTTAACCGAAGAGACGCTTTTAGATTCTTGAAGTTATCCAACTGATTAACGTCGAGGCAATACTTTTCCGTTTGACGGCAGGCATTGTCCTTCTGAGATTCGATAGCTCCCTCGACCCTATTGTTTGATGTTTCGCACCTGAACGACCGCAATACGTACAAAGCAGACACTTAAAACTGCCAAATAACCAGAATTCTCGGTATTATTCTGATATTTCCTTACCAAAACACGCTACTGTTGTATCGCCAGAGTCTTGAGAGTCCGCGACAACCCCCCTCCCAACTCACAACGCTATTCTCTTGACCTAGAACACCTCGGCAACCCGAATTCTTGACCAAATTTAACTTAAGCCTGCTCCAGTTTCGCGTATGCCAGTACTAGCCATTTGCTACCAAAGTCGTCAAAGTTAACCTGCACCCGGGCGTGATCGCCAGAGCCTTCGTAGTTGAGCACAATACCCTCGCCGAACTTTCTATGCGCCACGCGCTGGCCGAGGGTGAACCCGCTGTTTTCAAATGCTTCATGGGATGTTGCGCGACTAAAACGATTGTGCACGGGGCGGGAGATAGTAGATTTTAGCCTGACCTCTTCTACACATTCAGCGGGAATTTCACGAATAAAGCGCGACGCGGTGTGGTATTTATCCTGTCCATACACCCGGCGGCTCTCTGCATAGGTGATGAACAGCTTCTTCATAGCGCGTGTCATCCCCACGTAGCAAAGCCGCCTTTCTTCTTCCATTCGGCCAGGTTCATCATTGGTCATCTGGCTGGGGAACATGCCTTCTTCCACACCAGCCAAAAATACTAAAGGAAATTCCAGCCCTTTGGCAGTGTGGATGGTCATCATTTGCACCGCATCTTGATTCGTTTGCGCCTGGGTTTCACCCGCTTCCAGTGAAGCATGGGCTAAAAAGGCTGCCAAAGCCGTCATTTCTTCCGCTTCTTCCGGCACCACGTATTGTTTACAGGCGGTAACCAGTTCTTCCAGGTTTTCCAGCCGAGCCTGGGCCTTCTCGCCTTTTTCAGCTTGATACATGGCATACAAGCCAGATTTTTTTATCGTTGTATCGGCTTGTTCTTCCAGCGGATAATCCTGCACTTGTTGCTCTAGCTCGCTAACTAATGTAGTGAAACTCTGTAACGCATTAGCAGCACGTCCTTTAAGGGCATTTTCATTCAGCAGCCAGTGACTCGCTTGCCATAAGGAACAATTATGCTGGCGCGCGGCTTCTCTTACCTGCATTAGGGTTTTTTCACCAATTCCGCGGCTTGGCGTATTGACCACCCGCTCAAAAGCCGCATCATCGTGGGGGTGATTAATCATGCGCAGATAACCTAACGCATCTTTAATTTCCTGTCGTTCGAAGAAGCGCAGGCCGCCGTATATCCGATACGCGATGCTTTCGTGCAATAAGGCCTCTTCCAGCACCCGTGACTGAGCATTATTGCGATACAAAATGGCACTTTCTGCCAGTGCGTTTCCTTGCTGTAACCAGTTTTTAATCTGCGAAACAATAAAGCGCGCTTCGTCTAGTTCATTAAAACCGGCATACACCGAGATTAATTCGCCGTCGCTACCGTCAGTCCACAGTTCTTTACCCAAACGTCCGGAATTGTTGTCAATTACTGCATTTGCCGCTTTTAGAATGGTGGCAGTGGAACGGTAATTCTGCTCCAGCCGAATAGTGGCTGGCGCAGGAAAATCTTTTAAGAAATGATGAATGTTATCTACATTCGCGCCGCGCCAGCCATAAATTGACTGATCGTCATCGCCCACGATCATAATGTTGTTGTTCGCACCGGTACATAACATACGTAACCAGGAATACTGAATATTGTTGGTGTCCTGAAACTCGTCCACCAGTACCGCGCGAAAACGCTTCTGATAATGCGCTAACACTTCCGGATTTTTCGCCCATAGCTCGTGAGCCCTAAGCAATAATTCTGCAAAATCTACCAACCCGGAACGATCGCAGGCTTCCTGATAGGCGGCGTAAATATCCCGCATTTTCTGCTGTGTGTGATCGCCATGAGTTTCTATATGCTGCGGGCGCAAGCCTTCATCTTTATTGCCGTTGATGTACCACTGGATCGGGCGGGGAGCCCAATGTTTTTCGTCCAGATTCATGGCGCGTAGAATTCGGCGTATCAGCCGGTATTGATCATCGGAGTCCAGAATCTGGAAGTTTTCTGGCAGGCCCGCTTCAGCATGATGACTGCGTAACAGCCGGTGAGCCAGGCCGTGAAACGTACCAATCCACATATTGTGTAAACCACGACCCATCAAGGATTCGATTCGGCCGCGCATTTCCCGTGCAGCTTTATTGGTAAAAGTTACCGCCAGAATGGAAAACGGGGCAATGTTTTCCACTTCCATCAGCCAGGCGATACGGTGCACCAGTACCCGGGTTTTTCCACTACCAGCACCAGCTAATACCAGCATATTTGAGAGTGGCGCCGCGACAGCTTCACGTTGTTTGTCGTTTAAGTCGTCAAGCAGTAGGGATACATCCATAATGTTTGGTTACCTGTCTTATCATTATTAAAAAGCTAAGGCGATTTGAGCGTAAATGTAACGCTGCGTACAATATTTTTAAGAATTTATCGCCTTTGAAGGTGTAGGCCCTTAGAAGACAATGCGCTACAAGTGGCCGAAAGACGCCGTAATTATGCCAGACAAAACTGTGAATTTATACAGCGTAAGAGCAACGGTAGATTAAACCGTAAGTACAGAAGAAGATACTCGTAGTGAAGGCCTAAAGCAGAATTGTAGGTAGCCTGAGAAACAAAAAACACTCGATATCACGGATATTTTTATTACACTTGACTCTAGAGCCAGGTCCAGAGTTTATAATGCATCCCATGAAAGAATCATCAACACTAAAAATAGGTGAGTTGGCGAAAGAAGCCGGCGTTACCGTCGATACGATCCGCTTTTATGAAAATAAAGGTTTGCTGGCACCATTGCAGCGGTCGCAGGGAGGGTATCGAATCTTCGCCCAGTCGGATAAAGAGCGACTGTTGTTTATTCAACGGGCGAAAAAGGTGGGCTTCACATTGGATGAAATTGGCGAGCTGCTGGAGCTGCAACTTCATCCCGGCGATCACACCTGCGAAGAAGTGAAACATCACACCCAGCAGAAAATTGATCAGGTAAGCGAAAAAATTGGTGAATTGGTGCGTATTCAGCGTTCGCTGCAGCGGCTTCATACTGCCTGCTGCGGAGGCCCGGAAAGCGCCGACCATTGTTCTATTTTGCAAATATTAGCGTCTACGGAACCATTATGAACGATTTAGCATTACTGGCACAAAACTTTGTTAGTCTATTTATGGAATCGGCGCCCTGGTTATTACTGGGATTGCTGGTCGCTGGCGTCATGCACGAGTTGGTGCCTATCTCGTTGCTACAAAAGCACATGGGCTCTAACTCATTTGGCGCGGTGGGAAAATCTGCAATTATTGGCGCGCCACTGCCGCTGTGCTCCTGCGGTGTTATTCCCGCCGCCGTAGGGCTAAGGCGAAGCGGTGCTTCGAAACCGGCTACGGTATCGTTTTTAGTGTCGACGCCTGAAACCGGGGTCGATTCTGTTGCTGTTTCCTACGCGCTGTTAGGCCCTTTATTCGCCATTGTACGGCCTGTTGCCGCGGTTATCAGCGCTGTGTATGCAGGATTGATGGTGAAGTGGTTTGATACCGACAGTAGCGAAAATAGTAAAACGCGAGCTGTGTCTTCTACTTCAGAGCAAAAAAGTTGTTGCTCTGGCTCTCCTGCGGCAAAGGCTAAAACCAGTGAATCGACCTCTTGTTGTAGCAGTAAAGCGGCGGCAACGCCTGCAGTTTCTACGTCCTGTTGTGGCAGTAAGCCCGCTGAGTCGGTACCTGCTCCATCAGATTGTTCAGGTACCGCGCCCAGTGCGACAATAAAAACTGAAAGCAGGGAAAAAGGCAATATTGCCACTGTTTTTCAATTCGCCACCGGCCAGCTGTTGGCTGATATTGCAGTATGGTTACTAATTGGTTTAGTACTCGCGGCCGTCATTCAAACCTGGGTGCCTACTAACTTTTTAACCCAATGGGGCGATGGTTTTATTGCCATGCTGATAATGGCAGTAATCGGCATTCCTATGTACATCTGCGCCACTGCATCGACACCTGTTGCCGTGGGCTTTTTGGCTGCGGGATTGTCTCCCGGTTCGGTACTGGTATTTTTACTGGCAGGCCCGGCGACGAATATTTCCACCATGGGCGTAATAGTCAAGGAACTCGGGATGCGTTCTTTATACCTCTATCTGTTTAGCGTGGTGTCGGCCAGTATTGGTTTGGGCTACGCGCTTAATTGGGCGGTCGACGCTTTCAGTTTGCAGGGCTTCATTACCAGTGGTCAAGGCGCTCATGAACATGGTCAATGGAATGCAGTTTATGCGCTGTGTGCAGTGGTACTGGCGGGGCTTATTATCCGCCTGGGGTGGCAAAATCTTCAGCAGCGCTTTAGTAAGGAATCGGCAACTAGCAGTTGCTGTCATTAACTTTCCTAAGCACCAGGGAACGATTCACTGGTGCTTCCTTTCTGGTGATTATTTCTCATAGCATCCTGACGCCGTTGTAAACCTCTGAGCTAAATAGCCAGTACACATTAAACAGACCGGATTAATGATGTCGCCGGTAGACACGTTAAATGAGGTGGCAGAGACAATGGCAACGAGAAAAGGTAACGAGGCAGATACATTTACAGAGCTGCCAATGACGGCATGGTGGACAATTCTAAAACGCGTTTACACAAAAATGCAGCAGCACAATTTGTCACTCATCGCCGCCGGTGTAGCATTTTATTTCTTACTTGCCATTTTCCCGCTGCTGGCCGGCATTATTTCTCTGTATGGTTTATTAGTTTCGCCTGATGAACTGCAAGATCATATGACGTTGCTTATTAACGTAGTACCTGCAGACAGCCGTTACATCATCGAAAATCAGCTTGAAAGCCTTATCAATAACTCGAACGTGGCGTTGAGTTCGGGTTTTATCATCAGCCTTATTCTTACTTTATGGAGTAGCAGCAAAGGTGCGAACGCCCTAATCACTGCCTGCAATATTACTTACAACGAAACCCATAGCAGAAGCTTCTTAAAAGCGATTTTGGCGCGCATGGTGTTAACTGCGTGCATTATTATTGTTGTCATTACGTCGTTGATATTTATTACTGTTTTACCCCAGTTACTTAGCTGGCTGACAGGAAACTGGTTGTCAGATGATGCAGCTCGTTGGATTACCTGGCCCGTATTAATGTTGGTTTTTAATGCTGGCTTGGCCACCTTATATCGCTATGGCCCACATCGCGCGCCTGCAAAATGGACATGGGTGACGCCGGGATCGTTGCTGGCTACTGTGGTGTGGGTGATAGGCTCGTTAGCTTTTTCATTTTATCTGGCAGAATTTGCTACCTATAACAAAACCTATGGTTCGGTGGGCGGAATAGTCATTTTATTAATGTGGCTTTATTTAAGTGCTTATATCATTTTGCTGGGAGCAGAATTTAACTCTGCCATGGAGCTTCAGACCGAGCGCGACAGTACCACCGGAACGCCCAAACCTAAGGGAGCGCGAGGCGCTTTCGTGGCAGATCATTCGCCTCAGGATGCACCTGATACACATTCAACCCCATCGTCGTTTAAAGAAAGAAAAAGCTAGCCAAAATCGCCTGCTACTTACAATTCCGGACTGTGCGCGGCGACATGTGCGATTAATTGAGGGAAAAATGCTGTAAAGCATTCTTCAAGCGCCTGATAATTTGGCGTGATTTCTTCAATGCTGCCATTGAATTGATTGGGAAACCGGATCCGCGCTGAAATTTTATCCAGCGCAAAGGCCACACCATTTAGCGCCCGATAGTTGCTTAACCAGCCTTGTTCAACCATACTGCCGACAACGGGTTGCATTTGAGCTGGCATAATGGCAATGCGTTGTTCCAACCGTTGATAAGCTTGATCACAAAAGCTGTCAAAATCTGTAGCACTATAGTTCAACCAATGCTTGATCAAGTAATGGTCAAATAACACGTCCAAGGCTATTCCTGCAAAACGCCTTCTCTGCGCACTAAAGCAGCTTTTGGCTTCTTTTACGTAAGGGTGGTTGTCAGTGTACGCGTCTACTAAATAATGATTTCGTAGCCCCGCTACTACATCTGCAGAATAGGCGCTTGTGTCGACGCCTCGGCGGAAGTCCCCCAGCAGGTTGCCGAAATGGGAATCGGGAGTGGGCTGGGCAAGATACAAATGAGCAAGGTAATTCATCTACAATAGAATAGCATATGACAGACAAGCGGGGATGATGTCATATGCATTGCGCTTTTTCTGCTTTTACTCTTTAGCAACTATAGGAATGTATGACAAACCACACGGTTTTAAAAACTGAATCAGATCGACTGAGCGCGCTTTACCAACTAGAAATTTTAGATACGCCGCCCGATGAGCGTTTCGATGCCATTACTGCAAAAGCCCAGCAATACTTCAACAGTTCAATATGTCTTATCAGTTTCGTAGCCGACGATCGACAATGGTTTAAATCCCGCCAGGGATTAGATGCTGTTGAAACTGAGCGTCACGTGTCTTTTTGTGCTTATGCCATAGCAGAAGAAGAATACCTTTATATTCCCGATACTCACGAAGACTTCAGGTTTCGCAATAATCCATTAGTAAAAGGTGCACCTTTTATCCGCGCCTATGCTGGCGCCATTATTTATTCCCCTGACGGTTATGCGTTGGGTACATTATGTATTATTCATAACGATGTGTTGGTGCTATCCGACGAAGACATTACTATGCTGATGAAATTCGCAAAGATGGTGGAAGCAGAGTTGGCGGCTCAACAACAGTCGGTAGAGCAGTAAGTTGACATAAGCTAAAACGATTCGCTTAGTTATATATCCACTTTTTGACGCATTTGTTTAGTCTGACTGAGTTTCTTTTTAGCTTCTTTGCGGCGGATCTTTGCCCCTTTGCTAATCCGCGTAGGCTTGCGCTTTTTCTTCACTACCGTACCAGAAACAATCCATTCTGAAAGTCGCTTTAATGCGTCGAGCTTGTTTTGTTCCTGAGTGCGGTAACTTTGCGCTTTTAGCACAAATACGCCGTCTGTATTTACCCGATTGTCGGATTGTTCCAGCAGTCTTTGCTTTAATTCAGAGGGAAGGGAAGAGGCTTGTATATCAAAACGTAAATGAATAGCGCTACTGACTTTATTGACATTCTGGCCTCCGGCACCTTGCGCTCTGATGGCACTCAGCTCAACGTCGTCATCGGCAAGTTGTAAAGTGGGAGTAATGTCTATCATGAGCAGCCATTGTCTTAATTTAAATTGAAGAGTGAATTTTCAGGAGTGCCAAACGTTTGATTATGATATTGCATTTTCTCACAATCGAAATAGAAACGCTCCCGATAAAAGGTATCGGGAGCGTAAGCATTTTAAATGCTAAGTAATGGAAATGCCACTTGCGCAGATATGTATGAATAAGAGACATCAGGTGGCCGCATTACTACATTAGTGGGTTATTTAGCGAAAGTGTTCGTCCACTTCTTTTTCAGCTTCTTCGCGACTTTTGCCGTATTTCTGCTGAATTTTACCGACCAGTTCGGTACGCTTTCCATCAATGACATCTAAATCATCGTCGGTTAATTTACCCCACTTCTGCTGAACGTTGCCTTTAAGCTCTTTCCAGTTACCTTTCATACGATCAC
This sequence comes from Alteromonas pelagimontana, assembly GCF_002499975.2. Lineage (NCBI taxonomy): Bacteria > Pseudomonadati > Pseudomonadota > Gammaproteobacteria > Alteromonadales > Alteromonadaceae > Alteromonas > Alteromonas pelagimontana. Next base: position 2,407,244 of record NZ_CP052766.1, read on the forward strand.
TGTTCATCGTGTCCTCCTTAGGGATTTTCTAACCTTGCGAATTCTTTTCGCACGGTATAGTAGATAAGCAAGTGCTATACCAAATAAAGGGTATTACCTAAGGCATTGAAAAACAAATACTTTTCAACGATTTTAAAATTCCCGTATTGAATGTTGAACCAGGCGATTTACTCTTTTACAAGGCCAGTGAAGGATTTACTCCAACAGGCCTGCGCCAGAAGTTCAGCTGAGAATCTTCACTTACTGTTACACAGCACTTTATCCAAGGTGATAGGAAACTCTCTGAACCTGACACCGATAGCGTCGGTTACTGCATTGGCGATAGCCGCACCAGAGCCGGTGATACCCAATTCACCGATACCTTTTGAACCCAGCTTGCTGGCTTTGTAGTCGGGCTCTTCAATGAAGTGTACTTCTATATCACCGATATCCCGATTAACCGGAATGTGATATTCGGCGAAATCGCAGTTAATAAAGCTGCCGTCCCGCTGGTCGGTAACAAGATTTTCCATTAGCGCATATCCTGCGCCCCAAATCATCCCACCTCCCAGTTGGGACGTAGCAGTTTTGTGATTGAGGATTTTGCCCGCTGAAAATACACCAAGCTGGCGGATCACTCTTATTTCGCCAGTCACCGTGTCAACTTCAACCTCAGCAAACTGCGCGCCGGTGGAGAATTGGGCGTAGTTATCATGATCATCTCCAGGGGCGATACTCGCTTCGACGCTCAGCTTGTCTTTACCCGACTTACCAATAAGAGTGGCAATGGAAGACGCCGCTAATTCTTTTCCCGAGCCTTTTTCAGATAACACTATCCGTTCGTCGGCAAATCGGATAGCTGCGGAACTTTCTTTATAGCCCGACAGCTGGCAAACTTTTTGCGCCAGCTTTTCGCACGCTAATAATACTGAAGAGCCAGAGCTTGAAGCTCCGAATGAACCTCCGGAGCCACTGGACGCCGGGGATGTGCTATGACCGAGGTCAACAGTGACCTTTGCCGTGTCGATGCCAAAGTAATCTGACACGATTTGCGTGAGTATGGTGTAAGTGCCTGTGCCGATGTCTGTCATGTCGGTGCTTACCTTTAAGCTTCCATCGGCAGTGAGCGACAACTGTGCAGCGCTTGGGGTGATCATATTCAACCGTACGGCTGAAGCAACACCGAAGCCGCGCCGCTTGTTTCCATTTGTACTGGATTGACGTTCTGCCCAGCCGAATTTTTTCGCGCCCTCCTCAAAACATTGCTTTAATGCGTGACTGGAAAAAGGTTTGCCTGACACCGGATGTTTATCCGGCATATTATTGATGCGGAACGTTAACGGGTCGATATTACTCTTGCGCGCGACTTCGTCGATGGCAGATTCAAAAGCCAGTGAACCAATAGCATCACCTGGCGCACGGGTGGAATCCAGCAACGGCGAATCAACGACTTTTACCCTATGCGTGCTGCTGATAGCATCTGCGCGGTAGGTCGATCTTGCACCTGCGCCTGTTGGCTCGGCAAACTGATAATCTCTGGCCATCGGCATGTAACTGTTGTGCCGAATACTGGTAAGCGCTCCGTTTTCATCACTCCCCAGCGTCATATGTTGGTAGGAATGGCCACGATGAGGTGCATTTTTGAAGACTTGCCGGCGGCTCAACGCTATTCGAACGGGTTGATTTAGATGCAGGGCGCCCAGACAGGCTAATATAGTCTCGTTAAATACGCCTAACTTAGAACCAAAGCCGCCCCCAACGTACGGGCTGTGCACCACAACGTTTTCAGGTTCCATTTTTAGCGTAGTGGCAATCGCTTCAACGGCAGAGGCCACTACCTGTACGCTCATATGCACATGCAGTTTGGTGCCATCAAACTCAGCCACACAAGCATGAGGTTCCATGGCGGCTGAGACCTGAGTGGGCGTCTGATAAGTTACGTTAACCAGAGACTGCGCGCGCTGCTGTGCAGCGGCTATTTCGCCCATGCTGGCATCAGCTTCAAGGCCGCCATCCAACGATTCTGGTACGTCGCGTGCTTCTTCTGGCGAAGTTAACAGATTAGGTGCTTCTTCATCTGTGCTTACCGCGACGAGGCTGGCGGCGTAGCGAGCTTGCTCAAGGGTATCTGCAATTACCAGCGCCACCGGAAAGCCGAAATAGCGGATTTTAGCATCGTTCAACATCGCCCGGCTTTGCTTAAAACGGCCTTTGTCTTCAGGCTGGCCAAACGGAAGCTGAGAGGGCGCATTAAGGTGGGTGAGCACCGCTTTAACTCCTGCTTGCTTCTCAGCCTCTGTCGTATCAATTGCTGTAATAGTACCGCGCGGAATAGTGGCTCCCACTATCCATCCCGCCAGAGGCTTTTGCGACGGCAGATATTCGGCAGCGTAGGTGGCCTTGCCTTGTACTTTAAGTGGTCCGTCAACGCGATTGAGTGGTTGTCCTACTGCGCTTACCTTGGAATGTGCGTTAGTTGCATTAGCGTTGGCCATACATTGCTCCTTGGTGAGTGGGATGATCCTGCTGAAATTGCGCAAGTGTAGAAACGACATTTTTCATCGTATTGACAAGCAGTGGAATTTTAAAATCATTGTGACCAAAGCCGGTGGCATCCGCGATTTCTGCTTGTGCGGCCTGCTCAAGTAAATCGTCACTAAGAGTGTTGCCCTGCAAAAGACCTTCAGCTTTAATTGCATGCCATGGTTTGACGCCTACGCCGCCAAAAGCAAGGCTAATACTTGCGATGGCGTGGTCATCCATCTGCAACGTACAGGCAACAGAAACCAGAGCAAAGGCATAAGACGATCTGTCCCTCACTTTGCGATAGAGGTGCACGCCTCTTTCTTTTTTGGGAATGGTGACCGCTACAATCAGCTCATCTTCTTGTAAACAGGTTTCCTGCTCTGGGGTGTCTTCAGGTAGCTGATAAAGATTGCGTACCGGAATGGCTCTGACTTCACCCGCTCTGTTACGGGTATGAACAGTTGCATCCAGAGCTGTCATTGCCACTGCCATATCAGATGGATGCGAAGCAATGCAATGTTTGCTGGTACCCAAAATTGCATGGTTGCGGTTGTAACCTTCCATCGCAGCACAGCCAGAACCTGGCTCGCGTTTATTGCAAGATTTTGCGGTATCGTAGAAATAGTAACAGCGCGTTCGTTGCAGTAAGTTGCCGCCGGTGGTTGCCCGGTTTCGCAGTTGCACGGTTGCGCCAGAAAGTAACGCCTGAGAAAGCAGGGACAAATCGCTGCGGCTATAGGCAAAATTCGCCAGCTCCGTATTTGTCACCATTGCGCCAATTTCATAGGCAGTGTCTGTTTCATTAATATAATTGGCATCATGCCAGGCCGATAAATCTATTAGCTGTTCAGGCTCTTCAATCTGGTACTTCATCAAATCGACAAGGTTGGTGCCGCCAGCTAAAAATTTACTTGAGGAAAAGTGCGGAATAGAAGAAAGCTGTTTGTCGTTTTTCAGACGATGTAGGGCGAAAGGTTTCATGATGTTGCCTCCTTCTCCATTACCTCTTCCACGGCAGCAAGAATATTAGGATAGGCGCCACAACGGCATAAATTGCCACTCATTCGCTCTTTTAAATCTTCTTTGCGAGTATAGTCTTGGTCAAAAGATAACGTACTAGGTTCACCCCGGGCCAGTTCAGACATCACTGCCACGGATGAACAAATCTGTCCAGGCGTACAATATCCACATTGAAACGCGTCGTTATCAATAAATGCCTGTTGTACGGGATGTAGTGCGCCTTCCTCGCTGATCCCTTCAATAGTGGTCACGGAACAGTCTTCCAGTTGGAACGCAAACACCAGGCACGAATTAACGCGTTTTCCATCCACAAGCACGGTGCAGGAACCGCATTGTCCATGGTCGCAACCTTTTTTAGTGCCAAACATGGATAAATGCTGATGCAGAAAATCCAGCAGAGTGGTGCGTGGATCGTCTGGTATTGGATATTCGGTCTGGTTAATCGTTATCACTGACATTGGATGGCCTTTGTTCTCAGGTTTAAATTAACTGCAACATCCGCATGACAACAGCTGCAGTTACTCAGATCCAGTGGTGTTGAACCTGAATTAATCCTTAACTTATACTCATCCACATTGATGTATGATCAGCTCAGAGACAGAGGAATTCAATCAATGCTGATTACGTCGACTGTGCCGGATTAGTGTTAATGTGGGGAAGGCGGTATGGCGATAATCATTCTATTTTGATAGGGTGATGGTACAACCTTGAAAGAAATTGTGAGTATGGATAACTCCCCTGATTACACCAAGTACTCAGAAAATGAGCTGGTGGATGTCATTAATAATATGGATGCCGCGCGTTATCCCGAACGCTTTGCTAACGCTCAGTCTGAACTGAAAAGTAGACGTGAAGTTAAGGCTGACTGTGAAAAACCAGCGCTTCCTCCCATTGTTCTCACGCCACAAGAGAAGCGCAGAAAGGCGCTCGTTGAGCGGACATCAATATTGCTGATCTCCTCTATCCTCATTTCGCTTTTTATTCAACCTATGTTTATTCCTTCTCGCTGGTGGGGAGAGCATGTTTTGCCGAGCACGTTTATTGTTACATTGCTGGCGACACTTGCGCTAATAAAGGAGCTTTTCAATCGGGGGGCTTATTACCAACTTATTAAACGCAAAGCGCCACGATCTTATCTGGGGTTGTTGTTTTTTCCGCTATTATTTGGGGGTTTTGCCTGGTACATAATAGCGTTTCTTTTACCGGTATTATTACACGGCGTCGCCGACAACACCCGCTATCAGAAGCAGGCTAGTTATCAGATTGTCGAGGGGCGAAAGTATTGTCGAAGCAGAATTAAAGTAAGCCAATTAGATGAATTTGAAGATACGCATTTGTGTATTTCTTTTAATTCTTTACGCCACGCAAAATACGAGCAAGGTAGAGCAATTATTAGAGGTGAAACCTCTATTTTCGGCTTAAAGGTCGCGTCGGTACAGTTTCTTTAATCAATACAACATTGCTGCACAGATAGATATCAAACGCACATTTTGCAGTAATTCAGCAGCGATACCCGGATAAAGAAGTCCGATTGAAAGTGATTTCAATGCCGACTGACGAAGGTGTTCATGCTCAATCCCCGTACTGGTTCAGAAGGATTCCACATGCCAGCGACTGGCAAGTAAGTTAAAATAGATTTCAACCATTGAAAATCTTATTCAGAGCTCCACTTCGGTGCGACAGGCTCGCAAATTATTATCCGGAAGCTAGTATGCAGAAACGTCCCGACACCGCCAATTTTTGGCTTGCGGTAAAAAAAGAAGCACAAATTATTGCCGATAAAGAACCGCTGCTAGCCAGCTTTATTCACGCCTGTATTCTTACTCATCATAATTTCGAGTCATCCCTTAGTTTTATTTTGTCCAATAAAATTGCTGATGATGTCATGCCGGCGTTGGCGATACGTGAAGTGTTCGATGAGGCTTATTTATTGGAACCTGCCATATTTGAAGCGGCAATTGCTGACATTGCAGCCATTTTCAATCGCGATGCAGCGGTAAAGGACTATCTGACACCGCTACTGCACTTCAAAGGTTTCCATTCTGTTCAGGTACACCGCCTGGCGCATTACCTCTGGTCACATGATCGCGTTCAACTGGCGCTTTTTCTGCAAAGTCGTAATTCTGAAAACTTTGGTGTAGATATTCATCCGGCAGCGACAATCGGCAAAGGCGTGATGTTTGATCACGCCACCGGTATTGTTGTGGGAGAAACTGCGGTTATCGAAGATAACGTTTCAATTTTACAAAGTGTGACGCTTGGCGGAACCGGGAATGAATCTGGCGATCGTCATCCAAAAATTCGCCAGGGAGTGTTAGTTGGCGCTGGCGCCAAAATTTTGGGAAATATCGAAATTGGGGAAGGTTCGAAAGTAGGAGCGGGCAGTGTGGTGCTAAATAATGTACCGCCTCACGTAACTGTTGTAGGTGTTCCGGCAAAGGTAGTGGGCCGGCCTTGTTGCAATCGGCCCTGCGACTCCATGAAGCAGAACGTACTGGAAGACAACGCGTTAATCGACGAGTAACAATAACTCGTCGAAGCTATCCAGAGCCACGTGCGGTAACACATGCACTGGTTCCTGGTTGAGTATCATAGGGCGGTCGCAGGCAAACCACGCAGCCTGAAAGCCTGCCGATATCGCCCCGTATACATCTTTTATCAGATTATCGCCGACATGCAAAATTTGCGCGTGAGGCACGTTGATATGCGCCACTGCTTCATCAAACATGTGGGGATGTGGCTTCATCGGCCGCTCAAGGCTGGCATGGTAAATAGTGCTGAAATAAGGCTGAATGCCAATGCGCTGCGCATCAACGTTGCCATTGGTAATGCCTATCAACGGAATACGCTGTGAAAGCACAGCCAAAACCTCGTGAACATGCTCTTCTAATTGTAGATTGCTGCGGGCACCGTAAAAACAGTCAAAACATTCCTGGGCCGCAATATCCAGCACATCTTCCGCTGTAATGTCATGTTGCAACGCTGCCCTCAAAGTACGTAACCGCAGCTGTCCCATATCTGACGCCAGTTCTGGAGTCTGGCTAATCAGGCCGCGTTGGATTTTTTGCCATTCATGCTTTGGCAAAGCCGATGTCTTCGGGTATCGGCTTGTAATGTGCGCCAGCAGTGCTTTTTCAGCGGCTTCGATAACAGGGCTGTTGTCGTAAAGCGTATCGTCGAGATCAAAGGTCATTGCTTTAATAGCAGAAATGGGTCGATAAAAGCGCATGAAATTCCTTATTTATTTCGATGCCAAAACACGCAGTAGCAACACTTTCGTTATATACATAAATGTGGCGTTTTTGCAGAACAGTGCGGCGTCACTGCCATTGAAGCAGATATTCAGCCAGTGGAATAGCAGACAGCGATATTGATTACCTGTCAGTAACCCAGCATGGGCGGCATTATTATATTTAACACCTGCTGAAGCTGTTTAAGTAACAACGTATCCATGTCCGGCGTAAAATGGGTGGCGTCGCCGCTACCTACTGCCAGTATTCCTAAGTCGTTATTATCGCCTAGCTGAATTAAGGCGACAGACTCAGCAATATCACCGCTGAATAACAGATATTTTTCGTGCTGGCTCAAACGGCCAAAAAAGAACTGGGATTTTTTAAACCGCTTTTCGGCAAACAAGCGGCGCTGTAGTTCGGGTAATGCGTGAGGTCCTTTAAAAAGCTTTAACGATACCGAAGCCAGTTGCAGGTTTTCCTGCAGCACCTCTTCCAGCTTCAATTGGATATCCAAGACAGATTTACATGTGAGTAACTGAACATTTAAGTCGGTATAAACACGGTAAATTTTTTCATTCTGTTTGGCGATACCAATTAACTGGTTAAGCTTGTAGTTCAGTTGGCGCACTTTTTTGCGCAGCTGCTCCCCTTGCAGTTCTACCAAAGAGACGCTGCCTTTCTGCTCGTGAGGAATAATCAGGCGTTCGAGCAATTCTGGGTATTGAGTGAAAAATTCAGGATTTTTAGCCAAAAATGCACGTACATCTTCCGCACTGACACTGTTGGCTTCATCATAACGCGGTTCCAGTGCCAGGGTGGTGCTTTTATAACTTGATCCATCACTCATAGGTTTATCTGTCCATCATAGATATGTTCTGCCGGACCTGTCATTTTTAATGTTGAGTCCTGGCCCTGCCAGCGAATGCGTAAGCTGCCGCCGGGTAGATCAACCTTCACATCCTTGCCTAATTTACCCTGCATTTGACCTATCGCAACGGCGGCGCAAGCCCCACTACCACAAGCCATGGTTTCGCCCACACCACGTTCAAACACGCGCAGCCGAATATGCTCCGTTGAAAGTATCTGCATAAAGCCAACATTTACCCCTTCAGGAAAACGCTCATGACGCTCCAGTAACGGCCCCACGGTTTCAACAGCGGCGGTATCTACATTATCGACTTCCAGTACACAATGCGGATTACCCATAGAAGCGGCACCATAAAACAACGTGTGCTCGCCTTCGCGAATAAGATAGGTTTTTTCCTGCTTGTTGGCTTTGTGCGGAATGTCGGCGGGTTCAAAGGAAGGCTTACCCATGTTCACGGTGACCTGCCCATCCTTTTCTAAATAGAGCACCATTTTCCCCGCTTTGGTACTCACAATAATTTTATTGCGGTTGATAAGGCCCTTCATTTTTACAAAGCGGGCGAAACAGCGGGCGCCATTGCCGCATTGTGAAACTTCTGACCCGTCAGCATTAAAAATGCGGTAATGGAAATCCTGCTCAGGATCGTAAGGAGGCTCTACCATCAGTAGCTGGTCAAAACCAATACCAAAATGCCTGTCAGCAAGTTGCTGAATCTTTTCTTTAGAGAAATAAACATTCTGGGTCACGTTATCAATGACCATAAAGTCATTACCCAGACCATGCATTTTGGAAAACTGAACTTGCATCAACAGCGCGTCTTTAATTCTTAAACTTCCTCTAGTTTACGTAAGTTTATGCTCTCCTTTCCAGAGTTCTTTTTGATTTTCTCGCTCACGCACCACAATCACATTACTTCCGTCTACCATAATTTCCGCCGGACGACAGCGGCTATTGTAGTTTGAAGCCATCACAAAACCATAAGCCCCAGCGCTTCTTACCGCCAGTAAATCACCTGCAGCTACCGCTAATTCACGATCTTTACCCAGGAAGTCTCCGGTTTCGCAGACTGGGCCTACCACATCATAGGTGCGACTCGGCGCATCTGTGCGGATATCGACGCGCACAATGTTTTGCCAAGCAGAATATAATGCCGGACGTAGTAAATCATTCATTGCAGCGTCAACAATGGCAAAATGCTTTTCTTCACCTTCTTTGATAAATTCGACTTCGGTAACCAAAATGCCGGCATTTGCGGCAATGGCTCGTCCAGGTTCTAAAATGAGTTTCAGGTTTTCTCGACCAGCCATTTTTTCCGCCATGGCCGCCGCGTATTCTTTGGGATGAGGAGGACTTTCCTGATTATAAGTGACGCCGAGACCGCCACCTAAGTCGAGATGACGAATAACAATATCTTTTTTCGCCAGTACATCAATCAGTTCCAGTAGCCGTTCTAACGCATCAACGAAAGGGCCGATAGTTGTCAATTGCGAACCGATATGACAATCCATGCCTAGTACATCAAGGTGAGGAAGTGACTGCGCCAATTCATATGTAGCAACGGCACGTTCCCGCGGAATACCAAATTTATTTGCTTTGAGACCGGTAGAAATATAAGGATGAGTATTGGCATCCACGTCTGGATTGATGCGCAAAGATATAGGTGCAACTTTACCTAATTGGCCAGCGACTTCGTTAATCCGGTGAAGTTCTGGCTCAGATTCTACGTTAAAACAAAGAATATTCTGTTCCAGCGCATACCGGATTTCTGCGGCTTTTTTACCGACACCTGAAAATACCACTTTACCTGGATCGCCACCCGCCTCAATAACGCGCGCCAGTTCGCCGGCAGAAACAATGTCAAAACCCGAACCTAATTTGGCCAATACGCTTAGCACACCAAGATTAGAATTTGCTTTTACCGCATAACATACCAGATGAGGGTGATCCCCCAACGCATCATTAAAAGCATGCCAATGGCGTTCGAGCGTAGCGCGAGAATAAATATATAAAGGGGTGTGATGGTCGGCGGCGATATCGGTAACCGAGACATCTTCGGCGTACAACAGGTTGTCGCGATAGGCAAAATGATCCATTTAATTACGGTCTCCCGGCGTGGTTGCGGGGGCGGCTTCTTGCGTTGGTTGGTTGTCAGTAGCGTCTTCGGGAAGATAAAGCGCGCCACGATAACCGCAACCAGCTAAAGCCAACTGAGAAAGCACCAGTAAACACAGCAAAAAACGTTTTTTCAGCACAAGTGTCCCGCAGATATTCGTAGTTTGCCGTTATCATCGCATTGCAACGCTAAAATGCAAGCGACAATAGCTTTTCGCGGGTTTTATCGCCGTACTGCACCTGCTTCCAAAGTGTGTCACAAAGGGTTTGCGTATCTTGCCAGTTGCCTGTCTTCAGCCAGTCAAGCAAGATCCCCGGATTATCGGGAAAGATAATTCCCTCGTTTTCCGGGGCATCGAGCCACTCTTCGACAATATCGGTATCCAGCTGGAAGAGCGTTTGACACAAACCCAGCCGGTTTAACATCAGCACATTCGACAGCTGTTCAAACTGTCCGTGCAGCGGCTTGATAAGAAGCTTTTTACCCAAATGAAGCGCTTCGCTGGCAAGCTCGAAGCCGCCATTGGCAATTACGCCAGTGCAGTGTTGAAGTGCGGATTGAAAGCCCGATTTCGACGGCGGGTACCATTTCACGTGATGCCGGCGTTTTGCGGTACTCACTGCGGGGTGGTAACACACAAACTGCTGCTCACTAAGCGGTTCCAGCATCTGCTGAATGTCGCTGATGTCTTCAAAAGGCAGATACACCAGCACGTGCTGACGTTCGGGAATCGCTGCTGGCTTGTCAGCAACAAATGGTGGAAGAATAGGTTGATTAAAGTGAAACCAGTGTATGCCAAGTTGAACGTCTGTGGGCGCAAAATACTTTAACAATGCCCTATCCAGAATATTGTCACCCGCTTTGGGTACGGGATAGACAAACGCCGCTTGATGACTGATAGAGATAGCCGGAAGCCCAGCGCGCCTTGCTGCCCAGGCAGTCACAGGTTCAAAATCATTAATATGCAAATCGTAATCTGCTACATCAAACGCTTTCACATCCTGCATGAACTGGCGGAAATGATTGTCTCTTACTGTGGCCCATTTATCCACTTTGCCGTGACAGGTAATAAAGCTGAGCCCTTTTAAAGCACGATAATTACCAAATATGTCCATATCAAAATATTTATCTGGCTGGCGACCGGTGAAGACAAAATCAACTTCAAAGTCATCGCGGGTGGCAAATGCCGCTGCCATAATCCGCGCTCGGGCGATGTGGCCGTTCCCCGTGCCTTGCACACCATACAATATTTTCATTTTTTTATGCCAAAGCCATTAAGCTCAATGAAGCGATTGTTATTCCTAATAAAGCGCCTGCCAACACGTCTGTCGGATAATGTACGCCCAATAGGATGCGAGAAAGGCCAATAAGAGCAGCCCAGGTATAAGCCAGTACCGCGAATGGGGGGTAAAAATGTGCGACAATACAGGCCATTAACCACGCCGCAGCGGTATGTCCGGAAGGCAGAGAGAATTTATCTGAAGGCCTGATATGCGCTTTCAACTGCGTTAACAATACGTAGGGGCGCGGGCGTTTAAATAGCTTTTTTAATACCACGTAGACTGGAAGTTCCAGGCTATATGCCATCAACGCCGTATACAGAAATAGTTCGCCATGGCTGTATTCAAACGCCCACAACAACATACCTATAACAAAATATAAGTAGCCATCGCCGGTGCGGGATAACCAGATGATTGCTCTACAATCCCTTTTGTGGGTTAAACGGTAAATACGATAAAAAAGGTCGGTATCGTATTGCCGTAGCGATTTTAGCCTGTTCAATGCTTTGCCCCATCACGGTGGACTAAATAAAGCCTAAAAGGCCACGATGAATATGGGGTGACAGAAAAAAGAAACCTTTATGACATTGCCTGAGAGCTGATGAAGGTAAAGAAGCTAAAGGTTTAATTTGGAATTGACGAAAGGACCATTCCTATTGCGAGAAATAATGCTATGCTAGATCGACATTCCGCGGGAACCTGCCCGTCCGGTCAAACGCATTTTACACTAAGAAAAGGCTCTGCAATGGATTATAACACTTCCGAATTATGCGATTTATTTGCTGATAGCGTTGATGTGGTCGATCCGATGTTTATAAGTTACGGCGGTCGTTATTCCTTTGGCGGCGAAATCACAACAATAAAATGTTTTGAAGATCGCGGACTCATTGACCGGGTGCTGGCTCAGCCCGGTACAGGCAAGGTGCTTTTGATTGATGGAGGTGGTTCTACGCGACGCGCGTTAATTGATGCAACTTCTGCACAGCTTGCAATCGATAACGACTGGGAAGGCATCGTCTGTTATGGCAGTGTTCGGGAAGTCGATATGCTATCCGATTTCGATATTGGCATTCTGGCCATTGCCGCTATTCCCGTGAACGCAGACAGCGAGAGCGTGGGGGATGTTGATATTCCTGTAAACTTTGGCGGCGTAACCTTCCTGCCGGAAGATCACCTTTATGCTGACAGCACTGGCGTTATTTTATCGCCAGAGCCGCTAGACCTGGAGTAGGTTGCTGCTGCGCCCAGGCTTTACATCACCAGAACCGGGATGAAGAGCGTGTTATATGAACGGAACAGGATAGAGCTTGTTCCGTTTTTTGTTTAAGTCTTGCCGCGCGCGATTATCTTCGACTATATAATGAACAAACTGAGCAATGGAAACGGGCAGTGAGCAACAATAATTATGGTGGGGCTGCTGCTCGCTATGCGAGATTGCTGAGCGATCACACAGCCAGATTTTGATTGTAAGACTATTTTAATTTTCTAAATAGAAGGTTCGTAAACGCAACTGCGAAGTGTGCCACTCGCAAATTAAGTCGTGCTCGTAATACATCGAACACACCTCAGGTTGCTATCATTCATCCAATATTCATTTTCTTGAATCTGCACCAGTTGATATTGAAATTAGTACCAAATATGTCAATGGCGAGAGGATGTTTTACACTGGTCTTATTGAAACAAAACAATGAACGAGACAGAAGAACTATTAGCGCCCTGGATAACTATAGTTTTGAAATCGACGATGTTCGCATGGCTATGCGAGAGTTAAAGGCTTCATGTATTAAAGAATAAGTTGGATAAGCGTATGAATCTAAATGTTTTTCTTAAGCGTTTTGGTGGCATCTTATTATTCCTAATTTTAACACTAGCCACTTCAGCTTATGTGGGGAATTTAACACATCTGAGTAGAGAGGAAATGAGGGGGGTTCCTCTCGGGCCTCCAATATTATCCGCAACCTATTCAACTGTGTGGTCGGTGATTTCTGCTTATCTAATTATTTATTATTGTTTAAAAGCGGGAATCTATTATAGAGGTCTTAAATTAGGCATTGCAGGGTTCTGCCTTATAAGCCCTTGGCTAGTAGATTGGTTATGGGTAGGGTGGAAAATGTAGCCGCATATTTGGAGCGCAGGGGCTCCAAATATACGGATATGGATATAGCGTCTCGTAGCGCCGCTACGAAGAGTGGGCGGGCGCTCGCTATTTACTGTTCTTTCTGCTCACCAAATACCGCATTTAGATAAAGCGCCATTCTGATTCCAGCCTGTTGCAGACGTTGTTTAGCGATAGGCAGATAATCATAAAGATAATCGTAAGACATGTTGTTGGCGTCCTGCGGGTACAGGTCGTCACGAATTTTTGTGCTTTCGGCAATCCAGTCTTCCGGCTTTATGGTGTTCCACTCGCTGATATTTTGCTGGGTAATTTTTTCATCCAGCCAGTCTGTCCATTCGGTGTAGGAAAGCTTCCGTTGATCCAGCAGTTGCGAATCCCATACGCGGTGCAGGTTGGAATCTTCCCAGAAAAAACGTACCTTTACATCGTTGCCACCGCGATCGGTGCCGTTTCCGGCATGTAAGGGTTGATGTAAATCGCCGATAATATGTATAACAAAACGTAAAGCCAGTCGCTTTTCTTCTTCTGTCGCTTTGGGATCTTTCAATTTAGCGGTAAAACGCTTAAGCGCAGTATAAGCGTCGCCATGCTCCGGCGCTCCGGCTTCACCGTAAGTTTTCTCTTCCGGTACTGTTACGTAATGCCAGGGCGGTGAGATTTTTTGCCAGAACTCATCGGGGTCAGAGCGCATTTCATCAGCGTAAGTTGATGCTTCGGCCATGGATTCATTTGGTAACAAAGCCTCGATGGCTGCTTTAGCTTCGGGGTTTAAATGACGCTCTGCAATGGCGCCGGTAACCCTGTGTCCGGTTTGACCCCAGCCGTAAGCGGGCAGGCTGGTAATAAAACCCGTTAATAAACAAAGCGTGAGAGCGAAGTTCCTGTTTGCAGACGCTTGCATAATATTATTCCTCAGAAGGTTGATGTGACTGATAGCCCCAGCGGGCCATCAACGATTGGCTAATTCCTAAATGATCAAGAATGCGCGCGACAACGAAGTCTACCAAATCACTGATTGACTGCGGCTTGTGATAAAAGCCGGGGGCAGCGGGCATTATTGTGGCACCCATTTGTGACAGTTTTAACATGTTTTCCAAGTGGATGGAGGACAGCGGCATTTCTCTTGGCACCAGTATAAGCTGCCCGCGTTCCTTTAATACCACATCCGCCGCGCGCTCAATAAGGTTATCACTTGCACCTACAGCGATAGCAGATAATGTCCCTGTGGAGCATGGGCAAATCACCATATGCTTGGGGGCCGCAGAACCGGAAGCCACCGGGGAAAACCACTCTTCTTTGCCGCACACGCGCAACTGTCCTTCTGCAGCGTTAAAACGTTGCGTAAAAAAGGCAGTGGCTGCATCCGGCTGCGCCGGTATCTTTATATCTTCTTCCGTGGCAAACACCACTTTTGCGGCCGAAGATATCAGTATAAAAACCTGATATTGCGCTTGTACCAGAACTTCCAGTAAGCGCAATGCGTAAGGGGCCCCTGATGCGCCAGTAATGGCTAATGTAATTTGTTTTTCAAACATTGTTTTCCTTTAACATTCTGCCAACGCTTTTAGCAAACGCTGGTGAATATTTTCAAATCCGCCGTTGCTCATTACCAGAACATGATCGCCTGGCCTGGCAAGTTCTACAACACGATCTACGATAGGTTGCACCGTTTCAAAACATGCCGCTGGCGTTTCACTGGCTTCAGCGACATCCGCTAGAGACCAGTTCATACCTTTTGGTTCAAACAGTAAAACATTATCAGCAGCCTGCCACGACTGACCTAACGTTGTTTTATGTATTCCCATTTTCATAGTATTGGAGCGAGGTTCAAGCACGGCAATAATGCGGCTGTTCCCGACTTTATGACGAAGACCCGCCAGCGTGGTGGCTATGGCGGTAGGGTGGTGAGCAAAATCGTCGTAAACGGTTATGTTATTTACCACGCCTTTTATTTCCATGCGGCGTTTAACATTCTTAAACGTCGACAATGCAGCAACGGCATCATCCAGCGTAACACCCGCATGATGTGCTGCGGCGATAGCCATGATGGCATTATCCACATTATGCTGGCCTAGCAAACTCCAATTTACTGTTCCTACGTTTTCACCTTTGAATAATACGTCAAAAGCACTGCCATCCGCATTTATTGGCTGGGCTTGCCAGCACTCGCCCAAATATTGCTGCTCACTCCAGCAGCCTTTTTTCAAAGTATCCTGAAGCGGGGCATCCTCTCGTGGCGACAGAATGAGCCCATTAGCAGGCACCATCCTCACCAAGTGGTGAAACTGGGTTTGTATGGCGGCTAAATCAGGAAAAATATCGGCGTGATCAAATTCCAGATTATTTAAAATCAAGGTGCGGGGACGGTAGTGTACAAACTTTGAACGTTTGTCGAAAAAGGCGCTGTCGTACTCATCGGCTTCGATAACGAAAAAGGGGCTTTCGCCGATACGAGCGGAAACACCAAAGTTTTCAGGAATACCGCCAATAAGAAACCCGGGTTTTAGCCCCGCGTATTCCAGAATCCATGCGACCATGCTGCTGGTGGTGGTTTTGCCGTGGGTGCCGGCAATGCCTATTACCCAACGCTTGTTGAGCAGATTATCCAACAACCATTGGGGGCCACTGGTGTACGGAAGATTGCGGTCCAGCACATATTCCACCGCCGGGTTTCCCCGTGACATCGCATTGCCAATAATCACCATGTCAGGGCTGGGCTCAAACTGCTTCGGGTCGTACCCTTCGGTAAGAGTAATGCCCAGCGCTTCCAACTGTGTACTCATTGGCGGATAAACATTCCGGTCGGAACCGGTGACTGTATGGCCTAGCGATTTGGCTATCGCTGCGATCCCGCCCATGAAGCTGCCGCAGATGCCGAGAATGTGAACGTGCATAAACACCCTGCTCTAATTATCAGGGGAGATACTTTAGCAGAACCCTGGCGCTGAGCGAATAACTCATTTCCCTTACTGGCGTTCACGGTTACAATCTGAGCAACAATCGGAGTTTAAAGTCTCTCAGTGCAGGTTTTTTGGGGAAAGCGACAGAGTTTTATACCTTTGTTTGTTGGCTGCAATATTATCCAAATGCTGCATTTGCAGGTGCTTTTTCTGATTGTTCAGGTTTATCGGCATGAGCCAGTACGGGATGCTGTGGCAGCCATGCTGTGGCAGCCACGCTGTGCCAGCCTAAACCTTTTACCCTACAAACTAAAAAAGGCAAAAGCACACCATGAAACGATTAAATTCGCAACTACAGAAAGATGGCGCCCCACTTGAACTGATTCTGTTAATTCGCACGCTGTTAGCGGGCTGCAAGGAAATATCCTTTCGAGTCAGCCAGGGTGCATTAGCCGGTGTATTAGGTTCTACGTTGAGCGAGAACGTGCAGGGCGAAACGCAAAAAAAGCTGGATGTCATCTCTAATCAAATTCTAAAAGATACCCTAAGAGATTCCGGCTATGTAAAAGCAATATCTTCGGAAGAAGAAGATACTGTTGTGCCCTGCGATCCCAATGGTAACTACCTGGTGAGTTTTGATCCGCTGGATGGCTCATCGAATACTGAAATTAATAGTCTGATTGGTACCATTTTTTCTATTGCCCACGCGCCGCAATGGATGGAGCCTGATGATCCTTCTGCCTTTCTGCAGCCCGGCACTCAAATGGTGGCCGCGGGATATGTACTTTACGGCCCTTCTACCATGCTGGCGATGACAACCGGGCGGGGTACTCACATTTATACGCTGGATAAAACCCACGGCGGCTTTTTGTTAACCCATCCAAATGTTCAGGTGCCTCACGGAACTGCTGAGTTTGCTATTAATACCTCAAATCAGCGCCACTGGGAGATGCCGATTCAACAATACGTTGCTGATTTGCTAGCTGGCGAAGAAGGGCCGCGCAAAAAGGATTATAACATGCGGTGGGTGGCGGCGATGGTGGGCGATATTCACCGCGTACTTTGTCGCGGCGGCATTTTTATGTATCCTTTTGACAAGCGCAATCCTTCCAAGCCTGGAAAGCTACGCTTGTTGTATGAAGCCAATCCGATGGCATTTTTGATGGAGCAGGCGGGCGGGCTTGCCGATACCGGACAAGGCAGGATTATGGAAGTCATGCCAAGTGAAATTCACCAGCGCGTGCCGGTACTGATTGGTTCAAAAGAAGAAGTAGAAACCTGCCTGAGCTATTATCGCAAAGCTGGCTAGTGGCGGAGTTGGCGGCAAAATTGGGCTAATTGCGTTCTGAGAGGTTGTAACAGTTTTTATTTTGCCGCACTCGCCGTATACTTATGCTCGATTTATCCAGGAAAAGATGTGGTTTACCACTGCCTTTTCCTGGATGAATACTCTGTTAATGGTTTAAATAAAGGAATTACGATGAGCTTAAGCGCCGTTCCTGCAGGCAAAAAACTGCCTGATGAAGTGAATGTCATTATTGAAATCCCAGCCCATGCTGATCCGGTTAAATATGAAGTCGATAAAGATACCGGTGCCATGTTTGTTGATCGCTTCATGGCTACCTGCATGCATTACCCTACTAACTATGGTTATGTACCTAATACGTTATCCGAAGATGGTGATCCGGTAGATGTATTGGTTTTGACACCGTTTCCGTTGTTGAGCGGTTCTGTTATTGCGTGCCGTCCCGTGGGCGTGTTGAATATGACTGACGAGTCTGGAAAAGATGCAAAAATTCTCGCTGTGCCTGTAGATAAACTCTCTACCATCTATCGCGATGTAAAAGAAATGGCCGATGTGCCTGAGTTGCTTAAACTGCAAATCGAACATTTCTTTTCGCACTATAAAGATCTTGAACCTGGTAAATGGGTTAAAATCGACGGCTGGTCAGATGCAGCAGCTGCAAAAGATGAAATAACCAGTAGCGTAAAGCGTTTCGAAAAAAGCGAATAGTTAGTGGTACAGTGTTTTAGATAATCTGCAAAAGGGTCGCATTGTCGGGCCCTTTTTCTTTTTAAGGGAACTTATGCAACGACTGACGTTACAACACATTATTTTTCTCGCATTGAGCTTGGCTTTTGCGTTTTCTGCTAAGGCAGAGGAGCCTCAAGAAGTGTATTGGGAAGACTTAATACCAGAAGGGTTTAACGAACTTGATGCACCTGCCATTGCTCATGATGGGAAAATGACCCAGCTACAACCCAATGCACCAGTGGTTGATAAATATGATGGCCAGTATGTGAAAGTTCCTGGTTTTGTGGTGCCGCTGGAAGGCGATGAAAAACTGACAACAGAATTTCTTCTTGTACCTTATTTCGGGGCCTGTATTCATGTACCCCCGCCGCCATCTAATCAAATCGTTCATGTGAAGTTTAAAGAAGGTGTTCCCATCGAAAACCTCTATGACGCTATTTGGGTGACAGGAAAACTGTCAACAGACGGCTGGGCTGGCGATATTGCATCAGTGGGTTACACGATGGAAGGGGTGTCGGTCGCACCTTTTTAATAAAAGCAAAGCTAACTGAAAGTGCTGATATAAAGTTTTTCCACCTTGGTGCGGGCCCAGTCGGTTTTTCGTAGAAACTTAAGTGACGATTTGACCGACGGATCGCTTTTGAAGCAATTGATGTCGATGCGTTGCGCCAGGCCATCCCAGCCATAATAATCAACAAGCTGATTAACAATTTTTTCCAGCGTTAAGCCATGGAGCGGATTATCGGGCTGTTGAGTCGTCATAACAGGTTGCTCTTTCAGGTAAAAAGTAAAGAATTGGGTTCATGAACGAGTAAAACTACTTTGCTCAATCATCAATAAATTTGCACATGCCAAAGCCAAACGCCTTCCCATCACGGGCGCTATAGCCAAACTTTTCATAGAAGGCTGTTTTACCAGGTGCCGCCATTAAACCGATAGTGGCGCCGGGCAAGCAGGTAGACAACAAATACTTTTCGATGTCTTCCATTATCAGACGACCTAACTTCTGGCCTTGGTAGTCAGGATGTACAACAACGTCCTGAACATAAAAATACATAGCACTGTCGCCGATGACTCTGCCCATGGCCACGAGCTTTTCATCCCGCATAATAATCGACCAGTGGAGCGTATTGGCCATGCTACGCCTGACTAAAGCCGGAGCAATAGACTGCCAGCCTACGGCAACCCGTAGCGCGATAAAATCATCTTTATCAGGCGGAGTATGAATGACTTTGAAGGTAGGTGATGGCATGAATGTGCCTCTTCAATTAATTAGTAGCATTAATGGGAATACGGATGCGAGTTAACAATAGATAACTATCACTGTGATCTGGTTACAGCTAGTCATGTCAGAACACTATACAACACTACGCAATAAAAAAAGGGCAAGCCCGAAAGCTTGCCCTTTTTTGTATCGAAGCGGTAATTAAATCGCTACGATGTTCTCAGCTTGAGGACCTTTTTGGCCTTGGCTAAGAGTAAATTCAACGGCTTGGCCTTCTGCAAGCGTTTTGAAGCCAGGGCTTACAATCGCGCTGAAGTGAGCAAATACGTCTGGACCAGACTGTTGCTCAATAAAACCAAAACCTTTAGATTCGTTGAACCACTTAACGGTTCCTTTAACTGTATTAGACATAATAATATCCTGAAATTTAATAAAAATGAGCCTGTAAAGACTGTGGTGCTTGGAAATGGAGGCTGAAAACTTAAAATCTGCAGGACGAAGAATTACGAATAATACGGCGAAATGTAGGAAGTAATAGACTTTCTTTCTAGCTGCCGACTAATCTATAGATATTCTTAGCTAATGTCTAGTAAAAGTTCTTTTTATTTCTATACGCTATAACAAAGGCGAATCTCGCTCACTGATATCTATGCGTGGCTTTCAATCCAAATCCTCTAATAAGAAGCGCTCTGAAGCTATTTGTTCTGAGTATAGATTAGCTCGGCGCGGTTAAACAGTACCCAGGATGTAAGTATGTACTTGTCGTTACTTACGGGAACCTGCCCGCGATGAGTGTGGGTAAAATAAGCGGGTGCGATCACCATGCGGCCTGCTTTGGGAGTGACAGACCGGTTCTGATAGTAAAAATCGGTTTCACCGCCTTCAGCTACATCGTTCAGGTAATACATAAATAGCAGGGTGCGGTGAAGCGCGTCATTATGTGGCGGTTGCGGATACACCTCTGAATGCCAGTAGGGGTAACCTCCTTCTGCAGCCGTATAACGCTGGGCGTTAACCTGTCCTACCCGAAACAGGTAATTTACCAGGTTAGACAGGTTTGGCTTTCCCACTTCCTCAAAGTTATCGCCAGTGAGTTTAATCGGGGCGCCGGTTTTTGGATGACGAACAGTTAATCCAATGGGGCCGACCAGAGCAAAATAATATTTCTCAATATATTGCAGAATCTGCTCACCGGTTTTATGCATAACCGGCTTAAACAAATGAGCAAACTCTTCATTTTCACTGAACGCCACATCCAGACTGCGTTTTTTGTCTAAATCCACTCCTCCCCCGGTGCGGCCCTGCGTTTTGTGGGGACTTTGCTCAAACGTAGCGATAATTTTCTGGCAAAGTTCAGCATCAAGAACGTCATCTATGACTTCGATAAAATCCGTAGGTTGTTCAGTCATTTTTTCCCTCCCACATGTGGGCATCGAGTGCTGCGCGTACTGCATCAGGAATGGGCTCAGACCGCTGCTCTTGATAATTGAAATGAACCATAGTGGTTGTGCCGCTGGCGCACTTTACCTCGTTTTGCCACACTTCCTGATAGACATCGAACGCACTGTTGCCTAAGCGACTGATAAAGGTTTTTAGATTTACCGGCTGACCATAGAATAATTGGGCGTGGAAATCGATTTGATAGCTGGCAAGAATAAGCGGCCAGTTCTTAATGTCCAGAGTAGGAGTGAATAAGCGGAAGATAGGGTCTCGCGCAGCTTCCAGCCAACCAGCTAGTACTGTATTGCTGACATGGCCGAGGGCATCGGTTTCATAAAAACGCACATCAAATGTGGCTTCCAGAGCATTTGATTTTGTCATAAGACTCTCTGTCGCTTTTAGTGTCCATGGTTAAATTACTCAGACAGCACAATCGCCGTCTGAGTAAGTATCACTGTAGCATGACTCAAGGGTAGGGCAAACGGCTTCAGCTATTGCTTAAGCATCGGTTTTAAGAAGCGTCCTGTATGCGAGCCTTCCTGCTCTGCGACATGCTCAGGCGTGCCTTCGGCTATTATCTGGCCACCACCAGAGCCACCTTCGGGACCTAAATCCACAATCCAGTCGGCGGTTTTTACCACATCAAGATTGTGTTCAATTACTACCACTGTATTGCCGTGATCTCTTAATCGATGCAGAATTGCCAGCAATTGCTTGATGTCGTGAAAGTGCAGCCCTGTGGTAGGTTCGTCAAGAATATACAGCGTTTGGCCGGTATCCCTTTTAGATAGCTCCTTAGCCAGCTTTACCCGCTGTGCTTCGCCGCCAGACAAGGTAGTGGCGGCTTGGCCGAGACGAATATAAGATAAACCTACATCAATCAGCGTTTGCATCTTGCGCGCAACTGCCGGGATCGGATCGAAGAATTCTCTGGCATCCTCCACCGTCATTTCCAGCACTTCGTTGATATTTTTACCTTTGTACTGCACTTCCAACGTTTCGCGGTTATAACGTTTGCCTTTACAGACATCGCAGGGAACATACACATCTGGTAAAAAGTGCATTTCAACTTTAATTACGCCATCACCCTGACACGCTTCGCAACGGCCGCCTTTTACATTAAAACTAAATCGGCCCGGTTTATAGCCGCGAGAGCGAGCTTCCTGGGTGCCGGAAAACAGTTCACGAATGGGCGTAAAAATACCTGCGTAAGTGGCAGGATTCGAGCGCGGGGTGCGTCCGATGGGGCTTTGGTCAATGTCGACGACTTTATCCAGTTGCTCCAAGCCTACCATTGACTTATGAGGCGCAGCTTCAGAAGTGGTGGCTTTATTAAGTTCACGGTGCGCTATACGGTAAAAGGTATCGTTGATTAATGTGGATTTACCCGAGCCGGAAACGCCGGTAACGCAGGTCATCAAACCTACTGGAATCGTTAACGTTACCGATTGAAGGTTATTGCCGGTGGCTTCGCTTAGCACCAGCAGCTTGTCTTTATCCACCGGCGTGCGCGTGGCGGGGATATCAATTTTTTCGCGACCAGATAGATATTTACCGGTAAGTGAATCCTCACTTTTTAAAATATCTTCGAGTGTGCCCTGGGCGATTATCTGTCCACCGTGAACCCCAGCGCCGGGGCCAATATCAATAACGAAATCGGCTTCGCGAATGGCATCCTCATCGTGTTCTACCACCAGTACGGTATTCCCTAAGTCACGCAGGTGACGCAGAGTTTTTAACAGGCGCTCGTTATCTCGCTGATGCAGACCAATGGAGGGTTCATCCAGTACATACATTACGCCCACAAGCCCGGCGCCAATTTGACTGGCCAGACGGATACGCTGTGCTTCGCCACCTGATAACGTATCGGCACTGCGAGACAGTGATAAATAGTTAAGGCCAACATTGACCAAAAATCCTAGCCTATCCATAATTTCTTTAAGGATTTTTTCGGCGATTTGCCCTTTCTGACCAGCTAACTTCAGGGTGTCAAAGAAATCGAATGCGTCGGCGATCGACATATCAGCAATTTTTGGCAGGTTGGTGTCTTGAATAAATACGCTACGGGCTTCCAGCCGCAGGCGCGAGCCTCCACAACTGCTGCACGGTTGCTGGCTCAGATATTTCGCAAGTTCATCGCGCACAGCGTTCGATTCTGTTTCCCGGAAACGACGCTCCATGTTCGGGATAATGCCCTCAAATGGATGCTTGCGTTCCATAATGTCGCCACGATCGTTGATATAACGAAACGTCAGCGACTTGCCCTTTGAGCCATACAGCACGATATCGCGGGTCTTGCTATCCAGTTCGCCGAACGGCTTGGTGAGGTCAAACTTATAGTGATCTGCTACTGCCTGCAGCATCTGGAAATAATAGTAACTGCGCTTGTCCCAGCCACGGATTGCGCCGCCGGATAAACTCAGCTCGTCATTGCTGACAACGCGCACTGGATCAAAAAATTGTCGGGTGCCTAAACCATCGCAGGTGGGGCAGGCGCCAGCGGGATTATTAAAAGAAAATAATCGCGGCTCCAACTCGCTTAGGCTATACCCGCAATGAGGACACGCGAAGTTTGCGGAAAATACGACTTCTTCTGTATCCGGATTATCCATATCTGCAATTTTGACATTGCCGCCAGATAATTCCAGCGCGGTTTCAAAGGATTCCGCCAGTCTTAATGCCAGATCATCCCGTACTTTAAAGCGGTCAACCACCACTTCAATGGTATGTTTTTTGTGTAAATCCAAGGTGGGTGGATCAGATAAATCGCATACCTCCCCATCGATTCGAGCGCGAATATACCCTTGCGCTGACAGGTTTTGTAACGCTTTAAGATGTTCGCCCTTACGATCCTGAATTACCGGTGCCAGCAGCATCAGCTTAGCGCCTTCCGGCATCGCGAGCACTCTGTCCACCATTTGGCTGACGGTTTGGGCGTCAAGTGGGACATCATGATCAGGACAGCGAGGCGTACCCACCCGCGCGAACATCAGGCGCAGGTAATCGTAGATTTCCGTTATTGTGCCGACGGTGGACCGGGGATTATGTGATGTAGACTTTTGTTCAATGGATATGGCTGGCGATAACCCTTCAATGTGATCCACATCGGGTTTTTCCATCATTGACAAAAACTGGCGTGCGTAAGCCGATAACGATTCCACATACCGGCGCTGGCCTTCCGCATACAATGTATCAAATGCCAGCGAGGATTTTCCGGAGCCAGATAAACCGGTAATAACTACCAACTTATCGCGAGGAATTGTTAAATCGACATTTTTTAAATTGTGGGTACGGGCACCGCGAATTTCAATTTTGTCCATTGAGACCTGAGTTTAAATATAAAGAATCAGTATGCCACAGTGGGCACAGAAAATAATCTTTTGTTACGCCGCACCCACAGAGCAGATCACCTCGTTATGGGATTTAGCCCGTGGGCGGAAGGTGTTTTTGTGCTACACTTCGCGCCCAATAACAGACTGAGGACGGCTTAAGGTTTGAACGCACTTGAAGTTCGCGCTGCGGTTGCACTGGCACTGGTGTACGTACTGCGCATGTTGGGCTTATTTATGGTAATGCCGGTACTTGCCGTGGCTGCTATGGATTATCCTGATTATTCGCCGCTTTTAGTGGGGCTTGCCGTGGGAGGCTATGGTCTTACCCAGGCTGCGTTACAGATTCCAATGGGCATGATGTCAGACCGGTGGGGTCGTAAACCGGTTATTCTTTTAGGTCTAACTATTTTTGCCGCCGGAAGCTTTATTGCGGCCAGCGCTGATACGCTCAGCTGGATGATCGTCGGCCGCATTTTGCAGGGAGCCGGCGCTATTGCCGGAGCAATTATGGCACTGGCGACCGATGTCAGCCGGGAAACCCAACGGGCTAAAGTCATGGCAATTATCGGCATTGCTATCGGCTTTTCATTTTATCTTGCTGTGCTTATTGGTCCCATGATAGCGCAACGCTGGGGGCTGGCCGGAATTTTTGCCATTACCGGCGTATTTGCTGTGGGTTGCATGCCATTAATAAAGTGGGTGGTGCCTGATGGCATTGTTACTGGCAGCGGCGACACCTTACCTCAAGCCGGACAACTTAAACGGCTCATTTTCTCCTCTCAGTTGTGGCGTCTCAATGTCAGTGTGATGGTGCTGCACATGATGATTACTTTATTGTTTGTACAACTCCCCGTAACACTGGTACATTTTGATATGACGCTGGATAGTCATTGGATGCTGTATTTACCGGTACTCGCTATATCCATTGTTGGCCTGGTGCTGATGATGGGCGCAGGAAGAGGAACGACGCCAAAACGTATTATCATTACTGCGGTAGTGTTTATGACAATTGCCTTTGCGATGCTAAGTGCGCAGGATCATAATAAATGGGTAGTGGTCACTGCTGTCATTTTCTTTTTCACTGGATTTAATTATCTGGAGGCAAATTTTCCTGCGATGGTGTCGAGTATTGCGCCCGCTGGAGAAAAAGGCACGGCGATGGGCATCTATGCCAGCTTCCAGTTTTTTGGCGCGTTTATCGGCGGAGTGCTGTCTGGTGTGGTCACCGATTTCTGGACTGCTGAAACGGCCTACTTTATAGGGGCAGTGGGAGCTGTCGGATGGTTGTTTATATTACATGGATTAAAAGAAGTCGGTCGGGTGAAACGCCTGTTGATGCACGGCGAATTTTCCTCTGCAATCGAGCCCGATTTACACCAAGCGCTTGCAACCGTACCCGGCGTTCAGGAAATTACATTATCTGCAGATGATGGCTCAGTTTATCTTAAGGTTACAAAAGGGTTTGAACGTGCAAAAGCAAGAGAGATTCTGCAACGTTTCAGTCGTAACAATGAAGATTAGAAATACCGCGTGAAGCGCTTTTGGGGTTGTTTTTTCCCCAGCGTTTTGTCATATTAATTGTACTATAATAGTAACAAACAAGTGAAGAAGTATGTTTAATACCAGTTCCAATTCAGCGAATGCTATTCGCATGCTTGCTGCCGATGCTGTACAAAAAGCAAATTCAGGCCATCCGGGCGCTCCAATGGGTATGGCCGATATTGCTACTGTTCTTTGGCAAAAGTTCTATCGCCATAATCCTACTAATCCACAATGGGCCAACCGTGACCGGTTTATATTGTCAAATGGACATGGCTCCATGTTGCAATATGCTTTACTGCACCTGAGTGGCTACGATGTCAGCACGGAAGACCTTAAGCAATTCCGTCAGCTTCATTCAAAAACGCCAGGGCATCCTGAGTTTGGTTATACCCCTGGTGTTGAAACCACCACCGGGCCATTAGGAGCGGGTATTGCTAATGCAGTCGGTATGGCAATAGCCGAGAAAACCCTGGCCGCTCAGTATAATAAACCTGGCTTTAACATTGTTGACCACTATACCTACTGCTTTATGGGTGATGGCTGCTTGATGGAAGGCATTTCTCATGAAGTCAGCTCCCTCGCCGGCACATTGAAGCTGGGTAAGCTGATTGGTTTTTGGGACGATAACGGTATTTCCATCGACGGTGAAGTAGAAGGCTGGTTTACTGACGACACGCCTAAACGCTTTGAATCTTACGGTTGGCACGTGATCCGTGGCATTGATGGTCACAATCAGAATGATATTGCCGCAGCCATTGAATTAGCTCAGTCGGTTACCGACAAACCCACTTTGATTTGCTGTAAAACCATTATCGGATTTGGCTCGCCCAATAAATCAGGCAGCCACGATAGCCACGGGGCGGCTCTTGGCGTCGATGAAATCACGGCTATGCGTGAGGTGTTAAAATGGGAACATGAAGCTTTCGTGATCCCTGACGACATCTATGGCGAGTGGGATGCCAAAGAAGCAGGACAAGCCCGTGAAAGCGAGTGGAAAGAACTATTCGCTGACTATGCGGCGGAATATCCGCAACTGGCAAAAGAGTTCAACCGCCGGGTAATTAAACGCGAACTTCCTGCATCGTTTAATGAAAAGGCCGATGAATTTGTGCGTGTTTGTCAGTCTGAAATGCAAGATGTGGCAACGCGTAAAGCCTCTCAGAATGCCATCGCGTTTTTTGCCAATTTGCTACCTGAATTGATGGGTGGCTCTGCTGATTTAGCTGGCTCGAACCTGACCTTATGGCCTAAAGCTAAAGGCTTGCAGGACACTGATGACGGCAACTATGTTTATTATGGCGTGCGCGAATTTGGTATGAGTGCCATTATGAATGGTATTGCCCTGCACGGCGGCTTTATACCTTTTGGTGCTACTTTCTTAATGTTCATGGAATACGCTCGCAATGCTGTGCGTATGGCTGCATTGATGAAAGCCAAGAGCATTTTTGTCTATACCCACGATTCTATCGGTCAGGGTGAAGACGGCCCGACTCACCAGCCCATCGAACAGCTGGCGAACCTGCGTATGACGCCCAACCTGACTACGTGGCGTCCTTGTGATGCAGCTGAAACCGCTGAAGCGTGGCGTCAGGCACTGATTAAGCAGGATGGGCCAAGCGCACTGGTATTTTCTCGTCAGGGCACCAAAGCGGTTGAACGTAGTGAAGCACAACTTAAAGGGATCGCCAAAGGCGGTTATGTACTAAAAGATTGTGCTACACCTGCTGAGTTAATTCTTATTGCTACAGGCTCTGAAGTGGGCATTGCGCTTGAAGCCGCTAATAGCTTAACGGAACAAGGTCATCACGTACGCGTGGTATCTATGCCAAGCACCAATGTGTTTGATGCGCAGTCAAAAGAATATAAAGCATCTATTCTTCCCGCTGGTGTTCCTAAACTGGCAGTGGAAGCAGCTCATACCGATTTTTGGTATAAATATGTGGGCCTCGATGGAGACGTTGTAGGCATGCAAACATTCGGTGAGTCAGCGCCCGGTGCTGCATTATTGAAGCACTTTGGCTTTACTGCTGAAAACATAGAAGAAAAAGCGAAAGCGTTACTCGGCTAACCTTTGCTTTCTAAATTAAAAAACCTCGGCTGAGCAATTGGCCGAGGTTTTTTATTTTCTTTAGTTTATTTAGCGGTGGGCAGTAGCAATCTTAATGCTACTACTTCACCCGTACCCGTAGAAATTCAAGCACGGGCGAAGCATAAGCGTTAGGCCATGTCGTTTAAAATAGCTTCCAGCTTTTCCTGATCAACAGCAAACTGACGTATACCTTCGCCAAGTTTATCGCTAGCCATCTTGTCCTGATTCATGTCCCAGCGGAAAGCCTGTTCTGTCAGCCTTTCTGTTGAGGTCACCGGTTTTTCGTACGGGGTCAACATGCGGGGTAAATCATCATTATTGTGAGCGAGTTCATCAAGCAGCGCAGGACTGATGGTTAGGCGATCACAGCCAGCCAACTGCTGAATTTCACTGATATTGCGGAAGCTTGCGCCCATGACTACCGTGTCAAAGCCGTGCTTTTTAAAATAGTCATAAATGTGCTTAACCGATTTTACGCCTGGATCGTTTGCTCCGGTAAAATCCTGAGAAGGATCATTAGCTTTGTGCCAGTCAAGGATGCGGCCAACGAAAGGAGAGATTAGATAAACCCCCGCTTCCGCACACGCGCGGGCTTGAGCAAAAGAAAACACTAACGTGACGTTACAATGGATCCCTTGCTCTTCCAATAATTTTGCCGCCTGAATGCCTTCCCACGTGGCCGCAATTTTGATTAGCACCCGCGAGGTGTCAATGCCTTGGGCCTGATAAAGTGAGATAAGCTTTTGCGCCTTTTCTACAGTGGCTTCGGTGTCAAACGACAAGCGCGCATCTACTTCAGTAGACACTAATCCAGGCACTTGCTCCATCAGCTTGCCGCCAATCAACACGGCCAGCTTATCAGCGGCAACTTTGCCGATATTGTTATCGCCATTAAGTTGTTTGGCCCATTCGACTGCTTCCAAACCTAATGGACGATATTTTTCGATTTGCATTGCCTTGAGCAAGAGAGACGGGTTAGTGGTTGCATCCTGCGGTTGATAAACCTTGATGGCTTCAAAATCGCCGGTATCTGCCACTACTGTGGTCATTGCTTTTAACTGTTCTAACTGATTAGACATAGACATTCCATTTTTATCATACAAAACAAGTTGTTAATACTAAGCTTTACGAGAGCCAAAATTCATAAAAGAAACAGAGTAATTCGTAAGCGGATTTAAAGCGTTATCAGCGTATTTTTAACGTTAATATTATTTTTATATTACCTTTACAATTAACTATTGTTGATATTATCATACAAATAAAGGCAATGACTAACGCCGTTAGAATCAAATCATTGAAAGGTATTTATGTCTCGTTATACGTTGGGTCTGGATTACGGCTCTGATTCAGTTAGAGCGCTACTGGTTGATGTTGAAACTGGCGCAGAACTGGCCAGTTATCTGGTAAATTATCCTCGTTGGGCAGAAGGCAAATATTGCGAACCTGCCAAAGATCAATATCGTCAGCACCCGCTGGACTATACTGACAGTTTGGTCGCGGTGGTGCGCGGCCTATGGGATAAAGTTCCTGCAGGTACTGCGCAAAATGTTATAGGGTTAAGCTTCGACACCACCGGTTCTACCCCTGTTGCAGTGAATAGTGAAGGTATTCCTCTTGCGCTGACAGAAGAATTTGCACAAAACCCAAACGCGATGTTCGTGTTGTGGAAAGACCATACCGCTATTGGTGAAGCAAAAGAAATTACCCAGGCTGCCACACAAAATGAGGTAAATTATTTATCTCACATGGGTGGAATTTATTCGTCTGAATGGTATTGGGCTAAAGCCTTACATATCTTCCGTAATGACGCAGCGGTAAAAGCCGCTACCCACACCTGGGTTGAACACTGCGACTGGATGACAGCGCTGATGTGCGGAACCACTCACCCTGATCAATTGAAGATGGGGCGTTGTGCGGCAGGTCATAAATTAATGTGGAATGAGAGCTGGGGTGGTTTCCCGCCGAACTCTTTTTTCACCAGCATCGATCCGTTATTGGATGGCGTGGTAGGTACCCTTAACGCTGACACACAACCGAGTGATACTGTCGCGGGTAGACTGACTGCTGAGTGGGCGGAAAAGCTTGGTCTGCCAGAAGGCATTGTTATCGGGTACGGCGCGTTTGATTGTCACATGGGCGCGGTTGCTGCCAATGTGCGT
Source organism: Alteromonas pelagimontana (assembly GCF_002499975.2). Taxonomy (NCBI): domain Bacteria; kingdom Pseudomonadati; phylum Pseudomonadota; class Gammaproteobacteria; order Alteromonadales; family Alteromonadaceae; genus Alteromonas; species Alteromonas pelagimontana. Next base: position 2,437,104 of record NZ_CP052766.1, read on the forward strand.
CCTGGTGTGTTAACCAAAGTAATGGGTACGTCAACCTGTGATATTACTGTTACCTCTAAAGATCAGCTGGGGGAAACCTGCGTAAAAGGTATTTGTGGTCAGGTAGACGGTTCTGTGATTCCCGGGATGATTGGCCTCGAAGCCGGTCAGTCAGCCTTTGGCGACTTATACGCCTGGTTCAAAAATGTTGTATTGTGGCCAACTCGCCAGCTTCTTAGCGAACTCACCGAATCAAGCCAGAAAGAGTTGGTGCAGAAAATTGAAGAGTCAACGCTGCAGCGCTTATCTCATGCTGCCGACATGCTTCCGGTAAAAGAAACCGATATTACCGCTCTGGATTGGGTAAATGGCCGTCGTACTCCTGATGCTGATCAGGGCGTATCCATGGCAATTGCCGGTATCAAAATGGGTACCGATGCGCCTCAACTGTTTAAGTCTCTTGTAGAAGCTACCGCTTTTGGTGCTCGTGCAATTACCGAACGTTTTCGTGAAGAAGGCGTACCAATTGATTCAGTAGTGGTGATTGGTGGTATTTCGAAGAAATCTGATTACGTCATGCAAACTTGCGCTGATGTTTGGAATTGTCCGATAGATGTGCTGGAAAGCGACCAAAGTTGTGCCTTGGGTGCCGCTATCATGGCCGCTGTCGCGGCTGGCGAATATGCCACTGTAGCTGATGCTCAGAAGGTGATGGCTTCACCAGTATGTAAGCAATATCTGCCAAACCCTGAGCGCGTAAATACTTACGACAAGCTGTATCAGAAATATCAAACCCTTGGTGCCTATGTATCTGGAGGCAATCTGTGAGCTATAAAGAATTAAAACGTGAAGTGTTTGAAGCCAACCTGGAGCTTCAACGTCGCAATCTGGTGATTTATACCTTTGGCAACGTATCGCAGGTGGATCGCGATAAAGGAGTAGTGGCGATAAAGCCCAGCGGCGTCTCCTACGATGATATGAAACCTGAAGATATTGTTATCGTCGATCTGGATAATACTATTGTGGAAGGCACTATGCGTCCTTCCTCTGACACCAAAACTCACACGCATTTATACCGTGCGTTCGAGAGTATTGGCGGTGTTACTCACACTCATTCAACCTACGCCACAGCATGGGCGCAGGCTAAGCAAAGCATTCCTTGTCTGGGCACAACCCACGCGGATTATGTGCACGGCGAGATAACCTGTACGCGGGAGTTAACTGACGAACAGGTTAACGGTGACTACGAAGAAGAAACCGGTGTACAAATTACTGATGCGTATGTGGACAGAGATCCAAAAGCGGCACCTATGGTGATCGTTGCCGGGCATGCTCCATTTACCTGGGGTAAAGATGCAGCACAGTCTGTATATCACGCAGCATTATTGGAAGAGATTGCTAGAATGGCTTATCTGACGCGTACATTGGATCCGAACACGGCGCCGTTAAAGCAAGCTGTTCTTGATAAACATTATTTACGTAAACACGGTAAAGATGCCTACTATGGCCAAAGCAAATAACGCGACCGTGACTGACTTAAGAGGAATTTCATTATGACGACGATGACTAAAGAAGTTTGGTTTGTCACCGGCTCCCAGAATCTTTATGGGCCTAAAGTGTTGGAAACGGTTGCGAAAGACAGCCAGGCAATTGTTGCAGGCTTGAATGACAGTGGCAAGTTACCGGTAAATCTGGTTTGGAAGCCCACGGTAAAATCTCCAGAAGAAATTCATGCTGTGTGCCAGCAGGCAAATAGCAGTTCTGAGTGTATCGGCTTGGTATTGTGGATGCATACGTTCTCGCCTGCCAAAATGTGGATCGCAGGTTTAAATGAGCTGCAAAAACCCTGGTTGCACCTGCATACCCAGTTTAATGCTGGTCTGCCGTGGGGCGATATTAATATGAATTACATGAACACTCACCAGAGTGCTCATGGCGATCGTGAATTTGGCTTTATCGGCACTCGCATGCGCAAAGAGCGTAAAGTGGTGGTCGGCCACTGGCAACGTGCGGAAGTTCAAGCACAACTGGACGACTGGTGTCGTGCAGCGATGGGTTGGGCAGAAAGCCGTAGCCTGAAAGTGGCTCGCTTTGGTGACAACATGCGTCAGGTGGCGGTAACAGAAGGCGATAAAGTTGCAGCACAAATCCAGTTTGGTTATCAGGTTAACGCCTATAGCGTTGCTGATTTGGCCGAAGTGGTTAATCAGGTTAGCGATGCCGATGTGTCAGCGCAAATGGACGCTTACCATCAGGATTATGTAATTTCCGATGCAACCTGGAAAGAATCTTATAACGTTGACATGATCAAAAATGAAGCGCGCCTTGAACTGGGCATGCAACGCTTCTTAGATGATGGTGGCTACAAAGCCTTTACCAACTGTTTTGAAAATCTGTCTGGTTTGACTGGGCTGCCAGGCCTGGCAACACAGCGCCTTATGGCGAATGGCTTCGGCTATGGCGGCGAGGGTGACTGGAAGACCTCTGCCATGGTCCGCATCATGAAAGTGATGGGGCAAGGGCGTAAAGGCGGTTGTTCGTTTATGGAAGATTATACTTACAATATGGGCGGCACCGATCAGGTACTGGGCGCGCACATGTTAGAGATTTGTCCTTCTATTGCCGCTGAAAAACCTCGTTTGGAAGTTCACCGCCATACTATAGGTGTGACTTGTGATGTGGGTCGCTTGTTATTTACCGGCACACCAGGTCCAGCAATTAATGTTTCTCCGATTGATATGGGTAACCGTTTCCGTATCTTAATCAATGAAGTGGACACTGTCGCTCCACCAGCAGAGTTGCCACATCTGCCAGTAGCATCTGCTTTATGGGAACCGAAGCCGAATCTGTCTGTGGCAGCAGCTGCGTGGATTCATGCCGGTGGTGCTCACCATACTGCGTACAGCCAGGCTGTAACCACCGATATGATTACTGATTATGCAGATATGGCCGGTGTAGAGACCGTAGTAATCGATGCCGATACTACGATTCGCTCCTTTAAGTCAGAGCTTCGTCAAAACGCCGCTTATTACATGTTGAAACAAGGTATATAAATCGTGTCCCTTTGATGAGCCAGCTTCGTAGTACACTCTAATAGCGTACTGCGAGGTTGGTTCATCAGCCTCCATTGACTGTTAACTCACCCAACAACTCTCAGGAGAAACCATGGTGGATTTAAGTGCCTATAAGGGCATTGTATTTGATATGGATGGCACATTGATCGATTCGATGGGAGCTCATATCGATGCGTGGAAAGCAACTTGCGAAGCGTTCGGTTATCCTTTCGATGCCGATTACATGTATGGGTTAGGTGGCGTACCTACGCGTAATACCGTAAAAATACTTAATGAAAAATTCGGCGTATCCCATAGTCCGGACGAGGTGGCTCAGTTCAAGCGCAATGCGTGGTTAAAGCTGGATCATACTCCTGAGTTAATTGCCGAGACGATTGCCGTATTTCACCATTATCGGCCGTCATTAAAAATAGGAATAGGTACAGGAGCTGAACGGCGTCATGCGGAGCAACTGCTGGATCACCACGGCTTGTTATCGCAGATAGACGCACTTGTAACGGCGTCCGATGTCACCCATGGTAAGCCGCACCCGGAAACTTTTCTTACTGTTGCCCAAAAAATTGGTGTAGAACCTGCTGACTGCGTTGTTTTTGAAGATACCGAAATAGGTCTGCAAGCGGCTAAAAGCGCGGGCATGGACTGCATCTTAGTACAAGCGGGAAAAATTCAACGGTAAACTTCCTACATAATGGGTTGCTTTTTCTATATCATTTGTAATATAAAAGTACAAAATTGGTTGAGAAAAGGTTAACCCATGTCTAACTGTGTTTCGTTCTGCCTCGAAAGTCGCTATTCTGCCCCCTCATCATCACACTTCGGCAATTGGCTGAAAACATCGGTTTTGTCGCTGTCGATAAGTGTATTTGCATCTAATGTTTTTGCTGAAGAAGGAACCGCAATGACGCATGCGCCTACGGCTACTATGAGCCACTACGGCACGCTCGCCGATCAAACGCCTGTTAACCAGGTTACCCTCACGAACGCTAATGGGGTTGAGGTTGATGTAATTAGCTACGGCGGTATTATTACCCGTCTGGTCACGCCTGATAAGAATGGTAAGTCAGGAAATATTGTTCTGGGCATGGACAATCTGGAAGACTATGTGTCTTCCAATCCCTATTTTGGCGCCATTATTGGCCGGTACGGCAACCGTATCGCCAATGGTAAATTTACACTAAACGGCACCGAGTACCAACTGGCGACAAACGATGGAGATAACCATCTTCACGGCGGTGTTCAGGGTTTTGATAAAAAAATCTGGCAGATGCATCCTTTCACAACTGCAAACAGTGCTGGTGTGAAACTCACGCTGATAAGTCCTGATGGCGATCAAGGGTATCCGGGTACGTTAAATACTGAAGTGACCTACACGCTGACGAACAATAATACGTTAGACATGCAGTTCGTCGCGACAACCGATAAGCCTACGATCGTCAACCTGACTCAACACACTTATTTTAACCTGGCGGGTAAAGGCGATATATTGGAGCATCAGGTACAAATTCATGCTGATGCCATTACGCCGGTAGACAGCGGTTTAATTCCTACTGGTGAACTCATGCCGGTACAAGGGACGCCGTTTGATTTTCGTCAGCCACAGGCAATTGGAAAAGCAATTAACGCTGATAATGTTCAGCTTGAACGCGCAAAAGGCTATGACCACAACTATATCTTAAAAGATGAAGTGAACGGCGAACTCGTCGAGGCGGCTAACGTGTACGACCCCGCGAGCGGACGTACGCTGACGGTGTATACTGTGGAACCTGCAGTACAGTTCTATTCAGGCAACTTTCTTGACGGCAGCACGTCGCAGGAATATCGCGACCATGGCATGCGCAGTGCCTTCTGCCTGGAACCCCAACACAATCCGGATTCGCCAAACCAGCCAAACTTCGCCAGCACCAGGTTGTTGCCCGGTGAAATATATTCTACGCAGATTGTGTACGAATTTGGCGCGAAGTAAATATAGTTTTCCGATAGCTCCTGTCCATGAGAACCGTTTGGACAGGAGAATCGCAGTAACCAGAACTAACATTTTCCAACTGAATCAGGCTTAGGGCCACGTTCAGCGGAACGACTAATAACCGCAAGTGAGAATAACAATGATTGTAAGGCAACTTAAAGCTTTGGGCGCAGCTGCGCTACTGGCTTTAACGTTAAGCGGCTGCCAGTCTCTTAATAGCACGAAAACTGATAGCTCTGAATCGGCCACCGATACTAATGCATCGGTTCAAACGCCCGCAGTACCGGCTAAAGCGGAAAAGCCAACGATGGCATCAGGTACTTTTATTAACCCCTTGTTTCCAAATGGCGCAGATCCGTGGTTAGAGTATTGGGATGGAAACTACTATCTGACGACGACCACCTGGACATCGGAACTGGTAATGCGGAAGTCGCCCACTCTCGCTGGCTTAGCGGATGCTACGCCAATTAATGTCTGGTCGGCTACGGATCCGGAGCGTTGCTGTAACTTCTGGGCATTTGAATTCCATCGATTAAAAGGACCAAACGGCTACCGCTGGTACATGATGTACACGGCGGGGCAGGATGGTACCTTAGATCATCAGCATCTTAATGTTCTGGAGAGCGTTGGCGACGACCCTATGGGGCCATATCAATATAAAGGCGCGTTAATGCCGGATGTTTGGAATATTGACGGCAACTATCTGGAGCACAAGGATAAGCTATATGTTATTTACTCTCAGTGGCGAGGGGATCAGCAGATGAACATTATTGCTGAAATGGAAAACCCTTGGACGCTGAAAGAAGGGACGCCTCATACTGTAATAACCAAGCCGGAGCTGGATTGGGAAATTAGTGGTCGGAAAGTGACTGAAGGTGCGGAAATACTGCAACATAATGGGCGTACATTTATGACCTATTCAGCCAGCTTTTGTAATACCCCAGACTATAAGCTTGGTCTGCTTGAGTTGGTGGGTGATGATCCTATGAAGATCACCGCATGGAAAAAAGCGCAGGAGCCGGTATTTACTCGCACCGAGGAAGTGTTTGGCCCGGGACACAATGGCTTTTTTACCTCACCTGATGGCACGGAAGATTGGCTGGTTTATCACGGTAACGATTCTGTAGAAGATGGTTGTAGCGCCACTCGCTCATTACGTGCCCAAAAATTCGACTGGAAAGCTGATGGTACGCCAGATTTCGGTAAGCCTATCACGCCTGGTGTAGTTGTTGCGCCACCTGCTGGCGAAAACGGCCCACTGGTAACCCGCGTGCAAGGCCAGCGTTACCACTTGCTAAATGCCACCAGCGATCTGTGCCTGGATATTTCAGCGGACCCGCAAGACAACCGCGCAGTGCAGAGTCAATGTAGTGGTACCAATGGTCAGTGGATTTTAGACGCGACGACTGACGGATATATTCGTTTAGCAAATCGCGAAGACAGCAAATTTTTAGAGGTTGCACAGTGCAGCACTGCAGATAATGCACGCGTACAGTCTTCTGCGTGGAAGAATAATTTCTGTCAGCAGTGGAAGGTTGAGGCGGGGATTGACGGTAACGTCACTGTAACTAACCGTTATTCAGGAAAACCTCTAGCCATTGCCGGATGTTCAGCGTCACAGAATCAGGCTGTTTTGCAGCAGAATAAAGATAGCGCCTGCACCCAATGGCAGTTACAACCAGTGGGCCCGGTTGCAATTATGAGCCAGCAAAGTGGCAAAGCGGTCAGTATCAACAAAACTATGACTGCTGGCAATCACGTAGTGCAGAAGGGCTATAACTATAGCGACTCCCAAAGCTGGCACTTTGTTCCTACCGATACGGGTTACTTGAGTATCCGTAATAATCCCAAAGCTAAACAATGTATTGGTGTGGCGGGTAATGCTGTAGCGCCTGGCGCTGATGTAAGCATGGTTGCCTGTAAGGAAAAGGCCGCGCAATGGCGTATTTCGCCAGTGGAAGGTGGCGGAGTCATGCTGATTAATCGGTACACCAAGCTGGCTATGGGCGTGTCTGACTGCGGTTTGGCGGATGGGACAAACATTGCGCAACAGCCTGATATGGGCACGAAGTGTCAGATTTTTCACTTACGCGAACCGCAATAATCAACTGGCTTAATAACAGCAGGTTTTAATTAGAGCGCCGCTGGCGCTCTTTTATTGTCTGCCTTCCATTCGTGAATACCTTGTCGGTGAAATAGGAGGGGCGGAATTACCTAAAAAAGTATCAACACTTTAGGCGACTTAGTCTTCATGTTTTACGATTTCTATTATTAAAGACTTTATTGCTTCCCATTTTCCAAATGCATAGATGCGGTTATTAATAACTTCTATTTTTCTTACATTTCCGGTCATGTCATTATTGCTGGCGTAAGTTCTACCATCCATAGCTGACAGAAAACTTGACCGACTCGCTAATATATAATTGTTTTCGGGATCTTCGTAAATCGGGAATACGGACTGATAACCATTTGCGCCCATAATTGAAGTGTCGTGACAAAGGTTACCTTTATTTGAATCGTACAATATAACAAAGTACCTATTAATATCGGGGAATATATCGGACTCCTTTTTAATCCAAAATTTAATACTTTCATTAACTTTTAGACTTTTAAAGTTCTCAACGCTTTTAGCAGTGACTAGCAAGCCACAATCATCTACTCGTTCTAAGCTAGAAATTCTGGAATTTTTAGCTTCTGCTTTAACGTCAGACTTTGTGCACTCGCATACACATTTAGGCTTGTAAACATAAAAATAATAAGAAATAAGCGCTTCGTAATATAATCCTAAAAAACTGTTCGTAAATGCGCTACACATGAAAAGGCACAACGAGTACATCATTCAGAACCCTTTGCAGGCGCTGTGCAACAGCAAGGATGTTGCGAAGGGTTTATAGCCGGTTCTGAATAGTGACTTCGTCATGACTCATACTATGGGAACAGTTATTTTGTAGTGGCATAGTTAATTTGGCCACCTAATTAGAGCTGCTATGATAGCAGCATAACAAAGTTAGGTGACAAAATGGCAAAGAAAGGCCCGAACTTCAGTCCTGAATTCAGACTCGAACAGCGCAGTTGGTAGTTGATCAAGGTTACACCAATAAAGAAGCCGCCGAAGCAATGGGCGTCGGTTACTCCACTATTGGTAAATGGGTAAGTCAATTGCGTGAGGAGCGTGCAGGTAAAGCGCCTCAGGCAACCCCCATGACCGATGAGCAACGTGAAATCAGGGAGCTTAAAAAGCAGGTTGAGCGACTTGAGCAAGAGAAAGATATATTAAAAAAAGCTTCTGTTCGTTACGAAGTAATCTGTTGATGTCGGACTCCATGAAACACTCGCATTAATCGAGAGACTGAGTCAGAGCAGTCGTTATCCTGTGAATCAATTGTGCGAGGTACTGGATGTCCACCGAAGCACATTTAAATACTGGAAGCAGCGTGACAAAAAACCGTCGCCTGAAGCTATCAGGCTGCGGAGTCTGGTTCGTGAAGCGCATCGACTGAGCAGCGGTTCTGCTGGAGCAAGAACCGTTGCTGATATTATTACGAATGATGAGTCGCACAATATTACCCTGACCCGTTATCGTGCCGGACGCTTTATGAAAGCCATGGCTTTGGTCAGTTGTCAGCTTCCAAAGCATGATTATAAAAAGGCAACGCAGGAACATGTAGCAATTCCGAACTTGCTCGACAGGCAGCTTGCTGTCACTGCCCCTAATCAAGTCTGGTGCGGTGATGTGAGCTTTATCTGGACAGGCAACCGTTGGGCGTACCTGGCAGTAGTTATCGACCTGTTTGCCCGAAAGCCAGTTGGCTGGGCTATGAGCTATTCGCCCGACAGCAATTTAGCTTGCCAGGCACTTGCAATGGCGTTTGAACGTCGAGGCAAGTCGAAGAACATCATGTACCACAGTGATCAGGGCTGCCATTATACCAGTCGTAAATTCAGGCAACTGATATGGCGCTACAGCATGACTCAAAGCATGAGTAGGCGTGGAAATTGTTGGGATAACAGCCCAATGGAAAGATTTTTTAGAAGCTTAAAAACTGAATGGGTTCCGACAACTGGCTATCGAAGTTTTACAGAAGCCAAGCAACGGATCAGCGATTACATTCTTGGTTATTACAGTCGATTAAGACCGCATTCATACAATGGCGGATTAACGCCTAATGAGTCGGAAAGCCGGTACTGGAATAACTATAAACCCGTGGCCAAAATGACTTGACCACTACACATTGTCATTTTCGAACCATGCGCTGAAAACCTATGACCAAACCGAATATTATGACCATCCTATTATTCTTCAAGTAACGCTTCCTCAAGCTCCGACCACTTTCCCAACGCAAAGATACGTTGATCGATGACTTGTAGCATTTCTACGAATCCAACAGAATAATAACTTATTGTATCATTGCTTGACATGAAGCTTTCTCTATACGCTAACACATACATCTTTCCATCATAACTCCTAAAAGGGAAAAATGTTTGAAAACCAAGGCTAGTGCTAAGTACAGCGTTATCACAATGAATCTCTTGTTGTCTCTCTGATAGAAATGCCAAATATTTCTCACTGTCTATGAGCAGCAAGTCCTTCTCATTAAGAACCCAAAATTGAAAAATTTCATCTTTCCCTTTAAAAGTTTTTAACGGTTTTGCTGTGACAAGCTGACCACAGCTTTGGCTTGAGTCAATCTCTAAGATTTCTACCACTCCAACGTAATCTGAATATTTAAATTGAGTTCTGAGGGTCATACCCAATGTTAAGGAGTAACTGTTAAAAGCAATAAGAAGTAACGAAAATATTAAATATTTCATTATTTTATCCCTAAGATTTTGAAAGCGGAGGCATTTGCCTGAAATTCATGCTCAAGTCCGTCGAGATGAGATTTTTAACGCACAATAGAAAACTTAGCGAAATTTTCTGCAGACTAGTCAACGTTGTCATCCTCTATCAGGATTTTTTAAAATATTTTTGCACGAGCATATGTTATTATTTTTTTGCATTATAATCCATTATACCTAGTGATAGATAATCATCAATGTATCTTTAATAATACAAATCTAGAGCTTACTGTTCGGTATCCAGTGCCGAATTGAGAATCAAATTTACTATGGGCGCCAACAAAATCCCCGCATCGTTTAAACTAGCTTCAGCTAAATAAATACTGATTCGTGTTTATTGGATATTAGCACATCTAATTCAGATGGTATCTCACCTACTTAATTCTAGGATATCTGGATTACACAACAATGAACCATTTAGTTAAATATTAAGTCCAGAATATTATTCATCATGTAACGCTTCCTCAATATCCGCCCACCTTGCAAACGCATAGATACGTTCATCTATGACTTGTAACACTTCTACGAATTCACCAGGGAAATAGCTTACCGAATCACTAATTGCTAAAAAGCTTTCTCGATTTGCTAATATATATAGCCTTCCGGCATCCTTAAAAGGGAAAAAAGTTTGCTTACTATCGCCGGTACTCAGTAAAGTTTTACCACATTGAGTGACTTTTTGACTCTCCCTTAAAATAGCAAAATATTTGTCACTGTCTATGAGCAAGTCCTTCTCATTGGGAACCCAAAATTTTAAAATATCATCTTTCCCTGTGAAAGTTTTTAACGGTTTTGCCGTGACAAGATGGCCACAGCTTTGTTTCGGTTCAATATCTAAAATTTCTACCACGCCAGCATAATCTGAAAATCTAACTAGAATGTCGAGAGTCATATTCAAACTCATTGAGTAACTATTAAAAGTAAAAAAAAGTAAGATGTATATCGTGTATTTCATTTATAATCCTAAAGCTTAAAATGCATCAGTATTAGCCTGGAATTCTTCTCCACGGCCATTAATAAATGGGGGGGAATTTTAATAAATTTTTTATATCAAAATTTCAATAAATCTTTCTCAATATCCTTCCACTTTCCAAATGCATATATTTTATTATCGACAACTTCAACCAGCTTTACATATTTAAAAGGATAGTAGCCACTATCACCGTCAGCTGCCATAAAGCTTTTTCTTGAAGCTAGTATGAATTTATCGCCAATGTCCTTAAAAGGAAAAAGGGTCTGGTAGTCTTTAAAGGTACTTAGAATATTTTGACCACACGTATCTGATTGCGGCTTCTCGTACAATATCGCAAAATAGTTTTCAACACCCGACATTAAATCAACTTCATTTGTGACCCGAAACTTAAATTCCTCATCGATACCTTTGAAAACTTTTAAGGGCTCAGCGGTGACTATATAGCCACACATTTCACTTTTTTCGATGTTAACAACTTTGACAACACCAGTAAAATCTGAATGCCTAACCAAAGGTTCTAAAGCAATTTTCTCAACTTTTGCTTGAGTTTCTAACGTAACGAAAAGAAGTATTAATAAAATGTATTTAATCATGTTACCAACCCAGTTTTTCAAGAGCGAATTTATCGGCTTGGAATTCTTGATCCCCAGCTTCGAGATGACCAATTTCGTGCATAATAACAAACAGCGCATGTTGTTCTGAGGACCATGTAAAGCGTCTGCCTCCAATAAAACTAATAAATTCCTTCGCAGCGCCAGCATAGACCATTATTTTATTTAATTGATCATCCGCTAAGCCATTTATAGGTATATAGCTGTTATCCCAATTTTTAACCACAAATTCAATAGCCTCTTCTTCAGCATCGAATTTCTCAAGCGTAGATTTTATTCCTTTTCCATCAGAATTAACTTTTATAGCAGCAAATTGATCAGAAGGAAGTACCCTCGAATACCCCATTAATAGATTTGCTTTGTTTAAGGTTGATATAGCTGAAGCAAACACGACATCACAATTGATCGGTATTGGTACATCCAGTTCAGGTGTTAATCCCCCTTTGGCAACGGGCCAAGTAAGTCTGTTAACGATTGGGGATCGCTGAGAACATAGTTAATGGCAAAGCACCTCATTGTGCAGAATTGCCGTGGGAATTTCATATCGACAGGCCTTGGATCAGCGCCGCTTTATTAGGTTGTGTAGTATAAGTTCGAAAGCTAACACAGCGAAAGAAAATGCTGAAGCGTAAAATATTCCAAAAATGAAAGCTAAGCTTCTTCCTGCATCATTTGTTACAGCATCCATGGCACTTTCTTGCTCACTAGTTATCTCTTCGCCAGTGAAAAATCCATCATTATTCAAATCATAAAGTGATAGTGAGTAATCTAAGTATTGTGTATAAATAAACGCCAGAAAAATATGAATAAAATAAAATACAGTAAAAGAAACAAAATACAGCGTTCGTTTACTATTTGAACTTCTTTTTTTCCTATATATATATACTGAAAAAATAGAAAATACAAAACTCATGATAGGGATTGACATTCCGGCTTCCATTGATTATATGATTTTTCAGGTTTATGTTGTTTTGCATGTACTACTATTACACCCACTATTATATTCAATATATCGCTCCACTCCATGATAAACCGCGTCTATCTAATTCACTAAAGGGCCATAAATCTGGCTCTTTAGTGAATATAAAAAGGTGCATAAATAGCCATCTACTCCATCACTGGTTTATCATACCGATTTTGGATATCATTCCCCATTAGCAGTTTTACATTCTGACAAAAACTCTCTCACCAGAAACGTTTCTTTCAGTGAAGTAATCTTATATTGCCATTTATCCCTATTAGAAAAATCGGAAACAAAAGTCGGAAGCGTTTTCTCATCTCCAATATAGATGAGGTTCATCCAGATACTACCTCTTATAGCTCTAACACCATAAGAGGATATTCTTAAATTTTCAATGTTCTCACATAATATCGCCTTTTTGAAATCATTAGAAATTATGAATTCAACTTTCTCTACAAACTCTTCCTCATTATTTACTTGGTAGGTAGCGCCCTTATATTCATATGAAATAGGAAATGAAATTTTACTTGCCAAGTCAGCATAATCCTCCTCTTTAATATTTCTCTGTATAGAGAAAAAAAACTCTTCAAACTCAGATTCATTATCAATTCCCGCTACTTCATAGCGGCTTTTTTCCTCTGCATAAGTTGACAAAGAAAAAAATTGAAGTGATATGGTGAAAGCGATAACTTTCCAAAAGATCATGGGTACACTCCTGTTTCCCTGTTTCCCTGTTTCCCTGTTTCCCTGTTTCAAATAGGGCTATTTAGTCAGCTCTTCTATCCTCTAGTCCTCGTCTCACTACCCCCCGCTAATCTAAATTCTGCCCATTCGTTTTTTTGCTTTTGACCTCGAATTCGGATAATCAGTGCACCATTCATTATTAAACGGTAAAAGAGATAAATTGCCTGTAGGTGGTACTCTATAGTCGCCGAACAAATAGAAGTATATACCATGAGTTACAAGCGGTTGAGCGAAGGGCAACGATACCAGCTCTAAGCTTATTTGGTCCAGGGATCCAGCTACCGGGAGACTGGGAAGCGGTTGGGAGCTGACTTTGGGGGGATGTGGTAAGGTAGTTGAAAGGATGGGCGTCAGTACCAATGACGTCATTCAAAGAAGAGAGGCAATGTCGACTAAGCCTTGGCTTTTCGAGCCTAATCATTTCTGGTCTGAGCTACAGAGTTGAAACTGTAGACGTTGCAATTAACCTCTTCATCGACATAGCATTAACGCTGGGGCACTGTCGCCTTACCACCTGGCAGATCAAAAAAATCATTCTCCTTCCTATTAGCGCCTGATTATTGTCGGAATAATTATATGCTGCGTAAGTCACTCAATACTTGCTCTACCTGCCCGAATTCGTTCTAATAACGTCAATATTGATAGGAAGTTTCTATGACCTTTTTTTCCCGAATATGCTTTTTGCTTGGGCTTTGCTGTGGGATCGGTGGCTGTGCAATTGACGTTAGTTCTTCCAGTTACATTTACCAGACCAGTGCGCCTTCCCCTCTAGATACAACCGAATTACTGCAAGCCGTAAATAAAGATGAAGCGGCGGTTTCTATAACAACCGTTGAATTGACTAACGCGCAAGGCCTGACATTAACGGGAGTTGCGGTTTCTTATCCAAAGCCTGTCGTAAACATTGTATTTTATGCCGGCAATGGAATGACCATCAGCAAAGCCTCTGGCATTTTGCATGAATTTGGGAAAATTCCCGCTAACATATTGTGGATTGATTATCAGGGTATGGGCGCAAGCGCTGCCGCACCCAGAGTGCTGGTAGATAATTTAAAAGCCGACGCGTTACAAGTGTTCGATTATGGCAAAGAAGTATTTCCAAAAAACATTCCCACCATAGTTCACGGGTTAAGTATGGGAAGCCTATTTGCTACTTATGTTGCCAATAAAAGAGAAGTGGACGGCGTAGTGCTCGACAGTGCCATTAGCTCGGTTTCTGATGTGGCTCAAAATCTTGTGCCTCAATGGACAAAAGTTTTTACTAACTTAAAGATATCGCCTGAACTGGCAATTATTGATAACAGCGAATATCTGGCGAGATATAGAGGACCTTTGTTAATGCTGGTGGGAGACCGCGATCAAATGACGCCCATTTCCTTTAGTCGCGAGTTGTTTCGCCAATCCGCAAGCACGAATAAATCGATTTATGTAGTGTTGGGCGGTAAACACGGTAAATTGATGCGCAACGAGGCAGCAGTTATTCGTTATCAAACATTTATAGAAACGCTGTAGCTTAAACTAAAGGAAACAGGAATAAGGAAGAATATTCCCATTCATCGGGAAAGCGTGACGCCGCCCGGAAGCTTATGTAGAAATTTTAGAGCCTGCAGAAGTCCTTAATTTATCTGTGCTTCCCGTTAACTAAAGAGGTAAGAACATGGTCCTCCCACTGCCCATTTATCTTCAGATATTTTCTCGCAAAGCCCTCTTTTACAAAACCTAATTTGCGCAATAGTTCCTCCGAACGCCGGTTTTGCGGCATATAATTAGCCATTATTCGATTGAGGCATAAATCGTCAAAAGCGTAGTTGATGGCCTGTTTACACAGTGCTTGCATCAATCCTTTTCCTTCGTATGGCGCCGATACCGCATATCCTATATTACATGCCTGAAAAGGACCTCTTACGATATTGGTTAACGCGCAAATCCCAAGCACCTCAGTGTTGTTAGCAATAATGAAGTAGAAGGCACTCTTCGATGCTAAACGTTTCTTCCAAGCTTCCACGAAATGGTGGTCCTCGTTTCTGCGAGGTTCCCACGGACGTAAATGTTCTGTATTGACTTTATAGAACGAAGAAATCGCTTCGGCATTATCAGGTGATGCTAGTATTGCTTCCATGCGGTTCAACAGCCACTGCCTAGCAGGTGGCGAAGACACTTTGACAACTCTAAATTACTGGTTCAAAAAACTACCGCATTGAAAGAAGTTGACGCGGTTTAAGGTTCATCTGCTCTTCCATTTTTTCAATTTTGGAAACCAGTCGTTCATTGGATACATTAACCTTATCCACACGGTTTTGCAGATGATTGACTTGTAAACTTAAGGCTTCATTGTTGTCGTTAAGCTTGTCCATCACTGCAAACTGAAGCGCGATGACCGTAACAAAGGCGGCTGAAGCCGCAATATTTTTGGCGAGTTTTTTCATACTGTTCCTTGTTTGATGTTTGTTCAATCCTAATAAAGTTGACGGTTAATTTCACTACCAATCACACAATACAACCCTGAAACGAGCCTAACATGGCCCGTTTCAAAGTAACGTACTTTTAAGCGATCAATTAAGTGCTACCACCACTACAGATTTTGCTGGCAACTGAACTTGATTGGCTTTGGCAGTAAACTGCTTTGGCGCAACCACACTTTTTTGTTTAAAAGTGTTTTTATCAGTGATGGCGTCACTGGTGAGGATTCTGCCGGTCAGTTTTGATACTTTCTTGCCGCTAAGATCTAATGTCACTTTAGCTTCTTCGGTGGGATCAAGATTAACTAACGCGAGGTAGGTTTTGCCGTCTTTTCCCTTAGCCAGAGAAGCCGTTACTGCTGGCAGCTTTTCACCGTCTACGACGTAATCATCACTCTCAATGGTGAATGGAATCGAGGTGGAATCCTGAAACACCTGATAGAGATCGTAAGCGTAGTAGGTGGGAGTAAGCAGCATATCTTCGCCATCGGTTAACACCATGGCCTGTAGCACGTTCACCATTTGGGCAATGTTAGTCATGTGTACACGTTCAGCATAATCATGAAAAATATTGAAGTTAACTGCGGCAACCACGGCATCGCGAAGAGTATTTTGCTGATAAAGAAAACCCGGTTCCTTTCCTTCTTCGGCGTCGTACCATGTACCCCATTCGTCAACATAAAAACCTAACTTGCCTTCAGGATCGTTTTTATCCAGTTTGGCGATGTTATCTTCTAAGTACTTATCCATTCGCATAGTACGTTCAAGGGTCTTAAACCACATGTTATTGTCAAACTCTGTGGCACTGCCTTTTTCCTTCCATTCGCTGGTGGGTAAGGTATAGAAGTGGTAGCTGATGCCGTCCATATTGCTATCAATATTGGCGCTAAGTACATCTGTCCATTGCGTATCTTCAGTATGACCACCACTCGCTACCAGTTTAGGCATTTTCCCTGGAGGCGTTTTCATAAAGGTTGCGTACTGGCGATAAAGATCAACGTAATACTGCGGACGCATATTGCCACCACAGCCCCAGGACTCATTTCCTATTCCAAAATAAGCGATATCCCAGGGTTCATCGCGACCATTTTCACGACGTTCATTGGCGAGGGTGGAATTCTTGTCGGAGGTCATATACTCCATCCATTCCGCCATTTCCTGCACAGTGCCGCTACCAAGGTTGCCGTTGATATAAGCATCTGCACCCAGTAGTTCAACAAAGTCGAAAAACTCATGAGTGCCTACGGCATTATTTTCTTCCACTCCGCCCCAGTGGGTATTGACTTTGATTGGCCGCTTGTCCTGCGGACCGACCCCTTCCCGCCAATGGTATTCATCAGCGAAGCAGCCACCAGGCCAGCGTACCAAGGGCACATGAATAGCCTTTAATGCATCCAGCACATCATTACGGAAGCCTTTGGTATTGGGAATAGGTGAGTCTTTGCCTACCCAAATTCCCTCATAAATGCCACGGCCAAGATGTTCGGCAAACTGACCATAAATATCTTTATTGATAACCGGACCGGTTTTACTTAAATCGGCGGTTATTACTACTTCATGAGGTTTGGCCCAGGCGGCACTAACGATGAGCGCGGAAGATAAAATCGTTCCGGCAATAATACGTAATTTCATGATGCTTCCTTATTTAGAGTTCTGAATACCTTCAGTAGTCATAATGACACGTTGTAAGGTGCCATCTTCGTTGTAAACCAATGGATCAATGGCAACTGATCGGCGAAAGCGACCGCCACTGGACTCTTTACCTTTTGGCGGTACTGCGCCGGTATGATAGATAAAGTAGTCCTTACCTTTAAACTCGATAATGGACTGATGGTTGGTTTCTGTGTTGCCAGCAATTTCATTTAAAATCCCTTTATACTCCCAGGGACCTTCAATATTCTTACTCATCGCATAACAAATCTTTTCCGGAAATTCACAAGCATAGGATAAATAATAGTTTTCGCCTTTCTTATGGACCCAGGATGCCTCTGTATAATTAGGCACGTCGATAACGTGAATTTCGCCGTCTACTTCGGTCAGGTTATCTTTCAGCTTCACATATTTTGGTACCAGATTGCCAAAGAACATGTAAGCAGAACCATCATCATCGATGAAAACTGCAGGGTCGATATCATCCCAGTCGTTGGGCGTTTGTTTGGTCATGTCGTCGGTGATAAGCGCGTGGCCGATAGCATCTTTAAACGGACCGGTAGGGGAATCAGACACCGCCACACCAATAGCAAAGCCTGGTTTGGTTTCGTCATGTCTCACTGTGGTGAAGAAGTAAAACTTGCCGTCTTTTTCAATCATATGGGCCGCCCAGGCGTCACCTTTTGCCCATTTGAAATCAGTGGCTTGCATAATCGGGCCATGCTTTTTCCAGTTAACCATATCTGTTGAGGAAAATGCCAGCCAGTCGTGCATTTCAAAGAATACATCGTTATTGGGTGCCTCATCATGACCGGTATACAGGTAAACGGTATCGTTATGCACCATCGCCGCAGGGTCGGCGGTGAAAACATCTGTAAAAAGCGGGTTATCAGCCGCAGCCTGCGCACTAAAAATAAAAGCTGCTGAGGTTATAAGTAACTTCTTCATGTGAATTCCTTGTATCGAGAATTTAAATGCCTCTCAGGAAAAAGCATTCGTTAAAACTGCACCTACTTCTCATCCGAACTTTGCGTCTAATGTTAGCAAGTTGTAAAAATCTATGTAAAAAAATCGTATATAAGTCTTGTGTTATTTATTGCAAAGATGTAAATATCGTACAGTAATATTGTAATACTAAATCGATTTTCAATAAAACAATGAAAACAGTTTGTTTGCAAGACCAATTACTGATTGAAAATTTCAATCACTCTTAACAAAGATCTGAGGGAAACAGCAATGAAACTTAAAACAGCACTCATAGTGAGTGGGATAATAGCAGTTTCAGGATGCGGTGGTTCCGGAGAAGACAGTTCTCCACCGCCCACTACAACACTGCCTACGAATGAAAGTTCGCCTGATCCTACCGCTGCAATTACAAACAGCTCAAAATATATGGACATTGGTATACATGACCCTTCCATAGTGAAGGTCGACGATACTTACTACTTGTTTGGCTCTCATCTTGCCGCAGCCAAATCGACGGACCTGATGCAGTGGGAATACATCTCGCAGCTTTCAGCGAATAACCTTGTCGACGAATCTCCGCTGTTCAACACATACTCAACAGAATTCGCTGAAGGTATTGCCTGGACCGACAACTTTTCCGGCAGTTGGGCGTCAGACGTCATTCAGTCGCCAGGTGGGGACTTCTGGTTTTACTACAATCACTGCGCTCAGGATAATCCTGATACAGCGGAACGGGATGAAGTTTGCTGGCATCGCTCCTATCTGGGTGTAGCCACTGCGGAATCGGTGGAAGGACCTTATGTTGATCAGGGAATATTCATTCGCTCTGGCCAGCGAGATGGTGAACTGGAAACCTATCCTGTAGATGGCGTGACAGCATACGACCCGGCGGTTCACCCGAATGCTATTGATCCCGCGGCTTTTTACGATAAAAACAAAAACATGTGGCTGGTGTATGGCTCCTATTCCGGTGGGATCTACGTTTTAGCGCTGGATGAGCAAACCGGTAAACCCGAAGCGGGCCAGGGTTTTGGCAAACATCTGATGGGCGGCGATTTTAACGCTATAGAAGGCGCCTTTGTTATTTATAGTCCGGACAGCGATTATTATTATCTGTTCTGGTCAAATGCCGGTTTCGCTGCTGACGGTGGATACAACATCCGCGTAGCCCGCTCGCGTTCGCCAGACGGTCCTTATCTGGACGCTGCCGGAAACGACATGGTCGATGCTACAGTAGCGAATAATTTCGGTACCAAGTTGCTCGGCTCCCACTTGTGGGCCTCTGCTTTTGGCGAAACATCGGCTCAGTATGGCTATAACTCCCCCGGCCATAACTCCGCGCTATATGATGAAGCGCTGAATAAATACCTGCTTTTTACTCACACCCGTTTTCCTGTTGAAGAAGGGCGTTACGCGAATCAAGAAGCGCACGCGGTGCGAGTTCACGAAATGTGGCTGAACGCTGACGACTGGCTGGTGGTATCGCCGAATCGCTATGCTCCTTTGGAGGGAGATGACATAGCAGATGCTGGTGATATCGCAGGTGATTATCGTCTGGTACTGCAAGGCAATGACAGCAACGGCGATGAACATGTGTCCGCTTATGTCACATTAACCAATCAGGGACGCGCAATTAACGGCGAACTGAACGGGACTTATAAGCTATTTACTGACGAACCTGGCCGTATCCGGTTAAGTATTGACGACGATACTACTTACGAAGCCGTTGCTCATTGGCAATGGAACGTGGAAGACGAGCGTCTTGAAGTGGCGATTTCCGGTATGAGTGGTGCGGGTGAATCGCTACTGGCTACCAGATTACCAGAAAAATCTGTGGCCGAAGTCGTCGATGATATTGGCGCTGCTATTAATGCGACCTTTTCTGACGAATCCGCGCCGGATGCACTGCTGAATGTGAAAAACGATTTGGCCTTTTCCAGCCTTGGCGCACGGGGAGCACAAATAGAATGGGTTTCAAGCCAGCCTCTTTACATATCAAATGAAGGCAAGGTAACCCGTCCTAACGTTGAGGAGGGGGATCAGGTTGTCACGCTTACTGCAAACGTTTCCCTTAACGGTCAAACCGGCTCGGTTAGTAAAGATGTCAAGGTTGTAGCGCGTTCTACTTATAACCGCACCGCGTATTATACATTTGATAATGATCTTAGTGATTCATTAGCCACCTTTGCCAATGGCGAAGCGGTGGTAGATCTTAATAGCCAATCCGGCGCATCTACTGCGTTTATCGAAGGTCCGGTGGGGCAAGCTCTTAACCTGGACGGTTCTTACGGCATATTGTTACCCAACGATTTGATTAACAGCTACCAATACACCGTGTCTTTCTGGTTGAATCAGCAAGCGGCGTTATCTTTTAGCCCCGCTTATTTCGCCGGACATTCAGTCGACAGATGGCAAAGTTTCTTACCCGTAAGCTGGGACGGCAATCTGATGCTTTGGTCGAACTGGCTTGATGAAAACGGCGTGGCTAATTGGTTTGATGGTGTATCGAATGTACCTTATCCGATCGGCGAATGGCACCACGTGGCGTTTTCTGTGAACAACGGCTTTGCGCAAATCTATTACAACGGTCAACTGATGGGCTCTGCCTCCGGGTTGCGGGATCTTTATTCCAGTATGCCGGAAGGTGGCGTGATCAGCTTAGGCCTTAATTATTGGGATGTGCCAATTATGGCGCAGTTCGATGAGTTCAAAGTGTACGATGAAGCGCTGTCCGCTGCAGAAATTAAAGCGTTGGACGTAGACAGACTAGCGGCTGAAGAGCTGCTGGATATCGCTCGCAATGACTTAGATTTAGGTAACCTAGATTATGTTCTTGAAGACTTGGCTCTGCCACACACCGGACCTTTTGCCTCGGCACTTTCCTGGCAATCCAGCGATGACGCAGTGATCGATCCCCTTACCGGTGCGGTGACGCGTCCGGAGCGAGGGCAAGCAGATGCGCAGGTTACCCTTACAGCCACCATTTCTCTTGCAGGTCAAACTACTACCAAAGAATTTGTGGCGACAGTAATTTCCAATACTCCACCTGAGCCGGTAGCGCGCTTCAGCTTTGAAGATAATATTGATGATGCCACAGGTAATTTTGCGCCAGGTGAAGCGGCCGATAAGACTGCTGAAATTCCGCTAATCACACCTACTGATAAAGCGCTTACCTATACCGACGGTGTAGTGGGGCGGGCGATTAACTTTTTAGGTGACCAGGGGCCGGGAGTAAAACTACCTGATGGGCTAATTACTGATCATAGCTATTCAATCTCTGTCTGGCTCAATCCTACTGCCAAAACACAGTTTACTACTGCCTTCTTTGGTTATGCAGCCAACAATAGCTGGATCAGCCTTGTCCCGTTTGGCTCAGGCTCCGGTGAGACAATGTTGTGGTCTGGCGAAGTCTGGTTTGACGGCACCATAGGCTCGCAAGTTCCCGATGCGCAGTGGTCACACATTGTGCTGGTGGTTAATGAAGGAACATTTTCAGCCTATCTGAACGGCGAGCTGGTGAACACTATGGAGAACTTCCCTGATGTATTTACGCCGGTGGGCAGTGCGTCGAGCTTTTCATTAGCGACGAATCTATTTCCGTGGGACGCCAACTTCAATGGCTTGATGGATGAGCTGGTCATTTATGACGATCCATTGGCTGGCGACGACGTTAAAGCGCTTTTCGCTGAAGGTAACGCACAGTAATAACAAAGGAGTGCCGGGGGGCGCTACCCCCGGCATCAATAAGAATAGCTCGATGCGGAAAACATACACCCATCGAAGGACGTAGAAACTGGGAGAACAAACATGTTTAAGCCCTCCTTAATCAGCATGGCTGTGACGGCGTCATTATTGACGATCAGTGCAGATATCGTTGCGCAGGAAGCACAATCCACAACTGAAAATGACAGTGTAGAAGTCATTGAAGTTTCAGGTATTCGCGGTAGCTTAGCCAAAGCTATAGATATAAAAAGGGAAAAAATTGAGGTAGTTGACTCAATTGTTGCCGAAGATATCGGAAAGTTTCCCGACAATAATGTTATTGAGGCACTGCAACGGGTGCCCGGTGTACAGGTAACGAACCGGGATCGCGGCGAAGTCGGTACGCTGTCTATTCGCGGCCTGACAGATATCACCACCACGGTTAACGGCCGTCAGATGTATATCTCCACCGGGCGCTTTTATACAATGGCCGATACGCCAGCAGCCTTAATTAATCGGGTTGACGTATACAAGGCTCGTTCAGCGGATAAAGTGCCAAGCGGCATCGCAGGTCAGGTGGATGTTATAACTCAGCGCCCGTTTAATTTTGAGGGTGAAAAGTTTGTATTTGCCGGACGCGGTATTTATTCGGATCAGGAAGGCTCGGTAGATCCGAATATCAGCGCGCTTGCCAGTAATACCTGGGAAACCGATAAGGGTAAATTTGGCGGCCTACTGAATCTGGCCTATTCAAAAACCAATTGGCGAGATCAGTCCATTACGGCTGGCGCTGTCTTCCCGTATTTTACCGCGTCTCCTGAAGGGCAAGGATTAGACAGGTTCGGCAACAGCGGTGAGTTTCCTGCGTTTGAGCGCATCAACTCAGCGTATTGGAATCCCGGAATGGAAATGGGATTACCGAATGCAGCGGGTTCAACGCTTAATACCAACGGTTTCGAAAATGAATATCTGTTGTCTCGTGACGCTGTCTTTGCCAATGATTTGTCTGGTAAACGAGAGCGTCCCGCGGTTAATCTGTCGTTACAGTTTGCGCCTAACGATACCTCTGAGTATATCTTTGAAGCGTTTTACAACGGCTACCGCGAGCGCGTCAGAAACAGTATGTTCTTTGCCTATCCAGACTCGTCGCATAACATCAATTTCGACGATGATATCGTTTTGTACGAAGGTACAAATATTGTTAAAGAGCGCACTGTGTACGACGGCGACCCGCGCTACGGTATATGGGAAACTGATTTCAACAGCACAGACGTAGACGAGCGCAAAACCGATACTTACATGGTTGCGCTGGGCGGTGAATGGCAACTGACGGACGATTTTCATTTATCCGCAGAAGTCGTATCACAAAAAAGCACCTTTACCTCAGATTTTTTCGCGGTGCGGCTATTACGTGACTATTATGCGGTAACGGCAGATTTTAACACTGGCGAAGGTGTAGCCGGTTTGACTTATCACGACAACCCGGCCACCACAGATATAGACGAATCAGATTTGTATGATCCCAGGCTCTATTCCATGGGACCGGCGTGGGACAACGGTGCCGAGGATGAAGGCACGTCTGATGCACTTTATGTCGACGCCAACTGGTTTACCGATTTTGCAGGCATCACTGAAATTAAATTTGGATTGCTGTACGAAAAGCGGGAAGTAAGCAACAGGAGTCGTGGCGCAACAATAAATGTTAATCAGTACGACATTCCCATGACTGATATGCCCGAAGAATTCCTCGACGGTACCGAAGATTTCTTTGATGGACGCGCCGAGTTTCCTGATGGCTGGCTGATTGGTAACACAGATTATATGGTCGAGAACAAAGACTATTTCCGCTCCCTTTATGGGTTTACAGATGAAAATGGCGAGCCTGCTGATGATTATCTGACTGGTGGGCCATCGCTGATTCTGCGTGAAACCTTTGCGGCCGATGAAACCACTGTTGATGTCTACGCTGAAGCTAATTTTGAATATTTTGTCCCGGGCGGAATCTTCGATGGTACTTTCGGTGTTCGCTATACCGATGCCAAAACACCTTATACATTCACGCGGGTAGACACGGTCAATCAACTTGCCGAACAGGATAGTGGTGAAAATAACAGTAGCGAGGTATTGCCGACGTTCATCGCTCGCTACAACTTCATGGACGATTATATTCTCAGGTTTTCCTACACCGAAACCATGCGTCGCCCAGATTTTAACGCCATGAATCCGTACACCACCTATACCCAGGGCGTGACTTCAGTTGGTACTGGCACGGCATCATCAGGAAATCCTGATCTTGAGCCGGTTATTTCAACCAATTTGGATGTTTCGCTGGAATATTATTTTGGTGAAGGTAATGCGTTGTACGCAACCTGGTTTAATCGCGACATCGAAGGGTTGGTAGTCAATTCCCGATCGGAAATTTACTATGATTATCCAGATGATGTTGATCAGAATGGTGAGGAAATCGGGCCGTTATTGCACATTCTTACGCAGCCTAATAACTCAGCGAACGGTAAGTTAGAAGGCTATGAACTCGGCTTGATTTACTTTCCGGATAACCTACCCGATATTTTGCAGGGAATTGGCATTCAGGCCAGTTACACTTCCCTCGATTCTTCGCAGGATTTACCTGTATTTGACGCAGATGATCCTACCAACCCCAACCCAATCGGTTACGATACGGTAGAGATGTTTGGTGTCTCTGACCAATCCTATAGCGTGGTACTGGCCTACGAAAAAGAACGCTTCGGCACCCGGCTTTCTTACGTCTGGCGTGATGCGTTTCGCTACGATAATGAAGCCGCCACTTTCGCCAATCCGCTGGCAAGGTATCGCGCGCCGGAGCAAAGTCTCGATTTTCAGTTCTCCTACAATGTGAATGAGAATTTGGTTCTGACGTTTGATGCTACGAATCTGACTGACGAGATTTTCAACGCCTACTATCAGTATCCCGATACGTATAATTTCTCCAGTGGTATTTACAGCCGAACTTTTGCACTCGGAGTCCGCTACCAAATGTAAAATTATTTTTACGGTTTTAAAAGACCTGGCTTCGGGCCAGGTTTTTTTGTGCCCTCTGCAAAACAGGAAACCGTCTGTAGAGCACATAAATAGGCGGAAAATTAGGAAAAATCTTGTTATCGACGTTTGTTGATAAATTGTTTCTTGCTAGTTGACAGGTAATAAGTAATACAATAGTATGATAATCAAATAACAAAAAATTAACAGCGAATATTGCCGTTCTACAGCGCGTTTAGGTTTGTTAAAAGCGGGCTTGAGAAAGAATATCAGATTGATTTTGCCGGTAGAGAATGAAGCCGTCAGGGCAAAGTTAATCGGGACACTAAAAAACCGGAGAATGTAAACGATGTTTAAACGAACACACCTTGCCAGTGCTGTCTTTTTAGCAATGTCTTGCCAGATGGCCTACGCACAAGAAGCTCAAGACGACGCTAATTCGAACAATGCCGACAATTCAAGTCAGGCTGTAGAGGTTATTGAAGTTTCAGGTATCCGCAGCAGCTTAAATCAAGCCCTTAGTATCAAACGCCAGAACATGCAGGTTGTTGATGCTATCGTTGCTCAGGATATTGGTAAATTTCCCGATAACAATGTGGTTGAAGCCCTACAACGTGTAACCGGTATTCAGGTTACAGACCGTGGAGCCGGTGAAGTTAATACAGTAACGATTCGTGGTTTGACAGACGTAACCACTACCGTCAACGGTCGTAATCTTTTTACCGCTTCTGGTCGCGCTGTTGCTTTGGCGGATATTCCCGCGGCATTATTGAAAAGCGTCAACGTGTATAAAACCCGTTCTGCTTCTCAGATTGGTAGTGGCATAGCTGGGCAAATTGATATCTCTACTCAGCGTCCCTTTAATTTCGATGAAGGTAAAGTGGTAGTCGCAGCCCGCGGCATTTATCAGGAGCAGGCAGATAAAACTGACCCTCAATTAAGCTTGCTGGCTAGCGATCGCTGGGAAGTTGGCGGCGGTGAGTTTGGCGCATTGATAAACGTCGCTTATACTCGTACAAATTATCGTGACCAAAGTATTACAGCGGGTGCAGTGTTACCTTTCGCAACTGAAAATCCCAGTGCTTCTCTTGCAAACGGCGCCGCTTTCGGGCCACTTCAGCGTATTTTTCCTGCCGACTGTTCTCCTCAGTGTTGGACCCCCGGGCTAGATACCGGATTACCCTTTGCTCCTGGCTCGACACTTAATTTAAACGGTACAGAAGAAGAATATTATCTTTCTCGTGACGCTGTGTTCGGCAGTGATTTTACCGGTGAGCGGGAACGTCCTGCTGTAAATGTATCTTTGCAGTGGGCGCCTGATGATCGTTCTGTTTACACGTTCGAAGCCTTTTATAACGGCTACCGTAACGAAAGTTTCAACTCTTTGTTCTTCACTTTTGTTGATTGGTGGGGCGACGCGGGTGCGCTGGAAGCTCCTGTATTGTACGAGGGAACCAACATCATCAAAGAGCGTCAGGTAAATGCTCCTTATGGCTTTATGAGCGGCGATCTATCGACTGCGGAAACAGATACCTACATGTACGCGCTAAGTGGTGAGTGGGACATAACCGACGATTTCCGCCTGGAATCCGAAATTTATTATCAGGATTCTGAATACACCACTGATTTTGTTGCCATGCGTACCGAACGGACTGCGTATGGGCTTGATGTCGATTTTAACGACGGCGACGGTATTCCTGGGCTCGCGTTCTGGGACGATCCGGCCACAGACATTAATGAAGCTGACTTAACCGATCAGGCTCTATGGACCGCAAACCAGATGTATGACAGTGGCACTGCATCAGAAGGTAAAGCTCTGACCTGGACCCTGGACGGCGAATACTTCCTTTATGATGGCTTTATACAGCGCGTTGGTTTTGGTTTGTTCTATGATGATCGCTCAGCAACAGATAGCAGCAGAGCAACAGATGGTTCTGTGGTCCGTCCGTTTAATGAGTACGATGACGGTTTAGTTTACACCACCACTAATTTCTTTGATGGAAATGCTAATTTTCCTTCATCATGGATAGTGCCTAACGGTAATTACCTCTACAGCAATCGTGAAGAGTTCCGTGATATCTATGGCTTTAGTGAAAATTCACTGACGCTTAAAAAGAACTTTGATATCGATGAAGTGACTACCGCAGCTTATGTGGAAGCAGATTTTCTGACTAGCCTGGGCGGCCGAGACCTGGATGGTCAAATTGGGTTGCGCTACGAGCACGCCGAAACTGAAATGACGTTTTTTGATACGACTGTCACGCCATCAATAATGAGTTCAGCCGATAGCAGCAATGGCAAACTCCTGCCCAGCCTGGTAGCCCGTTATCACCTTACTGACAACTTGATGGCACGGGTAGCTTATACCGAAACCATCCGCCGTCCGACTTTTACCGATTTGAATTCTTTCGTGACTTATATGGAAGACATCAGTGGTGTTGGATATGGTACAGCAACAGGTGGAAATCCTGATCTGGAGCCCGTTGAATCGCAGAACCTTGATCTAACGCTGGAATATTATTTCGGTGAAGGAAGTTCAGTTTACGCGACATGGTTCCAGCGCGACATTGAAGGCCTTGTCTACGGTTCTCGTACCGCCATTGAGTTTGAAGGTTCCGAAGATATTGAAGCTGGAACTTACATCGTTTCTCAACCGGCAAATACTTCAAATGGTAAGCTGGACGGTTGGGAATTAGGAGCGGTTTATTTCCCTGAGAATCTGCCTGCTATGCTGGATGGTTTTGGTATACAAGCCAGCGCCACATTCTTAGATTCAAGTCAGGATATTCCACAGTTTAATGAAACGGGCGATCTTACCCATTACATTAACCAGTCAATTTTTGGGGTTTCTGACCTTTCTTATAGTACGGTATTTATTTACGAGAAAGAAAACTTCGGAATGCGGTTGTCTTATGTATGGCGTGATGATTTCCTCAACAATTACGAGGCAGCCTCATTTGCTGGTCCATTAGGTATTTATCGTAGTCCAGAGAAGAGCTTGGATTTCCAGCTTAGCTATGATGTGACAGAAGATATGACAGTGACGTTCGATGCTACTAATATCACCGAAGAAATTTATCAGAGCTATTATGAGTATCCAGATACTTATAACTTTGGTAGTTCTCTCTACAGCCGTACTTTTGCGCTTGGAGTAAGATATACCTTTTAACAATCTCTCTGCATGATATTTAGAACCCCAACATTATGT